>JBJTNI010000015.1:0-27919 GCA_046073985.1 Flavobacteriales bacterium | reverse complement strand
GTCACGCTTGGCTTCCTCGCACTGTGCAATCAGGCCCTCAATCAGATTTTCATTGCCCTTCGATTGGTCAAACCAGTCAACCATCTTTGAGGCCGCAACTGTAACGGCGCGGCTTTCACCAAGAACGTCGATCCTTATTTCATCAATCACTTTCGCATGAACCAACGCCATGACATACCGCCCAACAAGTCGCTTATCGAAAACTCACTGATGATGAACTCGTCACTGCGGTTCACTACTTCCGCTCCACAAAACAAGGCCGCAAACTCAAGCAAAACACCGTTTATCGCATCGTCTCCATCATCGGCTTCAATGATCCCTGAAATAACACAGCGACTTCATCCTGACTCAGAAATCGCCGTCCATTCGCGTTACACGCATTCATAATGATGCCCCATGCGTCTTCGGTTAACACAAAACCATCCGGCAAACAACAAACCGTTTGCTGGTCGATTGAAAGTTGGTCTGCATCTGTAAGTTTAGAAACCGCAACCGGACAATCGCCCAACAAGTCGCTCAACCCGACGCCCGCAGGTTCCTGCTTTTCGGTTGTCTGTTCGCTCATCGGGAGTCTCTCGTTTATCGCGGGCGACGGGTTACCTTTGACGTTAGCGGGACTGTTTCCGCACCTTCTCTGCCCATGCCATAATCTCCGCAGTCATCTTGTCGCCGCAGTTGCGTGCCTGCCGAAGCCTGCTTTCCGTAATCTCATCGAGCGAACAGATGTCGTCGCCAGTTACGACGCCAACGCCTCGATTCGATAGTCCGTTGTTCTTTGCCCAAACACCAAACTCAGCACTCAACTCAATTAACTTACTCCGGCGCTCAAAGCTTTCCTTCGCTTCGCGTGCTTTCTTCTCATCGGCCGGCTCAAGACGTTCCATTGCAATTGCAAGTCTCTCAATCGCAGCAGCTAGTTTCCCAATTGCCTCGCTAACAACCGGTTCAACACCGAGCGGCGGATTCACGCTGTTTGACATTTGAAAACTTTCTCCCGCCGCCGGGTTAACCTTGTCCTTATACTTCGACCAGCCGAACGATGCCACGCACATCGCCAAGGTCTTCCGTTTTCCACCCGCGACGCATGTTTGGCCCATGATTCCATTCGTGGCCATTCCACCAACGACACGTAGCGACTAACTGACCGTCGCGGACAATCGAAACCTGATACCATCCTGCCCAATCGTCTTTCGTCATCGAGCGTTTTTCGTTTACTGGCGCGGCGAAGTGATGAACCGGCATGACAAACCAATCAACCGGAGCCGTGGATCGGGCGTTTTCCAGTGACAGGCTCCACTTGCCACGGCCCGGTTATTGGTAGGTTGGGCGGCATCACTTCCGCGCTGGATCAAATCGCGGTCAACTGATGCTCGTAATACCACGCGACAGAACCACGTCCGTCGATGTTCAACGAGTACGACTTAACATCACCGCCGCCGTAGGCGTGTGCGTACACATATTCCACGGTCGCTTCAACTCCTGACTCAAAATGACTCATTGACGGTCCAAGGTCATCCGCAATACGAACACGGGAACCGCACGGAAACTTCTGCCCTTTTGGTTCTGGTGTTTCCGCAACGCGATTCATTCCGGCCTGATACATAGCCCGTGCGTCGGCTGCTCTGGTTTCGTAGTCCAGCATGATAAACCTCCAGCGAACAAGGCGTTGCACGCGAGCGGGCGGCAACGCGGTTTCTGAAATCAAAGTCGTTCACGCCCGCCGCCGAATTACCTTGGTCGCTGGGCCTCAAGACAATGAAGCCATCGCTTGCACACCTGACATTGCGACACCGTTGGCGACAACCATTGACGGTGCCCATCCAGCTCCGAGCACGAACGACTCGGCTTGTTGCCGCGTCCACGGTTCACACGGCATCCACGAGCAACCTTCGGATCGACGCGACTGATCCCAAAAATCGCCATTCGCGACCAGATATTCAATCAACTCTGCTTGCGTCGCAAACGGCGGTGTCACGGGAGTTCCTTCGCTCACTGTCTCCCACACCTGCCACCACGTCAGTTCCTCCGGTTTCCACTCCGGTCGGTAATAGGCAGGCGTTGGCGGCATTCCGTGCCATTCGCAAAACGCGCGGTACGGTTCGTTCTTCGGGTAATCGTCCGCGCCATATTCCGCGATTATCTTGTCGTGTTCACCGGCAAGCCACTTCTGGTACTCAGCGTGCCATTCGTCGAATGCCTCTTGCGCCGTCTGGTTGTACAGCGGCTGGTATCGTTCTTCCATCACGCCGAGTCGGTGATTCGGCACGGTTCGTTTGGGGTGATCCCAATTTTCCGGCACTCGTCGCAATTCTCGGCCCATGAAGTCGCTCACAAACGCCCAACAAGAAAATGAACCGGAGCGGTCGTTCCAGCACGAGGCGGCGATCATGCGATTACTGTCTCCGGAGTTCCCTCGCCGTCCCCAATCGGCTTGCGGCCGGGCAGGTCAAACGACTCCAAGAGCCTTTTCCCAAGTTCCGTCAATCGGCCGTCAATCACGCCGCCCCAACGCAGGACGGTACGGTATGACTTCGGCATCCAATTACACTTCCGGCCATCTCTCGCAGCCCGCAACACCTCAAGATGGTTGCTCGTGGTTCGCGCTCTGATTTGCTCGAAGCTCGCCATGATTGTCTCTGGTTGCCGGGTATTTATTTCGTGTGTATCTTAGCGGCTCATTTTACCCCGTCAATAAAGAACACACGAAATGGCTGGCCGTCCTCGCATTGGCACTCGTCACAACGTCATTGTCCCTGACTCGGAATGGGATGCTTGGGTCGCTTCAGCAACCAAAGCTGGTCTCACTGTCTCTGAATGGCTGCGTCAAGCTGGTGCGAAGGCTTGTGAGCAATCGCACGCAATTGACCGGCCTCGTAAGTCTCACACCAAATCACGCCGCTAGTGGCCGGCAATTGGTGCGAGTCGTTATTGCACCTTGGCGAGTGTTCCGAAGAGATCCACGCTTCAAGCACTCACGACAAACGACGCGACGGCTTACCTTGGGCGATGGCCGGCTCGTCTATCTCAAAAAATACTCACCACACACAGAACACTTCCACCTGTTTTGGCAGCTCGGAGTCCCGGCGAGTCTTGCGTCTGACAACGGATGGCCGCATGGTGACACCACCACCACCTTTGCAACACGCACGAAATCGGCGATAGCTGCATCAAGCACTGTACACTCACTGCACAACCTCTCTCCGCAGATAGCGTCTCCACCCATAAATTGCTGTCCGCATCGAGAACATCGCTGACGAAATGGAGCAACCATTGGAAATCAAGCCATTCCAGAACGAGGCGGCGATGACGCGGAATTTGACAGCTACCAACACAACCAAACGGCTGTCAGTTAAACTACGTTACTCATTTCCTGTCGCCGCATAGCCGTACTTCAGTCGCCAACCAATAAGGGCATCAGCGATCTTGTCTGCGGCCGACTCGCCGATGCCTTTGATCTTGCGGAACCAACCGTTGACCTCGCGGATTCGCTTTTCGAGTTTGGCAACCGTCTCGATATCAGCCTCGATCAGTTTTTCGGCCTGCTTCTGGCTGATGCCGAACTCGACGAGGTTCTCGATCGAGGCGGTTTTCGCGGGGTCATCAACGGATGGCTGCGTAATCTCCACAGTGGCCGTCCCCTCGTCGTACTTCAGAGGAAGACGAGCCTGCCAAACCTCACAGTTGATCGCATCGTCAAGTTCACCGATCAAATCGTTCAGAGTTTCCTGGGCGGACTCCATCGCCTTTTTCGCGTTCGCCGCCGACTCCTTCAGGTCTTCGTAAGTCTCCCGACGATCAAGGTAGCGTCGCCGGACGTCATGCAGACTGGCTTGGATCCGGGCAATCGCCTGCTCGCGGGTTTCGCCAGTGGCCGGCGGCGATGATTGCACGGTTGCCGGGACGGACTGCGCCACCGACTCCGCGTCCACCTTGAGTAGCCGCATGACGCACTCCGGGCACTGGATCGCGTGAGCGTCCCGGTTTTCCTCCGCCGCCCGCGCTGATTCAAGGTGAACCGACAGTGTCCACCCGCCAGCCTCGTCGGCTTCATCGGCGGTGTATTGAGAAATCAACTCAATCGCCCGATCCGGTGAGGCCACCGCCACCCCCAGCACCGTGAACGTGTCGGCAATTTCTTCCGCCAATTCCTCGGTCGTCCAATCCTCGGAGTCGGTGAACAACGTGATCGAGACCGTTTCGTCGCAGTAATACGGCGTCAGGAACCGGGGAAACACCCGGTCCCCATCCAGCCACGCTTGAAGCCGACCTTGTAGAGCCGGCGACAGCTTTTCGATTTCGTCGGCGGTGATCGAGAAGCCTTTCTCCGCGACCAACTTTTGAAGAACACCTGCTGACTGACTCATCGAGTGCTCCTTTTTCCGGCTGCTTGGAAGGGGTTGGTCGCCGCCGGCAGGCGAAGCCCCGGAAAATTGATTCGAGACGGATCGAACAGCCCGCCGAAGGGGTCAAAACCACCCGGCGACCGAGGCCACCGGGACTGATCGGCGAACTCCGATCCGAAGATGCCAGTTTCGACACCCCGCGCCACGATTGTGCAAAGGGCCGCTAGGGCCTCTTGGAAGTCTTCTGGGAATGAATGTCGCTCCAAGCGGAGAATGACACTGTAGAGCCACGCCAGAAGCCTCCGGTCGAGTTTTCGGAACCACCGCCCGTCGTGGTGAAACACTTCCGCAATTTCGTCGGATGGTTCAATCTCGACCCAATCGAGGTTCTCCGCGACGTACAGCCAGACCGAGGCGAGTGTCGGCGGGGACGGCGGGAGAGCCGCCACCCATCGCAGCACCCCACGCTCGTAGGAGGCTTCCAGCCACTCATCGGGGTGCTCGTTGGGGACCGGCGGTTGACATTGCCCGCACCGCAGGACGTTGCCGAACCGAGCGAACAGCCCGCCAGAGCAGGTCGAACAGCGTTTCCCAGGAAGTCCGGCGTAAGAGATTGCCATTTGTGTTGAAATGTGTAAGAGTACCAGAAGTTGTGGTGTCTGTTCCCGAAAACCCAAGGAGAAAAGCCGTGACGCACCGAATTTCAGGCGAAGACTATTTGAAAATCCTCGAAGAAAGACGCAGAAAGTCAAAAATGGGGATCAGGTTTTACTGGCCCGGCGTAATGGATGGTTCAATCAATGTGTTTGAGCAGGGAGTTGATTTCTCGTGCTCTCTCAAGAAGTTTCAGGCGTACTTGCACTCAAGGGCAAAGCAAAAAGGAATGACAGTGACCACGACGAAAATCAATGAAGTCAAGCTCACTGCTCAATTCCACATCAGCAAGGCTGAGCTTATGAAGCAGAGAGCAGAAAAACTAAAAAACAGACGCAGTCCAAGCGACTCGGACGATGTTACCGACTACACCGAAAGCACTTGAGACAAAAAAACCGTGTGTCCAATTTTTCCACCAAAAAGAAACACACTACAGAGGGGATCGTCAGTGGGAACACAAGACCGCGCAGAGCGACACTCATTACAATTCCTTGGCTTGGACTGATGGAATAATGGACGAACGGTAATCTCTTCTAAGAACTTCATAGACCTAACTCCAAGACCCATATTAGATTGTGTTGTTGTTGTTGTTGTTGTTGTTGTTGGCTTCTCTCAATAGTAATGGAGGAGTTTGTTCAAATGATTTTTGTTTTTTGTCTGAAAGCAAAAGGTGCTTTTCAATATCTTTTTTATACGTTGATATTTGCGATTTTTCTACTGAATTGTTTTTTGAATCAAGCAACAAATAAACACTTGTAGAAACAAAAAGTAATAGCGCAGTTGAGACAGCTAATTGCAGCGCAATAGGGCGCTTTTTATACAGCGCACTTTTGGGCTCAAAGGTGATGTGCTTGGCTTGGTACTTGATTTCAGACCACGCTTCGAGTTCATCGTCGAGGTTGTTTCTTTGATCTATATTCATGAGGCGAGAATAAATTGTTCAGTTACCTGTTTTTTTATTTTTACACGGGCTCTGAAAAGGTATACTTTGACTTGGGCTTCAGAAAGCCCTAGTTGTGCACCAATTTCTTGGTAGCTGTATCCTTCTAGATCACGCAACAACAGGATGCTTTTCTGCAGTGGAGGTAGGCCTTGTACCAAAAGTTGCACTAATTCTTGTGCTTCCAATTGTTGTGCTGGACCTGCTTCGTGGTTCAAGAAAAGCGAATCGAGGTGCTGTTGCTTGATTTTATTGCGTTTCACCTGATTGAGCATGAGGTGATTTGCGCAAGTAAATAGCCATGATTTTGCTTTTTCTTTGTCGACAGATTTCCTGTTGATCCACAACTTCTCAAAGCAATCTTGTACAATATCTCGTGCGGGTTCGATGTCTCGCAAAAAATGCAAGGCAAATCTGTACAGAGAATCACTGTAGAGGTCTACGCACTGGTTGTATTCGGATCTTTTCAAAATCGTGTTCGGGTATAGAACAATTTATAACTACGAATAGTTACACCCCTAAAGGTTTACTTTAGAAATTTACAAGATTTTGAGCAGAGAAAAAAATGTCGGACTAGAAGCCGAAATTATCGAACCCCGTTTGGGTGAGCTCTTGGTACTTTTCTTCGTTGAATTCGTAAAGAAGAGAGGGCTTGTGCGGAACTCCTTTTTGTTTTTCTCTGAGGCTAGATAAGATATCTAATTTTTGAATTTTCCTTCTGAAATTCCGTTTGTCAAGCGGCTTGTCAAGAATGGACTCGTAAAGGCGATGTAGCTGACTTAGTGTGAATTTTTCGGGAAGTAAATTGAACCCAATGGGTTGAATTTTAATTTTTTGTTTAAGTTTTTCTTTGGCCTCTTGAAGAATTTCAAAGTGATCAAAAGCGAGTTCCTTGATTTCAGTTACAGGAATCCAGTCGGCATTTTTGGCAAAAGAGGAGGCTTGAGGTTTGTAATCGGCCATCTGAACCAAAGAAAAATAAGCAACTGTGATAACCCTGGCTTCAGGTTCTGCTCGGATCGATTTTAACCATTCGCGGTCAGATTCTTTGTGAATGCGATCGGGGTCACCAAAGGCGCCCACTTGTTCAAGGTAAATATTTTGTAGGCCTGTTAACTCAGCAAGCACGCGATTAGCTGCTTGATCAAGGTTTTCGTTGTCGTAAATGAGGTTTCCGGGAAGGGCCATTCGTGGGCCCGAACCTGAAGGAATTTCACCGCGGTCGATGAGAAGAACGGTAAGTTGCTCTAGGTCAAAGCCAAATATCACACAGTCAACGGAGACATTTGGGTTGAGTTCTGAACCTATTTTTTTCTGTATGTGATGCACGTATTAAGGATTTTCTATATATTTGGCATAGTGTAAAATTGACACAAAGCTCTAATTCACTCTATAACAAATATATGTATTTCATCATTGAAAGTGGTTCAACCAAAAGTGATTGGGTACTTGTTGAAGACAAAAATAACCAAAGTTTTTTTTCAACAATGGGCTTCAATCCATATTTTCATTCCACTGAACTCATAGCTAACGAACTTCGCAAACATCAGGACATCATGAATGTTGCGCCTCAAATTAAGGGCGTTTACTTTTACGGCGCTGGTTGCTCTAGTCCAGAACTCAATGGAATTGTAGAAAAAGGGTTGGCACAAATTTTTCCGCAAGCGAGTATCCTCGTTGAACATGACCTTTTGGCAAGTGCTTATGCTACCTATCAAGGGGCTCCGGCAATTTCTTGTATAGTAGGTACAGGATCAAATTCTTGTTATTTTGACGGACACAACCTGCTCGAGGAGGTTCCTGCATTGGGGTATATTCTAGGTGACGAAGGAAGCGGCAGTTATTTTGGTAAACAATTGTTGTCTTCGTTTTTATACCATCATTTACCAGCAGAAATTGAAGCCGATTTCATTGCCACCTATCAACTCGACAAAGACATGATTGTTGATAAGGTATACCGTGAGCCGAACGCAAACGTTTTTATCGCTTCTTTTATGCCTTTTATTGCCAAACATAAAGCGCATCCTTTCTTCTCAGAAATGGTTTACAAAGGATTCAAGCACTTTATTTCTGTGCATGTTTGTTGCTACGATAACTTCAAAGAAACAGAAGTTCATTTCGTGGGTTCACTTTCTAAAATATTTGAATTAGAACTTTACAAAGCAGCCAAGGAATTGGATGTTACGGTAACTTCCATTGTTCAAAAACCAGTTCAAGGGTTGGTTGATTACCACCTCAAATATATTCTTCACCTCGAAACTGTATAACCATGTTTAAAAAAATGATTTTTGGTGCCCTTTTAGTAGTGGCACAAGGAGCTTTCGCTCAATTAAATACGCCAAAATGGGTTGCAAATGCGACCATTTATGAGGTCAATGTCCGTCAATTTTCAAAAGAAGGAACCTTTAAGGCCTTAGAAGAGCAATTACCTCGCTTGGAAAAAATGGGTGTTGATATTCTTTGGTTGATGCCAATTCATCCAATTGGTGAAAAAAACAGAAAAGGTTCATTGGGAAGTTACTATGCCGTTCGCGATTACCGTGCCGTGAACCCTGAGTTTGGAACTTTTGAAGATTTCCGTGCATTGGTAGAAACTGCACATGGTTTGGGTATGAAAGTCATCATCGATTGGGTTGCCAATCATACCTCTCCAGACCACGTTTGGGTTGATCAAGGTCACCAAGATTGGTATACCCTTGATTCCTTAGGGCAATTACAGCCAACTATTGGTACAGATTGGTGGGATGTTGCTGACTTAAACTATGATAACGAAGAAATGCGTCGCGAAATGATTTCATGCATGCAATATTGGGTTCAGGCAGCCAAAATAGACGGCTACCGCTGTGATGTTGCGGGTTGGGTTCCAATGGATTTTTGGAAAGACGCAAGAGCAAGCCTAGATGCTGTCTCAAAGAATCAAGTATTTATGTTGGCAGAAGCCGAAGGTAATGAACTCCATGACGCTTTTGAAGCAACCTACGGATGGGAATTTCACCACATCCTCAACGACATTGCTCAAGGTAAAAAAGATGCAAGTGCCGTACATGACTTTTTCAGCCGCACAAAGTCTTATAATAACGGTTTTCATATGAATTTCACATCTAATCACGATGAGAATTCTTGGAATGGAACAGAGATGGAAAGAATGGGTGAAGCTCGTTTTGCGATGGCTGTAATAGCTGCTACAATTGAAGGTATGCCTTTGGTTTATAACGGACAAGAAACATCCCTTGATCGACGCCTTGCATTTTTTGAAAAAGACGAAATCGATTGGTCAAAAATGGATCAGGTTGATTTTTATCAAAAACTTCTCCAATTACACCAGACTAACCCGGCATTATTTGCGGGCGCAGGACAAAGCATACCGCGTTTTATTTCGAATCCTGCACAAAAAAATCAGTTGGTATTCGTCCGCGAGCGCGGTCAAAATCAAGTGCTTGTAGTCATTAACTTAAGTGCAACAGCACAGCAAATTAAATTTTCAGATGCAGCAACAGCCGGCGTTTACCAAGACCTTTTTGACGGTAAGAAAGTCAAACTTAAGTCTGAAAAAACAGTACAGCTTCCTGCGTGGGGTTACAAAGTTTACTACCGCTAAGTCTATAAAAAACTAAAACTACTGCCATGAAAACTAAACCTACGCTTTCTTTTTGGCAAATTTGGAACATGAGCTTTGGTTTCATGGGAATCCAATTTGGTTGGGGCCTTCAAATGGCCAACATGAGCTCGATTTATGAAAGCCTTGGCGCAAAACCAGAAGAAATTCCTGGCCTTTGGCTTGCAGCGCCACTCACCGGTTTATTGGTTCAACCGATCATTGGTTATCTCAGTGACCGCACTTGGCACCCTGTTTGGGGCCGTCGCAGACCATTTTTCTTAATTGGGGCTATTCTCAGTTCTATCTGTTTGTTTTTAATGCCATCTTCATCAGCACTCTGGATGGCAGCAGGTTTACTTTGGGTTCTCGACTCTTCCATCAACATCAGCATGGAGCCTTTTCGTGCCTTTGTTGCTGATCAATTGCCAGCCGAACAACGCACGCGTGGCTTTTCGATGCAAAGTTTTTTCATTGGCGTAGGTGCAACAATTGCCAGTGCTTTGCCTTGGATATTTACAAACTGGTTTAGTGTAGATGGTACGGCACAAGCTGGTCAAATTGCTGCCAACGTCAAATGGAGTTTTTATATTGGTGCAATTGCTTTCTTAGGTGCGGTACTTTACACCGTATTGACTACCAAAGAATATCCGCCTTCTGAAGAAGAATTAGCTGCTACTCGCGCAGAAAAGAAGGGCATCTTGCACGGAGCAGGTGAAATTTTAAAGGCGATTCAAACCATGCCTAAGCAAATGAAACAATTGGCTTTGGTGCAATTTTTAACTTGGCCTGGTTTGTTTTTAATGTGGTTCTTTTTTACAACCGCGGTAGCTTCTGAAATATTCAATGGTGAGCCAGGTAGCGCAGCATACGGTGAAGGATCGGACCTTGCAGGTTTGGCTTATTCGTTTGAAAACGTGGTTACTTTTTTGTTTGCATTGGTTTTACCATTTTTAGCGGCAAAAATTGGTCAGAAATGGACACACTTTACCAGTTTACTAATTGGAGGTTTGGGGCTCATGCTCATTAATTTTGTGGATCAAAACAGCAGTTGGATGCTTTTTTTAATCATGGGATTAGTCGGTGTTGCATGGAGTAGTATCCTTTCGATGCCATATGCGATGTTAGTACCTTGTTTACCGACCAACAAAATTGGCGTATACATGGGGATTTTCAATTTTTTTATTGTGCTTCCTGAAATTATTGCGTCTTTATTCTTTGGAGATGTCATGTCCGGACTTTTAAATAATTCAAGAATTGCAGCAGTTACAGTAGGAGGTGTCCTCTTAATTGTTGCCGGAATTTTAACTTTAAGAATCAAAGAAACCAATGTCGCCAATTAAAGGACTCCTTTTTGACCTTGACGGAGTATTAGTAACAACAGAGCACAATCATTTCATTGCATGGCAGCGCTGTGCACATAGCCTTGATATTCCATTTACCGAAAAAGAAAACGAATTATTAAAAGGTGTGAGTCGGGTAGATTCCCTGAAAAAAATCTTAGAGTTAGGTCAAAAAACCATCTCCAACGAAGCATTTGAGGCCTTACTCAAAAGTAAAAACGATTTTTATTTAGAATCTATTCAAGCTTTAAATGCCACAGATTTATTACCTGGTGTAGCGGCTTTGCTTGAAGAAGCAAAACACAAAGGAATTCTCCTTGGTGTTGGTTCCTCGAGTAAAAATGCCACTTTTATCTTGGGTAAGTTAGGCATCGCACACTACTTTGATGTGGTCATAGATGGAAACGGTGTAACCGACCCCAAACCACATCCGGAAGTTTTCTTAAACGGGGCAAAAGCCTTACAGCTTGACCCTAAAGAAGTGCTCGTATTTGAAGATGCAGCATCGGGTATTGCAGCAGCTAAAGCTGGAGGTTTTACAGCAGTTGGTGTTGGAAATCAGCACATTGCTACCCAAGCAGATATTTATTTTAACGATTTGACAGAATTTAGTTTAGCCAACTATGCGTAATTTATTTGAAATTGATCCTTGGAAGATCATCGAGACAAAATTTGATGCCAACAAACAGAAACAAGCCGAAAGTATTTTCAGTATCGGAAATGGTTCGTTTGGCCAACGTGCAAATTTCGAAGAGAAATATAGCGGTGATACACTGCAAGGAAGTTATATAGGCGGTGTTTATTACCCTGATAAAACACGTGTTGGCTGGTGGAAAAACGGCTACCCAGAATATTTTGCAAAGGTTCTAAACTCGACAAATTGGATTGGTATCAACATTGAAATCGATGGAGAGCCTCTAGATTTGAACCAACAGCAGATCAAGTATTTCCACCGCGAACTCGATATGCAGAAAGGACTTCTCAAAAGAACCTTTAGAGTTGTTTTTGGGTCGGGTAAGGAACTCGAAGTAGAGAGCATCCGATTTTGCTCAATGGCACGTGAAGAAATCGCAGCCATTTCTTATACTGTAACGCCTTTGAATTTCAACGGAAATGTCAAATTTACACCGTATCTAGATGGTAATGTTAGTAATCACGATGCCAACTATGACGAATTTTTCTGGCTAGAAGACTCCAGAAAAGTAGATGTCCAAAAAGGAATTTTATGTGCCCGAACCAAAAAAACAGATTTTTGTGTGGCTACAGCCATGCGTTTTTCTTTTTGGCGCGAACAAGAATTGTTGACCATTCATCCGAATGTGGCCCAACGCGAATTTTACGTAGAGAACAATTTCGAACATTACCTCGAGAAAGGAGTACGTTTTACACTCAAAAAATACGTTTCTGTTACGTCTACCATCAATCATTCTGAATTTGAACTTGCTGCTAAAGCCATCAAACGAGTAAGAGATGCTTATACTTCAGGTTTTGATGTTTTGCGCAAAGAGCATGAAGATGCTTGGGCAGCCATTTGGAAAAGTGCAGATATCCTCATCGAAGGAGATGCCGCATCTCAGCAAGGGATTCGTTTTAACATTTTTCATTTATATCAGACCTATACTGGAAAAAATGCCAAATTAAACATTGGCCCTAAGGGTTTTACTGGAGAAAAATATGGCGGTGCCACCTATTGGGACACTGAGGCCTATTGTTTGCCATTCTATCTCAAGACTGCTGATCCACAGGTAGCCAGACAGCTCCTTGTATACCGCTACAACCATCTGGATCGCGCCATTGAAAATGCCGAAAAATTAGGGTTCAAAAATGGTGCAGCGCTTTACCCAATGGTAACCATGAACGGTGAAGAATGTCACAACGAATGGGAAATCACTTTTGAAGAAATTCACCGCAACGGAGCTATTGCATTTGGTATTTATAATTACGTTCGCCATACTGGTGATACCGCTTATCTTTCTGAATATGGCTTGCCAGTTTTAGCCGGAATTGCTCGTTTTTGGGCGCAGCGCTTCAATTGGTCTGAAGCGAAAAAAGCATACGTCATGTTAGGTGTAACCGGGCCTAATGAATACGAAAACAACGTCAATAATAACTGGTATACCAATTATATTGCGCGTTGGTGTATTCAATATTGCTTGGAGGTGGACGCTCAAGTGAAAGCCCTGCTTCCTGAAAAACTCAGTGCCAAAGAAGTCAAGGATTTTCAACACATCGTTGATCATGTCTACTTTCCAAAACTTGATGGAACACATATCTTCTTGCAACAAGACGGCTTCATGGACAAAGAACAACTGTCTGCCAACGATATTCCGGATGCTGAACGTCCGATCAATCAACATTGGTCTTGGGACCGCATCTTGCGATCTATTTTTATCAAGCAAGCAGATGTACTCCAAGGCTTGTACTTGTTTGAAGATCATTTTGATGAAGCTACAATCCGAGAAAATTTTGATTTCTACGAGCCAAAAACCGTTCATGAATCGTCATTATCTCCTTGTGTCCACGTGATTTTAGCTGCTAAAATTGGTCGAATGGACAAAGCACTTGAATTGTACTTGCGCACGAGTCGTTTGGATCTAGACGATTACAATCACGAGGCTGATGAAGGTTTACATATTACTTCGATGGCAGGCACCTGGATGTCTGTAGTTGAAGGTTTAGGTGGTGTAAGAGTAACCGAAGATGGCCTTTCAATCTTCCCTCGTATCCCAAAACCATGGAAAGCTTATTCGTTCCAAATTCGCTACAAAAATCAACCACTGGCACTTTCCATTTCACAGCAAAATGTAACTATTGAAAATTTAGGTTCAGCGCCTGTTTCTTGTAAGTTGTTTGGTCAAGAAATATCAGTAAAAGAAGGGGAAAAACAAGAAGCAGCGTTGAAGTAATTTCGAAATGCTTCCTTAATCAATACTTAATTGCCCCTTGGCATACTGATACAACCTGCTTCTTTCTGCAACCTCATGACGGAAGTATGCTTCTTGTTTCTTTGGTAAATAGCGTTTTTTGTGCAAGCCAAAAGTCAAAACGTTGAGGATTTTTCTTCCGAACGAAAAGTGAGCTTGAAAATTTTCATCGATCGGATTGAGTTCGACCAAAGACAGTGTCAAGGCGTCGCTGAGGCCCATCTGGAGTAATTGTACGCGCACTTGCTCAGAACGTTCATTGAAGCGCGAAAGGTGAACAGGATCAATACCTTTTAATTTCGCAATGCGATTGGCTTGAAAATCGAGGTCCAAAAAAGCTTTTTGCAATTCTTCAATACTCATCATAGGCTGCAAAGTAAGTTATTTCTTTTTGAAATAGCCCAAAAATTCTGTGTTGCCATCGCCTCCAAGAATAGGGGAGTCGATGTAAGCAATCCATTCTAATTGGTTGCGTAAAGCCATTGTTTTGATGTTTTCTAGCAGTGCCGGGTATTGGCTCGGATCTTTGACAACACCAGCTTTGTTCAAGGCACCTGGGCCCAATTCAAACTGTGGCTTGATCAACAAAATGACGTTTGCATTTGGTTTAAGAAAGGAAATGGTGAAGGGTAGCACTTTTTCAAGTGAAATAAAGGATACGTCTACAACCAGGCCATCAAGGGGTTCAGGGATTAATTTTTCAGTTAAATCGCGCGCATGTGTCTTTTCTAAATTGACCACTTTGGGGTCGTTTTTGATGCGCTCGTGTAATTGCTTTTGCCCAACGTCGACGCAATAACAACGTTTTAAATCGCGACTTAGAAGCACCTCTGTAAAACCACCGGTGCTGGCTCCTAAATCCATGAAAGTTTGCTCTTTGACCTCAATTTTCCAGTGATCAAGCGCAGCGATGAGTTTAAATGCAGCTCTTGATACCCAAGGAATTTCTTCTGCCATTAATTCGATGACGGCATCTGTAGGCACCTTTTTACCTGGCTTCGAAAAGAGCTTGCCATTGACTTTAACACCAAATTTTTTCACGATTTCTTCGGCGCGTACGCGCGTACTCACTAAACCGCGTTCCAGTAAAATTTTATCGATGCGTTCTTCCATTATTCCGGATAAATAAAAAGAATTTTTTCGGGCCAACCTTCAATTTGCAGGTATGTTGGAGCGTCTTTGACAAACTTATGAGCCAAAGGTTTGAGGTCAAAATGAAGTTCTCCTTGATAAACTTCTTTTAGGTCATTATCATTTTGCTGTATCTCTTTTTCTGAGCCTATAAATTTACAATTTCTGATTGGTGGAAAAGATTTGGCAAGTAAGGGGCTTCCAACCAAGCTCAATCGTCCAACATCAACCAGAGATCTGTAGTTTAATGTGAGAATATTTTCGATTACCGAAATCGAATCTATTCGGATAGGAGCCGATTCAGCGCTATAAAGCCCTTCATTGATTTCGGAAATTGTTATTTCAATTGGAGTTGCCATAATTAAGTTGGGGACGCGTTTTGATCTTGGTACAAAACAAGAGGTCATAACGAAGGCCAATGGAAGGATAAAAAGTATTTTCATAGCTTGTAGATTGACAAGTATCCTCAAAAGTACGACCAATTGCGCAAAGAGTCCTATTTTTGCAAGACCAATGAAGACGAAAACCCTCAAAAAAAACAAAGTCAATGTCATTACATTAGGCTGCTCCAAGAATACTTTTGATTCTGAGCTCATGATGGCACAATTGAAGGCCAATCAATTCGATGTCGAACACGAAGCGCAACAAGACGATGCTGAAATCGTCATCATCAATACTTGTGGCTTCATTGACAACGCAAAGCAAGAGTCAATTGATACCATTTTGCGTTACGCAGAGGCCAAACAAGAAGGTTTGGTTGAAAAAGTTTATGTTACGGGTTGTTTGTCTGAGCGTTACCGCGATGACCTCGAGAAGGAAATCCCTGAAGTTGACGCTTATTTTGGAACGCGCGAACTTCCACGTTTACTCAAAACACTTAAGGCCGATTACAAACACGAACTTGTCGGAGAACGCATCCTGACCACTCCAAGTCATTACGCTTATTTTAAAATTGCCGAAGGCTGCGATCGCCCATGTTCTTTTTGTGCTATTCCGCTGATGCGAGGCAAACACCTTTCCACGCCAATTGAAGATTTAGTACTTCAGGCCAAAGGGTTGGTAGCGAAGGGCGTTAAGGAAATCATGCTCATCGCTCAAGATTTGACCTATTATGGCCTTGATCTGTACAAAAAACGAGCACTCTCGGATTTGCTCAAGCGCTTGTCTGATATTGAAGGCCTGGATTGGATTCGATTACATTATGCGTATCCTTCAGGCTTCCCGATGGACGTTTTAGATGTCATGGCAGAACGAGACAACATTTGTAAGTACCTCGATATGCCTTTACAACATGGTTCTACTAAAATTTTGCAAGCCATGCGCCGAGGCATCACCAGAGAAAAAACCGAAGAATTAGTGGCTCAAATTAGGGCTAAAGTACCGGGTTTGGCCTTGCGCACTACTTTGATTGCAGGTTATCCCGGAGAAACCGACGCTGATTTTCAGGAAATGTATGATTTTGTCGAACGTACACGCTTTGACCGCTTGGGTATATTTACATATTCTCACGAGGAAAACACTCATGCTTATCAATTCATTGATGACGTGAGTGCAAAGCTTAAAAAAGAACGTGCAGATCAGATCATGGAATTGCAAAGTGGCATTTCATACGAGCTCAATCAATTGCGTGTTGGGCAAACTTACAAAGTGCTCTTCGATCGGATTGAAGGCGATTATTTTGTCGGTAGAACTGAATTTGATTCGCCAGACGTCGATAACGAGGTGCTTGTAAAAAAAGACAGCGCGTATGTTCGATTAGGAGATTTTTCGCGTATCCTGATTCATGAAGCAGATCATTACGATTTATATGGCAATGTTGTCCTGTAAGCAATACCTTGTTTTTATCTTGGCAGGCTTATTTTTTTTGGCTGCTTGCGGTCACGAAAACCCTGCGCGTCAGCACCAATTCGATTTATTAGAGAATTGCGCTAAGTCCAAGCCAATTGAGTTCCAGATAGGACATTTGCAAACCACAAATATTCAAATCTCTTACCCTAAGTTTGGAGCTGCTCCTTTTAAACAACTTCTAGGGCATTTAATTATGCTCGATACAACTGGGGTGTATTGTGTAGGACAAAAGTCACTTCACATCAATTATCAAGTGCGCTGGGCTACTAAAAACGTCCTGAGTATGCGCCAAGAAATATTATTAGAATGCCCCATGAGTCAAGGGAAACGTAAAACAATTGTCGAGCATCTTTATACAGTTCAAAATGACACCATTTATAAATTGAATATTGAGGGTTCTCCTACACTTTTGCAAGAAATTCAATTGGCACTAAAGAAAAGAAAAGCGCCTTATTGTAGCCCTCCAAAAATTGAAGAAGTATTTCCGGTAATCCACAAAGGGCATTTAGAAGTGACGCCGCATTATGGAAGTTCACTTTGTGACACCACTTTCAAGCGCTTTCCAATCAGACGAAAAGACATGCGTTTGACGGGTATCCGTGTTTTTTTAGCACTGAAATCATAGTTCATCGGCGCATTTCGACTCCTATTTGCACAAGAACCTTATCTTTGAAATAAAATTTCAAACATGGGTTTATTAGATAACAAAGTCGTATTAATTACCGGTGCTTCACGCGGTATTGGTAAAGCTATTGCTCAAGAATGTGTAGCGCAAGGTGCAAAAGTAGCATTCACTTATTTATCATCTGAAGAGAAAGCACGCGCGCTAGAAGCTGAATTGAGTGCTAACGGAGGTGTCGC
The DNA here is from genome assembly GCA_046073985.1 of Flavobacteriales bacterium. GTDB lineage: Bacteria > Bacteroidota > Bacteroidia > Flavobacteriales_D > Crocinitomicaceae > UBA952. The sequence continues at coordinate 10,280 of JBJTNI010000015.1, read as the reverse complement.
CAAAGGATTTAAATCAGATGCCGCTGACTTCGAACAAGCACAAACGCTTGTTGATCAAGTGGTGGAGGCTTTCGGTACAGTTGATGTTTTGGTAAATAACGCAGGTATTACCCGTGATACACTATTATTGCGTATGACCGAAGAGCAATGGGACGAAGTCATCAATACGAACTTGAAATCTGCATTTAACCTTACAAAAGCGGTCCAAAAACCGATGCTCAAGGCAAGAGCGGGTTCTATAATCAACATGAGTTCTGTTGTTGGTGTCAAAGGAAACGCAGGGCAGGCCAATTATGCTGCATCCAAAGCAGGCCTCATTGGTTTTACAAAATCTGTGGCTGCAGAACTTGGTTCAAGAAACATTCGTTGCAATGCCATTGCCCCAGGCTTCATTGAAACAGAAATGACAGAAGTACTCGATCAACAAGTTGTTGAATCCTGGAGAAACAGCATTCCGTTAAAAAGAGGAGGGCAGCCAATTGATGTTGCCAATGCTACTGTTTTCTTGGCTTCAGAAATGTCAGCATATATTACTGGGCAAACACTGCATGTTTGTGGTGGTATGTTAATGTAAGGTCATGAATATTCGTCCAAGACGCAATCGCAAAAGTGCGGTGATCAGACAAATGGTTGAAGAGACACAAATCTCTGCAGCACATTTGATTTACCCTATCTTTCTTAAAGATGGTAAGGGTATCCAAGAAGAAGTGCTTTCTTTACCCAATAATTTTCGTTGGTCTATTGACAAGCTATTACCCGAAATTGAGGCTTGTATGTCTCTTGGCGTCAAGACCTTCGATATTTTTCCGGCTGTAGATGACGCGCTCAAAGACCAAATGGCAAGTTATAGTTGGGCTTCCGATAATTTTTATTTAAAAGCGATACATGCCATCAAACAAAGATTTCCGGAAGCGGTTATCATGAGTGATGTAGCCATGGATCCATACTCCTCCGATGGACACGATGGTTTGGTTCGAGATGGTCAAATTGTCAACGATGAAACTTTACCTATTTTGGCTAATATGGCTTTGGCGCAAGCACAAGCAGGTGTCGATATCATCGGGCCGTCAGACATGATGGATGGTCGAGTAGGTTATTTACGCTCCGAGCTAGATGCTGCTGGGCATACCGATGTTTCGATCATGTCCTATACTGCTAAATACGCCAGTGCATTTTATGGACCGTTCAGAGACGCCCTCAATTCGGCTCCAAAATCTGGTGATAAAAAGACCTATCAAATGAATCCAGCCAATAAACGAGAAGCTTTGCTAGAGGCACAACTCGATTTTGACGAAGGAGCTGACATGCTGATGGTAAAGCCGGCTTTATGTTATTTAGATATCATCACTTTACTCAAGGAGAATTTTCCAATTCCTGTTACTGCTTACAATGTCAGTGGTGAATGCGCCATGGTTTATGCTGCTGCTAAAAATGGCTGGCTAGACTACGACCGCGCCATACATGAAATGCTCATTAGTATGCGCAGGGCTGGGGCAGATGCCATCTTAACTTACTTTGCCAAAGATTTCGCACTACAAATCAAAAATGCTTAATTCTCTTTTGAATGGCCATTGAACTTACCTCAAACTACCTAAGTCTCGACGAATTCGAGCAACTACTCAGGCAAGCAGAACCACTTGTCTTAAGTGAAGATTTAAAACAAGGAATTCTAAAATGTCGCGCTTATATTGATCAGAAAATAACTCAAACAGATCAACTTATTTATGGTGTCAATACGGGCTTTGGTTCTTTGTGCAACACTGCAGTTGGGAAAGAAGACCTAGAGGAACTCCAACGAAATTTGGTGTGTTCACACGCTTGCGGTATAGGTGATGAAGTCCCTCAAGAAATCGTAAAGCGCATGTTGCTGCTTAAAATTTTGGGCTTATCTAAAGGCGCCTCAGGTGTCAGACTCGAGACAATAGAAAGGCTCTTGTTTTTTTATAATCACCAGATTTATCCAAAAGTATATCAACAAGGTAGTTTGGGTGCCTCTGGCGATTTAGCCCCCTTGGCTCATTTGTCGCTACCTTTAATTGGTGAAGGTGAAGTATATATTGAAAATCAATTATATAGCTCAACTGTATTAAAGCAAAGATTTAATTTAGAGCCGCTTGTTTTGCAATCTAAAGAAGGTCTTGCACTGCTCAACGGCACACAGTTCATGTCTGCGTATGCGAGCTTCGCTATTGATAAAGCATACCGACTATTTGATGGCTTTAATCAAGTTGCGGCGTTATCATTAGAAGCTTTTGATGGACGCATTGAGCCCTTTTCAGCGAATGTGAACGAAATTCGCAATCAAGAAGGGCAAATCAGAGTTGCAGCTTGGTTCAGAGAAACATTAAAAGGAAGTCAAATCATTGCTCAAACCAAAGCGCATGTACAAGACCCTTATTCGTTTCGTTGTATTCCGCAAGTTCATGGCGCTAGTTTAGATACCCTACAACACGCCGCAAAAATTATCGAAAGAGAAATCTCTGCCGTTACTGATAACCCTACCATCTTTTTTGACGACGATCAAGTGGTTTCGGCCGGAAATTTCCATGGGCAACCCTTGGCCTTGATCCTTGACTTTTTGGCCATTGCTATGGCAGAACTCGGTAGTATTTCTGAGCGCAGGACTTACAAATTAATTTCAGGAACACGTGGTTTGCCTCCATTCTTAGTTAAAAATCCGGGCCTCAATTCAGGCCTCATGATTACACAATACACAAGCGCTTCTATCGTAAGTCAAAACAAACAACTTTGCACACCAGCTAGTATTGATACCATCGATAGTAGCAATGGTCAAGAAGACCATGTCAGTATGGGGGCAAATGCGGCTACTAAACTTTACAGAGTACTTGAAAATTGTCAGAAAATTTTAGCAATTGAACTCATTCATGCTGCTCAAGGCCTCGAGTTTAGAAGACCGCTACAATCCTCAGTTTGGCTCGAAGAATTATATACACAGTTTAGAACTGTTGTTCCTAGTTTAGACACAGATCGTATTTTGGCCATCGATATGCAAGCGGCATACCAATTTATTCAAAAAATGACAAGTAATGACTGATTTTCAAGAATTAATAGATGTACCCAAAAGACCAGTTTTTTTACTTGTGTTGGTCATTCTTTCAAGTATCAATATCGGAATTAGTACAATTGGTTCTTTAACTGCTGTTTTAGGAGCCAAGCCCGATGCCGATATGGTCAAAAAAGCGCTACTTGACTACGCTGAAATGCGAGAACAACTCGAGCAAGCAGGGGCCTCAGATTACACTTACATTGTGGATCAAATGCAAACGGTAACTACCCAAATGTTTGCAAATTTTCATTTGTATAACACCATTCAATTGATATTCTTGTTACTTGGGCTTACAGGTGTCATTTTGATGTTCAAGCGCAAAAAACTTGGCTTTCATTTTTACATCATTTATAGCATTGGTTTGGTCCTGATGCCTTTCTTTTTCAATGCCATACAGCAAATTCCTACGGTGCTTACGGTTGTTGGAATTTTATACGGAGCTGTCTGGGTTTTCCTGTATAGTCGAAACTTAAATTGGATCAACCAATAACTAAAATATTTTCCCCGGATTCAAGATGCTTTTTGGGTCAAAAATTTGTTTGATGCCTCTCATCAAGTCAAGGCCTGCAGTGCTAAATGCCAAATCCATATAAGGTTTTTGTACCAAGCCAATTCCGTGTTCGCCTGAAATCGTTCCGCCCATTTGAATCACCGCACTAAACAATTCTCTGATGGCTATTGTCAGCTCTTCGTTCCAAAATTGTTCACTTAAATCGCCTTTGATGATATTGACATGTAAATTGCCATCTCCTGCATGGCCATAGCAAACAGATTCAAATCCGTATTTTTGACCAATTGCTTTTACCGTCGCTAATAGGTTGGGTAATTGATAACGAGGCACTACAGTATCTTCCTCTTTATAGACAGATTGTACTTTAACCGCTTCACCCACTTTTCTGCGCAAACTCCAGAGAGCCGTTTTCTGCGCTTCAGACTCTGCAAATAAAATTTCATCGGTTTGAAATTGATCCAATACTGCCAAAATGCCTTCGCATTCTTTCATGAGTTGGTCTGGGTCAAAGCCATCGACTTCTATCAGAAGATGTGCGGCATGTGTGTCTTTGACTTCAATGGTGTAATCGCCAGAAAAAGATTGTGACCAACGCAGCGCGTTTTGTTCCATGAATTCTAGTCCACTTGGTGTGATCCCAGCCTGAAAAATAGCAGCCACCGCTTCACAAGCTTGTGTAGCCTCATAAAACGGGACTAACATCAGTAAGTCATGTGTAGGGTGGGGTAAAAGTTTCAGAACAATTTTGGTAACAATAGCCAGCGTACCTTCTGAACCGACAATTAATTGTGTCAGGTTGTATCCGGTTGCATTTTTAAGGACATTCGCACCAGTCCACATGATGGTGCCATCAGCTAATACTACCTCTAAATTCAGGACATAATCTTTGGTGACACCGTATTTAACCGCTTTTGGACCTCCAGAGTTTTCGGCAATGTTGCCTCCAATAAAACAAGAGCCTTTACTAGCAGGGTCTGGCGGATAAAACAAGCCTTTTTCCCGGACTGCATTTTGCAATTCTTCTGTAATGACGCCAGGCTCTGTAATGACTTTTGCATTTTTGACATCAATATCGAGTATGTGGTTGAGCTTTTCAGTCGAAAGCAATACTCCGCCATGAATGGGCAGGCAGCCGCCACTTAAGCCCGTTCGGGCTCCGGCTGCTGTAACTGCAATGCACTTTTGATGACAATATTGCATGATTTGAGAAACTTCTTCAGTGCTATTGGGTAGCAGTACAAGACCAGGGTAGAAAACGAGGTCTTCGGTGTGGTCGTGACTGTAGGCTTCTAGCTCGGCGCGTTCACTCAGGCAGCGTCCTGGAAGTAAGCGCTCAAAGTATTTCAAATCAACGGCAGAGGGTTGATTGTAGGCGTCTGAAAATTGTCGTTTTTCCATAGTTGCGAACATAAGTAAAATTGCTGAATTGTTGCCGTCGGTTCTTTTTAATTTTATCTTTGAAATGAAAATGAAAAACATGTCTCAAGAAGTATATCTGATCGATGGTGTGCGCAGTGCCATCGGAAATTTTGGAGGAAGCATCGCTCCTTTGCGCGCCGATGATTTAGCAGCACAAATACTAGCTGCATTGATTGCACGCCACCCTCAACTAGATTTAACATCCGTTGAAGATGTCATCCTTGGCTGTGCCAATCAGGCCGGTGAAGACAACAGAAATGTTGCGCGCATGGCAAGTTTACTCGCTGGTTTACCTGTTGAGGTCCCTGCCGAGACAGTCAATCGTTTGTGTGCATCGGGAATGGCTGCTGCTATTCATGCTACCAGAGCCTTACGATTAAATGAGGGTAATTTATTCATCGCGGGTGGTGTTGAACACATGACACGTGGCCCATGGGTAATCTCAAAAACTTCCACCGCCTTTGGTCGCGATGCCCAAATGTATGACTCTTCTTTTGGTTGGCGTTTCATCAATCCAAAAATGGAAGAACTCTACGGCGTAGATAGTATGGGCATGACCGCTGAAAATTTAGCTGAAAAATATGCCATCTCAAGAGCCGACCAAGATACATTTGCAGCCTGGAGCCAGCAAAAAACATTTGCAGCCCAAGCCAGAGGATTTTATAACGGTGAAATTGTTCCTCTGACCATCCCTCAAAAAAGAGGGGAGACAGTTGTTTTTGATCAAGACGAATTTGCCAGAGCCAACACTAGCGTTGAAACACTTAGCAAGCTCAAGCCGGCATTCAAAAAAGACGGATCCGTCACGGCTGGTAATGCTTCCGGACTCAACGATGGTGCAGCAGCACTTTTGCTCGCCAACGAATCTGGTGTTCAGCAACATCAATTAAAGCCAATTGCAAAAATTCTTTCAGCTGCAGTTGCTGGTGTTGAGCCTCGTATCATGGGTATTGGTCCGGTTCCAGCAAGTCAAAAAGCCTTGCAAAGAGCGGGCCTTACACTCGATCAAATGGATGTCATTGAAATCAATGAAGCTTTTGCTGCGCAAGTGCTTGCTTGTTCTCGAGCCTTAGGCTTACAAGACAAAGATCCAAGAATCAATCCTAATGGAGGCGCCATTTCTTTAGGACATCCACTCGGAATGTCCGGTGCGCGTTTGATTTTAACCGCTGCAAGGCAACTTCAAGAAACCAAACAACGTTATGCGCTTGTTACAATGTGTATAGGTGTTGGTCAAGGCTACGCTGCCGTAATTGAAAGATGTTAACGTGAAATTCTGCTATTTTTTCTTTTTCATTGTAGTGCTCAGCGCTTGTAAAAAAGAGCCTACTAGCTGGAATTCAGACTGGCAAATCCCAGTTGTGAAGGACACCCTAGATCTTGCCAATTACTACAACGATTCCACACTTTCTGTGAATGGGACTCAAATCGATGTCGCTCTTACCCGAACGCTTTTAGACATCGGTTTGGCTGAGCTCATTCAAATTCCAGACACCACAATAAGCCAGCAATTTCAATCGGTATTTACCGTTAATAACGTTACGCCAGGTTTCACATTTGTCAATAGTGTCAAAACACATGAATTAGATTTACAGGACATTCTGCTTAAAAAAGTGAGTGTCAAGTCTGGCCGAGTCAAGTTAAAAGTATTTAATCCGCTCAATACTGATGTGTTGTATCAGGTCGAATTGCCTGGCGTGAAACTCAATGGTCAAGCTTTTGTCCAATATTTTGTTGTTGGCGCTGGAACTGTGCAAAATCCTACAATTGCTTATGAAACCATTGATTTAAGCCAATACGACATCGATTTAGGTGGATTGCAAGGGCTAGAATTCAATAAGTTGCAATCCAAACTTACCCTAAAAACAGATCCGAACGGCCCCACGGTATCTATTTACGCCAACCAGCTTTTTAAATTTGAAGCAAGCTTTCAGGATATAGCCCTGAACTATGCAAGTGGCTATTTTGGTTCAGCAATCTTGGATCAACAACAAGTATTTCATTTGCCTTATCTCAATCAAGTCATTGCGGGTTCCTTAGATTTACCAAATTTATCCATGGATGTCACTATTGAAAACGGTTTCAAAGTTGCCTTACGTAGCCAAATTTCATCTTTGCAGGCCACCAATACTCAAGGTCAGTCAATTGCTTTGCAGGCGCCAATAATTGGATCCAATATCTTTCTTGCGCCTGCACTTGGCGCTTGGTCAACTTTACAACCTAGTTCCGTCCAATTGCATTTTGATGCCACAAACAGTAACCTCGAAAATTACCTCGAAAATTTAGGTGCTCAACAAGAAATGGCTTACCAACTTCAAGTCAACCCATGGGGGAATACATCTGCTGGTCATGATGAAGCTTTTCCAAATAGCCGTTTAAAAGTTAAAGTTGCTGCAAGTATGCCACTCAAATTTGCCGCAGATGGCCTTACCCTACAAGATACCTTTGAGCTCAATTTTCAGCAAAATATCAATAGAACTCACGTTAGTTCTGGGGCTATTCTTTTAGAAGCGACCAATGCATTTCCATTTGCCACAGATATTGTATTGTACTTTCTCAAAGATGGTCAATTGCAACATACCGTCGTTGCCGATGCACAAATTTCTGCGGCAAATTTAGGTCAGATTGATCCGATAGATGGTTTACAAAAAAAGAAATCGAATCTAAAAATACCGCTGCCCGAAGCGATTCTGAATCAAATCAATGAACTCAATCAAGTAGTTGTGCAAGCAAGTTTTGCCACCCTAGATCCAAATACAGGTTTAGCCATCATGCAAGATGTCCAAGCCAATGCTTTTTTAGCCTTCAAACTCAATTTGCAACTCAAAACGAATATCAGGCCATGAAAATAACAGCATTTGCCATTGCGATGCTCTTCATTGGGCTGCAAACATGGGGGCAGCGGCAACTGAGCTTTGAAGCCAACGGTTTATATAACAGTAATGCCGTGCCTAAAAAGATCCCTCAAGCATTTTTTTACGGAGGCTTTCTGGATTCTCAAACTTTAGCTACCACCTATGCCGCTCTGCCTAAACGCTCTGCCTTTGGCTTGCAAATGCATGCCAATGTACAATACAGAACCAATCGTTGTGTCAGTAAAGACCCACAAAAAAAAGCTGCTTCGTGGTCATGGCTTTTTGGCGCTGGCGTTAGTCAATATACCGGTATTCAGTTCGATAAAGACGCATTTGGCTTCGTATTTCTTGGCGGAGCACCATTTGTAGGGGATACCCTGTATTTTTCAAATTCTCGTTTGCAAAGCATGAGTTTTTCCAAATTGGGTATAGGTGTATTCAATGCCCAAACACAAAGCTCCTTGCAACTCAATCTCATCGGCATTCAGAATCTCATAGATGCCCGATTTTCAAATGCCACGTGGTATCAAGACCCTGTTCAAGATTCAATCCACATTGAGCTCGCTGCCAAAGGAAGTTATTCAACCAGACCGCTTTCTGCGCTTGGTCTTGGCCTTGATTTAGATTATCGTTTTGTGTCAGAAACAGAAACTGATCCCATCATTTTTCAATTGAAAGTTGAAAATTTAGGATTTGCATATCAAATAAAGCCCCTTGAACAAGTTCAATTGAACGGCAGTTACCACTACGGGGCAATGGATTTACAGTCACTGCAACAATTACAAATAGCAAATGCGCTTGATACCGCGTTGTCTGATCTTGGTTTTCAACGCTCTGAGCTGAAGAAATGGACGCTGCTACCCACAAGTATCCAATTGGCAAAAATGGTCAATCAAGATTCTAGTATCCGAGTACAGGCTTACTACGGCGCCCATTTTTTACTCCGTCAAACCTATACGCCACTCATTTTTGCAGGGGCACATTTTTACGTCAACAAAAAGTGGCAAACAGGCGTTGGTGCCGCTTATGGTGGCTTTGGAGGTCTTAGAGCCCAGGCCTACAGCGCTTTTACCTTCGAGAAGTTTCAAATTTTTCTCCGATCTGATAACGTAAGCCTAAAGAACGGAGCATCCATTTATATGCAAGTCAAATGCGCATTGTAATATTCGTTTTTCTTTTCATGAATTTGTCGTTGTTGGCTCAACAGCGCTTTTACAAATTGTATGCTGGCGCCAGCTTTGACAAAGGCGAAGATATCATTGTACTACCTGACTCTAGTTTCGTTGTTGCAGGCACATCAGGAAGCTGGGAGCAAAATGCACAAGGTTACCTCTTGAAGCTGGATAAACAAGGAAATTACCAATGGAGTCAGGCCTATGGTACCCAGGAAACGGAGGAAGTTAAACGCTTGTTTTTACGGCCTGGACTCGGTTACTACTTGGCCGGTATGGCTCATAATGTCAGCTCGGGTAGTTATGACCCGATGTTGATTTTTACTGATTTATCGGGGCAACAACAATGGGTTAAATCCTATTCAAGTCCAAGCTGGGAACGCATTCATGACGGCGCACAAACTATTGATACTGGTATGGTATTGGTTGGGGAACGTCAGGCTGTTTTTGGTGGTTCAGCCGATGTATTCATGATCCGCCTGGATAAAGCAGGTGACACGCTCTGGACCAAAACATTTGGATCTGAAGGTGATGACCGCGCTTTGGCAATTCAAAGGCTTACCGACACCACCTATGTAATTGGCGGAGAATGGTATGTAGCTGATTCATTGATGAAAAAAGCGTTCATTGCACTAGTGCACGACAACGGTACTTTGTTGTGGCAAAATACGTTTGGACATTACAATGGGGCTTATCAGGTGTCAGACCTTACCCTGACCCCAAACGGAATCATGTTTGCGGGTTTTCATCAACCAAATGCTTCCAACTTTGACAACTTTTCCGGAAGAATTGGGCCAGACGGCATACTCATACAGGAAAACACCCAGTTGGACAATTCTGGCATCATCACTAATAATAGGGTGTGTCAGGCGCAATACTTAGAACAACAGCAAAATTGTATTTTTGGCTTTCAAACCATCAACAGCTCTACGTTTCAAGATACCTTTGACTTAGCCCTAGGTTATGTCGATCCTTATTTTGGGTATTGGATTCTAAATTTAGCCGGAACAGTAGTGCTCAATGCGGGCCTTGATGAAATCAATCAAATTAGGGCCACCGCTGATGGCGGTTATGTAGCCGTTGGGACCAACTCTAATGTTGTGGACAATCAAAATTCACTGAACGGCGGCTCTAATATTTTTGTCTTAAAAATTGATTTATTGGGTGGAGGTGAAATACTTACAGATACTGTGTTTACACTCAATCAGTTAGTAAGTGTTAATGGTGCTGGGCCAGAAGCACAAGCATTTAAGGTA
>JBJTNI010000014.1:0-9527 GCA_046073985.1 Flavobacteriales bacterium | reverse complement strand
TGTTTTATCGAGTGCCATGCTTTAATTTTTTGTTCGAACGGTGCGTTGTTCGATGCGTTTTTCAAATGAATTACCTTGAAAGATGCGTTGGACAAAAATGCCCGGAGTATGGATAAAGTTAGGGTCAAGCGTACCCGCCGGCACTAACTCTTCGACCTCGGCAATTGTGATCTTTCCGGCCATTGCCATCATTGGATTGAAATTTCTGGCGGTAGCCTTGAAGATGAGGTTACCTTCTGTATCTCCTTTCCAAGCTTTAACGATAGCGAAATCTGCAGTGAGTGCTGATTCTAAAATATGGGGTTTGCCATTAAATACACGGACTTCTTTTCCTTCAGCAACTTCTGTACCGTAGCCTGCTGGTGTAAAGAATGCAGGTATTCCTGCTCCGCCGGCGCGACAGCGTTCAGCAAGGCTTCCTTGTGGAATGAGCTCCACTTCGAGCTCGCCAGATAACATTTGACGCTCAAATTCATCGTTTTCACCGACATAAGAGCTGATCATTTTTTTGACTTGCTTAGCTTGCAAGAGCAGCCCAAGACCAAAGTCGTCAACTCCTGCATTATTACTGATGCAAGTGAGGTTTTTGACACCCATCTTGACAAGATGCGCGATAGCATTTTCGGGAATACCGCAGAGGCCAAAACCACCAACCATAAGGGTCATGCCGTCTTGGATGCCTTCTAGTGCTGTTTGTACATCTTTAACTACTTTATTCATGGCTAAAATTCAAAAGGTATTTCTGATTCATCGACTGTCTCTGGCTGAGGAGCAACAGTACAATCGTATATAGATGGGTCGTAGTCTGATGGCGGTTCAAAATCTCGGGTAGAGAGTGCGATGACTGGATCTTTATAAATGCGCTGCATATAGTAACCATATATTGGCAATGCCATGCGACCACCTTGGCCCCAAGTCATGGTCTTGAAGCGCACGGCGCGGTCTTCGGCACCAACCCAAACGCCAGTAACCAATTCAGGAGTAATTCCTACAAACCAACCGTCTGAGTTATTTTGAGTAGTACCGGTTTTTCCTGCGGTTGGTGCGGTTATACCACCCCAGCTGCGGCCACCTCTTAAGCTTCCACCTGTTCCGAAATTAATCACGCCTTTCATCATCTGGAGCATTTCGTAGGCTACAGTGGCATTTAAGGCTTGTTCGCGGTGTTCTGTGGCGCTGTAAATAACTTTGCCGTTTCGGTCTGTGATGCGTTCAATGAAGGTCGGCCGAACATAGATTCCATTATTCGGAAACACACATTGAGCGGCCACCATTTGCAAGAGAGAAAGGTCCATACTGCCCAAACACATCGATGGCACGACGTCGTTTGGATGGAGGTTGATCTCCATTTTTTTGAGCAATTTTTCAATTTGATAAGGCCCACCTGTTTTTTGAACAGGATTAAATGCCCCCATGCGACCCATAACGGCTACTGTTACTTTGTTAGATGATTGTGCCAAACCATCTCTGACACTAGGTGCTGCAGGCCCAGCCGGACAATATTGACCAATTACTTTATTGGTGTTGTGGTCAACAAGATCAAGACAATATTCGTCAGCAGAGAAACCTGTGCATGGATTTACGACTTTCATAGAAAGCGCCGCGGCATAGACAAATGGCTTTATCGTTGACCCCACCTGGCGCTTGCCTTGTCTGACGTGATCGTAGCCAAAGTGCTTGAAATTGACACCTCCTACCCACGCTTTGACAAAACCGGTTGTTGGGTCCATAGAAACCAACCCTGCGTGCAAGAAAGCTTTGTAGTAACGAATGGAGTCGTTGGGGCTCATGACGGTATCGCGTTCGCCATTCCAGCTAAAGACAGACATTTCTACCGGAACATTGAATTCTTTATTGATATCGGATTCACTGAGACCGAGTGCCACTAATTTTTTATAACGATCAGAATTATGACGCGCGGAGGTCATGATTTCTTCCACGATTTTTGGATCAATACTATTAGAGAACGGATAGTTCTTGAGCCCGCGATTATTGATGTCAAATTGTGGTTGCAATTCTTCTTTAATGTGTCTTTCTACTGCGTATTCGGCATAGCGCTGCATGGTAGGATTTAGCGTTGTGTAAATTCTTAAACCATCGGCATCTATGTCATAAGGATTCCCATCTTCACGTAAATATTTGAAGGTTCCGTCTGCTTTTTTCGCCATTAAGATGGACTGTACTTCAGTGCGCAATTCTTTTCTGAAGTAAGGAGCCATGCCCTCTTTGTGATCCAAAGAGCGGTAGCGAATAGTGATTGGTTCTTTGCTGATTCTGTCGTATTCTTCTCGGGTAATTTTGGTTCGGAGGGCTTCATTTCCTTTCTCGGAATTTTTAAGCCATTGAAATAATACTTGATTGCGTCTTGAAATTGCTTTTAAAGAATCTTTAGAACGGGCTGCCAAGATATCTTCTTTTGACACCGAAGAAGGACTAACGCCTTTGTTTTCAGCGATTTTAGCGCGGTAATTTCTGATTTGATAAGAATATGGATTGTAAAGTGCAGGATTTTTACAGAGTCCGATCAGGGTAGCGGCCTCGTTTTTGGTCAGGTCTTTCGGACGTTTGTTGAAGTAAACACGGGAAGCATTTTCGATGCCAACTGCATTGTACAAAAAGTCGAATTGATTGAGGTACATCGTGATGATTTCCTCTTTGGTAAAACGCTCTTCGAGACGCTTAGCAATGATATTTTCGCGTGCTTTTTCGCTGACGCGTCTGAATTTACCAAGAAGACCTCCTACGTAGGGCAATTCAAGTTTTTCACCACTTGCGCGCGCCAGTTCTTCTCTTTGGCGTTGTTGTAGGGTGAAAAGTAGTTTGGCCAACTGTTGCGGAATGGTTGAAGCCCCACCGGAGCGTCCTAAGGACGTAAAAGATCTTGCTAAAGCCCGGAAGTCAACGCCAGAATGCTTTAAAAATCTTTCATCTTCGGTTGAAATGAGCGCGTCGGTTACGTACGGTGAAATTTCGCGGTATTTGACACTTGTGCGGTTTACTTGCCAAAAGCGACCAATAACGGTATCTTCTTTTACACTTTTTTTGGCCAAGATAAGGGAAGCCTGTAATTCTGGAGGGTTATCGAGCATTGAAACCGGTGGAAGATCATCTTCGGATTGCAATAAGAGTAAGCTCGCTACCAAAAAGAAAGGCAGCAAGGCGAAGGCCCAAAATATTTTGGTCATCTTTTTTTGTTCTTGGTCAGTAAGGACCGTTGCATTTCTTTTCATAGTTCCAAAATTAAAAACTAATTAGCGCAAAACATCTTTGCGTTGTGCATCAAGTTTGAGTAAAATAAATAGCATGACACTAAAAGACATCATGGATGAACCTCCGTAACTAAATAAAGGAAGCGGAATTCCGATAACCGGAGCAAACCCAATGTTCATGCCGATATTGATCGCAAAATGGTAAAAAAGAATCATGGCCACACAATAGGCGTATATCCTGTTGAAAGCCGAGCGCTGTCTTTCGGCAATAATAATGATGCGAAAAAGCACAAATAAATAGAGCGCAAATAAAATAAGTACACCTACAAAACCCCATTCTTCGGCAAACGGACAAAAGATGAAATCGGTTTCAGATTCGGGCACATGGTTAGAGCGCACACTAGAGACAGAGGCCTCGCGATAACCCTTGCCTAAAAAACCACCTGAGCCTACTGCTGCCATGGCGCGGTTTCGGTTGTAGTCATCGCCGTTTGGGTCCTCTCTGAGGCCCAGGAAAAGTTCGATGCGGTCTTTTTGGTGAGGACGCAACATGCCAAAACCTTTATCAACTGTAAAGCTGATGGCACTAGCGATGATCAGGCCTAGTGTCAAGACAACCATCATGCGAGAGCGTTCCCGACGAGTGCTAAAGCGCTGCATCAGTAACCATGAAATCAAGTAAATTACGAGTAAGCCAAAAATAACACCCGAAGACCCCGAGAGCTCTAATGTAAAGCCAAATAAATTCAAATGGAATACAACGGCATCAAGAAGCAAGGTTATAATGCTCAGGAATACCAATGCAAACAGAATGGGAATAAAGTGAGAACCAACCCAGGTTTCTTTGTATCGAACTCCGGGAATGGCATTTACAAAATTCAAAAGGATAGGGTCAAAGGTGAGCCCTTCTCTGTACATCACAAATAAAAAAGATGTGAAAACCACAAAAGTACCAGCATCTGGCTGCAATAATATGAGCGCCATTGGAATGAGTAAGATGCTGCTTGCCGTAAGGACTGTCGCGGTGGTTTGTTGCTTCACGGTAAGCCCACTGATATATTTTGCAAGCAGTAGAGAGGTTGATATTTTAGCAAACTCTGCGGGCTGTACACCAAACGACCCAACTCCTAGCCAGGCATGTGCGCCGTGAACCGCAGGCATGAATAGAACAATAACTAATAAACCAAGCGTCGATAAATAAATAGGAATGGCAAAGCGGCGGTAGATATCGGCATCAATTAAAAAGACCAATAATCCGAGGAATAAAGAGAAGATGATCCAAAAAAGTTGTCGGCCATATTTTTCAGAAAAGTCAAACAATGACGGCGCCTCTTCATTGAAAGCAACAGAGTAAACCGTTGCCAAACCCATGATCAGCATGGTTAAGATAGCCCCAAAAAGCGGCCAGTCCAGATTTGCGGTAAGGCTTTCTTCTTTGCGCATTAGTTTGTTGATTTATAAGCGATTTGTGCTTCTAAAATTCGCTTTTCTTTTTCAGGGTCAGAAACTTTTCCTTTTAGATATTTTTCAATCATTAAAGAGGCAATTGGCGCAGCCCATGTACCTCCCCAACCTGCGTTTTCTACGAAGACTGCAATGGCAATTTTAGGTCGGTTCATAGGTGCGAAGGCAAAAAATACGGAGTGGTCTTCGCCGTGCGGATTTTGAACTGTACCGGTTTTTCCGCAAACCAAAATGTTTTCTAGTCGCGCCATTTTACCGGTTCCTCCTGCTTCGTTTACCACTCGGCGCATGCCTTCAATGACGGGATCAAAATGTTTGTAGTTGATCATGGTCCAGTGTCTTTTCTTGAATTCAGGCAAAGGTCCTTTTCGGCCTATTGAGCGCACAAAATGTGGCGTATAATACCAACCTTTATTGGCAATAATGGCTACAATATTGGCCATTTGCAGCGGTGTTAGTTTCACTTCTCCTTGCCCAATTGAAATAGAGCGTATAGTGGAAAAAGCCCATGTATGATGCCCGTACCATTTGTCGTAAAACTTAGAATTTGGAATGAGGCCCGAGCGCTGACCACTGACGTCTGTATCAAAAACATCGCCCAACCCGAAGCTGCGGATATAACGATACCATTTGTTGAGTCCATATTCGGCATCGGCAAAATTATTTTTCTTGACGCCTTGCTGAATGATGCGTCGGACCGCCATGTAATAGTATGGGTTACATGAATATTGGATGGCTTCGGCAATATTGCGGGCAGAAGGGTGGTTGTGACAACCTACTAGACTTTTATCACAAGGGAAACCCGTATTGGCGTTAATGACGCCTTCTTGCATGGCAATTAAACTTTGCACCAATTTAAAAATTGAACCAGGAGGATACTCGGCTTGCAGGGGTCTTGGAAAGAGCGGCAGGTTAGGATCTGTGGCTAATTTGGGGTAATTGGTACTGATATTTCTTTTGCCAACCAACAAGTTCGGATCATAACTTGGAGCTGAAACCATGCTCAAAATTTCACCGGTAGAGGGCTCAATGGCAACGATACAACCCTTTTTCTTTTGCATCAGTTGTTCACCATAGGCCTGCAACACAACATCCATACCCATCTTGAGTGGTTCGGCTTGCCTGGCCGTGGTGTCGTATTTTCCGTCGGCATAAGATTCAATTGCGTTGTTGAGTGCAGACGTAACAATATACTTGATACCTTTTACGCCGCGAAGCTCGGTTTCATAGAATCGTTCGATACCTGCACGCCCGATGTTGTTTCCGGGTTTATAAAAATGATCTTCATCAATTTCTTCGCGGGTTACTTCTGATAAATATCCTAGAATATTGGCCGCACTCTTGAATGGATAATTTCTGGCGCTGGTTGCTTCTTCGTGAAAACCTTTGAAATTAGCGAGGTGTGGCGCAATTTTGGACATCTCTTCAAGGGTCAATTCCTTGAGGAACGGATAGGCGCGTATTTTTTGATAATTGGAGGTGCGTTTGCCGGTAATTTTGTTGTAGTAGGTACCCTCGCCTTCTACTATGTCTTTGAAGCGTTGTCTTACTTCTTGGGTTGTCCAGCCTATGAGTTTGGCAAAGGCGGCTGTGTCAAGGTTTTGAATACTATCCTCGACCATCATGAGGTTGTAGTAAGTCTGGTTGGTGACAATTTTTTTACCGTTGCGGTCAAAAATTACGCCGCGTGGCGGAAAAATTTCTTTGCGTTTTTCGGCAATTTCTTGAGCGCGTAGTGTCCAGGTTTCGTCCAAAACTTGCATGTAAAATAGACGAAAAAGGTAGATGCCAATAACCAGCACGATAAAACTCAAGATAACGTTGCGTCTGGCGTCTAGGTTCATTTCTTTTGATTGCGGTTCAATAGAAAACTCTGAACGAGCAGAGCAAGTAAGAAGGAGAGCCCACCGCTTAGAATGGTCTTTTGTAAAATAAAGAAGAAGCGGCTGAACTCAAAAATTTCAATCAGAAAATACCAAAAGGTATGCATACCGAGTAGGATCCCGAATACGGTAGCAAACCAACGGGTGCCCATGTCGTTTGCGGTTGGTTCTTTGAGCGGATCGTATCCTTCGCGGGGCCCATAAAATTTGAACACTACCGGTCTGAGATAGGCCATGAGCACCAGAGCCGAAGCATTGAGCCCGTAGGTATTTGAAAAAATATCGATGATCAAGCCCATTAGAAATGCCAAGCCCATGATTGGTATGACACCTAATTCAAACGGCAATAGCATGATAAAAAGAGGTTGAACCATCAGGTGAATGCCAAATCCGATATTCAACTGATTGAAAATCAGTGCTTGCAAGAATGTCAAGACAATAAAGCGCAGGATATGTTTGGTGACCACGTTCATGTTACTCTTCGTCTGGCGGAATTTGTGCCTCTAGATCTTGTTGCTCTTTGAGGTGGTTATTTTTGATAATATAAACGCGTTGTAAACTGCGGTAATCGGCAGAGAATAAAATTTCAACCTTCCACAATGCTTGCCCTTCGATAGGTTCGGTATAACTTACTTTACCAACCGGCAGGCCTTTAGGGAAAATTCCAGAACCACCGCGGGTAACTACTTTTGACCATTTTTTAATGCGGAGGTCATTGTTGATTCCAGTAATGATGCCATAGCGTGGATCACGGCCATCCCACTTGAGCAAACCAGGTAAGTCTGATTTTTTCATTTGAATACTGACATCGATGTTGATGTCTTTGGTAAGTACGGTTTTGACCAAGCTGTAATGATCTGAAGAGTAGTGAATGACACCAACGACACCTTCATGGCAAAAAACACCCATTCCTTTTCGAATGCCTTGTGCCTTTCCTACATTGATTGTAAAGTAGTTGTTGCGGCGCGTGATGCTCGAGTTGATGACCTCTGCAGGGATATACGTGTATTGTTGTTCGTAGATGGTATCATTGACCGTGTATTTGCCACGTGATATTTGATACATGAACTTTGGCTGTCTTTTACGCCAATAAATGTTTTCCCACTGAAGTTGCGTATTGTTTTTGCTGAGGTTGAAATGCTTAGTGAGGTCGTGTTCCCACTCGAGTACTTGAATTGAGATGTCGTTTGTAGTGGTGAGGTATTGGCTACGCGGAAAATTGAGGTAGGTAACGTACCATGAAATCGCGAGGATCTGCAGGAGTGCAAAGACCAAAAATATCCTAAAACGTTGCAGAAAAGCGATCAAATTGCGCATAAGAACAAAGATAGTAAATTTGATGTATGCTATTCGATCAAAAATCAATAATTGAAACCATTAGATTGAAATTAATTCCTTTCGATCAACAGACTTATGATGACATTTTTGCAAACTATGATAAGCAAGAAATTATGCAAATCTTTGGGCATCAAAATGACGAAGAATACGAATTAGAATACAGCCGCTACAAGGGTGGTTTTTCTACCTACAACTTGACCATACATTTTTACCAACTTGTAGAAAAATCTTCCAATACAGTCATTGGTTGGGCGGGCTACCACTCTTGGGCCAAACAACATCAGCGCGCCGAGATTTTCTACAGCTTGAAAGCTGATCAATTCAAAAGAAAGGGTTACATGACTGAAGCCCTAGCACCTATTTTGGCCTACGGTAAAAATGAAATGCAACTCAGACGAATCGAATCTTTTGTCGCCACCGATAACATCCCATCTAACCGCCTCATGGCCATCTTTGGTTTTCAGAAAGAAGCCACCATCAAGCACCGCTATCAATTTGGCGATGAAGTAGATACCGATAACATGTATAGCCTTTTTCCCAATCCTGAGTTTCAGTAAAAAAATCACAATGAGAAGAACACTATTTATCATATTTCTATCGACTTCATTCGGTTTTACCTTAAATGAAATCTGGCATCGATCAGTGATCAAAGAGCCCACAAAAAAAGTAACTGGAATTGGTGGAATCTTTTTTAAATGTAAAGAACCAAAAGCTTTACGACAATGGTATGAAACTAATTTAGGGCTCAATACCAATCAATATGGAGCTGTTTTTGAATTTTACAGGGGAGGTGATAGTACTCAGAAAGGATTTTTACAATGGAGCCCCTTCAAAGAAACGACTACTTATTTTGGCCCATCAAACAAAGAATTCATGATCAATTACAGGGTAACTGACCTGGAATATTTATTGTCTGAATTTAAGAAAAACGACGTCCAAGTTTTGGATTCAATTGAAGTGTACGAATACGGAAAGTTTTTACATATCATGGATTTAGAGGGAAATAAAATAGAGCTATGGGAACCCAACGACCATGCCTTCGAAAAAATGGGTCTTGAGATGGGACTAAAAACAACTTATTAATGAAAAAAGCAGTCCATTTATTCGTTTGTATTATCATTTTGGGTAACACTTTTTATTCCCAAAATCTCGACATTGATTTGCTTCGAAAAATCAACCTAGAGCGCAATCAAGCATTAGATCCTACATTTAAGTTTATCACCAATTCAGTCTCGCCAATTGGGCTGGGCACCCCATTAATAGTTACTTCCATTGGCTTAATTCAAAAAGATAAAGCACTTAAAAACAAAGGTTATTTTATTGGTGCCACGCTCCTAACCTCGACAATTGTTTCTACCACCATGAAATTTGCCATAAACCGAGACCGCCCTTTTGTGACCTATCCAGACATTCAAAAACTAACTGGCGCAGGTAGCCCATCTTTTCCTTCTGGCCATACCTCCGAAGCTTTTGCCACAGCAACATCTTTGAGTTTAGCCTTTCCCAAATGGTATGTTATTGCCCCAGCGTATATTTGGGCAGGTGCAGCTGGTTATTCTCGCATGCATTTGGGCGTGCATTATCCGAGTGATGTTTTGGTGGGTGCGCTTATTGGTGCCGGGAGTGCTTGGCT
>JBJTNI010000013.1:0-76604 GCA_046073985.1 Flavobacteriales bacterium | reverse complement strand
GGGGATGAGCAATCATCCCCCTTTTTTGATTATATCGGTCCCGTAGCTCAGCTGGATAGAGCAACTGCCTTCTAAGCAGTAGGTCTTTGGTTCGAATCCAAACGGGATCACTTTTAAACCCCACAGCAATGTGGGGTTTTTCATTTCACCAGCATCTCCTCAATTATTGCTTTGCACTTTTGAACTTCTTCGGAATTGAGCTGTCCTAACTTTTTGAGTACCCGGCTTTGATCAATGGTTCTGATTTGGTCAAGAACAATCCAGCCTGGAATACTTAATGATTTGGAGTGAATTCTTGTAGGATAAGATTTTGATGTGGTTGTGATTGGAGCGATGATGAGTGTATTAAGTGGCTGGTTGATGACATCTGGGGATATCACAATACAAGGCCTAGTTTTTTTGATTTCACTTCCGATAGTCGGATCAAGATTGGCTAATATAATTTCGTATTGCTTAGGTTTCATTAGTCAAAATTTTCATCGGCAAAAACGTCATCAATCAAAAGTTGGTCATCGCCATTGGCGTGCATTTGCTTGAAGGCTTCTTCCCAGCCTTCTCTGACTTTTTTAATTGGTTTGAGCGTGATGTCATGCTCATTTAAAATGATTTCCATTTCAGCTTGAATGTTATATTTATCAATAATAGATTTTGGAAGACGAATCCCTTTCGAATTGCCAATTTGAATAATAGAAGCGCGCATAAGTAATTACATAGTAATTACAAAAATAGCGAATTAATCTCGCATCAAAAATAAATCTAACTAGTAAATATTCATTCAGTAGAAATACCGAATACTTCAAATTTCCTACCCCCGAATTATAAAGAAAATACCAGCTCCTAAGAAGATGCCGACGCCTCTTCGGATGAGTTGGATGCGGCGATTTATTTTGTTGGTAGAATTATAAATTTCTTCTTCATCTGAATAGTCTTCATCGCCTTCCATGAATTCGATATCAGGTGATTTGCTTTCATAAATGAGTTCTCCCTCATATTGGTCATAAATTTCTAGCGTGGAATATTCAAATTGGTTTTCGATTCGTTCTTCCCAACAGTCGGGTTGGCTAATTGAACAGTAATTTTCTATTGAAACGTGGTTGAGGTGGTTGGCCTCGCAGATAAAGCTCGGAAAGGTCTTGAGGTTCGCTTTTAAAGATAATGAATACAATTCTGGGACAACAACAGTTGAGATGCTTTCCAATGAAGGCGTATTCAAATCTATGACGCCGACTAATGGTAGTGAGTCCGCAAAGATCAACTTCTTTAGAACTTGACTTTCGATGGTTAAAAAGTTGAGATTTTTAAAATTGGGTAAAACCAATATGCTGTCGACATATTCAAAGTCAAGGCTTAGTTCTTGTTGGGTATTTTGTATACTGGAAAAAAAATCATCCATGTCTTTTTGATGGATGTTTTTGCCATTGAAATACGCTCCTGACAGGGTAAATTGCCCAAAGCAAGTTATCGAAAGGCAGCAAAAAATGAGCAGCGAATGAAAAGTCATGATTTAAGAATGAAAGAGTTTATATTTTTTGAAAGGTACTCCTTTTTTGATCAGGCGAGCATGGTAGGCACTAGGAATGTCGCAAGATCTGGCGGGTAAAATAAGCGCAATCAGGATGCGGTCAGTTTGTGATACAAGGCCAAGAAGAATGGTTGTGGTAAGAAGTAGGGTAGAAGAGAATCCGAAGAGTAAAGTAAAGTTGAGCAGTAAGAAAATTCCGAAAAGTTTGGAAAGGTAATTGTGCGCGCAACCAAATTTTCGAAAACGCAGCCAATAAATGATATCTGGAATCCATTCCAGTAATAGGAGGGGTAAAACTATGGACCATCGTTGTTCAATTTCTTTGGGGAAACTCATCCAGATACACCAACATGCACAGAGCCAGAAAATCAAATCTACGTTGCTATCCCAGAGGCGTAAAGATGGTGTAGCGACTTGATAATGCCGCGCAATAATGCCATCAAAAATATCTGAAATCAGTGCCAAATAGCAGCCTACAACAATAAAAATGGAGTAGTTTGGCCCTAAATAAGCGAGGAATAAAAGCAAGGGTGCGAGGGCCAACCTGAACAAAATGAGGCCAAAAGGAAGTTGTTTCATCAATCTAAGATAACTTTTTCAATTGCATTTGCGTATCAATAACTTGCTAACTTTAAACAAAAACAAACTATGAAAAAACTACTTCTACCTATTTTACTTCTTTGTGGCGTAAATTCCTTACATGCCCAATTGAGTTTTGATGCACAAGTGAAATATGCCTACAGCACGAGTGCTTTGTTTAACAAAAACATTTCTGATTTAGGTGCTTCACAAGATTATGACTTCGCTTACAATTCAAATTACGGTGCAGCATTGAATGTCAATTACGGGAAAATCGGGATCGGTGCTGAGCTTCTTTTAGGTTCGTTGAGAGGAGCATATCAAGGTGTTGTGGCGAATTCGTTCTATACATCTGAAGTTAATTTGAAATTAACCCAAATTCCGGTATATCTAAGAGTGGGTGGTGCAAAAGGTTCATTTGGCGAGTTTGGTGTGGTTATGCATACTATTAAAGATGCGACCTACAGCGCAACAAGTGATGTGAATTTGTCAAATTATTCTTTTGATGCAACAGCGAGATACCAAAGCTTTATGGGCTATATGGTTGGAGTTGGTGGCAGAATGAGTTTGCCAAAAATTCCAGTGATGCTTTCCATTAGTGCAAGATTCATGTATAGCACAGCAGATGCAAAAGGTGTCGATGCACTAGGCTTGCCGTTAGATGGGTATCCAACTCATTACAATACCAATGCAGCTTCTGTAGGTTTGCATGCGGGGCTTGTGTATAGCTTTGAATAATTGAATTGGTAAAAAATAAAAAAGGCGCTGTATAGGCGCCTTTTTTATTGGAGAGTATGTGATTCTAGTTCTTTACAATGTGAACAAAGCCGTGTAAAGTATAAAGCGTTTTTTCTTTGTTATCGTATTCGTATTTTTCGCTGTTAGGTGTAGCCATATAGAAATAGACACCTTCTTCGAGCGGCTTTCCAGAGAGGTCAGTACCGTTCCAGTCGTTTTGGTAGTTGCTATTTTCGTATATGAGGTTACCCCATCGATTGAAAATTTGGATACTCACTTGGGTATAGTCTTCTTTGTTTTTGATGATCAAAAAGTCATTGATGTTGTCATTGTTAGACGTCAAGACATTAGGTACCACCAATGGGCACTGATTGTAGACGCGCACCACTGGCGAGGTGACTGTTTTGGCGCATTGGTCCATGACATATACCTGGAAGTTATTGAGGTATGGTTGTAAAATAGTTGGTGCCACAAACACGGTATCGTTATTAGGGAAGTTGCCTGGCCCCCACAAATAATTGTAAGGCGGAATACCGTCAATTACTGTACAGAAGATGTTGGTTCCTTCGCCAAAATCAGCACAAACATTGAGTGAATCGACTGCACCAATACTCATCGGAACGTAATCGATGATATTTAGCGATATGGATGTTGTATCAAAGCTGCCATCACAAGGGCTTGGGACAATTACGTTGAAGTTAACCGTTTCGGTTCCTTCAGTAATGAGGTCAAGAATAGCTGAAATACCGATGGTATCTGATGCCACACCAGCTGGGATGATAAGTGTGTCATTGATGAACGGGTAGTCATCGCCGTTGGTAGCAGTTCCGCTTAGGTTGATGAAAACCATTAAGTTGGACGTAAGGTCGGTTCTTTTGACAATGAAACCAGCAAAACCACAATCTTCAATGAGTTCAGTTGGGCCAGTCACGTCAACTTCTATTGGCACCTCAATTTGGCAAGCTACTACGCGATACCCGAAGGTCCTGATTTTGGTGTTGATCAAGACACCGTTTCTCCATTCTTTGACAGCTACTCCTGCTACAAAGTTACCGATGAGGTTAGGTGTAAAGGTCATCATGCCTGTTACTGGGTCAATGGTGACGCTAGAACCAGCTCCGAAAGGCACTAATTCAGTGAAAGTAGGATTCCAGCTAACAGGCGTATAAGGCGCAGCAGTTTCTGGGTCAGGTACGACATTCGTGAGGCTACCACCTAGGAAAGGTGACATAAGTTCATAACTCAGGGAATCGCCGTCAGGGTCAAATGCCGAGTGATCGAAGTCAAGGGTGTTTTGTGAACAGAGTACGAGCGGCGGATAATTGATGAAACGGGCTCCTTGGTTGTGCACGTTGACCAACGGCGTACCAGGGACAAACGTAGTGAGTGTGATGCCGTTTCCTGATGGATCCACGATGTTGTCGATGGCACCTGTCCAGCAACAACGCTGATACGAAATGTAGTAGCCTCCTGGGCTCAAGGGCATAGTTACTGTGTCTACGTAGATGGCGCGTTCTACGCATATATCGTTTGGAACGGTTACACAAGGGTCGTCGTAAACAACTGGTAGAACATTTTGAGAAAATACACCGATGTAGCGAACGGTGTAAATGCTTCCGTCAGCGTTGAAAATTGTATAGTTCAAGGGGTTGTCAAAGGCAGTTGCAGAGTTGCAATCGCGGTAGATTTCAATGGTAATTTTGTATTGATTATTCCCTAAAGAGTCGTAGTAAATTTCACCACCAATGATGTGGCTAGCCCAGCTGGAGAAAGCGCTGAGTAAAGAGAAAATCAGGACAAAGTAAAATTTCTTCAAATTCATGTTTTATAATTTGTGCACGAAGATACAAACTAAGGACTTGAAAGCCATACAAGAAGTTTGTATATTCGTTGTTTATGTTCAATTTGAGGTTTTTAGTTGTAATTATCTTGCTGTGCTCAAGCTGTGTCGCAAACGCACAAACTGAAGAACTATTGCGCAATGAAATACAAAAAACCAAAGACAAGACGTCGCATTTACAGGCAAGGTTGCATCTGTTGACCTTTTTAGAAGAAACAAATAAAGCTGCCTGGATCAAAGAGCTTGAAATCATTGAAGATCAGGCTCCTGCATACGGCAAAAGAAATGATCAAAAGACAATTGCATTATTATTATGCGAAAAAGCCCTTTATCTGGGAGCAACTAACGAAGCAGCCGAGATTTTTCAAAGTAATCTGAGTAACTACATTTTTACACAAAAACAGCTAGAATGGAGAAGAAAAATACTCATGTATGCTTTTTCGGCTTCTGCATCTGAACAAAGCTTTAAAAGTTTGCTTGCTTACAGCAGGCGCTTTTTGAAAAATAAAGAAACAGCACAATTGTATCAAATTCAGGCAGCAAAATACCTGAGTTCCGGTCAAATTGATTCTGCACTTGTATGCAGTGAACAAGCCGTACAAATTGCCAAAAGGTCTTCCGGAAATTGGGTGCTGATTAACGCTTTGCAAGCTCAGGCTGAGGTTTTTTGGCAGGCAAATTTGCTCGATCAAGCGGTACAGCGCGCTATTTTTTCTCTGCAACTTGCCGAAGAGGCTCAATTACCTTATTTTAAAATCAGACCACTGATACTCATTGCTGCAATTTCACTTGAAGTCGGCAATACAGAACAAACTTTTGCATACGCTAAAAGGGCACAAAATTTGGCTTTTCAGTTTCAAGATGAATTTTATCAGGCCTTTGCATCGCTTATTTTGAGTGAATATTTTTTGCAAAGCCAGCTCACTTCTAAGGCAACAAATCATCTTCATTTTGCTTTACATTATTTCAAGAAAATCAATAACTTGGAAGCCATTCATCGGGCAACACTGTGCCGAGCATCCATTTCTGATGCGCTCAATCAAGATGCGCAGCCTTATTTTATTGAATTGGAACAGAACATAGGGCCTCTGGCGCACTCGATGCTAACGGATAAATTTCATTTAGAATACGGCAAGTATTTTCTGAAAAAGAAACAGTATCAGCTTGCAGAACATCATTTCAAAGCCGTTTTAGACAGAATTCATTCGAGCGACCAAATCAGGCCTCAATTTGCGGTTGCGTTGGCTTTATTAGCCAAAATTGAAGCCCAGAAAGGTGATCTTCGTGCAGCCATGAAATACCAACAAGCTTATTCAGATTGGTTGGCCAAAAGCCCAGTTTGGCGAAGTGCTGCACGTATTGAAGAGATGTCTTCGAGTAACTTGCGTGAAGAACGCGAGCGCCTCATTGATTTTCAGCGTGCCTCAATTGAGAAGGTTCAGAAAGAAAGAAAAATCATAGAGCTCCAGAAGGATAGGCAGCTCTTTATATCAATCATCTTTATTGTGGCGATTATTTTCGGTGTCGTCATTTTTATTCTTCGCATTCAACAGAACAGAATCAAACAAGAACAGCGCGAAGCGGAACTCTCTCAAACTTTATTAAGGACTCAAATGAATCCGCATTTTGTCTTTAATGCCATGTCCGTGATCCAAAGTTATATTTATGAGAATGACCCCGAAAAATCATCCCAGTTTTTGGTCAAGTTCTCACGGCTCATGCGGCTCATTCTAGAAAACTCTCCCAAAGAGTTCATTTCGATTGAATTGGAAATAGAAATTTTAGATAAATATTTGGCAACACAGAAAATGCGCTTTGAAAACCGTTTTGATTACACCTTGGATATCAGCGATGATTTACTGTTTAACAAAGCCATGGTGCCACCAATGATTACCCAACCTTTCATTGAAAATGCGATAGAGCACGGGCAACTACATACGGTAAAAAATGGTCATATCATTGTTCAGATGCGTGCTGAAGGCACTTCTCTATTATTGACAATTGAAGATAACGGTGTAGGACGCAAGAAGTCACAAAAGACCAAAAAAATCAGAACACACAAAAGTATGGCGATCGATATTACGAAAGAACGTATCGAAATCATCAATAAAAAGTATAAATTTAACGGGAGTCTGGATTTTGAAGACCTCAATAAAGAAGAACAAACCGGGACTATCGTGAAGTTAGTATTGCCCTTGCGCTACGAAGATTCCATTTAAGCAGCAGTTATGAGTACAAAAGTTTTGATCATTGACGACGAAAAGCCAACGCGTACTTTCATTCGCAAAATGCTTGAATCATTCGATTTAAATCTCCAAATCTATATCGACGGAGAAAATGTCCAAAGTGGTATAGAGGCCATTGAAGACATTCAGCCAGATATCGTGCTGCTTGATATTCAAATGCCTGACGGCAATGGTTTTGATGTCTTGCGCAACGTCAAATACAAAAATTTTGAAGTCATTTTTATCACTGCATTTCAAGAGTTTGCAGTCCAGGCCATTAAGTTTTCAGCGCTCGATTACATCCTTAAGCCCATAGATGCGGAAGAATTGCACACGGCACTTACAAACGCTATACAGCATCTTGACCATCAAAAAGAAGAAAGTCAGTTCAATGTATTGCAGCACAACATACAACCGCAGCACAAAAGAAAATTAGTGCTCAAGACGCAAGAAAGCATTTTTGTGGTTGAAATCGATGATATTGTTCACTGCGAAGCCGATAAAAATTACACGTTTTTCTACCTGAATGATGGTAAAAAAATATTGGTTTCGAAAACACTCAAAGACTACGACACCATGTTGGCCGGCTTTTCATTTTTTAGGGTGCATCAGTCCCATCTCATCAATTTGAATTACGTCGAGCGCTATGATAAACACGACGGCGGATCCGTGATATTAAAAGACGGAAGTTCTATTCCACTATCGCCTGCTAAAAAAGAACAATTTTTTAAGAGCCTCGATCAATTATAGTGCGTTGAGTGCCTGTTCAAGATCTGCAATGAGGTCTTGTGCATCTTCAATGCCTACACTCAAACGAATCAAAGAATCTACTACACCACTTTTTTCTCTGACATCTTTCGGAATTGACGCATGTGTCATGGTTGCCGGATGACCAATTAAAGATTCAACACCGCCCAATGATTCAGCAAGTGCAAAAATTTCAACATTTTTCACAAAAGAAAGTGCGTCTTCCAAACGATCGCCATTCAAGGTAAAGGAGATCATTCCTCCAAAACCATGCATTTGTCTTTTCGCAACTTCGTGGTTTGGGTGGCTTTCAAAACCAGGCCAGTACACTTTGGCAACCTTCGGATGTCCTTTCAGAAATTGAGCAACTACTTGTCCATTTTCACAGTGGCGCTGCATGCGCAAATGAAGCGTTTTGATACCACGCAAAACCAAAAAAGAATCCATTGGTGCAGTTACGGCCCCTGAAGAATTCTGAATTCGGTACATTTCTGTAGCAATGTCGTCGTCGTTACAAACTAGTGCCCCCATGACTACATCAGAGTGCCCCCCTAAATATTTGGTCACTGAATGCATGACAATATGAGCACCAAGGTCCAATGGATTTTGCAAATAAGGTGTTGCAAAGGTATTATCGACACAAAGTAGGGCATTGGCATTTTTTGCAATTTGAGCCATTGCCTCAATATCAATAATATTCATCATAGGATTGGTAGGCGTCTCTACCCAAATCAGTTTGGTGTTGGTATTCATTAGTGCTTGAACATTGTCAGGATTTTGCATGTCCACAAAGTGAAAGACAATACCGTATTTGGCAAAAATAGTATTGAATATGCGATAAGAACCACCATAAAGGTCATTGGTTGAGATCACTTCGTCACCAGGATTGAGCATTTTTATGACACAATCAATGGCAGCTAAACCAGATCCAAAACAAGCTCCGTATTTGCCGTTTTCAATAGCGGCAATATTTTTCTCTAGGGCATGACGTGTAGGGTTGAGCGTTCTTGAATACTCATAGCCTTTATGGTTTCCAACGCCTTCTTGCACATAGGTAGAAGTTTGGTAGATAGGTGTCATGATGGCTCCTGTTGCAGGATCAGGATGAACACCAGCATGTATGGCTTTGGTAGCAAATTTCATTGTTGATTGATTTTTTTGACAAAATTAATAGAATCTTTAAGGCAGGCCTAATTCAATAGAAGGGTCCCAAAAAACTTTTTCAAAGTTTTGAATTTGATTATCCTTCACCTCAATGCCCTCTTTTTGAAGCAGCTCTTGCATTTGTTCAGGATACTCAAAATGATTTTTTCCACTGAGTAACCCAACCCGATTTACCACCCGATGTGCAGGAATATTCGGTGTGGAATGACTTGCATTCATTGCCCAGCCTACCATTCTTGCAGCTTGCTTTGCTCCTAAATAGTTGGCAATTGCGCCATAACTCGTGACCCTTCCTGCGGGTATCAACTCCACTACTTGGTATACTGCCGCGAAGAAATCTTTATTTTTGGCGTTTAAACTCTGCTGCATTATTCAAAGATATGAAAGGATTACTAACCATAGGATTATTAATTTTTGCAAATGTATTTATGACCTTTGCATGGTATGGGCACTTAAGATTTTCGGAAAATAAAAAAGTTTGGGGTACAGGTCTTTTTACAATTATTTTAATCAGCTGGGGCTTGGCATTTTTTGAATATTGTCTTCAGGTACCAGCAAATAGAATCGGTTTTAAAGAAAATGGAGGGCCATTTACGTTGCTCGAATTAAAAGTAATTCAAGAGGTCATTACTTTGGTTGTTTTTGTAGTGTTTTCACTTTTATTTTTCAAAAACGAAGCACTGCGCTGGAACCACCTAGTCGGATTTGTCTGTTTAATTTTTGCAGTTTACTTTATTTTTAAAAAGTAAGTCACAAAAAAAGCCACCCTTTTGAGGTGGCTTTTCTTCCATTTATTTCAAGACTTAGTGCTTTTCGCAGCAAGCCGCTTTTTTATTGTTTGATTCGCATGTAGCATCTGCTCCATGACATGCTGCTTCTTGGCCACTGCAAGACGCTTCACATTTTGTAGCGCTTGCTTCTTTTTTGTCACCATGGCCATCGCCCAAAATAGGTGCGATTACCAAACCAACTAAGCAAGTCAATTTAATTAAAATGTTCATAGACGGTCCAGATGTATCTTTGAATGGATCACCAACTGTATCTCCAGTTACTGCAGCTTTGTGTGCATCAGAACCTTTGAAAGTCATTTCACCATTGATTACAACTCCAGCTTCGAAAGATTTCTTAGCGTTATCCCAAGCACCACCGGCGTTGTTTTGGAAAATGGCCCAAAGAACACCAGATACAGCAACACCAGCCATGTAACCTCCAAGAACTTCAGCTGCCATTGGCCAGTTGCCTGAGATGAAACCAGTACCAAGACCAATCAAAATAGGTGTTAAAATGGTAAGCGCACCCGGCAACATCATTTCGCGAAGTGCGGCTTTTGTCGAAATCTCTACACATTTTCCGTATTCTGGTTTGCCAGTACCTTCCATAATACCTGGAATTTCACGGAACTGACGACGTACTTCGTTCACCATATCCATTGCAGCGCTACCAACTGATTTCATCGCCAAAGCAGAGAAAACAACGGGAATCATGCCACCAATAAATAGGGCTGCAAGCACAGGAGCTTTGAAGATGTTGATTCCTTCGATACCTGTAAATGTTACATAGGCAGCAAACAATGCCAATGCAGTTAGGGCAGCAGATGCAATAGCAAAACCTTTACCTACAGCTGCAGTTGTGTTACCTACAGAGTCAAGAACGTCAGTTCTTTGGCGTACTTCTTTTGGCAATTCGCTCATTTCAGCGACACCACCAGCGTTATCGGCAATTGGTCCGAAGGCGTCAATTGCTAATTGCATAGCTGTTGTGGCCATCATTGCAGATGCAGCAATTGCTACACCATAGAAACCTGCAAGGGCATATGATCCCCAAATAGCAGCAGCAAATAAGATTACTGATGAGAATGTAGAAATCATACCTGTTGCTAAACCAGCAATAATGTTGGTAGCTGCTCCGGTTGAAGAATTTTGTACGATACCTAAAACTGGTTTTTTACCGAGTGCAGTATAGTATTCTGTAAAGTAAGAAATGAGGTATCCTACAGAAAGACCTACAAGTGTAGCGTAGAATACATGACGGCTAGGAATTTCCATAACGCCTTCGCCGAAGAAATTCATTTGAATTGTTTCAGGAAGCATCCATTTTACTAAGAACCATCCGGCAACTGCTGAAATAACAATTGAAGAAATGTTACCAATGTTCAATGCTTTTTGAACTTCAGCTTCTTTAGCGTCGTTAGAAGAAATACGAACTAGGAATGTACCAATGATAGAAGCGATGATACCTACGCCTGCAATCATGATTGGCAATAAAATTGGCCCCATACCTTGGAAACCTGTCAAGTTTTGACCGTTATCGGCCATGTCTTTGATGATGTAGTTACCAAGCACCATAGATGCCAATACGGTAGCAACATAAGAACCAAAAAGGTCAGCACCCATACCAGCAACGTCACCAACGTTGTCGCCAACGTTATCAGCAATGGTAGCTGGGTTACGAGGATCGTCTTCAGGAATTCCTGCTTCAACTTTTCCTACGAGGTCAGCACCTACGTCGGCAGCTTTGGTATAGATACCGCCACCCACACGTGCAAATAATGCAATTGACTCAGCACCTAAAGAGAAACCTGCAAGAGCTTCAAGCACCATGGTCATTTTATCGTAGTCCCAAGAACCACCTTGAAGGAAGTAGTTCAAGAAACCAAAAAAGAACAAAGACAGACCTAAAACTGCAAGGCCAGCCACGCCAAGTCCCATAACAGTACCACCACCGAAAGAAACTTTAAGTGCATTGGGCAAAGATGTTTTAGCCGCTTCGGTAGTTCTAACGTTAGCATCTGTAGCAATACGCATACCGATGTTTCCAGCAATAGCTGAGAAGATAGCACCAATAATGAATGCTGGCACAATTAACCAATGCGTTGTTGGCACAACTGTTGAGATGCCAAAAAGTGCCGCAGAGGCGATAACCACAAAGATGGCAAGCAAACGGTATTCAGCAGAAAGGAATGCCATTGCACCTTCTTTGATACTTTTTGAAATACCTTGCATTTTTTCGTCACCGGCTGGTTGTTTTTTAACCCATGCCATTTTGACTAGCATAAATAGCAAGCCAACAAGTGACAAGACGATAGGAATGTAAATTACGTTCATAGATTACTTGTTAAGTGTAAAATTCGGGCAAAAGTATAGTTTTCCGCCTTGGAAAGCAAATACGGAAATAAAAAATAAGGGTTACATAATGTCCCCCTTTTTTTAAATTAAATGAGATTGTCAGAGAAATTTGCCGACTTTATCTTTGAGCGCATTCAAAGGAAATGCACCGCTTTCTCTCCAGAGTAATTTTCCATCTTTAAATAGGATCAAAGTTGGAACCCCTCTAATTTTCATTTGATCAGCAATTGCGGGGTTTTTGTCAACATCAATTTTAAGAACCCTCACTTTTTCACCGTAAAATTGTTTGAATTGCTCAAGTGTAGGAGCCATCATTTTACAAGGACCACACCAAGTGGCATAAAAATCTATAAGCGTTGGTGTTGGTGATTGAATGATATCGTTGAATTTACCCATAATGTCAAAGTTAAACACGATCGATCGAATCCTATGTAACTGAAGCTACAAATGGATGAATAAAAAAAGGGCCGTCAAGGCCCTTTTATATTAAAGTTGAAAGAAATTATTGCTTCGTATACGTTGCGACACAAGTTCCGCTGCCACCAATAATTGGCGTTGTATTGTCGTAAGTATATGTAATGGTGATGATATTTGCTTGGTCATTGATTGTACCAACACCAGAGAAAGTTACTTGGCCGAAAGTGAAATCAATGGTTTGGCTTGGAATAGTAATATTGCTACCATTTACTGTAGCATTGGCAGTACCACCAACAATATTGAACATGTTGTCAATTAAAAGGTCGTTGGTGCCAGCGGTTCCAGTAGCAAAAACAGGCGCAGTTGCAAGTGGGAAAGAAGTACCACAATCGCTACTAACATTCCAAGTAACTAACCAGTTGTCCATGCCGATCACTACATTAACAGTTCGTGTTGCTGTGGCAGATCCGTTGTCATTGGTAGCCGTATAGGTAATAGTGTAAGTTCCTTTTGTATTTGCATCTACCGTACCCGAAGATGCGACCGTAGCGGCAGACCCATCGGTGTTGGTAGCTGTCGCGCCAGCATCGTTATAAGTGCTTCCAACACTAATAGTTTCAGGATTATTTCCATTGACCGTAATTGTCGGGGCAAACTTACAGCTGCCGTCGTCTTTTTTAGCTTCTGTACTGTAATTAACAGCTGTTGGGTCAGTACAGCCTTTCTTTTTGCAGCTTGTGGCTGTTCCAAGGAGCAGTGCAGCTACAGCAAATAATGAGAGTGTTTTATTCATTTTTTTTAGTTTTAGATGTCTCGAAGATAGGAAACATTTGTTCAGCAGACAAAAAACGAAGATAGTCTTGGATTATTGCATAAAAAAAGCGGCGCTCCAGAGAGCGCCGCCTTCCAACCAAACGATAGGCTTTAGTCTTGCAGCACCTCTGCTTGACCATTTGGTGTTGCAAGCGCGTTTTTTATTTTTTCTTCTAGTTCTTCCATGAGTTCAGGATTGTCTAGGATCAATGATTTGATGGCATCTCGGCCTTGACCAAGTTTTGTTTCTCCGTATGAGAACCACGAGCCGCTCTTTTTAAGAATATTGAGATCTACTCCTAAATCGATGATTTCTCCGACTTTAGAGATGCCTTCTCCGTACATGATATCGAATTCAGCTTTGCGGAATGGTGGCGCAACTTTATTCTTGACAACTTTTACTTTAACACGGTTTCCGATGATATCTTCACCTTCTTTAAGTTGTGTAGCTCTTCTGATATCTATGCGGATAGAAGAATAGAATTTAAGTGCATTACCCCCTGTAGTGGTTTCTGGATTGCCGAACATCACACCAATTTTGTCGCGCAATTGGTTGATGAAAATACAGCAACAACCGGCTTTGTTAATAGAGCCAGTGAGTTTGCGCAATGCTTTTGACATGAGGCGTGCTTGTAGACCCATTTGTGAGTCTCCCATTTCGCCTTCAATTTCAGCTTTTGGTGTAAGGGCTGCAACGGAGTCAATAATGATGAGGTCTATTGCTCCTGATCGAATGAGATTATCGGCAATTTCTAGTGCTTGTTCGCCGTTGTCTGGTTGTGAAATCAGCAAATTGGCAACATCTACGCCAAGCTTTTGAGCATAGAATTGATCAAAAGCGTGTTCGGCATCAATAAAGGCAGCTATACCTCCTTGTTTTTGAACTTCTGCTATGGCGTGAATGGCTAATGTGGTTTTACCAGATGATTCTGGACCGTAGATTTCAACGACGCGCCCTTTAGGGTAGCCATTGATGCCAAGTGCAAGATCTAAGGTGAGTGAACCAGTTGGTATGACATCTACTTTTTCTACAGGAGCATCTCCTAATTTCATTACAGCGCCTTTGCCGAATGTTTTGTCAAGCTTCTCCATGGTCAATTGGAGGGCTTTGAGTTTTTCGAGGTTTTGTTCTTTAGACATATCGTTTGTTGTTTTGAGCGAGGCTCGGTGAATAATTTTTACAAAGTTGCAAGCAGAAGAACGTAATCAATTTACGAACTTCAAAAAGAATTTTAAAAACAAGACAACACTTCGTTTGCGTGGTCTTTGGTGTTAGGTTTTTCAATTACCTTAATGAGTGTGTGGGTTTCATCAAAAATAAAGGTCATTCGGTGGATACCGTCATATACGCGACCCATAAATTTTTTGGGACCCCAAACGCCAAATTGTTGGATGATTTGTTTTTCGGGATCTGAGATCAAAGGGAAGTTGAGTTCGTATTTGTTGACAAATTTGGTATGTGAAGCAACGCTGTCCGCACTGATTCCGATGACGTTGACACCGGCAGCAACAAGCGCTTCTTGGCCATCTCGGATGCTACAAGCCTGAGCAGTACAACCTGGGGTGTCGTCTTTTGGATAGAAATAAATAACTAAACGCTTTCCTTCAAATGAGGAACTACTGATAGAATTGCCGTTTTGGTCAAGCCCAGTAAAGGATGGAAGTTTGCTTCCAGTGGTGAGAGTATTCATAATGTTTAAAAAATAATCTGTTTAACGATGAAAAACTAATCAAATGTAAAAACTATTCATGAATAACAAAACATGATTGACAAAAAAGTTTGCGGGCTGTCAGTATTTTAACAGACGAAAAATGAACACGCACCATGAAATGATGCTGATTGCACCACCAATTGGCGTAATCGGACCTAAAATACCGACCGATAATCCAAGGTGTTTGAGCGCAACAATACCATAGATTGAAAAACTAAATAAAAATAAACCGACAAGCATCGCTTGAGTAATTCTTTTGACAGAAAAGTTAAAGCGGTCTGCTTGCAAAGAAAGCACGAGGGTACTTAATGCTAAAAATGATTGATAACGCACACCGACTTCGAAAGTTTGCAATAAATCTTCAGTTAAGATTGCTTTGAGCGCATGTGCCCCGAAAGCCCCGAGCACGATGGATAGCATTAAAAAAAGACTAGACAGAATTACACTTTGTTTTTCCATTCCACGAAGTTGTAAAAAAAAGTAAAATCAAGCTGTATCTTTGTGCCAATGTTTTACAAAATAGTTGTCTTTATTGGTGTACTCGCATTGTTTTCTTGTGGTCAAGAAAAACAAGACAGTTTTGATTATATCCAGTACGAGCTATTTGACTTAAGTACTTACGACTTACCGGCAACTATTATGTTGCCAGATGCATCTGCGGGTATCGGTACTTCCTTGAAACCAAAAGTGACCTATGAAATAGGCGGTTTTAAGTGGCGCATCGATGTAGGTCGAAATTTTGCCATGTTCATTGAAGATTACGGCGACAATGCCCTTAGATTTGCCGAATTCAAAAGAAAATTGTTCAAACCAAACAGATACTTCGATATTCAAGTAGTGGAGCAAAGTAAAAACATCCTCATTTATAAAAGAGTTGTGAAGGGAGACTATGTGGCACAACCCAACGAGAAATATCATATTTACAGTGTTTGTAAAATCGCAGACAATTACTACGAAATCATGAACCGTGAACAAGGTGACTCCAAAAGGGTTGTAGACTTTATGTTTCATAGTATCCAATCGATTCAATCAAAATAAAAATCATGACCAGAGAAACAGTCCTCGAGGTATTAGGTAAAATCATAGAACCAGATCTTAAAAATGACCTAGTCAGTCTCAATTTAATCGAAAATTTACAAGTTGAAGCCCAGACGGTATCGCTTGAAGTGCGCATTTCAAATCCGGCGCTGCATGCCCGCAAACGCATGCAAGAAGCGATTGAATTCAACTTAAAACGTGTTTTTGGTCAAGAGATCACCATACAATGTAAAATCCAAGGGCTCGATGCAGAGAGCAGAAGCGCCCGAAGAAAAATACTACCCGATGTCAAAAAAATCATCGCTATCGCTTCTGGAAAAGGGGGTGTAGGTAAGTCTACTGTCACAGCAAATTTAGCAGGTGGGTTGGCAAAAAAAGGTTACAAGGTTGGCATTGTCGATGCTGATGTACACGGGCCATCAATGCCAACTATGTTTGATTTAGTAGGTGACAGACCCAAAATGATTGACATCAATGGCCAGTCTTTGATTTGCCCAATTGAATCCAATGGCATCGGAATTCTTTCCATTGGATTTTTTACCAATCAAGACGACGCCGTTGTTTGGCGTGGACCAATGGCTGCCAAAGCATTGACGCAGCTTTTCACTGATGCTCATTGGGGAGAGCTTGACTTTCTATTAGTTGATTTACCTCCGGGAACCAGCGATATCCATTTGTCATTGATGCAAACGGTCCCATTAGACGGTGTAGTCATTGTAAGTACGCCACAAGAAGTAGCACTTGCAGATGCCAGAAGAGGAATTCAAATGTTCCGCCTAGATTCATTCAAGGTGCCAATTCTTGGTATCGTAGAAAACATGGCTTATTTCACGCCGGCCGAGTTACCCAACAACAAATACTATATTTTCGGAAGAGATGGCGCTAAGAATTTAGCCGAGGGGATGCGTGTTCCTTTTTTAGGCAGTATTCCGCTCGTTCAAGGCGTGTGCGAGGCTGGCGATGCGGGCAGACCTGCTGTTTTTCAGCAAAATACACCGAGTACAACGGCCTTTGAAGAATTAGTTCATAACTTTGAACAAGAATTAGAGCGCCTTGAAGCCGCGACGCCAAAAGCATAAACCCATGAATAAAGAACAACTTCGCAGCAAAGTACTTGATGCACTTGATCAACTCCGTCCATTTATGCACGCAGATGGTGGTGACATGGAATTAGTAGACATCACAGATGAAGCCATTGTTCAAGTAAGATTACTGGGCTCTTGCAGCGATTGCTCGATGTCGCAAATGACCATAAAAGGTGGCCTAGAAGAAGCACTCAAACTAGCAGCTCCAGAATTAAAAGGAGTGGAAGCAGTTGGATAATGAAAGTCAAGTTTGTTGTCATCGGTAAAACTGCATTCGACGATTTAAAAGTCGGAGAGCAGCGTTATCAAAGCAGACTGATTCACTATTGTCAATTTGAACGCCTTGAGCTGCCCGATATAAAAAATCCAAAAGCATTAACCAAGGTCCAAATCAAAGAAAAAGAAGGCCAAGTATTACTCGAAAAACTACAAGCAACTGACTTGCTTGTTTTGTTGGATGAAAATGGCCATCAGTTTAGCTCTGAGGAGTTCGCAGTTTGGATTGAAAAAAAACAAATGCAGCATGTCGGACATTTCGTTTTTGTAATTGGCGGCGCTTATGGTTTCAGCGAAGCCGTATATCAAAGAGCCAATTTCAAAATTTCATTGTCGAAAATGACGTTTTCACACCAAATGGTGCGGATGATATTTTTAGAGCAACTTTACAGAGCATTTAGTATTTTAAAAGGAGAGCCATATCACCATGCTTGATTCCTTGCGTTTACATGAACTTATATTTAAAAAACCAGCTGGCACAAGCCGCGGTGTGCTTCATTCAAAGCCCTCTTGGATCTACAATTTAGTTTTGGAGAATGGTAAAGAGGTGAGTACAGAATTTCCAGTGATACCTGGTTTATCACCAGAGTATATCGACCATACTCATTACGAGCAAAACTTGCGTTTATTTTTGGACGAAGCACTACCACATCTTCAACAATGGGCACAAAGTGCGTATAAAAATGACCCAATTTGGCAAGGTCTACTTCAGAAATGGCAAAACCATCCCTCTTACATTTTTGGAATTGAAACCTTAATTTTTACTGTTCGAGCCGACGGAAATGCGGTATTATTTGATACCCCTTTTACTCAAACTCAGCAATCAATTCCAATCAATGGTTTGGTTTGGATGGATACTCAAATCAATATGCGCGCACAAATCCAAGAAAAGATAGCTCAAGGATTTAAAGTGGTCAAATTGAAAATTGGCGCCTTACAGTGGCCCGAAGAACGCGCACTTATTGAAGAAATCCGAAAGCATTTTGATGAACAAGAAATGACCATTCGCGTAGATGCTAATGGTGCTTTTTCAAGCGACCATGCTGAAGAAATTTTACAAGAGTTAAAAAGCTTGTCTGTACACAGCATTGAACAACCTATTCAAGCGGGTCAGTTAGCCGCAATGGCAAATTTGTGTCAAAAGGCACTTATTCCGATTGCGCTTGATGAAGAATTGATAGGTGTTTCCGACTACGACGCTAAAGTGTCTTTACTCCACCAAATTAGGCCTCAGTACATTATCCTTAAACCAAGTTTGCATGGCGGATTTTGTGGTGTTCAGGATTGGATTCAAATTGCCGAAAGCATGCAAATTGGTTGGTGGCTAACCAGTGCACTCGAGAGTTCAATAGGGCTTAATGCCATTGTTCAATTTGGTGCAACCTATGACTTAAAGTTGGAACAAGGATTCGGAACAGGAGGCCTTTACACCAATAATTTCCCGAGTAATCTGGCTATTCAAAATGGTCAAATGTTATGGCTCAACGACCCACACAAGGCTTGATTTCAGTACAGTTTTGATAAACCATGTCGTGTAAAATAAGCTGAGCAGCCAAGGCTAATTGTGTATAGTTCTGAGAATTATTACCAAAACCCGCTGCTGAATTTTGCCACATCGCTTTGATCAGCTCTTGGGATCCTTCGGTTGGCTGTATTTTATTGACAACTGCAGCAACATTCATGGCGCCTGCATGATAAACATGCAAAACAAATAGCCTGAACCAAAGATCTGTTTCATTATATTCAATATGATGCGCTGCCAAGATTTTCTTGGCTTCTGGTATACAAATTTTGCGGATCAATTGAGCAGCTCCATAGGCCGAGCGATCAAAGTCTTTTCTTTCGTCGATTTGGTCATTGACAGTCAAACCCTGAGAACGCGCCACACCAGGCATCAATTGAAATGCGCCGTAGGCTCCGGTTGAGGATTTCCGCATTTGGGCGGGGCTTTCGATCAATAAAATGGCTTGTGCATACCACGGGTCTACTCCAAAACGCTCAAAAGCAGCTACACCCTTGGCCAAACTCGGATAAACCTCATTGAATTTGTAAAAATCGTTTTTACCCGTGGTGACATAAATTCTTTCGGTTGATGGTAAACCATAAGCAACTCTGAGTGCTTGTCTTGTGCTGTCTTTTTGAGCTTCGGTCTGACGATTCCAGTCTCTGTTTGACATCTTGGCCAAAACTTGACGCGTCGCAGCTACATTTACCAAACATGAATCTGGTGCCAATAGCATGATCTTTTTCCAGAATTGCGCTTGGGGAAGCTGATCCCAGCGGTCTTCAAAAAGGGCTTCAGCATGCATAATGGTCTGAACACCATGCGCTTGATGAACCACAATTTTATCGGCCTCCCATTGAGAAAATGGTTGGGCAAGTAATGGAGTAGTTAAAAATGATAAAAAGAGACAAGAGAGCAGCTGGAGATGTTTCATTTTCTAAAAATACAAATAACCTAAATTGACAAAAAAGTTACAGTAACTTAGTTTACACAACGCGGTGTTGAAATTGCTTAAATTTACACATGCTTACAATTAAAAAATGGCTCGGTTTTCCTTTGATTCTACTCGTAAGAATTTACCAACTCATAATTTCGCCATTATTTCCAGCCACTTGCAGATACACGCCTACATGTTCTTCATACATGATTGAAGCGATTCAGGTTTGGGGCCCACTTAAAGGAACATGGCTGGGTTTAAAAAGAATTGCGAGTTGTCATCCGAGAGGAGGGCACGGATATGATCCTGTGCCTAAACGCGAACAGGAAGCACCGAACGCTGCTTCAGGACCCGATAACAATGTAAAAAGCTGTCAAAATCATCAGCACTAGCAAGTCTTTCATTGGCATCGTAGGTGGTAGTAGGTTCTACAGGATTTTCGAGGTATTTAAACCATTCGTAAATGAGTTCCACGCTTTCACTGCGCTTGGCTGGAAAATCAGTACTTTGAACAGAACAATAAAAATGCAATGATTTTCGAGCTCTGGTAAGCAAAACGTTGAGTCTTTTACCACCTTGTGCCTGATTCATAGGGCCAAAACGCAAACTAAATTCTCCTTCTGGATTTTTTCCATAGCCAAAGCTAATTAGCAGATGATCACATTCTTCACCTTGAACCTGTTCAAGTGCCAAGAAAAAGGCCTGTCGCTGACTTATTTTATCTTCTAAAAGTGCTTGTTGCGCTACTGTCAGGTAGTTGAAAATACATTGCAACTGCTGATTTGAAAAGGCAACAATTCCAATTTTGTCAGTTTGTTTTAAAAGAATTTGCAGTTCTTTGGCTATCGCTTCAGCTTCCTTCTCGTTTTGACGATCTGTATAAATTGCATCTTGGATGTAATGACGAAAAATAGCAGGCTGATCAATATGAACCGAAGGCCAAGTTTTCAGTTCATTTTTATAAAAATGTCTGTTTGAAAATCCTATTAAGCTTGGGTGCTCACTTCGGTAATGATAACGCAAAAGGCAACTTGGTAAATGAAAGGCTGCCTGATGCAAAAGGTCAATAACACCTTCGGCCTGAGCAGAGAAATAAGAACTTGGGCGCATTTGTTCTGGATCGCCAGCTATGAGTGCTTTTTCTACCCTTTGCAAGGCACCAATGGCATGACTCAAAGGCAATTGACTGGCTTCGTCAAAGAGCCCAAAATCGAAAATAGAGCATTCCATCGGAAGACTATTTGCCACTTGCGTCGGATTCATCAGCCAAATCGGATAAATAGCAAATAACCAAGGAGCTGCTGGCCCTTCAAGTAGGTTTTTTAAAGGGATAAATTGTCTGGTTTTAGCCATCTCTCTCACCAAAATTGCTTTTCCTTTGCGCAGTGCTTGTCGGTTTTCTTTTTGTGCCTGATTGAGTTTTCTGACGGGTTGGTTAAGGGTGTTTTCTAAAGCTGTAAACTTTTCAATTTGTTGCTTTTTGACTAAATCAATAAACTGGGTTTGTCGGTTTTCTTCCAATTTGAGTGCGGCTGATAGTTCGGCACGGAATGTTGGGTTATCCCATTGAAATACCAATGGAAACTCCACCCTGAGATAAGCCCAAAATTCTTCTTTTAATGCGTTGCTACATGCTTGCTGTTGACCAATGTTTGACCAAAGTACAAATGGAATTTTTTGGAGGGCCGGGAGCTGACTTTTAAGGGAATCCCAGATTGAACTGATTGCAGTTTGCAAGGAGCTCAGCTGAAATGTTTTGGATTGAAATAGCTTTCGGTGCAGGCTATTCAAACGATAAATTTGGGTTTGAAAAGTTTGAAAGTTTTGAAGCTCCTCTTTTTCTAATTCGCAAAACCAATTATATTGTTCAAAGTTGACCTGTTTGATGAGTTGTAAAACAATCGGAACCTCTTGTTCTAAGTGCTCAATGCCCAATTGCGTCAGTTTAAGCGCACTCAGATGCTGTTGATTTTTGAGTTTCCAATAATTGGCAATTGGTTTTTCAAAAGGTGCAATGGGTGTTTGTTCTAGGCGCAGCCATTTTTTGGCAGCATTGT
The DNA here is from genome assembly GCA_046073985.1 of Flavobacteriales bacterium. Lineage (GTDB taxonomy): Bacteria > Bacteroidota > Bacteroidia > Flavobacteriales_D > Crocinitomicaceae > UBA952. The sequence goes on along the minus strand of JBJTNI010000013.1, from coordinate 54,825 downwards.
GCCATTTTCTTTTGCTAAAAAAACCTTTTTGAGCTTCCAAGGACTTCAAAACAGACCACTCATCCATACTTGGTATTTGTATCCACGGACTCAATTGATGTTCCAAGTGATCTAGTTGTTTAACTGTCAGGAGGTAGTCGTTGAGCATTTTACCAAGCTTTTTCTGGTCAAATGCCAAAAGCGGGGCATATTTTAGAAAAACCTGGGATTGAAATTGATGACAAATCAAGCTTTTTTTAGCAAGTTCTTCAAGGTCAAGGGTGGTATCTAGTCTGAAAGTTGGATGCAATAAATGAAATAAGGCGCGCCACTCTAACCATTCTTTTTCAAGTTCAAGTGGCAGATTTTGAGCCCAATACTCACTAAGATACAAAGAAGACTGTTGCAATTCTTTAGGGAGTTCGGCCAGATTTTTACGGTGGTGTAACCATTTGATCCAGTTTGCTGAAATAGTTGCTTTTGGTTCATTGACTCTTGGACCGAAGCATATAAAGAGCTCTTCAAGGCTGGTTTGGGCGCTTTGCTCCAGTTGTTTTCTTTGCTGCCAATATGCTTTGGCTTTGCTTTCTCTTAGGGGGATTGTTTTTGTTTCGGGTAGGCGCGCTTGCAATAGGTTGTGGAAGTCTTGTTGAAGTTGCTGAAAAAAATAGGCTAATTCATTTTTTGAAGGCGCCATTAAACAGAATTGCCCCAATCCTGCTTCAGACAGTCGGTGTTTGAGAACTTCCAACGCACTTCGTTTTTCACTCACTACAAGTGCTTTTTTCTGAGCGAAAATAATTTGGGCCATTACATTGCTCAAGACAGCAGACTTTCCAGTGCCCGGAGGCCCGTAAATTACACTAGAGTTTGATAAAGCCAGCGATATTGCAGCTTTCTGGTCCGAATCTAGCGGACTAATTTGACCCTGGAGTTCAATTGAATTTTCAATTGGAATTTCTTCATCGAAATCGCCAATGGTTTGACGCAATGCCGCTGAAAAAGTAGGCTGTGCTTTAAGGGCTTCCCATTCTCTGCGCAGGTCATAGCGCTGTGGATGGAAATTCCCGATCAATGTGGTATGCTCGTATTTTGTGAAAATACCATGCGCTACAAGTTGCAAAATCCAAGCTTCATCGGGATGATCAGGTGTTGTGATTTGCCACTCATTTTGAAGTAGCAATTTGATGTAAGGATTCAGCTGTGCTTGATCGGCAAATTCTAATTGTTTGAGTTCGGGTTGTATTTTTTGTATTTCATACAGAAAAACAGGGGTTTTTAAGGCTTTGTTTCCCTTGTTCCAATGAACCAGTCCTTCGGTCAATACTAGGGCATCAATGCCTTGCTCTTGTTTGAGCTTTTTGTAGTCTTTTCGGATTAGTTCACTTTTTGGATTTTGTTCCCAAAATGCTGCTGGTTCAGTAAGGACTTTATTTGGATCGATATTGACCAACATGTCATCTGTGCGCAACATGGTAAGCTCTGATTCCCAGGTGTGGTAATATGCTTCTATTGCTTGTGACATGTCGTAAAGTTAGCATCTCTTATTCGAATAAAAAATCTAATTTTAGCCTTAAATCATACCTATGAAATTAAGCATCAGTGTTTTTAGCCTCCTTTTCAGTTTTCAATTCTTGGCGCAAATAACAATTACCGTTGCCGATCATGCCAATGCCAATGATACTGTGCGCTATAGTCAAGCGGTAGTTGTTCCGCTAGATCTTCAGGCAACTGGCCCAAATTCAACCTGGGATTTCTCGCAGCTGGTCGCGCAGACCCAAACGCTCAAAAACTTTGCGCCCCTTGATTTCAGTTCTTTTCTTATCATTGCAACCTACGGCCCAATTGCCTCAACCCCATATCGGGCAAGTTACCACAATCCCTCTACTGCATTGCCAATTGATCAATTTTCGGCTTTTCTGCCTATCGAATTGTCAAACCTGACACAATATTCCAAAAGAACTACCAATGCCATCACAAGCATCGGTTATTCTATTGATGTTCAAGGGCAAGGACTACCATTTAAATCCGATACCATTGAAACACGTTACGAACTGCCATTACAATTCAATGATACATACAACTCACGTGGCTACACATACGTTGACTTAAACCCAGCTGCAGATATCAAGTTTATTCAGCATCGCCAAAGAAATTCTGTAGTTGATGGTTGGGGAACCCTAATTACTCCTCACGGAACTTTCCCTGCACTGCGCATTCGCCATGATATTACTGAAACAGATTCCATCTACCAGACATTTTTTGGCCAAGGTGCCTGGATAGCACCGCCCACTTTTCAAACAACAGAATATGAATGGTGGGGTAACGGAAAAAAAGATTGTCTTTTGAAAATAATTGAGGGTGGCTTTGGTCAGCAAGGTCAAGCAATCACCTCTATTGAGTATCAAGACGAATACCTCGGACTCGATGCTAATGTCTCTGAACTTGACGAACAATTTTACATAGCACCAAATCCTTGCACTGATCTACTTTTCTTTCAAACTCCAGTTTCCTTGAGTCAAATTGAACTTTTCAACGCCCTTGGTCAAAAGATTCAAACGTTTACCAACGAAAGTCTTGTAGGCTATTTAGATTTATCGGGTTTGCCTTCTGGCTCTTATACCCTCGTGCTCCATTCAGCACATTTACAATTCGTAAGAAAGCTCGTCAAACTTTAATACCTTTGTATCGGCAAATCAGTCTATCGCTTTTCATTTGAAAAGAGGAAAGTCCGGGCAGCACAGAGCGTCGTACTTCCTAACGGGAAGGTCTGTAATTAGTGATAACTACAGAACAGAAAGTGCCGCAGAAAGGTAAACTACCTCGGTTCGCCGAGGAAAAGGTGAAAAGGTGGGGTAAGAGCCCACCGCTTGTTTAGTGATAATCAAGGCAGGGTAAACCTTACGAGCTGAAAGACCAAATATACCGGGGCCTGCGCAAGCAGAAAGAGCGGCTCGCTTTACTCGGAGGGTAGGTTGATGGACTCCAAGCGTGAGTTTGGAGCTAGATAAATGATAGACACCATAGCTGCGTGCAGCCAATGGTACAGAACCCGGCTTATGATTTGCCATTTTTTTTTAATTATCTCATGACCACACTTGTCCAAGAAATCCAACAGGCGCTAGAAAACGCCAAAGACCCAAATCGAGTTGATCAAATGGAAGCCTATATGAAAAATCATTTTTCATTTTTAGGCGTGATGTCTGGTCCCAGAAAAGAAATATTCCAACAATTTAAAACCCAACTGAGGCAATTGTCGCCCCAACAAACCTGGGACTTCCTTTACGAGTGTTGGGCTAATCCCTACCGAGAAATCCAATATATAGGCATCGATTTATTACTGGCTAACTATAAGAATATTTGCCAAGCAACAGATGCACCTCACTTTTCTTTTTTACTAGCCAATCAAACATGGTGGGATTCCCTTGATCTATTGGCTTCTCATACAGTTGGTCATTATGCAAAGCAATTCCCAGCAGCATTTCATCAAATTGCTCTGGATTGGCATGCTTCAACAAATTTTTGGCTACACCGGACACTTTTGATCCATCAGTTAAAATACAAGCAAAATACAGATTTACAGTTGCTTCAATATTACATTCAACAATTCAAAGGCAACAAGGAGTTTTTCATTCAAAAAGCAATTGGATGGTCGCTCAGAGAGGTTTCCAAATGGAATCCTGAATGGGTACGACAAGTGGTTGACCACGAAAATTTAACTGGTTTAGCAAGGCGTGAGGCTTTGAAGTATGTCCTGTAAGTCAAAAAAATAGGACATCATTTCTGGAAGAATTTGTATTTTCACCATATGAAATTACATGTCTTTATTTTTATAATTTGCGCTCTTTTCGCGAGTAATCTATACGGGCAATTTGGCCCTGACAATGGCTTAAAAGATTCAGACCCCGATTATATTTTGCTACAAAATGCGACCCTTCTAGTCAAGCCGGGTCAAGTGTTGAAAGCCACCGATATCCTGATCCAAAAAGGAAAAATTGTCAAAGTTGGCAAACAACTCAAACAAGTAGGGGCAGTTGTCTTGGATTACACCGATAAAGTAATTGTGCCGTCGTTTGTTGAATTGTATTCAGATGTAGGTTTGGACCCATTGAAATACCAAGGCAATGGGTGGCGTCCTCAACTCGAATCGAATAAAGAAGGCGCTTATTATTGGAACGAAGCTGTGCATCCTGAGCTGTCCGCTGCTGCTGCATATCACTATCAAAGTGCAAAGGCTGAACAACTTTTGCAGTCCGGCTTCGGATTTGCACTTACACATTACACTGACGGAATTGTTAGAGGTAGCGGTGCGCTTGTTGCTTTGGGTTCTTCTCCAATTCACCAACAAATTGTAAAAGCAAAAGCGGCCCAGTATTTTTCTTTTGAGAAAGGCGGTAGTCAGCAGAGCTATCCGTCGTCGCAAATGGGTTCAATAGCCTTGTTGCGCCAGGCTTTTTATGACTTGAATTACTACAAATCAAATGCACAAAAACTGGGTTACTCTGCTTCTTTAGACGAATGGTCCAGAATTGAATTGGCGCCTGCTTTTTTCAAAACTTCTGACAAATGGGATATATTGCGTGCAGCAAAAATTGCGCAAGAATTCAAAACCCCATTCGTTTATGTTGGTTCGGGCAATGAATATGCGATTGCCCAAGAGCTTCAAAAAATAAATGCCAATTTGGTTTTGCCAATCAATTTTCCGGAAGCTTTCGATGTAAAAGACCCCTATTTAGCAAGTCAAATTGCCCTCTCAGACCTCAAACACTGGGAGCTCGCGCCTGCCAATGCTGCTATTTTAGCAAAAACTCAAATACAATTTGCCCTCACTACGCAAGGCCTTAAAAACCCAGAATTGTTCTGGGCTAATCTGCGAAAGGCAATCAACCGAGGTCTTACTGCCGATCAAGCGCTTGCTTCACTGACCACCATACCAGCCAAATGGTTAGGCCTTGACCAACAAATAGGCACGCTTGAAGAGGGAAAATTGGCAAGTTTTTCTGTCTATAATGGCAATCCGTTTACCCATGAAGCAGTGTTGCTAGAATCCTGGAATCTGGGCGAGCAAAAGATTTGGAAAACTACAAACGTGGCTCAGATTCTCGGAACGTACACCATTCGATTTGAGAATCAAACTTACAATTTACAGTTGAGCGGCACACCAGAAAGGCCTCAAGGAAAGGTTTGGCTCATTCAAGGAACAGATTCACTACACACCAGGGCTCAAATCATAGTTGCACAAGAGGACATCTCGATTCAATTTTTGTCTTTAGGTCAACCCAACCAACAATTGATTCAATTACATGGAAAGGTCCTCAAGAACGGTGCAGTGTTAGAGGGTGAAGGAACAAATGAAAAAGGTGCTTGGATGCGGTGGTCTGCGATCCAAAACAAAAAGACCGAGAACCAACCTTTGACGGCTCTCAAACCAGACACCCTATCGAGAAATGAAGTTTGGTTTCCGAATATGGCCTTCGGGAATATTGAAAAAATCAAGCCCCAGACCATTTTGTTTAAAAATGCAACCGTCTGGACCAACGAAAAAGAGGGCATTCTAGTTGGGGCAGACGTATTGGTTCAGGATGGCAAAATTGTTAAAGTGAGCAGGCAGTCAATCAGTGCACCAAGCGGAGCGCGCATCATCGACGCGAAGGGCCTTCATTTGACAAGCGGAATCATTGATGAACATTCTCACATTGCCATTTCAAAAGGAGTCAATGAAGGTGGGCAAGCTATTTCAGCAGAAGTGAGCATCGCAGATGTCGTTAATCCAGATGATATTGATATATACAGGCAACTAGCAGGCGGGGTTACCGCTGCACAACTTTTGCATGGTTCGGCCAATCCAATTGGCGGTCAGTCGGCACTGATTAAACTCAAATGGGGGCAAACTGCTGAAGAAATGCTCATCGACAACGCACCAAAATTCATCAAATTCGCACTTGGTGAAAACGTAAAGCAGGCCAACTGGGGCGATTTCAATACCGTTCGATTTCCTCAAACCAGAATGGGTGTTGAGCAAGTATTTTACGATGGTTTTTACCGTGCAAAGGCTTATCAGGAAGAATGGAGTGCTTATCGAGAAGGCAAACTAAAAACAGCCCCAAGAGTAGATTTAGAACTAGAAGTGCTTTCAGAAATTTTGCGTTCGGAGCGTTTCATTACTTGCCACTCATACATTCAATCTGAAATCAATATGCTCATGCATGTTGCAGATTCTATGGGCTTCAGAGTCAATACCTTTACCCATATTTTGGAAGGATACAAAGTTGCAGACAAAATGAAAGCTCATGGCGTTGCGGGTTCCACTTTTTCAGATTGGTGGGCCTATAAATTTGAGGTCAATGACGCCATTCCTTACAACGCTGCACTGATGCAACAACAAGGGGTTTTAGTTTGCCTGAACTCAGATGATGCCGAGATGGGGCGCCGTTTGAATCAAGAAGCAGCAAAGGCAATCAAATACGGCGGCATGACCGAAGAAGAAGCCTGGAAATTAGTCACTTTGAATCCGGCTAAAATCTTGCATCTCGATCAACGTATGGGTAGTATTAAAGTGGGCAAAGATGCAGACTTAGTGCTCTGGACAGCTCATCCACTCAGTATTCAAGCGAGGGCCGCAATGACCATCATCGAAGGTGTTGTGTATTACGAGGAAGCCATCCAAGAACAAAAACTTTTGACCATTCAAAAAGAGCGCAATCGCATATTGGCCTTGATGTTGGCTGCGGCCGAGCTTGGTGAGCCAACCAAAACACCCCAAAAGAAAACTAAAAAGCACTTTCATTGCGATACCTTAGGTGAAGAGGCTGCTACTGAAGAAAATACCCATTGATATGAAAAAATACCTGCTCTTATTCTTGTTGTGCCTTTCCAATCTTGCCTTGGCTCAACGCATATTACTGCTCAATGGCACTGCCCATATCGGTGACGGTCAAGTTATTGAATCAGCCGCAATTGGCATTGCAAATGACCGCATCCTATTCGTAAAAAATGCACTCACGCAAAGTTTCGACCCTACTCAATGGGATTCAATCGTTCAGCTCAACGGACAACATATTTATCCAGCTATTGTGTCTGCAAATAATACGTTGGGTTTAACCGAAATTGACGCGGTCCGTGCTACCCGAGATTACAACGATGTTGGCACCTGGAATCCACATGTTCGGGCACAAATCGCATTCAATGTAGCGTCAAGAGTAGTAGAAACCGTTCGCACAAATGGCGTATTGTTGACACAGGCATCGCCGAGAGGAGGATACATCTCTGGCACATCCGCGATCATGCAGCTTTCTGGTTGGAATTGGGAAGACGCAACCATCGTAGCCAATGATGGAATACATCTCAATTGGCCCTATTACAGCAAAGAAAATTATCAAAAGGAAAAACAAGAGATCTATCGATTTTTTGCGATGGCGCAGGCATATGCAAACAGAAAAGATGCACAACCTACTGACCTCCGTTTAGAAGCCATGAAAGCTTGTTTTAAGGGGCAAAAACGGGTTTATATCCATGCCGAAACACTACAGCAAATTGTCGATGTCATTGATTTTTCTAAAGATTTTGAATTGGCCTTTCCCGTAATAGTTGGTGGCTCTGAAGCCTATTTAATTGGCCAAAAATTGAAAGATGCACAAATACCGATTATGTTAGGCCGTATCCACAGTTTGCCCCAGCATGAAGATGACCTGACATATCAACCTTACCGTTTGCCAGCCTTGCTCAAAGCCCAAGGAATTTTATTTTGTCTTCAAAACGAAGGAGATATGCAACCAATGAATACCCGTAATTTGCCTTTTCAGGCAGGTACAACAATGGCATACGGCCTAACAGAAGAAGAAGCATTACAAACTGTTTCGTTAAGTGTCTGTAAAATAGTTGGCATTGACCAAGACTACGGTACTTTAACAGCGGGTAAAAAGGCCACGCTATTTGTATCTAAAGGTCCTGCTTTGGACATGAAGACCAACCAAGTTACGCTCATATTAATGGAAGGTAAGTTTTGTCCAGCCACAAACTTCCAACAAGAACTTTACCAGAAATACCAAGATAAATACAGGCAATAAAAGTTGTTTGTAACAATTCTTGGATGAGGTCGTCATAGCGTTGTCAATATGACTGTACAGGAATATAATACGTGTGTCCGAGAATTCTCCGATAGCCTCTATCGTTTTGCTTTGAAAAACGTCAGGGACACTGATCTTGCCCAAGATTTCGTTCAAGATGCTTTTGAAAGGCTGTGGTTGCGCATAGATTCAGTTGACTACCAACGCGTAAAATCGTACTTATTCCGAACGGTTGTCAATTTGCAAATCGACCGCAGTCGCAGAAATAACCTGCAACAACAGCACTTGAATTCCTTACCGGATCCCGTTCAAAATACCGGAGTCGCACACGATGTTCAACAGCTCATCGATGAAGGAGTAGCTCGCTTGAATGAGATGCAACGCACAGTACTCACCTTGCGTGATTTCGAAGGGTACAGTTATCAAGAAATTGCAGACATCACTGATTTATCTGTAGATCAGGTAAAGGTCTATATTTTCAGGGCACGCAGATTTTTAAAACAATATATTGGGAACATGGAGGTACTGATATGAAATTAACAGAAAAACAACTGGCAACATTGGTATTGGCTTATCATGAAGGCGAACTCACTTCAGCGCAACGCCTTGAGCTCGATGCTTATCTTTTGGCGAACCCCGATTTTCAAAATGAGTTAGCGGATTTAATTTTCTTGACCCCAGACCAACAATCTTACAATGGTCCTTCTTTGGAAAAAAATGAATTTGAACAAATCAAAATTTATTCCTCTGAGTCAGGACATCCATATGAGAAATTAGCCATTGGTTTACTTGAGAATGAATTATCTCACCACGAAATGAGTTTGGTCGATTCATTGAAACACGACCAACATTTTCTGGGCATCCAAAAACAAATGGCATTCACTCAATTGAAGCCAGACCCTCAAATAAGCTACCCAAGAACCGAGCAACTCCTCCAAGAAGTTCCAATCAGGTCTATTAATCAAAAGTTATATTATTTTGCGGCAAGTGCTGCGGCTGCTCTTGTTTTAGCAGTATTCTTGATCAATCAGCAAAGTCCTTCAGGGCCAACAGTTATGTCGGCGCAAAAAAATATTTTCAAGAAAAATGTACAGAAAAAAATAGTTCAAGACCACACACCAAACCTTGACAACAAATTGACTCAACAGGCCTCAGTAAATGCCAATCACATACTTTCCCATATCCCAAATGAACCGAATATAGTGCTCACGCATATCCATGAAGGTCCGCTTCCAATTGAAATCAATGAAAATCGAATTGATTTTGATCCTGGCATTTTAGCAGTCATTGACCCCATTGAAAACGAAAATTCAAACCTCAATGCTCAGCAGCAAAACCAAATATTTTCGCAGCCAACACAAAATCAAGGGCTACCCACTTCTAAAGCATTTACCAAAGAGCCAGTAACCGTGAAAACCTTCTTGCTTCAAAAAACCAACGAGCGATTATTCGGAACCGCTGTACCAAGCACAGATACACGTTACGAAACAATGGCCAGGTATGCAAGCCAAACATTTGGTTTGCCTGTTCGCTATGAAGTAGAGCAAGGCGCTCAACGAGATAAAATCGTATTTCAACTAGGCCCAATCAGCATCGAACGCACAAAGTCAAAAAAATAATTGTAACAAATGAGCAACACCGTCGTCTCAACAACAAAATCAAAACAAAATGAAATTTAATTTACTCGCTACTTTTTTATTTGCCGGCCTCACAGCATTGGCTCAGCAAAATGAAACGAAGAAAATTGTCAAAATTCAAGGCAATGACACCACCATCATTATGATCAACGGACGCATCGATCAAATGGATTCTATGCTTACCGAACAGATGAAAAATATCTACATCAACGATTCTACAATTCTAGAATCGCGTATTGTAGATGTTCGAATTGATACAACTATTTTACGCTCTTCGGAAAATGGTTCTGATACCACACAAATTAAAATTGGCAATATGAAAATTGTCATCCTAGAATCTAAAGACAACAAGGACCTCGGTCAGTTGAAAGATCTCGAAGGCTCAAATCCGAAAGGTCAGCGAAAAATCATCATCGATGAACGCGTGATCATCGAAGAAGATCAAGAGCGCATGATATTAAAAGATGGCCCTGAAAGTTATTCCTTTGAAGAAGATAACCATAACGAATGTTGCGGCGCTGAAGAAACCGGAGACGGCAATGCCATATGGGCAGGTCTGGGTATCACAGCAAACGGCTTTATCAATGCAAATAACCAAATTGCATCAGCAACCGAACTCGGGTTCCTTGAACTAGACCCCGCCAAAAGTATTGGTTTACAAGTCAATCTTGCAGAAAAACGTTTCCCGATTTTTAAAGATTATCTTGGGGTTGTCACTGGCTTAGGCTTACAATGGAATCGATATTCATTGAAAGGTGCCTACGACGTAAGTGTTGTGAATGATTCTTTAGTAGGTGTAGCAACAGGTTTAAATTATACCAAAAATGTACTTTCTTCAACCTATTTACAAGCTCCTCTTTTGTTGCAAATTTCTACCAGCAAAAACCCATCTAAGGCCTGGAATATTTCAGCGGGTATTGTCGGAGGTATTCGCTTAGATGCCCGTCAGGAACAAAAATGGGAAGCAGACGGCAAGAAAAATAAGGATAAAACCAAAGATGATTTTGAGTTCAACCCATTCCAAGCGAGCCTAATGGCTACAGTTGGCTATGGCGACTGGAGCTTATATATGACTTATGGCCTGACGGATGTCTTTAACGAAGGATCTGCCCCGAAGGTGCGTGGTGTGAATGCCGGAATTTTACTCTCGTTTTAAATTAGTCTAGCACCACCAATTTTTGAAACGATGCACTTAACCGTGCATCGTTTCTTTTTTGCCATAACTTGCCAGTAAATTGGCCTCAAAATTTAGAAAATCTTTCCATGCGGCATCTACATCAATACCGTTGCTGTATTTTCTAGCAAAACCTAGAAACGTTGTGTAGTGTCTAGCCTCACTTTCCATGAGTCCGCGGTAAAAAACACGAAGATCCTCGTCGGCAATTTCTTCAGATAAGATTTTAAAACGTTCGCAACTGCGCGCTTCTATCATGGCTGCAAAAAGCATTTTATTGACAAAAACGCCGGCTGGTGTGTCATTGGCTTTTGTATGCTTCAAGTGTTGTGCTAAATCATTGACATAGGGGTCTTTTCTTTCAAATCCCAATTGGAGCCCTCGTTCTTGCAATTTCTGATGAACTAATTCAAAATGTTCCATTTCTTCTTTGCAAATAGCACTCATTGCTGCTACTAAATCTGGATAATGTGGATATTGCACGATCATAGAAATGGCATTGCTCGCTGCTTTTTGTTCGCAGTAAGCGTGGTCCACTAATATCTCTTCTATATTGCGTTCCACAATTCTGACCCAACGTGGGTCGGTAGCCATCTTCAATCCCAGCATTTTGTTTTTTTTGACAAAAATACCAAAGTCTTCAGTAATTGAAGCACGCATTCATCTAAGCGCATTGTGTATATTTGCTCAACCGAATTTAGAAAATGAGTCAATCAACACAAAAAGAAATATCCCTACGCGCTTTTGAACTCATGTGCACTGCCAAATCTATGGCCGAAAAATATGAGCAAAACAAAGAGGTTACGGCCAAATATGTTCATGCCACTTCTCGTGGGCATGAGGCCATACAATTAGCAGTCGGGATGCAGCTCAAACCACAAGACTGGGTTTCTCCTTATTACCGTGACGACAGCCTGTTGTTGGGTATTGGCATGAAACCCGAAGAATTAATGCTGCAAGTTTTTGCCAAAAAAGACGACCCATTTTCTGGTGGAAGAACCTACTATTCGCATCCGTCTTTAAACAGGCCTGAATTGCCAAAAATACCACATCAATCATCAGCTACCGGAATGCAGGCCATACCTACAACCGGTATCGCCATGGGCATTCAATACAAAGAAAAAACAGGTATAGCGGACTGGAGTCAGGCAGATGCACCTGTGGTCGTGTGTTCCTTAGGTGACGCATCTTGTACCGAAGGTGAAGTTTCCGAGGCCTTTCAGATGGCTGCATTGAAGCAATTCCCGATCATTTACCTTGTTCAAGACAATGGCTGGGATATTTCAGCAAATGCCAAAGAAACCAGAGCTCAGGACATCTCTGAATACATAAAAGGATTCCATGGTATTGAAGCCAGAACCATCGACGGCACCGATTTTTGGGCTTGTTATCAAACCATGAAAGATGTCATTGAGCTTTGCAGGTCCGAAAGACGCCCTTTTCTCATTCATGCCAAAGTTCCCTTACTCGGACATCATACATCAGGGGTCAGAAAAGAATGGTACCGCGATGACCTCGAAGAAGCTGCGTTACAAGACCCTTATCCTAAACTAAAATCAGCACTTGAATCTCTGGATGTTCGCTTGGCCGAATTTATCAATCTTGAAGCCCGCGTTCGAAAGGAAATAGACGCTGCCTATGAAATCGCTTTGTCCGCACCAGATCCGGATCCAACATCCATTCAAGATCATATTTTTGCACCGACAACCATCACTCAAGAATCAGGAGAACGTTCACCTCAAGGTAAAAAGAAAACCGTAATGGTCGATTCCGCACTTTTTGCCATGCGCGAAATCATGGAACAACACCCCGAGGCCCTACTTTATGGGCAAGATGTTGGGGGGCGTTTGGGCGGAGTATTCAGAGAGGCAGCCACATTAGCCCAAACATTTGGCGATAACCGAGTGTTCAACACGCCCATTCAAGAAGCCTTTATCATAGGCTCAACTGTCGGAATGTCAGCGGTGGGCCTCAAGCCAATTGTTGAGGTTCAATTTGCTGACTATATTTGGCCAGGGCTCAATCAGCTCTTTACAGAAGTATCTCGTTCCAATTACCTTTCCAACGGAAAGTGGCCGGTTTCTTGTGTTATTCGTGTTCCGATCGGAGCTTATGGTTCAGGAGGTCCATATCACTCATCAAGTGTGGAGTCTGTATTAGCCAATATTCGCGGTATTAAAGTTGTTTATCCGTCTACTGGCGCTGATCTTAAAGGTTTGCTAAAAGCTGCATTTTATGACCCAAACCCTGTGGTTATCCTCGAGCACAAAGGGCTATATTGGTCTAAAATTCCAGGAACAGAAGGTGCCATGAGCACAGAGCCTAGCGCTGATTACGTTGTCCCAATCGGAAAAGCTAGAATTGTCCAGCAAGCCAGTCAAGCGCATTTAGAAAAAAGCAATACCATCGGCGTTATTACCTACGGTCGAGGAGTTTACTGGACAACCGAAGCAGCCGCTGCATTCGAGGGGCAAGTTGAAATACTCGACCTCCGAAGTATTAATCCGCTCGACATGGAAGCTATGACCGCTCTTTGTGAACGTCATGGAAAAATATTAATGGTAACCGAGGAATCTATCGAGAATACATTTACGCTGGGTCTTGCGGGTAGGCTTCAGCGCTTGTGTTTCAAGCACCTCGATGCACCAATCGAAATTGTAGCCTCGATCGATGCACCAGCCATTCCGCTCAATTCAACATTAGAGGCCGCCATGTTGCCAAATGCTCAAAAAGTTCAAGCTGCCATTTTCAACCTACTCAATTACTAACTATGGAGTTTAAAAATATCATTTCTGAAGTGGCACGTTTTCACGATGCTTTTGGAATCGAAAATAACCAACAACCAACTGCTGATCTTTCCGAATCTGATGTGGTGTTGCGATTCAATCTGATGAAAGAGGAAAACGAAGAATATTTGGAAGCGGCTAAAAACGGAGATTTAGTCGAAATAGCCGATGCGCTCGGAGACCAACTTTATATTTTGTGTGGCACCATTCTTCGTCATGGCCTGCAAGACCTCATAGAGCCAATTTTTCAGGAAATACAACGTTCCAATATGTCTAAACTCGATGAAAATGGAAAGCCAATTTATCGTGAAGATGGCAAAGTTCTCAAGTCGGCGCTGTATTTTAAGCCAGACATTTCTAAAATTTTGGGTCAATGAAAGACTTATCTATATATTTTCAGCCAATTACTTCTGAATTTGCCTACAAGCCAGCGCAATTGGGCTCAGTAATTGAGGCTAACTTTGGTCAATTTCCAGATCTGAACGAACCAGGTTGCGCCATTTTTGAGGTGCCTGAATACCGCGCCTCAACTGTTGCTGAGCTTCGTCAAAAATTTGATTTCAGAACACATTTTTATGCCTTACACCCAGAAAACAATTGGAACAAAAAAATATATGATCTGGGCACCATTTTGCCTGGCGCATCTATTGAAGACACCTATTTTGCTGTAGCTAGTGTTGTTGCGGAGTTGGTAAAAAATAATATCATACCCATTGTCATTGGCGGAAGCCAAGACCTCACCATGGCTCTATATCAGGGTTACGAGCAATTAGAACAACTCGTAAATACATGTTCCATTGATCGTAAATTAGATATCGGCGAGCCTGACGCGCCCCTTGATGCCGAAAATTTCCTGAGCCACATTATTACAAGAAGACCTTGTTATTTATTCAATCATGCAGCGGTGGGGTTCCAGCAGCCATATGCAGATGCCGCAGCTCATGAATTGTTTGAAAAATTATTTTTTGATATTTGTCGACTTGGCGAATTCAATCAAGATTTCCGCAAAGCAGAGCCCCACTTGAGAAATGCCGATATCATTAGCATTGACCTACAAGCCATCAAAGCCACAGATCTCGGAGCCCAAATTGGTGCGCCAAACGGTTTTACTGCTGCTCAGTTTTGTCAGATCACCAAATATGCGGGTATTGCTGACAAAGTAAGTTGTGTAGGTTTCTTTAATGAACATCAATTGTCTTTGATTGGCACTTCATTGTTAGCCGAAGGAATTTGGTATTTCTTGCAAGGATATTTTGCGCGCGTTGGCGATTTCCCGTTTGGTTCAAAAGCAGACTACACCAAGTTTAGTGTATTTATCGAAGAGGTGAATCGCACACTCATTTTTTACAAAAGCAACAAGTCTGCCAGATGGTGGATGGAGGTACCGTACCCGCCCCAAAGTGGCTCAAAATACGAGAGACATCATATGGTGCCCTGCGATAAAGAAGACTACGATGCGGCTATGAAAAATGAAATGCCGGATCTTTGGTGGAAGACATATCAGAAGTTAGGATGATGCTTTTTACGCGAAAAAGCTTTTTATTTTTGCTAAGAATTCCTTACTTTAGCACCTTAAACTGACGTATTCTATGAAAATACGCCTGTTACTTACATGCTAAACCAAGCTTATGCTATTGAATAACAGATTATTAACTGCTGCTTTTTCTATTTTGCTGTTTGCATCTTACGCTCAGCAAGATAAGCTTGTCACTCATTTCATGTTTGACAAAATGAGCATCAACCCTGGTAAAACCGGTATCGATATGTACAACGGTTTTTGTGCCACTTCTATTTATCGCAATCAGTGGGATAAGGTGAACGGGGCTCCAAATTCCGCTATCCTCAACGTAGAAGGTAATTTAACACGATTTTTCCCAGGTGGAATTGGTGTCAATTTTTATCATGATGCTATTGGTTTTGCTCGACAAAACACCATGTTAGTCAATTATTCTTATCCTTTACAAATCGGAAGAGTTGGTGTTTTGGGTATAGGTGTTGGTATTGGTTTTATGAATTATGGCATGGATCCAACATGGGTACCGCCAACTGGTGCTCCAGACCCGTCATTGCCTGTCGGTTTTTCAGCCACTTCAGTAGATGCCAACTTTGGATTGTATTTCCAAGCCAAAAATTACTACGCAGGTTTCTCAACCACACATCTCTCAGAATCTGACCTTAGTGCTGATCCAACAAACTTAGCTTTGTCTTTCCAAACGGCACGTCACTACTACATTATGGGTGGTTATATCGTTCGCGATGCCTTCGGAACAGGCAATAACATCGATATTCAAACTTTGGTACGCACTGACCTCATTAAATACTCAATGGACATCAATGCGCGCTACATGATGGAGCTTGGTGGCAACCCTGCTTATGGTGGTCTTACGTTCAGAACTTCTGACGCCATTGCTGTAATGGCCGGATATTCTCCAATTGAGAATTTCAATGTGGGCTATGCTTACGACATCAACATTAATAAACTAGCAAGTATTTCAAGAGGATCTCATGAACTATTTGTCAAATATTGCTATTTCTTGCCGCCGCCTCCAAAGACCAAAGCAAGACACCCTCGTTGGTTATAGGAGGAAAAAAGTGTAACCATTTTTATTGTTCTTACGTTATACCCGAAATTATACCTGTAGCAAGTTAAATTGGGAGTAGGTCAGAACCAAAAACAAACGAATGAAAAAATTATTTAGTTTTCTATTTGTTCTTAGCTTCATGTACGCTTGTAGCGACATCGAAGGTAATTTAGTAGGTGTGAGTGGTAGAGACACCTGGTATCCGGACGTATTAGGCCCTGGCAAAATGCCACAGGGTATGGTTTATGTTCCTTCAGGAGCATACCAAGCAGGAGAGGATGATGAAGACATCATGGGCTTCCATACTGCGCGCAAGCGTACTGTATCTGTTCCAGCTTTTTACATGGATGCAACTGAAATTTCGAACAACGAGTATCGCCAATTTGTACATTGGGTGCGTGACTCCATTGCCCGCGAAAAATTATATCGTCGCAGTGCAGGTGAGGAAGCGGAGCGCTGGGTAAATGTTCCGGATAACTTTTTCCGCGAACCATATCGCACGCTTGTAAACGCCGGTTCAGATGTTCAAGGGGGTAATTCTCCATTCCAACTCTTCATGGACTCTGCTAACAATGCCAATGTAGACCTTACTATTCTTGCACTCATGGGCGAGATGGATGGAACAAAAGGTAACACAAAAGCGAAAGTAAAACCAAAAGAGTTAGTGAATGGTCTCACTTTCGACTTCAAAGCTAAAAATGCAGATACTGAAAAAGGTGTTGTCATTACAGACGACGAACTTGCCGGTATTTTCGCAATGTATGCGTTTAAAGGAGACAAGAAGAAGGGTGGAGAAGCCGATAAAAAAGACGAAAAATCGGCAAGCAGTAAAGTAAAATATACACAAGGCGGCCGCATTGATAACCGTAAGTACTTTACTCTAAATTGGTTAGAAGAAATCGACTACGAAGATCCAGAAGTGGCATTCATGCTATCTGATATGTATCTTAGCGAAGCTGAGCGTTTTTACAATCGCAGAGAAATCGATACACGTTTACTGTATTTCGATTATTACTGGATTGACTACAAAGAAGCAGCTCGTCGTGGTAAAATTAATCCGGTACCAGAATCGAGAAAGGCAGGTGTAGCCTATGACATCGATGGTGATCCAGACCTTGCAAAACGCAGCCCTAGAGAACCTGTTGGTAAAGATCAAAAAACGATCGACAACCACAGAGCAACGCTCATGACCATGGATCAAAACACCAGCAAAGTTTGGGTTGACGAAACTAATGGTAAGGTGGTGCCGCAAGACGAAAATGGCCAACCTATTGTTGATGACAACGGAAAAGTTGAAAACTTAAGCCTAAACAACATCAATAGTTACGAAGGAACTGTTCTACAAAATCCAGGTCAAGACCTCGATATGGGATACGCAAACAGCAAAGGTTCTCACAATGCCATTCGCGGGCATTCGGATCGTTCGCGTTTCATCATCAAAGAACGTATCCATGTATATCCAGACACACTTTGTTGGGTAAGAGATTTCACTTACTCTAACAACTCACCAATGGCTCAAAATTATTTTTGGAATACAGCCTACGATAACTACCCAGTAGTTGGTGTAACCTGGACTCAAGCCAAAGCATTTTCTGTTTGGAGAACTCAAATTTTCCATTCTTGGTTGCAATCGAACGGTGACTTATTTGTCAATGACTTCCGTTTGCCAACAGAATCAGAATGGGAGCGCGGTGCAAGAGGTGACCTAGACATGGCTCAATTCCCTTGGGGTGGCCCTTACATTCGCAATGAAAACGGCTGTTTCTTGGCTAACTTCAAGCCTATGCGTGGTCGCTACTTTGAAGATGGTGGTTTCTACACCGTTAAGGTTTACTCATACAATCCAAATGCATTTGGTTTGTTCTGTATGGCTGGAAACGTAGCAGAATGGTGTTCTACTGCCTATGATGAATCCACGTATGAGTTTGCTCACGATCTCTCTCAAGATTTTGAATACGACGCCAAAGATGGCGACGCCCCAGCGAAAAAGCGCAAAGTGATTCGTGGTGGTTCTTGGAAAGACATCGGTTACTACCTGATGAATGCAACTCGTACATATGAGTTCCAGGATACAGCGAAAAGCTATATTGGGTTCAGAAACACAATGACTCACTTGGGCCGCGGTGGTAAAGACATCGAACAAGAAAACGGCGAAGAGATTCAAACAGATATTATCCTAAACTAAACAACTATAAACAACTAACAATTTAATTTCTAATTCTAAAAAACAAAAATTATGAGTGGTAATGGTGGATTTTTTGCATCACGCAAGTACAAATTAATTACAAAGTACGTAACAGGTTACGGAGCATCAGTAGTAATCTTGGGTGCATTATTTAAAATCATGCACTGGCCAGGTGCTGACCAAATGTTGATTGTAGGTTTGATTACAGAAGCAGCAATCTTTGCTTTCATTGCGATGGAACCGCTTCACGAAGAAGTTGACTGGACACGAGTTTTCCCTGAATTAGGAGTTGATGAAAACAATGACGAAAATCGTTTATTACCCCTTTTGAAAAAAGGTGGAATGGGTGGCGGTGGAGCTGCTGACCAATTAGCTAAAGAATTGGACAAAGCTGGTATCGACCAATCCCTATTGGCAAAATTAAAAGATGGCATGACCAACCTCGCCGAAAACGCGAAGTCTTTGGGTGCTGTTTCAACTGCAGCTGGTGCTACAGATTCTTATGTGAAAAGTTTAGAAACTGCCTCTGCCGGATTGAGCAAATTGACAGAACAATATGCTACTTCTGCAGCTGCAATAGCTGGAATTGCAGGTGACGGCCAAGGAAACTTTGGTGCTGAAATGCAGAAATTAGGCCAAAATCTTGGTGCATTGAACAATGTTTATGAGCTTCAATTGAAATCTTCTCAAGATTATTTAGAAAGCATCAACTCAATGAGCTCCCTTCAAGAAAACATCAAAACAATTATGGCAGATCTTGCTGCTTCAGCTAAAGATACAGCGTCTTACCGTGAGAACATGGCTATGTTGTCTCAAAATCTTACTGATTTGAACAACGTATATGGTAACATGTTACGCGCGATGAGAGGTTAATCCCTTTCTTTAATTAACAAATTATTATTTAACAACAATTATTAAAAATTAAAGAAAATGGCAGGTGGTAAGGAAACACCAAGACAGAAGATGATCGGTCTGATGTACTTGGTATTAACTGCACTTCTCGCATTGAACGTATCTAAGCAAATTTTAGATGCATTTGTAGCGATCGAAGACAACATTCAGCGTGGTAGTATCACGCAATATGATAGAGGTGAGACCGCAAAAGGCTCATTGGTTTCAGAACTTTCTTCTGTTACCAAAGACGAGGCTGGTCGTGCGAAAGCTGAAAAGATTAAAAAATACCTCGGCATGATCGAAAAAATCGACAAAAATGTTGGTGCTTTCATCAAATACGTAGACGAAATCAAGTTTGAATTGATTTCTAAGGTAGAGGGCCCTGAAAGTATTCAGACAGCGAAGCCAAATGTAAAAGAGGCAATCGTTTGGAAGAAATACGATCCTAAAACACCGCTTTTACCAGCGCGTTTGTACTTACAAGCAATCCAACAAAAAGACAACTTCGATGTACCAATGCACGAAATCGTCGGATCTGAAATTTCAAAAGTTGACCCTACGAAAAAAGGAATGAAACTTTGGAAGGATTACAATGGCTTAAGAAAGTCTATTGTGGAGATTGCCGGTAATTACAAAGAAGGAGAAAAGAATACTTGGAAAGTTAAGGTGAAGGATATCAACGATTACGAAAATTTCCAAGACCTTGCTAAAAAGATTGACAAAATGTTCAAAGCTCCTGGCAATAAGATCAATCCTGAAGACATGGAAGCCTTGGTTTCTATTTACCAAGAGTTAACAAAACAAGAGTTTGACGATCACCATGAGGCGAAAAATATTCATTGGTTAGGTCGTACTTTTGACCACGCACCACTTGTAGGGGCTTTAGCATCTTTAAGTTCATTGCAAAATGAAATTTTGAGTGCGCGTGCAAAAGCAGTAAACCTCTTGAAATCAAAAGTTACCACCGGAGAATTCTCTTTCAACAAAATTCAAGAATTGGTAAGCGGTCCAGGTGTAGCAACTTCTGGTGAAGAAGTGGAACTACTTGTTACAATGGCTGCTTATGACTCAGATAAAAATCCGGTTGTAACTTCTAGCACTGGAAGTGTTGAAGTAAAAGACGGTATTGGACGTATTAAAGTAAGAGCAGGTGCTTCTGACATGACTGTAAATGGTAAAGTTACCGTTACAAATAAATCAGGTGTTCCTTACACCAAAGATTGGCAATGGAAAGTTGCTGTTGTAAAAGCACAGGGTTCTATTGCACTTCCTGAGATGGCAGTTTTATACAGAAATTACGATAACAAAGTGGTTCCTGTGGTTGCCGGAGCAGTTAGTTCTTCAATTTCGGTAGCAGGAGGTAGCTCAAGAAAATCTTCATGGACAGACGAAGGCGTTAAATACGATGGGTATTTAGTAACGCCAGGAAACGCAACCTCTGTAACCATAACACTCAGTGGAAAGGATAAAGACGGTAAATCTAAGTCCTACGGTACTTACAAATACAAAGTAAAATCGTTCCCTAAACCTGAAATTCTTGATGCCAAGATCAGTAAGAGTTCAGGTGCTCGTATTGCGCTTGGTTTGAAAGACAGCCCGTTAAAAGCAAACTTTAATATTATCGGTGGTGAAATCACTATCGGTAATGACCAACCAATCAAATTCTCTGGTTCTGTGATCCCAGCTAGTGCTGTTCAGAAAGCAAAAGCAGGAGCTAAAGTGGTTGTAGATATCAGTTATACTGGTACCGGTGGTAAG
Source organism: Flavobacteriales bacterium (assembly GCA_046073985.1). Classification (GTDB taxonomy): domain Bacteria; phylum Bacteroidota; class Bacteroidia; order Flavobacteriales_D; family Crocinitomicaceae; genus UBA952. Next base: position 33,764 of record JBJTNI010000013.1, on the reverse strand, counting down.
AACTCAATGCAAGGTGTATTGACCGTTAAACCGTAATCAAATTTCATTATTATGAAAAATGTTGTTCTAATTTTATTGTGTTTTGTTACCCTTGAAGCGATCGCTCAGGATCGTCCTCAACGTGGGCCATACAACACCTTGCCAGGAGGCGTAATTGATGGCGTAGCCATTCAAGACGAAGTGCCTGTGCGCTCTAAGGTGGAGTACGAATACGTTCGTGCAAGTGATGTAACTTGGCAAAGACGCGTGTTTTCACGTATCGATGCACGTGAGAGAATGAACTACGACATTTTTCTACCTAACGACTTTTTCGATTATTCAGAAATGGAAGGTTCGGTTTATAAGCCGAAATCACCTGCTGACATAGATAATCCAAGTTGGTTAAAAGATGACAAACGTTGGTCTTTATGGACAATCATACAACGTCACATCATTCTAGGTGACCTCACAGTTTATCGCGTTAATAGTCCATTCTACGAGTACGGAGATGAAGATGGTTATTCACTGAAATACCCGATTGTCCGCAATGGTCAAAATGATTATTTCGAATCACAAGCTTATAAAGGAGCTGTTAATTCGGTAATGACATGTCAAGGTAATGGCGAAAAACTTACGATTTTCCGTAGGTATTCTGAAGATGAATGGTCTGTTGAAAAAACAAACCAAACATTAGAAAAATACCTCGATTCATTGGATGCAAAGAATCCGGAATCAGATTACGAAGAACTTGGTCGTTACCCGTTTGAAGAATTGAAAAGATTATGGGATCAAACAGAGCCAGGTGGTTTTGTTAGAAAAGATCGCATCACAATGTATTTGAATTCAAGTTGTATTGTCGCATACTACATCAAAGAAGACTGGTATTTTGATAAAGAACGTTCTGTTATGGACAAGCGAATTATCGCTATTGCTCCAGTGGCACGTTATGCAGAAGCAGCAGCACCAGGCCCTGGTGAGTTAAGCTCAAGAGGTAGTTTGTTGTTTTACAATGAAAACGGGATGCCAATGCGTTTAGCAAATGGTAAGTTTGAAGAGTACACTGGACGCGTTGAAGAGCGTGAAATGTTCTGGTTATACTTTGACGAATTGCGCAATGTTTTAGTCAACTACTACGTGTACAACGACAAAAATGATGCGCAGTGGATGTCTTTTGATGACTTATTCTGGAAGCGCAAATTTTCTTCTACCATTTACAAGGTATCTGACAAATTTGACCGAGAAATCGAAGACTACAAATTTGGTGTAGAAGCTCTTTACGAGTCTGAAAGAGTGAAAGAAAGCATCCGTAACTGGGAGCACGATCTCTGGAACTATTAAGATACATAACCAACAAATTAAATAAAGCCTCACTGTGAAGTGGGGCTTTTTTAATTTACTTTTGTATTGTGAAATGGATAGGTAAACGCATCAGTTTTGTTGATCAAAAAGACAAAACAACTATAGTCATCGACCCTTCAAAAAATGCATGGGTTTCTGCGATCATGGGAGCTTGGTTGGGTATGTGGTATGCCATTGGTGGCACTGTCATTTGGGCCTTGAATGTCATGAAACTTAAAAACCAAGAACAATTGATTCTTTGGATCTTTTTGGTGTTTTGGCTATACTATGCTTGGCGAGTAACGATGAGTTTTTTATGGAATCTTCGCGGTCAAGAATATATCAAAATAGATCAAGAAGCTTTTTATCTTAAAAAATCCTTACGGCATTTTGGTAAAACGACAACCTACTTTTTTGAGAACATAAAGAATTTCAAATATGAAATACCGAAGCAAGGGGGTTTTCAAGATGTTTGGGAGTCCTCACCATGGATAAACGGCGGAGAGCGTTTTGAGTTTGACTATTTCAATCAAAAAATTCGTTTTGGCAGGAAACTATCTGAGGCTGAGGCGAAACTTCTCTTTCAATTATTAAATAAGAAAATAAAAGCATAATGTACGGTAATATCAAGCAGTATTTAGCAGAAGAACTAGCTCAAATTGAGTCTAATGGTTTATTAAAACGCGAACGAATCATCACAACTCCACAAGGTGCAAATGTACATGTAAGCACCGGAGAAGACGTCGTTATTATGTGTGCAAATAATTATTTGGGTTTATCTTCTCATCCCGAGGTTGTGAGCGCGGCCAAAAATGCGCTTGATACACACGGTTATGGGATGTCTTCGGTTCGTTTTATTTGTGGAACACAGGACATACATAAAGAACTAGAGCGCAAAATAGCAGCTTTTTATGGCACCGAAGACACCATTTTGTATGCTGCAGCCTTCGATGCAAATGGCGGTGTATTTGAACCGCTGTTTGGTGAACAAGATGCCATCATTTCAGATGAACTGAATCATGCTTCGATTATTGATGGGGTTCGTTTGTGTAAAGCTGTTCGTTACCGCTACAAGCATTCTGATATGTCAGATCTTGAAAAACAACTGCAAGATGCACAGCAGCAGCGCTTCAGAATTATCGTAACAGATGGTGTGTTTTCGATGGATGGAGATTTAGCCAAAATGGATGAAATATGTGCTTTAGCTCAAAAATATGATGCGTTGGTCATGACAGACGAATGCCACTCTGCTGGTTTTATTGGTAAGACTGGAAGGGGTGTTCCAGAACACTTCGGCGTCATGGACAAAGTAGACATCATAACAGGTACCCTTGGTAAAGCGCTTGGCGGTGCAATGGGAGGGTATACAACTGGTAAGAAAGAAATTATTGAGATGTTGCGTCAAAGATCACGCCCGTATTTATTCTCCAATTCATTGGCGCCTGCAATTGTAGGAGCTTCTATTAAAGTTTTTGATTTACTCAGTGCAACTACCGAATTGCGCGATAAACTAGAGGCAAATACAGCCTATTTCAAAGAACGCATTATTGCTGCTGGGTTTGATATCAAACCTGGAGACTCTCCAATTGTCCCAATCATGCTGTATGACGCAGCATTATCGCAAGAATTCGCAAATAGGTTACTCAATGAGGGCGTTTATGCCATAGGCTTCTTCTACCCAGTTGTTGCCAAAGGGCAAGCAAGAATACGTACTCAAATTTCTGCTGCACATTCCATTGCCGATCTAGATAAAGCAATTGCAGCTTTTGTAAAGGTGGGTAAAGAACTCAATGTAATTGCTTAGTTTTCTGGATTTATAACTGAGCGCTATAAACTTTCCTTATATTTGTCATATGGCAAATTTGGGTCGTGTAGTGCTTTTGCTTTTGTTACAAGTTTTTGTGGCAAAAGTGGTGCTGCCTATCAGTTTGTCTCAATTTTCAGATTCAAAAACCAGTATTGTATTACTTGAAGAATCAGAAGACAACGAACAAAACAAAGACCTCGAGTCAGATAATATATCGGAGTATCCTGATGATTTTTTTGAGCTTTACCATTGGAATCTTTCCACGCAATTCAAGTTTTTTGTAGTCAAAAAAGCTGCAATTCCTTTTATTGAGCAGCATCATTTTATTGAATATTTCCAACAATCCATCAAACCCCCTTGTCATAGTTAATAAAGTCTCTTAGTTAGTCATTATTAATTTATTTCAATGGATTTATTTAAGTTTTGGAAGCAAGATCTTCCGGCGGGTTTAGTTGTATTTTTAGTTGCCCTTCCTCTGTGTTTAGGAATCGGATTGGCCTCTACTAGTGTAGAGGATATCAATGGTTTACCAAATGTTTTAACTGGTATTATCTCCGGAATTATTGGAGGAATAATTGTAGCCGTTTTCTCTAATTCAAGGTTAGGAGTTAGTGGTCCTGCTGCCGGCTTGATCACTATAGTTATTGCGGCAATTCAAGAATTGGGTTCTTTTCAGGCATTTTTGTTGGCATTACTCCTATCTGGCATCATACAAATTGTGCTGGGGCTCATCCGCTTTGGCATGATTGCAACATATGTTCCAACAGCAGTCATAAAAGGAATGTTAGCTGCAATAGGCATAACGCTCATTTTAAAAGAATTCCCTCATCTACTGGGTTATGACAAAGATTTTTTTGGCGACGAATCATTTTGGCAATTTGACGGTCACAACACCTTCTCAGAATTATTTTATGCGCTCAATGCATTTGAGTTAGGTGCCGTAATCATAGGTATATTATCGATTTTTATTTTGATTCTCTTTGACACAAAAGTGTTGAAGACAAAAAAATGGACAACCTATATTCCTGGAGCCCTGGTAGTTGTCCTTACAGGGATCATCGTCAATATGTTATTCAATTCACAGTTAAAGCTCGGTGGACAGCATTTGGTACAACTTCCAGTTATTACTCGTGCTGATCAATTTTGGGCTATTTTCAACTCGCCCGATTTTAAACTTATTTTGTCTCCAAAAATTTGGACGGTTGCACTTACAATTGCATTGGTAGGAAGCTTAGAAACACTCTTGAGTGTAGAAGCTACCGATAAACTAGATCCAAAGAAATACAAAACAGACCCGAACAAAGAACTGCGAGCTCAGGGTATCGGAAATTTAGTGAGTGGATTGATTGGTGGCCTTCCTGTGACTCAGGTGATCGTCAGGAGCTCTGCAAATATTGCGGCAAATGGTCAATCAAAATTTGCAGCAATTATTCACGGTTTATTCTTGCTGCTTTCACTTCTATTTTTAGGCCCGGTTTTGAATCATGTTCCATTGGCAGCATTGGCCGCTGTATTAATCCTTGTTGGTTACAAGTTGGCAAAGTGGTCACTATTTGTTGAGATGTATCAAAAGGGGCTTTCACAGTTCATACCTTTCATTGCAACGATTGCAAGTATTTTACTCACCGATCTTCTGAAGGGGATTGGTATTGGTATACTCATAGCTATTTTCTATGTCTTGAAGCGAAATTATCAAAATCACTTCACACTAATTGAAAGTGCTGATTCAATTGAGTTGATACTTTCAGAAGAGGTGACCTTTTTAAATAAAGGCGGAATTCTGAAGGTCCTCTATGCCTCCAAGGGCAAAAGGGTTACTGTGGATGGTTCAAGAACAAAAAGTATCGATCAAGATGTGCTTGAAGCACTCCACGAATACAAATTAAGTGCTGAATTAGAATTGTCTCAGCGCATCGAATTTATAAATATTTAAGATGGAAAAGTTTTATAATCAACTTTTAGAAAATAACAAAAAGTGGGTGGCAACTAAACTTGCAAAAGACCCCAACTATTTCAAACAGTTGTCTATTGGTCAAAGACCCCCTGTATTGTGGATAGGCTGTTCAGATAGCCGAGTACCTGCCAATGAAATTATTGGTGCCGAGCCGGGCGAAGTATTTGTACATAGAAATATTGCCAACATGGTAGTTCATTCTGACATGAATATGTTGGCTGTTTTGGATTACGCAGTCAATGTATTGCAAGTCAAGCACATCATTGTTTGTGGACACTATGGTTGCGGTGGTGTACAAGCTGCTATGACAAATAAACACATTGGTTTAATTGATAACTGGATCAGACACATCAAAGATGTATACCGGTTTCACCATAAAGAACTAGATGCAATAACCGATGATACCGATCGTTTCAACCGTTTTGTAGAGCTCAATGTCTTTGAACAAGTATTAGACCTAGGTAAAACGTCTATTGTGCAATCGGCATGGGAAAGAGGTCAGGAAGTACATGTACACGGTTGGGTTTATGACATACATGATGGCCTCATCAATGACTTAAAGGTCACACTCAAAGACAATGACTCCTTGAGCGACGTCTTTAAACTCGATTTGTAGTGGTCTCGCCAGGAATCGAACCTGGATCAAACGTTTAGGAAACGCTTATTCTATCCGTTGAACTACGAAACCAATTTCGTTATTTCATGCCACACAAGCGTTGCGGCATGATCCCAATTAAAGGCTTTGACGCGTTCAAGGCCTTTTTTCTTGAGTTCAGTTTGCAAATCTACATCATTTTTGATTTTTTGCATCCCATTTGCGATGTCACTAATATCAAAAGGATCAACATAATAAGCTGCATCTGCCGCAATCTCTGGTAAACAGCTTTTATTTCCCGCTAAAATAGGTGTTTCACTTGCCATTGCCTCGGCAAGCGGCATTCCAAATCCTTCGAAATAAGGAATATAGATAAAAGCCGTTGCTGCTGCCATAATCAAGGCAAGTTTTTGAGTGTCAACATGCCCCAGGAAGTAAATGCGCTTTTTCAAATCAGCTTGAATTTCAAATTGCTGTGTATCCCACATCGCGGACCCAACTATGACTAATGCTGTATCTGAATTAGTTGCAGCAAATTGTTGATAGGCCTCAAGCAAGCGTTGGATATTCTTTCTCGGGTGCAAGGACCCTACAAATAAAAAATAGCTTTCGGGAAAATCTTGGTCCTGCATAAAGTATATTTTCTCATCGGAACTCAAGGGTTGATAAGCCTGATTGACTCCGTTATAAATGACTGCTATTTTGTCCGATGGAACGGAATAACAAGCAATGATATCCTCTTTTGTAGTTTGCGAAACCGTGATGATCTTTGTGGCTTGCTGTGCAAATTTTGGAAAATAATATCGGTAATATTTTGAAACCCACCTTGGTAAATCTTTCGGAAAATGCTCAAAATTTAAATCGTGAATGCTAGATAGTGTGGGTATTGTTAAACCCAAAGGAAGCATGCCATCAGGAGACCAAAAAACATCAATTTGATCTTTTTGAATGACATTTTTTAAGCGCCATTGAAACCAAATGACGTATAAAATGGGATGCCTTGTTGGCGGGTAAACCACTTTGGTGGTGACATTCGAACCAAATTTATATTTTGGATTTATGGGGCGATCGAAGTACAAAATAAATTGATGTGCTGGTTGGGAAGCACATATACGCGATACGAGTTCTAGGGTGTAATTTCCAAACCCTTCCATCTTTGAACCGAGTAATGACCGCGTATTGATTCCGATGCGCATGTTTAAAACTGAAGGATATAATTGGAATATTTTTCTTGTCCTATGGTTGTTGCCGGACCATGCCCGCAATAAACAACGGTGTCTTCTGGCATCTGAAAAAGCACTTGATGAATGCTATTTTTTAAGGTGTTTAAATCACCACCTGGTAAATCAACTCTGCCAAAACTGCCTTTAAATAACACATCGCCGTTCACGACAAACCCATCTGAATGGTAAAAAACGACATGGCCAGGTGCATGCCCTGGAGTGAAAAACACTTTGAACGTCAGATTTCCAAATATTAATTTTTGCTGATCTTTAAGTTCATGACTTGGAAGTTCAGCCGGTACAAACTGCTCAAAACCATACACGGCGGCATAGCGTTCAACGGCTTGCCAAGTCGGGATATCTGCTGGATGTAGAAAAGCTGTCTTTGTAAATTGATCAAAGCAAAATTGGGCACCTAAAATATGATCAATATGTGCGTGAGTAAATAAAATTGCATGAACATGCAACTCATTGATGACGATGTAATCCTTGAGGGCGTTTTGTTCTTCTCTTGAATAGCAGCCAGGATCAATAATGACGGCATCTGAACCTACCGAGATGACATAGGTGTTTTCTTGAAAACCATTGAAGCTAAATGCTTGAATTGTTGCAGACATAATTCAAATTTACTGCAATTATATTTAGCGCAGTAAATTAACGTGTCCGGTTATTACCTCCTTATTGTTTTTAAAGTCGGTGTATTTTATTTTCCAGGTGTATGTACCATCTTGGCATGGTCTGTAACGATAGGTGCCATCCCAATAGTCTTTGAGATCTTTGGTGGCAAAAATGAGTTCTCCCCAACGGTTATAAATGGATAACTCTGCCTCTAAATAATTACCTCCAATCACTCTGAAATATTGATTGAACATATCTCCGTCTGGGGTAAAAGTATTTGGAATATAGAAAAATGGGTCAAAATAAATATTGACCTGACTTTGTGCGGTACAGCCGTTCTGATCGGTAAAAAAGACCCTATAAAGGGCATTCTGACTCGGAGTGACTTCAGTAGAGATACAATTGACGCAACTCACTTCGTCATCGGGGCTCCAGATCACTGAACCTGGACCTGATGTAAGTGCATTTAGCTCAATGACATCGCCTTGCACTGCATAAACATCGGGCCCAGCATTGACATAGGCTGCTGCGAACACATTCACTTGAACTGTTGCGCTATCTTGACATCCTTGTGCATCTGTTCCGATGACCAAATAAGTTGTATTAGTTGGCGGTAAAACGCTTACCAAAGCACCATTATTAGTTGAGCCCGTTGCGCTCGGTGACCATTCGTAATAGAGTGCACCATATGCCCAAAGTTGAGCGGTTTGCCCCGGACAAACCGTTGTATCTGAACCGGCCCAAATTTGTGCTGTTAATATAGAAACCCACACCGAGTCTGTTTCTGTTCCACAGCTGTTGGTAACATCAACATAGTAATACTGAGGGCTCAAAGGTGAAATTTGAACTGTTGCGGAATTGGCACCAAGCAAATTGTTGGTCGGATACCACAAATAGGAGGTGCCGCCGCTAGCAGAAAGAGGCATTGCGGTACCATAACAAAGTGAAACACTGTCAATTAATTGGGGTGCTGGTGGATTATTAAAAACAGTTATTTGAATAGAATCTTGGGCAGTACAACCGTTAATTGAGGTTGTTGTTGCGGTATAGGTTATAGAATTTTGAGGCGTAGAGATGACATTGGAGCCGCTTGTTGTATTCAAGAAATTTCCTGGTGACCAAGAGATTGAACCTGCTCCTATTGCACTTATTGGAACACTTGCGCCAATACAGATTGTAGTGTCGTTAGGTAATGTAATAGTAGGCGCGTTTACATTAAGTGTGATTTGCAAGGTGTCAGAGCCACATGAGTCGGCTACAATGACGCTAAAAGTTGTGGTTGCATTGATGGTTGCGGTTGGTTCTGCAATATTTGGGTTGTCCAAGACATTAGCTGGGCTCCAGCTGTAGGAACTGCCACCGTAGGCTTCGAGTTGATAGGAGTCTCCGGGGCAGATTGTTGAAGTGGGTTGAATAGCACCTGCAGTAAATGCACCAATGTTCACTGTGACAATCACTGAATCTGGCGTAAAACAGCCCGTCGAATCGAAAGCGACTAAAAGCACGTTATAGGTGCCGGGCGTTGTATAGGCATGAATGGGTTCGAAGGCATTTGAGGTATTCCCATCACCAAAATTCCAATAGAATGAGTTTGCGTTTTGTGAGTTGTTGTCAAAAAAGACACTTTGTGGGATGCAAATGAGAGGTGCTGGTTGTGCGGCGATGGCTTCAATGGTGCTGAGCTCAAACTTGAAGCAAGCCAAATTACAGTTTGAACTTTGATTGGTTGGCGACCACGAGCCAGGGGTACTTGTAAACCCGTAGTCATTGCCTCCACAGGCTCCACAGACCGCATGGTAAATTCTTCCTTGATTATCAAATCGGCTGGTGCCACCGTCAACGTGATTCGAACTACTCGTTAGACCGCCCATAAAGGTAGCGTATTTCAAAGCACTGGCATCTTGATCAAGTACGGCGATGTAAAAATTAGAGCCATTGGTATTGAGCTGATACGCATCGAGCGTTACTGGGAAATTATTCGTAGTTGAAAATGCAGCTTGTCCGTAAAGTTGATTGAGTTGTCCACCCCAACCTGCCAAATAAATGTCGTAACAATCGGAAATCAGAAAAGCGGTGGGCGACAATTCGACATGACCAGTGCCAGCTCCGATCATTGTAGTCCAATTGATATTCGCTAAATCTGTGCTGTATTTTCTGATAAACTGTCCGGAATTAGGATTTCCATAACAGCCGGGGCTAATGGGCCACGCAGACTCTGACTGGCCGTATACATAAACTGCGTTATTGACATCAGTTCGGACAAAATATGTTTGGTCGTATTCTGCCAATCCCATGTAGGTTCCGGATTGTAGCGCACCACTAGCTGAATTAATGCGTAGGGCATAACCGTCGGCACTTCCGCCATTGAAGGTAAGGTCGTTACCACCGCTGATCGGTAAGGAGCTTGAAGTTGTACCCCCTGCAACATACACGCTTCCGTTGCTTCCTGTGGTGATAGAATTACCTGACTCAGAGCCACTGCCACCGAAATAGCTACTCCAAAGTAACTGGGATAAATTGGTGTTCAATTTAAAAACTACGGCATCCTGAGTTCCATTTAATGTTGCTTGAAATGCATTGACAGTCGGGAAGTTCGAGGAAGTAGTTGTACTGGAGACATAGACGTTTTGATTGGCATCTAAGACAATTTCACCTCTAAATTGATCCCCATAATTATAAAATAAACTTGCGGCATTGAGCCCGTCTGTATTTGACCCACCAATAAAAGTGGAGGCTATAAGCGAGGTGCCAGCAGCATTGAAACGAGCAATATAAATGTCAGATCCGTTGAATTCCAGAGAGTTTTGGAGTTGATACGGGCCGCCATTAAAGCTGTTGTCATAGGATTGCCCAGCCATTGGAAAGTTTGTGGACGATGTGACACCATAAACATATAATTCGCCGTTAGGGGCACAAACAATACTGTGTGGCGTTTCGTTACCCGAACCTCCTAAATAAGTTGAATAGAGCAATGCGGTTCCGGTGGCATTGAATTTTGTTATGGAAACATCCATAGGAAATGAACCTGTTCCAGAATTATAACTGGCGTCAAAAGCACCAACAGTTGTTGGATAACCAGATCCAAAAACAATACCGCCTCCGAATAAATTGCCATTGATGTCAGGAGTAGCTGTAAAACCCCAGTTGTCTACTGGTGAGCCCGTAAAAGTTGAAAAAGTCAGGCTGGGGTCAATGTAAAGGATTTGGCTAGGGTCATATGCTTCGTTAACAAAGAAATCAATTTGACCATTTTGAAGCTCCCAATGAATGGGAACATCTAATTTTCGGCCATTGGCATCTGTATGCCACGCAACTGGCTCGCTGTAAGAAATTTCACCAAAGCGGTGCTTGAGTAATAAATTTCCTTTGGCGTCTATCCAGACGGAATCTGCTCCTTGGATTTCGAATGAAAATTGCCCAAGATCTCCGTGGGGCATAAGTTCTAGATGAAAAGCCAGCTGATCATTTGCAGTTGTGTAAATGAGTTTTCCATCCTCAAAATATTGAGAGTCTAGAATGGTAGAAAACCCTCTTACGCCAGCTTTCCATTGAGAAGGGTCATTTCCAATGAAATAATTGTGATAATGAGCACTGGAGTCTTTAGCTTCGAAACGTGTATTTTGGCCATATTTAAATACGTGCTTGATACATTGGTATTGACCTAAAGTTTCGTGTTCATGACCTTCTTCAGTATCGTGGCCATGCTGAGTTGCATTGGATAAAAAGTAGGTTAACCCTTGATTTTCGATATATACCCTGCCACTAGAGATGGGAATATTGTATAAAATACGTTGGTCCCATTGTCCTTTATTGGGGTACATCCAGACCTGCTGCGCATAGGCAAGCTGGACCCAACTAAAAAGAATCAAAAAACGTATTAGTATTTTCATGTACTAAGTAAAATTAACACATTCGTTATCAAACTCAAAACAATAAACTATTTGTAGCTCATATGGTTGCCAAAACACTCAAAAAAAATTGTGCCAAAGTCTTAAATATGTTTTATTTGTACTCTCATTCTGATCATTATGAAAATAAAGTCTCTTTTACTCCTGTTTTTCATTTTAACAACTAGTCTATTATTTGCTCAAGACTACTCCAGACTAATGGTAAATGTGGCCAATGGTGAACTCAAACTTTTGGCTGACCTCGGCGTTGCAGTGGATCACGGTATTTACAAAGAAGACAAATATTTCATCGCCGATTTTTCAAGTGCTGAAAAAGCAATAATGGATCAACATAACGTGAAATATGAAGTTTTGATTTCAGATTTAGAAGCATATTATGAAGCCATTTTGAATCCTGAAAAACCCTCTTCATCGATGAATGACGCCACTGTTTTCGATCAAGAAAAAAATACAACTTGTAATAATGCTTCTACGTCCTCTCCATCGGCAAACCCAACTACGCCAACTCATTTTAATTTAGGAACGATGGGAGGCTATTTGAAATACCAAGAATTGCTAGCTGAATTGGATGAAATGGCGGCTGTTTATCCAAATTTAATTACAGTCAAAGCACCAATTTCAAATTTTTTAACCTACGAAAACAGACCCATCTATTTTGTAAAAATTTCGGATAATCCAGACCAAGATGAAGCAGGTGAGCCTAAAGTTTTATATACTGCAATTCATCATGCGCGTGAACCTATGAGTTTGATGGAAACGGTTTTCTTTATGTGGTATGTACTTGAAAACTATCAAACGAGTACTGAAATACAATACATTGTGAATCATTTGCAATTGTATTTTGTACCATGTATCAACCCCGATGGCTACGTATACAATCAAACTACAAATCCAAATGGAGGAGGAATGTGGCGCAAAAACCGCAGGTTAAATTCTGGTGGTTCGTATGGCGTGGATCTCAATAGAAATTATTCTTACGGATGGGGTACAACAGGAACCAGCACCAATCAATCGAATGAAACCTATTGTGGTACTGCACCTTTTTCTGAACCCGAAACACAAGCTATGCGCTGGTTAGTTCAAAATAATCATTTCATTACTGCTTTCAATGCGCATACTTATGCTGAAGACATTCTATTTCCAATAGGCACAACAACTGCAGAATTTGCTGATCATCATGATTATTTCCAAACTTGTACCAACCATATGGTTCAATACAACGGATACACGGCAATGAAAAGTTCGGGACTTTATCCGGCATCCGGAGATTCTGACGATTACATGTACAAATTAGATATTGGCATTGGGCAAAAAGATACCATGTTTGTGCATACCCCTGAGGTCGGGACAGCATTTTGGCAGCCGCAAGCAGAAATTATTCCAACTTGTAAAGAAATGTTCTTTCCAAATCTTATACTGGCTCATCTTGCAGGGCGCTACGTTCTTGTAAAAGATCAAGATCCTAGTTCGATCAATGCCCTTTCAGGTAATTTTACACATCAAGCCATTAGGCTTGGAAGAGAAAGCGGTCCGGTAACTGTAAGTCTTATACCGCTCCAAAATATCACCAATGTAGGAGCGGCCGTAACTCATAATTTAGCGATTCAGCAAAGCGTCGATGCATTGATTAGCTATACATTGAATCCGAGTATCCAATTTGGCGATACCGTCAAATATATTTTGCAAACAGACAACGGATTTTGGCAAAAAAACGACACTATCACAAAAATTTTTGGATCCTATAATGTTTTGACTGTTGAAGATGCCACGGATCCAAGTGCTTGGACTGGAAACTGGAATACTACTTCAACCACTTATGTCACAGCTACCAAATCATTCACAGACACGCCATCAGGTAATTATTCAAACAATACGAATACGACTTACACTTATACACCTGCCATTGATCTTACAAACAAAAGTGCTGCAAAAATTACGTTTTGGTGTAAGTGGGATATTGAGGCAGGATATGACTTTACGCAATTCCAAGTTTCTACTGACAACGGACAAACATGGATTGCACAGTGTGGAAACTACACGACGCTAGGGACTTCTGGCAATGGTAGCGTACAGCCTGCCAACAAGCCACTTTGGGATGGCGTACAATCAGATTGGGTTCTGGAGGAAATCAACTTAAGCGAATACTTAGGTCAGAGTATCAAGGTTCGTTTTCAGTTAAAGTCTGATGGCGCAACACGTCAAGACGGTTTCTATTTTGATGATTTTACCATATTAGCCAATGAAATTGATAGCACCGCTGTTGAGTTTTTGGATAAAAATCAAATATCGATTGTGCCAAACCCGAGTAATGGGAAATTTGCAGTCAGAGGTTTAACCGAACAAACGACTTACCAAATTGAGGATTCAAGAGGCAGAAAAATTCAAGAAGGAGTGATAGATGTCAATCATTCAAGCATTGAACTTGAAGAAAAAGCGGGGGTTTATTTTTTAAAAACCAAGGTAAACGGTCAAAATTCAAGCATCAAAATATTGCTGTTTAATTAGAGCAATATAAACTGATTGATACGATCAATATAAGCCTGGTATCCGGCAACAAAAGGCGTGGTCTCGTGTTCACCACCAGGCACAATAAACGACTCTTTGTATCCCTGAGTTTTGTTGTCATAAACGGGTTGCCCATGACTCTTGATTGTCAAAAATGAATCTGCTTCACCGTGAATCCAGAGCATTGGAATACTGATTTTCTTGATTTCTGTGGCATTATCTATTTGAAGGTCGACTAAAAAAGAACCAGGCATGGAAAGCAATGCCGCATCTTGAATCATTACTTCCGCAGATGCGAAAGGCGCTTCAAGGATCAACTTGCTAGGCTCCAGGGCATATTCAGCTGGGTGTGCTGCAACTTCACATGCAGCAGCGGAACCTAAAGAAAAGCCAAACAATATAAAGCGTTCCTTTTGTAATCCTTGATCTTTCAACCATTGAATAGCTACTGCTGTGGTTCTATACATGTTTTCTTCTGAGGCTTTGCCTTCAGAAAGCCCAAAACTTGGGTAATCAAACATCAGGACACCATAGCGCCCAAGACCACCGGTATTTGCATAGAGTTTTTGCCTTGGCCAATAAAAATCCATGTGATCCTTGTTACCGTGGCAATACAAAATCACGGTGTCAGTACCTATTTGATTGAGGTCACCGACATAAATAGCGCTCATTTTTGCTGGCCCTTCTTCGAGCGTTACATCGAGCTGAAATTGATGAATCATGGATGCAGGGACATTGAACTGCCCACCTAAATCAAGCGTTAGTTCGCCTTGATAGGCGTCGAGCTGGTAAGCTTCAATTTGACTTGGGTTGAATAAAAACCCGTCTAGACGTTTTCTGCAAGAAACAAGACTCAAGGTTACCAAGCAGATCAGTGTTATTTTTTTCATGATTACAAGCGATAAGTGACGCCAAAATATAAGCCAGTTGCTCCTCGGTTCTGAAGCAAACTTGGGTAAGGCACTACAATATTTTGATTGGAAGAATTCGGAGCAAGTACTTTTACTTCGACTTGATAAGTCCAATTTGGACGGATCCATTGATGACCTATTTGTAGATTTGGAATCCATAATTGTTCATTTGGTCTACCTTGCGATTCAACCTGGTAAAAATCAAACCAATTGCTGAGTCCGGCATAAAAGAAATTGTAATTGCGGTGATAAACCGAACACATTTTATCAAGATGCTCGGGCTTCCATTGCCTGCCATACTTGAAATAATAATTGGCGTCTAGTTGTGGCCATATGCGGTTGGCACCAGTGTAAAAATCAAGTAAAAAGTTGGCATTTAGTTGGCCAGAGACACCCATTCGGTCATTACGCCAGATTTTTTGTGAGGCTCCGAGTTCAAATTGTCCAACGCCAAAGGCAAGTGATGTCGTTTGAAGAGCACCCATAACCGTGGTTTGATCAGTGAGCCCTCGTCCGTATCCGATTGAGGTAAAAGGTATTGGAATGGCACCAATGCCGGGGACTTTGGCAATAGGGCCACCAAAATGAGCACTGATCACTTGTTCGCCTTTTTTCAATGGTTCCACGAATCGAGCAGGTGCACAAGAACTCAAATAAAGTGCGCTGAGTCCTAAAAATATCCATTTATACATAGGTCAAATATAAAAAGATTAACCATCCAAATTGCTTACCTTTGCCTTATGTCAGGATCGAGCTATGGTCAAATCTTTAAACTTACCACTTTCGGTGAGTCTCATGGTACTGCTATTGGTGGTGTCATTGAAGGTTTTCCTTCCAATTTTCCGCTTGATTTAGATGCGGTTCAGCTTGCTTTAGATAAAAGACGTCCGGGCCAGTCTGGTTTGGTCTCTCCACGCAAAGAAGCGGATAAATTAGAGGTGATTTCAGGTATTTTTGAAGGTAAAACTACAGGTAGCCCTATCGCATTTTTAATCCAAAATCAGGACCAACAGTCCAAAGATTACCAAGCACTCAAAGACACCTATCGACCTTCACACGCAGACTACACTTATCAACAAAAATATGGTAACCGCGATCATCGTGGCGGAGGTCGTAGTAGTGCCCGTGAAACCGCATGTCGGGTAGTGGCCGGTGCCATTGCTGCACAAGTCCTCGATAAATTGGGCATCAAAGCCTCAACCTATGTCGATCAAATAGGTTCGGTTCAACTGACCAACCCTAAATGGTATAGCCATTCAGAGATTGAAGCATCTTCTTTGCGCTGTCCAGACCCCGTTTTAGCTGCCCAGATGGAATCCTTATTGAAAGAAGTTCAACAGCAAGGAGATACAATCGGAGGCGCCATTCGTTCTATTATTGAAGGTGTTCCGGCAGGATGGGGCGAACCCGTTTTCGATAAACTACATGCAGAACTTGGTAAAGCAATGCTTTCGATCAATGCTGTCAAAGGTTTTGAAATCGGTAGTGGATTTACAGCCATTCAAATGAAAGGTTCTGCCCACAACGATCAATTTTTATCGGATGGCAGTACCGTCACCAATCATTCTGGAGGAATACAAGGCGGCATTTCAAACGGCATGCCGATTTCTTTCAGAGTGGCATTCAAGCCGGTTGCCAGCATCGCACAAATACAAGAGGTTTTAGAGGCCAATGGCCAACTCAAAGAATTAGCTATTCAAGGACGTCACGATGCTTGTGTAGTACCAAGGGCAGTGCCCATTGTTGAAGCAATGGCCCATATTGTTCTGCTCGATTTCTATTTAAGACAACAACGCAATACACTTTTTTCATGATACAACGCATTCAAACAATTTACTTTATCATCGTCATGGTGCTATTATCTTCCCTGCTTTCAGGTGTAGAAATATTTGGTTTTCAGACGGCTAACAATTATTGCTCTTACTCTGTTTATGGGGTTCAATCTTATAAATCTGCGGCTAGTGTAGCACATGCCAAAGCAGAAAATATCCAAGGATCTGTCCTGTTCTATTTTGTGATAGCCTTTGTTTTATTTCTTTATTTAGCTTTAATGGCCTACAAGAATTTAAAAAGACAATTCGTTCTCACCCGAATTGCTTTGTCGCTTTATGCCATTGCCCTTTTAGCCTTATTACTTTTTGGTAGTTTCGGTTTGATAGTGAAAGGAGCAGTCGGAATTGAGTTGGGTATTGGTTACTACATTTCTGTGGTGGGCTTGCCAATCATTTACTTTGCATACAAAGGGGTTAAAAAGGACAAAGATTTACTTGAATCTCTAGACCGCCTCCGTTGATCTTATGAACTTTCTTTCTGTTGAACAACTCACCAAATCATATGGTGAAAGACTTTTATTTTCTGAGCTCACCTTTGGCATTGAACAAGGCCAAAAAGCTGCCATAGTTGCAAAAAATGGATCGGGTAAAACAACCCTCTTGCGATGCTTGCTTGGTAAGGAGCCAGCCGATTCCGGGAGCATTACCTTTCGAAAAGAGCTACGGATTGCTTTCATGGAACAAACCGAAGATTTGAACCCTGAACTAAGTGTACTCGATGCTGTTTTGGCTCATGATTTACCAGAAATTCAATTAGTTAAGTCTTACAATGATGCATTAGCAGCAAATGATGAAGAAAAGCTGGGTATTTTGTACCAAGCGCTTACTGAACATCAGGCTTGGGACCTTGAAGTGAAAGTTCAGCAAATTATGTCTGTTCTTAAACTCAAAGATCTCAAACAAAAAGTAGGGGAACTTTCAGGTGGGCAAAAGAAAAGAGTGGCCTTAGCCAAGGTTTTGTTAGCAGAAGCAGAGTTTTTGATATTAGACGAACCAACCAACCACCTCGACCTTGACATGATTGAGTGGCTTGAGAATTATTTATCGGCCTCTCAACTTACAATTTTAATGGTTACCCACGACCGCTATTTCTTGGAAGTGGTGTGTGATACCATATTTGAATTAGCTGATCAAACGATTTATAGATATAAAGGCAATTTCTCCTATTATTTAGAAAAAAAGGCCGAGCGTGAAGATCAACTTCAAGCTACTATCGAAAAAGCCAAGAATACCTTTCGCAAGGAACTCGACTGGATTCGTAGGCAACCCAAAGCTCGCGGAACCAAGCAAAAAGCCCGTGTAGATGCTTTCTCAGACCTTAAAAAAGTGGCAACACAGCGCCTCGATGAAGATGAACTAGAACTACCCATCAAAATGGAACGTTTGGGTACTAAAATTGTCGAATTCCATAAAGTTTCCAAGTCTTTTGACCAACTAGTTATTTTAGATGATTTTAGTTACCATTTTCAACGTCAAGAGCGCTTGGGTATTGTCGGTAACAATGGTACGGGTAAAACCAGTTTCTTAAAACTTTTAACAGGCGGAATTGAGCCAGATAAGGGTAAAATTGTCATTGGCGAAACCGTCGTTTTTGGCTATTATTCCCAAGACCTCATTGAGGTAGACCCCGACATGAAGGTCATTGATGTTGTGCGTGAAGTAGCTGAGTTTATTCCATTGGAAAAAGGTAGGCAACTCAGTGCTGCGCAGTTGCTCGAGCGTTTTTTGTTTCCACGAGACATGCATTATCATTTTGTGCATAAATTAAGTGGCGGGGAAAAACGTCGCTTGAAACTTCTTCGGGTATTGATGTTGAATCCAAATTTTTTAATTCTGGACGAACCAACCAATGACCTCGATATTTTTGCGATGTCCGTTTTGGAGGATTACCTCAGACAGTTTCAGGGCAGCCTCATCGTTGTCTCGCATGATAGGTATTTTATGGACAAGATGGTTGACCATCTATTTGTTTTCCAAGGAAAAGGAAAAATCAAAGATTTAGTAGGGAATTATCATGTTTACCGAACGAGCCTTCAAGAAACAAATAGGCAGCAAAAACAAGAGGCAAAACCACTTGAGGCCGAAATACCGGCAAATACAGCTGACAAAAAAAGAAAGATGAGTTTCAAGGAGAAACTAGAGTTTGAGCAAATTGAAAAGCAACTTCCGCTACTAGAGCAAGAAAAAAATGAACTCTCTGAGGTGTTGTCAAGCGGTACACTTAGTAACGAAGAATTGCAACAAAAAGGAGAACGACTTGGCAAACTCGTAAACGAAATAGACGAACTCACGATGCGTTGGCTAGAATTAGCTGAGCTAGCTTAAGACGTTACTTTCTTTATCGAATTGTCTGTATGAAAACAGGATGGCCAATGCGGCAACCAAACACATAATGCCAAAAACGCAGGCAAAATAACCCAAACTTAAGGTTCCGGCAATGAGTTCTTTGGTAGCTAGTACTACATTGATCACTGGAATAAAGGCCGTATTTAAATTCAATTCAATTCCAGGAAAAAATCCAACCATTGCTGGTAAAACCATGACAATATTCAAAGGTGTAATGATACTTTGTGCCTCTTTGAAACTTTTTGCGTAAACGGCAATCGGAATCATAACTCCGGCAAAGAAAATAACCAATGGTAGTAACAAAGAAAGCATAGAAAGTATAAACGGCAGGGTCAGAATACTATGAATGACTTCTAAGAGTTCTTTTTCGGCGCCTAAATCAAGAAATTCAATAGAGATAAAGAGCCCGAGTAAAGAACAGCTAGCTGCGAGCATGCCGCTGCTGATGACTACCAGCATTTTACCCAAAAGAATTTTCCACCGAGCTACAGGTGTGGTGAGTAGCGTTTCGATTGTGCCACGCTCTTTTTCGCCGGTAAATAGGTCAATTGCAGGATACATGCAACCAATGAATCCGAAGGCAATAAAGATGTAAGGTAAAAAACCTCCAGCTAATTTTCCAACCATTTTTTTGTTGGAAGCGCAGTTTGTAAAATTGGCACTTACAGGCTTGATTTCTTGCACTTTGATACCTAATTCTTGGAGACGTTTGGTCTCTTCTTGCGCTGAAATGGCATTGTTAAATGCTTCGGCTCGGTCTTGACGGCCAACTTCTGAGGCGTCGAAAATCCAGTCGAGTTGCAAATTCTTGCCGCTGCTATCATTTTGGCAAAACAATCCAAGGTCAATTTCCTGATTGCGGACGGCTTTGTTGAGCACAGCAGAATCTTTGAAAATTTCAATTTTTTTCTTGCCCAAAGCTTCGGGTAGTTGCTTGAGTTGTGCTTCAATTTGCGTGCTTTTTGGCCCCCAAACTCCCATTTGTAAGGTCTTTTCTTGGGCGTCAGCCTCAAAAGATTTAGATATTTCAACAAATACATTGAGTGTAATCGGAAATACTAAAATGGGTATGACCAGCATGGTCATGAGCGTGCGACGATCCCTGAGGGTATCGAGTAATTCTTTTCGGAAGATGCGATAGATCATTGGACTTCGATTTAAGATTGAACAATGCGAATGAATTCTTCGGTTAAATTCTTGGTTTGCATTTGCGCTTTGAAATCATCCATAGTGCCTGAATACTTCAGCTGGCCTTTATGTATAATTGCGAGGTCGTCGCATAATAAATCAACCTCACTCATGATATGACTGGAGAAAATAACAGTTTTGCCTTGTTCTTTGCAAGAGCGAATGAGTTTGATGATATTTTCTGCAGTGATGACATCAAGTCCGCTAGTTGGCTCATCAAATATGACAACTGCAGGGTCGTGAATCATGGTGCGGCAAATGGAAACTTTTTGTTTCATGCCAGTGCTGAGTTTCCCGATTCTTTGCTGTAAGAAGTCATTCATATCTAGCAAGTCAAAGAGCTCTTTTTTGCGTTTATCGCGTTGCAATTTATCTACACCATAAAGATCGGCGTAGTAATCTATGAGTTCTATCGGTGTAAGTCTGGCATAAAGACCCGTCGAACCTGTTAAAAAACCAATGTGTTTGCGTGCTTCTTCTGGCTGTTCAATGGCATCTATACCTTGGATTAATATTTTGCCCGAAGTAGGTTTCACCAATGTAGCTAGCATGCGCAGGGTGGTCGTTTTGCCGGCACCATTTGGTCCAAGCAAAGAAAATACCCGGCCTGGTTGACACTCAAATGAAAGTTGGTTGACAGCAGTGGCAGTTTTGGCAGCAGTTTGCAATTCTTTGCGTTGCTGTTTCGATAATTCGAAAGTTTTTGAAAGGTGTTGAACGTTGATCATAAGCGATATGATGACGAAGAAAAAAACAATTGGTTACGCAATGTAAGCTTAAAATTTAAGTGCGCGTTCTTGTGGCGCAATAGCTTTGTTCTTATTTGCAAGTTGCCCGCAAGCTGCATCTATGTCTTTGCCGCGGCTTCGGCGTACATTGACGATGAGGTTGAGCGATTCCAGAAACTGTGCAAATGCCTCTACTTTCCTGGCATCAGCTTGCTGATACTTTCCTTCATCAATAGGGTTGTATTCGATGATGTTGATCTTACATGGAACACATTTTGCAAATTGAGCGAGTTCTCGGGCATCCGAAAGATCGTCGTTGAAGTCTTTGAAAATAATGTATTCGAAGGTGACGCGCGAACCTGTTTTTTCATGAAAATACTGTAGCGCCTCGGCCAAAGACTCGAGGTTATTGCTTTCATTGATTTCCATGATTTCATTGCGCTTGACATCGTTGGCGGCGTGCAAGGACAGCGCTAAATTAAACTTGACGTCGTCATCACCGAGTTTTTTAATCATCTTGGAAATGCCTGCTGTAGAAACGGTTATTCTTTTCGGAGAGATGCCAAGTCCATCAGGGCTACAAAGCCGATCAATGGACCGCAGCACATTTTTATAATTTAATAGGGGTTCACCCATTCCCATATAAACGATATTACTCAGGTTTTGCTGGTAATGAGTTTGGGCCTGTTGTTGGAGGTAAACTACTTGATCGACAATTTCGCCAGCGCTGAGGTTTCTCATGAGTTTGAGCCTTCCGGTTGCACAAAATTGACAAGACAAACTACAGCCTACCTGAGAAGAAATACATGCAGTCATTCTGCTGCTAGTCGGGATCAAGACACCCTCAATGACTTTACCTTCTTCGATTTGGAAGGCGCTTTTAATGGTGCGATCTTTACTGATCTGTTGGTCTTGAAGCGTGATGTGGTCAATGTAGAATTGTTGATCAAGCAATTGACGCAAGCCTAAACTAAGGCTACTCATTTGAGCAAAGCTTTGAGCATTTTTTTGCCAAAGCCACTCCCAAACTTGCTTAGCTCTGAAAGGTTTTTCACCGATTTCAGTGAAACTTTCTTTCAGTTCTTCCAAAGAAAGGTCGCGGATATTTTTACGCTCCGTAGACATTTTTTAGCGATTCAGCATCACGGGCATCACGAGCATTAGGATGTCTTCGTGGGCATTTTCTTGCGTAGCTGGAGTAAGAAGACCAGCACGGCTAGGCTCGCTCATTGATAATTTGATTTCATCGGCATCTATGTTGCTGAGCATTTCCAATAGAAAGCGCGAATTGAAACCAATTTCGAGGTCATCACCGTCATAGTTACAGGTAAGTCTTTCAGTGGCTTCGTTTGCAAAATCGATGTCTTCGGCAAAAAGTGAAAGTTCAGAACCTGTAAGTTTGAGTCGAATTTGGTGTGTGGTTTTATTAGAGAAAATAGATACACGTTTGATGGACGACAAAAACTGAGCGCGATCTATGGTAAGGACATTCGGATTTTCCTTTGGAATGACAGCTTCATAGTTTGGATATTTGCCATCGATGAGTCTGCAAACTAAAACGAGGTCATTGAAGGTAAAAACAGCATTTGATTCGTTGTATTCCATTGTGATTTCTTCATCGCCACGCAAATTGGATTTCAGAAGATTCAATGGTTTTTTTGGCAAAATAAATGCTGAACTTCCGCTGGCCTCGGCATCAGTTCTTTTGTAGCGAACAAGTTTGTGCGCATCTGTAGCAACGAAGGTGATTTCGGTTCCGGAGAATTGACAAAATACTCCGCTCATGACCGGGCGAAGGTCATCGTTACCGGTAGCGAATAAAGTTTTATTGATGGCTTTGGACAGAACAGCACCGGATAACTTGATGGCACTCTTATTGGCCAATTCAGGAACTTTCGGGAATTCATCGCCATTGAAACCAACCATTCTTGACTTTCCGTTGTCGTAGGCAATTTCTATCTGATAATTGCTTGGATTAACTTTAAAAGTGCAGGGTTGATCTGGAAGATTTTTAAGGACGTCTAGCAATAATTTAGCTGGAATGGCGATTTTGCCATTTTCTTCAGATTGCACCTCGAGTTTAGTCATCATGGTGGTTTCGAGGTCCGAAATAGAGGCAGTCAGGATGCCGTCTTGAATTTCGAACAAGAAGTTATCGAGTATAGGTAAGGTGTTACTCGTGTTTAAAACACCAGAAATGCTTTGTAGATGACGTAATAGGGTAGTACTTGAGGCAATGAAATTCATAGCAAAATATTTGGTTACAAAGTTAACATTTCAGATGAATTCTCACCTGATTTTAAGTAGACTTATGCAAACTTGCTGCGTAAATATACTTTCAAGGCTTCTCGGTGTAAAATGACTTCTGCCAGTTTCTCATGATAGGTTTGCCCTTCTGCCTGATTCCATTCAACTTCCGGAACATCTATTAAGTAAAGCAATTGCTTTAAATCTTGTTCAGAAACCCTCATAAGTATGTTGGTTATTTGTTCCAAAATTTTATCCAACGAGAAGTTCACGACAATTTGTGCCCGATCAAAGTCCTTTTGAAGTTGCGCGATTGTTTGCATCCTGAAATCAGGTTGTGCGAGTTGTTGATTTATTTGTTGGATATCGAGCAAATCAGGTGATTTTGTTAGTTTTGTCCCACTAAGATACGATGAAAAGAGCCTTTGACATCCTTGTTTCCATTATTGTCTTGACTTTGTTCTTGCCACTAGGACTCTTCTTGGCATTTTGTATTGTGCTCGGATCGAAAGGCGGTGTTTTTTATCGGCAGAAAAGAGTAGGGCAAAATAGGATTCCTTTCTATTTGCTCAAATTCAGATCCATGCGTTTGAACGCAGAGTTGCAAGGGCAATTAACAGTTGGCACAAGAGATCCGCGCATTACCAAAGTGGGCTATTATATACGCAAATTTAAACTAGACGAATTTCCTCAATTCATCAATGTCTTGAAAGGCGACATGAGTATCGTTGGGCCAAGACCTGAGGTTCCAAAATATGTGGAACTATACAACGAGGAACAGCTTCAAATATTAGCGGTCAAACCCGGTATTACGGATTATGCAAGTATTGCTTACTTCCATGAAAATGAAATTTTAGCACAGGCTACAGACCCAGAAAAAGCTTACATTGAGGAGGTTCTACCTGCGAAAATCGAATTGAACAAACGTTATTTGGCCAATCCAACACTTGCTGCGGATCTTAGAATAATGATGCTTACTTTTCTGAGGATGTTGGGGCGCTGAATGCCTCGAAAGCGTTCCAGATTCCTAAATTTGGGAGTGGTGCTATCACGCCAATTGTTTCTTTGGAAGTGGGGTGCTGAAACGCAAGTGAACGCGCATGCAAACAAATCGAACCATCTGGATTCGATCTTTTATCACCGTACTTGAGATCCCCTTTGATCACACAACCCATGTGTGCCAACTGACAACGAATTTGATGATGTCTACCGGTCTCGAGCGTGATTTGAAGTAAGAAATACCGATCCGAACTACCAATAAGTTCGTAATGTAAAATAGCTTTTTTGGCACCCTGCGTTTCAGTAGCCACTACATAACTTTTGTTTTGGCTTTCGTTTTTTTTCAGGTATTGAATGAGCGTTCCTTTGTTTTGACTTGGCTTTTGACTCACGATGGCCCAATAAATTTTGTTGGTTTCCTTGTCCCGAAACTGTGCATTTAAACGCTCTAGCGCCTTACTAGTTCTTGCAAATACTAATGCTCCGCTTGTTGGGCGATCCAAGCGATGCACCACACCAAGAAAAACATTACCTGGTTTTTGGTATTTTTCCTTGAGGTAGTGTTTGATGTCGTCTGGTAAGGTTTGGTCACCTGTTTTATCTCCTTGCGTGAGCTCGGAAGGCAATTTATTTACCACAATGACATGGTTGTCTTCGTATAAAATGCGTTCCGGAGTTATCATGATTGCAACAACGCTTCCTTTTGTTTTTTCTCAATTTGTTTATTTCTGAGATAGGCAACAAATGTAAATGCTGCTAAAATCAGAATCAGCATACTGAGCCATGTCGGAAACTGATTAAGGCCTTCACCCTGTGCATAACTGTGCAGCCCGACCAACATGAAGTTCACTCCAAAGAAAGTAAATAGGATGGCTGAGTATGCCCAAAACGACAGCACATTGAACAAGAAGCGTCCTTGTAACCCCGGAATGAGTCGGAAGTGTAAAATGACCGCATAGACAAGCACCGAAACCAAAGCCCATGTTTCTTTAGGGTCCCAACCCCAATAGCGGCCCCATGATTCATTGGCCCAAACACCACCTAGAAACGTACCAATTGTGAGCATATAAAGACCAACGGTCATGGTCATTTCTGAAATAGCAGTGATTTCTTGGATGTTGATGCGTATCAAAGGAGCTGTTCTTTGAGTTTGAAGGATGTACAACTTCAGATTAATGAGGCTTAAAATACAGGCTAAGCCAAGAAAGCCATAACTACCTGTAATGATGGCAACGTGTATCATGAGCCAATAAGATTTTAATACAGGCACTAATGGCGTAATTTCTGGATCCATGAGGTTCATTTCGGTAACCCAAAGCATCATGGCAGCTAGAATTGCGGCACCGGCTAATACAACAGCGTTTTTTCTTGCAAAAAGAAAACCAGCGATCATCGTGACCCATCCAATAAATACGATGGCTTCATAGCCATTACTCCAAGGGGCATGTCCGGAAATGTACCAGCGCATGGCCACACCTGCGCCATGGTAAATGAAAGTAATGACAATTAGGCCAATTAAAGCGCGCTTTGGCCATTTGAAATTTTCAATATGATTGGCCTTGCGAAAGATGCCAATAAAAAAGACAATCAATAAGAGTAAACCACCAAGCAGGTACAATTGGTAAGATCTCTTGAAGATTTGCATTTTGTTGTAGCTGATTTCGAGTTGGATCGCCCTTTCACTCGGAGCAACTTTTGCGCCCGCTTGACGCTGAAATTCCTTGAAGTTTTTCAAAAGATCGGTTGCCTCACCAAAAGTATGCTTTTCACCGCCGGCATGCACTGCTGCAAGGTAATTTAAAAAGGGTTTTGAGGATAGTGTATCTTTTTGGGTGAGCTCCATGCTCAAAGGCACATACCATGTATGATTTGGGTCATTTTTAAGTGGAATAACACGCATAAATTGCCACATGAAGACATTATTGGCGACTTCGTATTTTTCATTGAGCTTGATCAGTTTTTTATCAAATTCGTTGCGTCGTGATTCTAGTTTTTGATGTGCTTCCTTGTAAGCCGCCATCCATTTAAATTCGCCATTTGAGGTCAGTTCCATCATGTTGGCATATTCTTTCAGTTTGAGGGGTTCGCGCAGCGCTCTTGGAACTTGAATAATGGGTTGCTTTACCCAATAAGACGGATACATATGCATGCTCAGAATAAACTGAACACAATTCAAATCTTTGTAGTGATTGCTATAGGCGAGCTTTCTGGTAAGTTGATCTGCAAGGGTATGAAAAGGAACAATGCGCCCTTCGTAATCTTGCACGAGCATAGCAGCCAATTCATCGGCATGGGCTTCGCTTACTTCGTGGTGAACGGGTTTGGCATGCTGATGTTGGGCAAAAAGCGTTGAGCTTCCAAGCAAAAGCACCACACCAAGAGCGGCTTTTTTGCTTTTGAGTTTTTGAAGTTGTTGCCCTAAATAGTAAAAACGACCAGCAGGTGCAAATAAAGATAAAATCATGGCAAGAGCCATTAGTAAGTAACCGATATATGTGATGGTAGTACCCAACGAGTCATGATTTACGCTCAGTTTAGTACCTTCCTCATTTTCTGGTGTTGACGGATCATCGAGTTCATATGAAGATTGAAAAAAACGGTAGCCATCGTAGTCAATGACATTGTTCATGAATACACGTTTATTGAGACTTTTGTTGTTTCTGGGGTCTTCTATAGTGAGTTCGGATGCAAATGAAGATGGGGCATTTGACCCAGGATAACGATCGAGTTGGAAATCGCGACAACGCACAGAAAACGGCAAGTTTTTTTGAATAGAGCCGTATTCTAACTGATAAACAACCCCATTCATAGCAAAGCGTTCTGGTTTTGGAAATTGATCTTTTCCGCCTTCAAGCTTCAGTGTTTTGTGTGCTTTTCCGTCATGAATCTCGATGCTGAGGTAGTCTTTTCCGGTATTTTTCTTGGGTGCTTTGAGCAGCGCTTTTTGGGCGTGCGGAATCAGTCTTTTAAACACGACTTGCTGCCCCCCTACAAGATAGAGCGTAAGCGGATCAAACGACGACCATTCATTGAGAGGATATTCTTTGTAAAGACTGTCAGATGGTGCTTGCCCTGAGGCCCTTACTTTTCGCATTTCGCTCATCGGCAAAGACTTGAGCGGAACACTCGGGTAAACCATCACTTTGTTGTCTTTGATGCTTAAGTAAATGCCAGGTGAAGTAGCAATGGGCTTGGCATTGGTTAAAAAGAAAGGCGTTTGCCCAACCATGAAAATATCTTCTTGACAAAGGAAGTTGGAGCGCATGCCGTCTGTCACGAGCTCGAGTGCACTTGTTTTGATTTTTTGATTGATGACTAAGGAATCTATACGATCGGACATAAAGCCCTTGTAGCTAAGCCGTACAGTTTTTTTACCGATGGTAATTTCGTGCTCAAATTGATTGTTGGTGTATTCGCTTAAGTAAGTTTTCCATGCTTGGAGGGTCTGCTTCCCGGTTTCAAGCTCTTGGGCATTGACTAACAGGTAAGGGTCTGCCGTATAAATGAAGTTTTTACTTGTCCCTTCTTTGATGACCATCAGGCCTTCAAAACTCATGAAACGAGTTACTGCCGCGCCTAGGAGAATGATTAAAAAAGAAAGGTGGAAACTAAACATGGCAATTTTTTCACGCTTCCACATTTGGTAATGAAATATATTTGAAACCAATGCTAACGCAAGATAAAGCAGTAAACCTTCAAACCATGAGGCGTTATAGATAGTGATTTTGGCTGCTTGAATGCCGTGGCTTGACTCGATAAAAGTAGCAACAGCAATAGCAACAAGAAAAACAATTAAACCAATGCTTGCCCAGCGCATTGAAAATAAGGTAGAAAGGAGTTTATTCATGAGAATAAAATATTTTTCACAAAAATAGCCATTGTGGGCGCAACATTCACCGAAAGACCTTAATCTTGTTAAAAAAAGCACATGCGCCTACTCATTTTACTTTTTCTCAGCTTTGCAACTTCAGTTGTTGCCCAACAAAAGAAGGCACAGCGCCTAGATGCAAATGCCTGTGGTCGCAAGCATGGACTCAGTGTTGTCGGTGGACAAGTCTATCGTTTTGAACTGCCTTTCGGTACCAATACACGCATGATTGATGTGTTCATTCCAAAAGAATGTGAAGGCAAAAAGGGGCTGAAAACACTTTACATGCACGATGGGCAAATGCTTTTTGACAGCACCCAAACATGGAACAAACAAGAATGGGGTGTTGATGAGCTCTTTCTCAACAAATTGGGTCGATATTTTCATCCGCAATTTATTGTTGTTGGCATTCATAATGACCCGCCAAATCGCTATGCCGAATTCTTTCCGCAGCGTGTTGCTGATTACATGCCGCAAAGTTACCGCGATAAATTATTAGCTGCTCAATGGAATGGCGAGCTCAAGGCTGATGCCTATTTAAATTGGATTGAAGAGATACTTGTCCCGTTTATTGAGCAAACGTATCAAACCAGTCATAAGACCAAAGATCGAATGGTGCTGGGTTCGAGTATGGGCGGCCTGATTTCTCTTTACGCGCTATGTGAAAAACCCAAATTATTTGGCGCAGCTGCTTGCCTGTCTATTCATACACCAATGATTAATTTTGGCATGTTTGACGAAGGAATGGTAGAGGCATTAGTCATTCCTTTTAATATTTATCTCGAGCAAGAACTAAAAGCTGACAAAAAGCACCGATTATATATCGACCGCGGTACCGAGACCTTAGACTCCTATTACGGGCCCTACCACGAGCGCTTACTCAATACATTAGCTTTGGTTGGTTATGACCCCATGAACCCGAGGTTTCTTGAAGCAGTAGTGACAGGTGCTGGGCACGATGAAAGATCTTGGGCAAACCGTCTGGAAATACCTATATTATTTATGTTAGCCACAGACAATTCCCAATAGTTTTCTACATTTGTGACTCTCTTTATCACATGAAAAATATTTTACTTTTAGGCGCTGGTTTATCGGCTTCAACACTGATTAAATACCTACTTGAACACAGCGAAGCTCAAAATTGGCACCTCCATGTTGTCGATCAAAATCTGGATTTAATTCATTCGAAATTAGCTGGGCATCCGAGGTCAACGGCTCATCAATTCAATGCACTCGATTCAGAAACCCGCAAGCCGTACATTGAGCAAGCTGATTTAGTTATTTCAATGTTACCAGCAGTTTATCATGTTGGAGTCGCTCATGATTGTATTGTTTTGCAAAAAAATCTGATCACACCTTCCTATATTTCTGCGGAAATGGGAGCGCTAGATGCCAGTGCCAAAGCTGCAGGAATCACCATCATGAATGAAATAGGAGTTGATCCCGGTATTGATCACATGAGTGCCATGAAAATCATCGATCAAATTAAGGCTGAAGGCGCTCAATTGCTCTCGTTTAAATCTTATTGTGGCGGATTAATTGCGCCCATTTCGGATACCAATCAATGGCATTACAAATTTACTTGGAATCCTAGAAATGTGGTATTAGCGGGTCAAGGATCAGCCGCAATTTACAAAGAAGCAGGTGCACTAAAGTACCTTCCATATCACCGACTTTTTCAGCAAACTGAACTCATCAATGTGCCTGGTTATGGGGAGTTTGAAGCTTACGCAAATCGCAATTCAATCTCTTATTTAGATACATATGGCTTACAAGATTTACCAACTATCATAAGAGGAACCTTGCGCATACCGCCATTTTGTGCAGCTTGGAATGCCCTTATTCAGTTAGGTCTCACTGAAGATAGTTATCAGATTAAAAATGACGGATCCTTTACGCCGCGTCAATTACTCAACACATTTATCCCGTTCAAAGACCAACGAAGTGTCGAGCAAAAACTCGCAGCATTTTTAGGGGAAGCAGCAAATTTATTGCCACTTTTTGAAGAAATAGGGCTTTTTGATGCAACTTATGTTTTCAAAGCAACAGAAGCAAGTCCTGCTCAATATTTGCAAGAATTACTCGAGGCAGCATGGAAATTAGGCCCTACAGACAACGATATGTTGGTCATGTACCATGAGTTTATTTATCAAAAATCAGATAGCAAATACAAAATTGAAAGTTCAATGGTTGCTGTAGGAACCGATCAACGTTTCACCGCAATGTCAGATACCGTTGGTTTACCGGTTGCAATCGCAGCTAAACTCATACTCAATGGGACAATTCAAAAAACAGGCGTAACTTTACCCGTACACAAAGAAATATATGAGCCAATCTTAGCTGAATTAGCGCAATATGGCATTACTTTTAACGAGCAAGAAACAATTTTATAAAATGGAAAATCAAGACAATCAAATGAATATTGAGCTTACAGAAGATGTAGCTCTTGGGGTTTATTCTAACCTTGCAATCATCACGCATTCGCCGGCAGAGGTCGTCTGTGACTTCGTTCAAATCATGCCAGGCATGCCCAAAGGAAAAGTGCGTTCTCGTGTACTCATGACTCCTCAAAACGCCAAACGATTTTTACACGCATTGGCTGAAAATATTGAGAAATACGAGCAAAATTTTGGTGTTATTGACGAACCGCAAGCTGGTTTTCCACCGATGAATTTCGGCACACCAAACACGATGGCTTAGTTGACGATTAGGCAGCAGTAACATGTTATCTATCAGCGTTTGTATTCCTGTTTATCGATCTGACGTACGCAAACTTGTACTCAGTCTTATAGACCAAATCAAGCGCATTGAGACGGCTCAAATTGATGTCATACTCATTGATGATGCCTCAGGCGAGCCATACCCAAATCTCAATAATTTTGAGGATACTTTTGTTCGGATACACCACCTCGATCGGAACGTCGGTCGCGCAAAGATTCGAAATCTGTTTTTAGCGCATTCGACGGCCAAATACCTTCTTTTTTTGGACGGAGACAGCACCGTTTTGAATGAAAAGTTCCTGTACAATTATGTGCAGTATCTACTTAATCAAGACGTCCAGGTGTTGGTGGGGGCAAGTTGTTACCAACAAGAAAGACCAGCAGCTTCCTGCCTTTTGCGATGGCGCTACTCAACCCAAAGAGAAAGTTTGAGTTATTCCCAACGACTTGTCCAAAAAGATGCCGGATTTAAAACTAATAATTTCCTCATCGAGCGCTCTGTGTTAGCTGCAAATCCTTTTGAAGAAGGCCTGAGTGGCTATGGACATGAGGATACACTTTTTGGAGTTCATCTTGCCAAAGCACAAATAGCAATACAACATATCGACAACCCTGTTTGGAATCTCAATTTGGATGACAACAATACTTTTTTGAATAAAACTGACCAAGCTTTGCAAAACTTATTGTGGATCTATGAGCAGCGATTCTCACCAGAGCTCTTGAACCATAATGCACTCTTGGCAACCTATTTGAAATTGAAAAGTCACTTGCATGGCCGTGCTTTTCTTTGGCTGATACAGCTTGTGAATCCCTTGCTCAAAAGCGCCCTGCTTACTGGTCGAGCCCCACTGATTATGTTCGATATTTATCGCTTGGGCCGGATCAATGCGCTCCAAAAGCTGCGTTAATAACTTCTTTTAAGATGCCGGCATCTTTTTCCCAGTGCTCAATTTGGGCCGCTTTACGGCAGTTTTCTTTGAGTTTAATCAGGCGGTCAGGTGCTGAAAAAACTTCTTGAACTTTTTGAGCAATTGTTTCAGGATCGACATTTTGTAGGAGCTCGCCGCAGTCGTACTGTTTAACGATGCGCTCGATTTCAATTAATGGACTTGCTAAAATCGGAGTTTGGGCTTGGAGGTAATCAAAAACTTTGTTGGGTAATGCAAGTTGGTAATTGAGGCTAAGTGGTTTATCGAGAGCCAGGCCAAGATCTGCGGCGGCAGTGTAGCGCATCATTTCATGGTAAGGCAGTCGCCCGACAAATACAACCTTGTTTTCCAATTGGTAAGCTTTAACCATTTCTTTAGCCTTCGGAATCACATCTCCATTACCAACAATATATAGTACGATATTTTCAATCATTGCCATCGCTAAAATGGCTTCTTCTATTCCGCGTTCAACATTGAGCCCGCTGCCCTGGATGATCAATATTTTTGTTTGCTCTGATAAGCCGAGTTCATTTTTGGTGTAAGGTTGATGCGCTTTCAACTGAATAGGGACATTTCTCACTACGGCAACATGCTGCTCATATTTTTCTTTAAAAATTTGGGCAATAGAAGCGTTAACCGTGATAATATGTTTCAGTTTCGGAAAGATCCATCGCTCAATTGAAAGCCAAATTTTTTGAACAGTAGGCCTTTCCACTAGCTCTGGAACTTCTGTGAAAAGTTCGTGGCTATCATACACCAGAGGTATACTTTTTATCTTACTGATGAGGTAGGCCGCTGGCAGTGTATCGAGGTCGTTGGCAAAAAGGTTTGCTCTTTTCGAAAAGAGTAAAAATAAAAAAAGGCGCACATTTAGTGCAGCATAGAAAAAAGCTCCTTTTTCAAAAGGCAAGCGAAAGCGACGATATTGATAAGATCGCGCGGGCATTTCAGGGCTATCTTGTTTAACCCGACCCAGTAAAACCACTTCAAATCCGAGTTCTTGCAGCAAGGTGCAGCTTCGGTGAACACGGTTGTCTGTGGCGAGGTCGCTCGAGACGGTCATGAAGACTCTTTTATTTTGCATTGAAACAAAAGTAAACAAATCTCGTAAGCAAAGCCCTGTCTGTGTCGTAGACTGTTTTTATCGATTGAAGAAATTTTTTCAAAAACTCTTTGTGATAAAAAAAAGTTTCGTACATTTGCAATCCCAAAACGAGAGGTTTCGGGGAAAAGTTCTTTCAATATTTGTGAATTACCAACATTCAAATATATAAGCCGATGTAGCTCAGTTGGCCAGAGCAGCTGATTTGTAATCAGCTGGTCGGGGGTTCGAATCCCTCCATCGGCTCTCAATGTTGGGGAGATACTCAAGCGGCCAACGAGGGCAGACTGTAAATCTGCTGGTGTACACCTTCGCAGGTTCGAATCCTGCTCTCCCCACAGTCCATTTGAAAAAATAAGCGGGAGTAGCTCAGTTGGTAGAGCGTCAGCCTTCCAAGCTGAACGTCGCGAGTTCGAATCTCGTCTCCCGCTCACTTTTTCATTGAGCGCCGGTGTAGCTCAGGGGTAGAGCGCTTCCTTGGTAAGGAAGAGGTCACGAGTTCAATTCTCGTCATTGGCTCAACATAGTATTGCATTGAAGTCCGTTGTGCGTTGCGCTTCGGACCTTTATGATAAATAAGTATATTATTAACTAAGTAACAAATACAAAAATGGCTAAGGAAAATTTTGACCGTTCCAAACCACACGTCAACATCGGTACCATCGGACACGTTGACCACGGTAAGACTACGTTGACTGCTGCAATTTCTAGCGTTCTTTCAAGCAAAGGATTGGCACAGGCTCGTGACTTCTCCTCAATTGACAACGCTCCAGAAGAGAAAGAGCGTGGTATTACCATCAACACGTCTCACATCGAGTACGAAACTGCTAACCGTCACTACGCGCACGTTGACTGTCCAGGTCACGCCGACTACGTAAAGAACATGGTTACAGGTGCTGCTCAGATGGA
Source organism: Flavobacteriales bacterium (assembly GCA_046073985.1). Taxonomy (GTDB): domain Bacteria; phylum Bacteroidota; class Bacteroidia; order Flavobacteriales_D; family Crocinitomicaceae; genus UBA952. The sequence goes on along the minus strand of JBJTNI010000013.1, from coordinate 58 downwards.
TGGTGCTATCCTTGTTGTAGCTGCAACAGATGGTCCAATGCCACAAACACGTGAGCAC
>JBJTNI010000012.1:0-64032 GCA_046073985.1 Flavobacteriales bacterium | reverse complement strand
GACTGCTACTCCTGTTGCTACTCCTGTAAACACAACTAACTCAGATCGCGTTTTTGCTTCGCCTTTAGCTAAAAAATTGGCAGCAGAGCGCGGCATTAACATCGGCGCGGTAGCCGGTACTGGCGAGAACGGACGCATCGTAAAGCGCGATGTCGATCATTATGTGCCCTACACACCAGCTACAACTGCGCCTAGCTTCAGTGCTGCGCCGGCGGGTACGGTTTCATACACAGACGAACCCGTTTCACAAATGCGCAAAACAATTGCGCGCCGCCTAGCTGAAAGTAAATTCACAGCACCGCATTTCTACCTTACTTTAGACATTGACATGGATGCGGCAATTGCAACGCGCAAAAGCCTCAATTCACTCGACGGTGTTAAGGTATCTTTCAACGATATGGTCATCAAAGCTGTGGCCATGGCCTTGCGCAAGCATCCGGCAGTGAACAGCGCCTGGATGGGCGATTTCATTCGCCGCAATGAGCATGTCAATATCGGTGTTGCCGTTGCCGTTGAAGACGGTTTGCTCGTGCCTGTGGTTCGCTTTGCCGATGGCAAGGGTCTTACCCAAATTTCAGCCGAAGTTCGCGACTACGCGCAAAAAGCAAAAGACAAAAAATTACAACCAGCAGACTGGGAAGGCAACACCTTCACGATCTCTAATCTCGGTATGTTCGGCATTGAGTCCTTTACGGCCATCGTGAATCCGCCAGATGCCTGTATTTTAGCAATCGGTGGCATCAAAGAAGTTCCGGTAGTTAAAAATGGACAAGTTGTACCCGGTAATATCATGAAAGTAACACTTTCTTGTGACCACCGCGTCGTGGATGGTGCATCAGGTGCAGCTTTCTTGCAAACCTTCAAGACTTACATGGAGCAGCCTGCAGCCATGTTGCTCTAAGGCTAAAAAATTTCATAGCACCTGAGTGTTATAAATCTTTGTGGATGGCGTGAACGTCATTGTGGTTTTCCTCGATGCGGTCCTTGATGATTTGAATAGACTTCGCTAAAATGATCAGCTCAGGATTGGTATGCTTGCGCAGCCAAAACCAGCTTTCTTGATCGTGCTCAACCGCCATGGCGATATGATACAACACATCGTAGCCAAATTGTTGTAGCCACTTCTGTGCTTTTTCATTTCCTTCAGCTGCACTGATCATGGCCATCAGTTCAGGATAGCCATTTTTAAGTAGCCACTGTCTTGCGGGATCGTGTAAGCGAAGGGCTTGGGCTGCCATCCAGAGTTCGACGTAGCCGTTTTCTTGCAGCCAATTCTGGAGCGTCTGATGCCCCTCCACAGCTTTAGCCCAAGCGAGGATAACGAGCGACGGATAGGAAAGTGAATTTTCTTTCATCTTAGAAGAACCAAAGGGCAACACCAATAGCTGTCAATACACAAATGAGATCAACCAACAGCATGGTACCCAAAGTGTAGCGGGTATTGCGCACGTTTATCGAACCGAAATAAACGGCAATGACATAAAAAGTGGTTTCAGCAGAGCACTGAAAAATAGAAGAAAGCCGTCCGGCTAAGCTGTCAGGGCCAAACTGATTCATGGCGTCGAGCATAAAACCTCTAGAGCCCGAACTACTAAAAGGACGCAATAAAGCCACCGGAAGCGAATCAGTGATTTCTTTACTCACGCCAACATATCTAAAAACGGTAGAGATACCATTGGCTATGACTTCAAAAAGACCTGAATTGCGAAAAACTGAAATGGCCACGAGCATACCCAACACATAAGGAAAGATCTTGACGCCGGTATCCAAACCGGAGCGAGCGCCTACCACAAACGCATCAAATACAGTGGTATCGTTTGCCTTGAACTTGGCTTCGTTTTTGAAAGCAAATAGTAAAGTCAGCACAATAATCGAAAAGAGTAAAATACCCGAAAAGTTACCTGTGAAATAATTTTTTTCTACCAAATTGAGCGAGCCCACATAAAAAAGCAAGCCAAAAATAGCACCGATAATTCCCATGATTACACCCAGCAACAAGCCACTTTTAAAAGAAATGCGTTGACGCAGCCCAACGATAAAGAAAGCGGCAAGTGTGCCAATAAACGAGGTAATGATGCAGGGCAACATGACATCTGCCGGATTAGCTGCATTGGCCGCTGCGCGATAGCCAATGATGCTCGTCGGGATGAGCGTAAGACCCGCAGCGTGCAGGCATAGAAACATAATTTGAGCGTCGGAGGCTCTGTCTTTTGCCGGATTGAGTTCTTGAAGACTCTCCATGGCCTTAAGGCCAAAAGGTGTAGCTGCGGAGTCTAGCCCCAAGAAATTGGCCGAAAAATTCATGGTCATGTAGGTAATTGAAGGGTGCCCTGCTGGTACCTGCGGAAAAACCTTGAGAAAAAACGGACTCAAGCGCTTGGCGAGTTTTTCTGTTGCACCAGAATCTATCAGTAGTTGCATGATACCTGCAAAAAAAGCAAGATAAGCCATGAGAGGTAAGATAAGATCAAATAAACTGTTCTTGGCAGTTACCAACAAGCCATCTGACTTTTGGACACCTGAGTAAATTTGAACCGTTTTTTCTTTCATCACATAGGTAGTATCGGCGTCATTCGGGTTGATATCTTTGACATATGAGTCGTTATGTGCTCGCGCCATCATATCAATGTATTTAGCGGGCAGCTTCCATTTGTAGGTTTCTCCAATGAGGATCGGATCATCTTTTTTACCATTGAGGACGTAATCAATGCTGTAAAATTGCCCTGAAAAAACAGCGAACAAAACAAAAAGAATAGAGCTGATGAAAATGACCAGCCAAAAGCGACTTAATACCATGCAACTAAATTGCACATTTTTCGCCAACCCAAGATAAGTAGCAACAAAAAGTATTAACATGTGTTATTGAATTGGAGGCTGCAAAAGCCTTTTCTTTGCAAAAAAACACCATGAAAACAGTTTTCCACGCAGCAAACTCTCGCGGGCATGCCAATCACGGCTGGCTAGATGCGCACCATTCTTTTAGTTTTGCCTCATGGTACAACCCAGAGCGCATTCATTTTGGTATGCTGCGCGTACTCAACGACGACATCGTTGCTGGCGGTATGGGCTTTGGCAAGCACCCCCACGACAACATGGAAATCATCACCATTCCTCTCTCTGGCGCCCTCAAGCACGAAGACAGCATGGGTTTCAGTGAAATCATCGAAGCAGGCGAAGTACAAGTGATGTCGGCCGGCACGGGAATTTACCACAGCGAATTCAACCCCAATGCAAACCAGGAAGTCAATTTATTTCAAATTTGGATTTTCCCGAATCAAAAGCAAGTAACACCGCGCTACGCCCAACGCAAATACGAACTCAAAGAAGGTGCTTTCACGGCTTTAGTAGGGCCACAAAGCAGTGGTATTGCAACTTGGATACACCAAGACGCTTGGTTGTCTATGGGCGTTTTTGACGCCGATACAACGACAAACTACGCCATTCAAAGTTCAGGCAACGGAGCGTATGTAATGGTGATAGAGGGAGTCATCGAAATTGACACCCAACAACTTTCTCAAAGAGACGCAATTGGTGTTTGGTCAACTGATCAAATAGAAATCCGTTGCAAACAAAAAGCAAAAATTCTTGTCATTGAAGTACCAATGAATTAATCTTATGAAAAACGAACTCCTCAACGCCCTCCAATGGCGCTACGCCGTCAAAAAATACGAAGCTGGTTCAAAACTCAGTCAAGAAGATAAAGATACGCTTGAAGAAGTTTTACGCCTGACGCCGAGTAGTTACGGCTTGCAACCCTTACATTTTATCTGGCTCGAGGACAGCACGCTGCGCGTAAAAACAAAAGCAATAGCCTGGAATCAGCAGCAAATCATAGATGCAGCAGGTGTTTTGGTGCTCTGTACCAAAACAACCTTAGATACCGCATTTTTGAATGCCCATGCCGATAACATGCGCGACACAAGAGGCCTGCAAGAAGAACAAATCAAAGGCTTCAGGGCGCACTTGCATGCAGCCATCGGAGCAAAAGAAGCCAACGACATCAAGCAATGGAACGACAAACAAGCGTATATCGCCCTCGGCCAATTACTTACTGCTTGCGCCTTGCTGCAAATAGACGCTACGCCTATGGAAGGTTTTGACCCTAAAGCCCTTGATGAGCTACTCGAACTTGAAAAGCAGGGCCTGCATAGTGTCTTGATTTGCACTCTCGGCAAACGCGCTGCAGACGACAACTACGCACAACTGAAAAAGGTCAGAAGATCTAAAAATTCACTTTTCTCGGTGCGCTAAAAAAAGAATTATACTTATATTTGAAGATGCGCCCCTCGCTCTTCATCTTTGTACTTTCAGTCTTTTGCTTCACTTCAATTAGCTGGGCTGCTCCACGCCTGAGCCAAGCGGATCGCCAAGAACTGAGCTGCATTCAAAACGAGCTCTTGCGTTCAGGCGGCCAAGTAACAACAGCACTCAAAGATCACTACCCTATTTATCAAATTGATGGGCGTTGGTATTTATCCATGCTTGGGCGTTGCAATGCCCAATTCAAGCCAGAAGAACTTGCTGCGCAGCGTATTTTGGCTCAAAAGCCAATTGCTGGTTTATTGTCCTTGAAGGTGCCCTTGCAAAAACTCAATACACTTCAGCAGCTAAAAGGCCTAGAATACCTACAAATTGCTGGGCGCATTAGCCCAAACCTCGACAAAGCGATCATAGACCTACACGCAGACTCAGTACACGCTGGCCTAGGCCTGCCCCAAGGCTATACTGGCAAAAACGTTCTCATAGGCGTAACCGATTGGGGTTTTGACTACACCCACCCCGTTTTTTACGACACGCTCCTTCAGCAACACCGTATTTTCGCTGCTTGGGATCAATTCAAAACAAGCGGGCCTGCTCCGAATGGTTTTTCCTACGGAACCGAATACGCCACTACCCAAGCCTTACTTGCTGCTGGCGGCGACACCGCCAATATTTACAGCTACGGCACACACGGCACACACGTTGCAGGCATTGCTGGTGGCGCTGGCGCAACAAGCCCATACAGAGGTGTGGCTTATGAAGCACAGTTTTTATTTGCCACTTTCTTAGTTGACGAAGGCGCCGTCCTCGACGCCTGGCAATGGATGTACCAAAAAGCCCTCGCCGCAGACAAGCGCTTGGTCATCAACATGAGTTGGGGTTTGTATCATTTTGGAACCTTAGACGGCAGCTCTTTATTGAGCCAAGCGATCACCGCTTTTAGCAACTTGGGTGTAGTTTTTGTGAATTCCGGAGGTAACAACGGAAACGTTAACTTCCATATCAAAAAAAGCTTCAACAACGACCAAATCAAGTCGCGCATAGAATTCTATGACTACGCTGCCAATCCGAATATGTGGGGGCAAAGTATACACGCCTGGGGAGAAGCCGGCCAAAGTTTTGAAAACGGCCTGGTTATTACGAATAGTTCCAATGTGGCCCTAGCCGAAACCCCCTATTACTCCACTTCAAGTACCTCTTCCTACATAGACACCTTTCTTGTCGTGAACCAAGACACCATTTGGTATAATATCTCTGCTGACGCAGCGCATCCGCTCAACGGCAAACCGCAAATGCGTTTGCGCGTCAAAAATACCAACACAAGTTTGCGCGTTCAACTCAAGTCACAGGCCAGTAGCGGAACCGTTCATTACTGGAATGTCACCGAACTCTCCAACAACGTAGGCAATTGGGGCATGGCATTTTTAGCAGCGGGCACCGGTACTATTTCAGGCGACAACCAGAACGGAATTTCAGAACCATCTTGTTCAGACGACGTCATTAGCGTCGCGGCCTATGCCACGCAATACGCTACTTCTTCAGGTTCTTTGGTTGGCGGTGCACTTGCTAGTTTCTCGAGCAAAGGCCCGCGCTACGACGGCGCCATGAAACCCGATATCGCTGCGCCGGGTGTCGCTATTGCCTCTGCTATTTCTTCCTTTACCGATGGCAATTACACCAGCGTTGCCACCACCGATTTCAACAATACCACCTACCGTTTTGCTAAATTTTCCGGGACTTCAATGGCTTCGCCAATGGTTGCTGGTGTGGCAGCATTGATGCTAGAGGCTAATCCATACTTATCTGCGGCTCAAGTCAAAGAAATCATCATGCAAACAGCCCGCCAAGACAACTACACTGGTCAAATACCCGCTGCAGGCAGCCCACAATGGGGCGCAGGTAAAATCAATGCGTATGCCGCTGTTCAATTGGCTGTCCAGACACTAGGGCTCGAAGCAGCCACTCCAGAACTAGAATGGTCTGTGTATCCTAATCCTGTGCAGCATTTCTTGCATTTTACAATTGTAGAATTACCCGATTACGCAGAAGTAATTTCCCTCGACGGCAAGCGTTATTGGGTTGCCATACAAAACGGCAAAATTACCGTGCAAGATCTACCTACAGGCACCTACATCGTGCGTTTACAACAAAATGGCCGCATCCAACAAGCGCCATTCGTCAAACTCTAAATCAGTTATTGAACTGCTTCAATATGCAAATACGGCTTGCTCAAAAGAGTGAATTACCCACTTTAGAAAGTTTGGCCCGTCAAATTTGGCCTCAGACCTACTCAGCCATTATCAGTTCGGCTCAAATTGAATTCATGCTCAACTGGATGTACAGCAAAAGCACGCTTGAAGAACAGCAGAAAGCTGGCCATGAATTCTATCTCCTCGCTAAAGATGGTACAGACGTCGGTTTTATAGCCCTAGAATGGACTACCAATCAAAACTTACCTAGTATTAAAATCAATAAGTTGTATGTGCTGCCTTCCTACCAAGGCACAGGTGCAGGCCGGCTGCTGCTCGAAAAAGCGCAAGAAAGAGCCAGGCAAACGCAAGTAGCTAAACTCTTTTTACAAGTTAACAAGGCCAACAAAGCTGTGGCTTTTTACGAAAAATTAGGTTTTTTTGTACAAGAGGAAGCCATTTTTGATATCGGAAACGGTTTTGTCATGGACGACTACATCATGGCACGTCTGCTCTAAGCTTTTTTGTATCTTCGTAGACCTAATGACAAGCCCATGCTAAAAATTGACATGCACAGCCATATTTTGCCCAAAACGATGCCCAATTGGACACAAAAATTTGGCTACGGCAAATTCATCCATCTCGAAGCAAACCCCGACGGAAGCGCCAATATGATGCAGGGCGGCCAATTTTTTAGACGCATAGTCGAGAACTGCTGGGATGCTGAGCTACGCGTCGCAGAATACGAAAATTTCCAGACGCAAGTACAAGTAGTATGCACCATTCCAGTGATGTTTTCTTACTGGGCTAAAACCGAAGACGCCCTTGAGTTATCTCGATTTCTTAATGATCACATCGCGGATTTAGTAGCGCGTTATCCCAAAAATTATATTGGTTTGGCTACCGTTCCCATGCAAGACCCCGAAGCAGCAATTGCAGAACTCGAGCGCGCCAAAGCAATTGGACACGTCGGAATCCAAATTGGCTCAAATATCAATGATGAAAACCTCAGTGAAGAAAAATACTTCCCCATTTTCGAGGCTTGTGCGCGCCTAGGCATGGCAGTCATGATTCATCCATGGCAAATGATGGGCTTTGAGAGTATGAAAAAATATTGGTTGCCTTGGCTTGTGGGCATGCCTGCCGAAACTTCAAGAGCTGCCTGCTCACTGATCTTTGGCGGTGTACTAGAACGCTTGCCTGATTTACGCGTGTGTTTTTCGCATGCCGGGGGCTCTTTTTTACCAACTTTGGGGCGCATCGAACATGGTTTTAACTGCCGCCCAGACCTGGTAGCCATTGACAACCCACACAACCCGCGCACTTACCTCGGTAAATTTTGGGTAGATAGCATCACTCATGACATCGACGCACTCGACTACATTTTAAAGCTTCAAGGATCCAAACGCGTCTGCTTGGGCAGTGACTACCCTTTCCCTTTAGGAGACCTCGAAATTGGAAGGTTCATCGAAGAGAGCGCTCTCAGCCCAGCAGTCAAGGAAGATATTTTTTGCAATGCCACCCTCGAATGGTTGCAACTAGACAAGCAACGCTTTTTGTAAAAAGTATTTAATTAATTTGGTACTTCAAGCGGATGGTTACATTGGCTGTTTTGCGTCTGGAGCTCGTATTGAAACTCCCACCCCATTCGTAATCTTCAGAGGAATTCTCGGCTGTAATCTGAAAAACACCCATGTCAGCGTACATCAGCTTACCTAAACTACCTCCACCGTTTTCTGCAATTTTTTCGGCCCGTGCCCGTGCATCTTTTGTGGCTGCCTCAATCATTTTGAGTTTCAATTGGGCCAATTTGGTATAGTAATATTCCGGGGCTTCAGAATTCAATTCAATACCGGCATCGATGAGTTCGGAAACTTGTCTGGAAGTTTGCTCGACAACATTTACTTTTTTGGAGCTCACTTTTACACTTTGCTGCAATGAATAGCCATCAAAAACGGTTTGGCGCACATTGCCTTCGTCATCGTAAATCTGCGACCACTGTTTGTTAATATCAGCCGCTTCAAAAACCATTTCTTCATCTGTGATGCCTCTGGATTTCAAATAAGAACGCACTTTTCTGATATCTGAGTTGAGTTGTGTATAAGCGTCCTTTAACTCATAACTGTTTCGTGAAAAAGAGGCACGCCATACAATTAAATCAGAATCAAAAGATTTTTCACCCAGCCCTAAAACCGCTACGGTGTCGTCGGGCTTGCCTTTTGAGAGATAAGACTTACCTAAGATCAGACCTGTAACGACGACAGCAAAAGCAATGAGTAAAGTAGAGAAATGTTGTTTGAGAAAATTCATCGGTTTTGGTTTAAATACAGAAAAAGATTTTGGCTAATGGTAAACCAAGGTACAACTAAATTGTTACAAAACTATGGAAACAAAAAACATTGCCGTCATAGGCGCCTCTAAAGGAATTGGCTTGGCCCTCATTCAAAAATTAGCACAGCAAGGACAGCAGGTTCTGGCTACCTATGCCCAAACCCAGCCTACGTTTGAACATCCAAATGTAAAATGGCAACAATTTAACGTTCTCCAAAATGACGAACTCCAAATACCTGAACACCTAGACGGTTTGGTTTATTGCCCTGGCACTATTTCACTCAAACCATTTAACCGCTTTAGTGCGCAAGATTTTCAAGCAGATTATCACTTACAGGTGCTTGGTGCCATACAAACTATACAGGCAGCCTTACCTGCACTCAAAAAAAGTACACAGGCTTCTGTCGTGCTCTTTTCAACAGTGGCCGTGCAACAAGGCCTGCCGTTTCACAGCCTTGTCTCTGCCTCAAAAGGTGCCCTTGAAGGGCTCACGCGTGCCTTAGCGGCAGAATTTGCGCCTAAAATTCGCGTCAATGCCATTGCTCCTTCTCTTACGAATACCCCGTTGGCAGAAAATCTACTCAACACAGATGCCAAGCGCGAGGCAAATGCCGCTAGACACCCGCTCAAACGCGTCGGCGAAGCCGCAGATATTGCAAATATGGCGGCGTTTTTGCTCAGTGAAGAAGCATCTTGGATGAGCGGCCAAGTGGTGCATGTGGATGGCGGTATTTCTTCTCTACGCGTATGATTCCACTGCGAACTTTAGCTGAAATTGAGGCACAAATTGATCAATTTGACCCGCTTCGCTACAGCAAGACCAGAAATTACACAGATGGCGGCGTAAGTTACCTCTCCCCTTATTTGTCCAGAGGGCTAATCAGTGTGCGCGAGGTATATGAACGTCTTAGAAATAAAGGCTACAGTCTTTACGAGCTGGAGGCTTTTGTCATGGAACTGTGTTGGCGCGAACATGCTCAGCGGATTTGGCAGCACCACAATCCACAGAAAGAACTCAGAACAACGCAACATTGGGTTAGCAATGAAACCCAACTTCCGACTGCAGTCATAGCGGCCAATACAGGAATTACCGCAATCGACACCGCGCTTATCAAACTCAAAGAAACAGGCTACATGCACAACCATGCACGCATGTACCTTGCAGCTCTGGTTTGCAACCATTACGGCTGTCATTGGCGAACAGCCGCCAAATGGCTATTTGGTCAGCTTTGCGATGCCGATGCTGCGAGTAATCACTTGAGTTGGCAATGGGTCTGCGGAGCCAATGCACCAAAAGTCTATTATGCCAATCAAGAAAACATCAATAAATACACACGCAGCCAACAACGCGACACATTCTTGGATACCAGCTACGAAAATTTACCCGACGTTCGAATAAACGTTGACTGGACAACTCCTGCCTATCCTTTTTTACCAAATGTGACTGAAAAAATAATAGTTGACGCCAAGCTTCCTACTTGCATTTACACCCCCTACCACCTAGACCCAAAGTGGCGTGCAGCTTCAGCAGCTAATCGTATTTTATTTTGGGATTTAGCACATTGGCAAGACTACCCTTTTAGCGAAAAAATTTACCATTGGATCAATGCACTTGCAGCACGCAATATACCTTCCCTTCAAATTTATGTTGGCCGTTGGGAAGACCTTGCTTTGCATTTAAACTTACAACAGACCTTCACCAAAGAGCACCCGCAAACAACTCCTTATCACATTCAGCAAGACCCTCGGGGTTGGTTGTATCCTGATTTTGACCAACAACCGGGTTCATTTTTTAGTTTTTGGAAAAAAGTTCAAAAACACCTCAAAAATGAAAAGTGAAATTGGGCTTGTCTGGTTCAAGCGCGACCTACGACTTCAAGATCACGCTGCGCTTGACGCAGCAGAGAAAAGTGGTCTGCCACTTCTTTATTTATGGCTGCTTGAACCCGAAGAGTGGACAGCACCCGAAAATAGCCTCAGGCATTGGCGCTTTCAATGGCAGTCTATTTTACAAATCAATGCGCAATTGGCGCGCTTTGATCGAAAAATTGAGTGTTGTTATGGCGCTGCGTTAAACATCTTCTCAACACTTATTGAACAATTTACAATAAGTCAGGTTTTTAGCTACCAAGAATCTGGAACTCCCCGCACTTTTGAGCGCGACCGCAGCTTACAAAAGTTGTTCAAGCAACATGGTATTAGTTGGCAAGAATTCCAACGAGATGGCATCATCAGAGGGCTCAAAAATCGCAAAAACTGGGACCGCGCTTGGTTTGCTTATGTCAATAGCCCTGTTATAGAAAATCGATTCGTAAATGGTGCTAATGTGCCATGGTACAATCCATTTCTTATACCGAATGAAATACATAACTTGCTGAACACCTACCCTGATTCGTTTCAGAAGGCGGGCCCTGTTTATGCCGAAAAATACCTCGCAGATTTTTTAACACAGCGCGTCTTCGGTTACCAAAAAGGGATTTCCAAACCCGCAGTCAGTAGAAAAAGCTGTAGTCGGCTCTCGCCATTCTTGGCTTGGGGTAATTTGTCGGTGAGGCAAGTTGTTCGGGCTACTAGTGCTTACATGAATAAAGTTCCTGAGCATAAATATAATTTTGAAGCCTTTTTAACGCGCTTGCATTGGCATTGTCATTTTATTCAAAAATTTGAAACCGAATGTACCTATGCCACCACATGTATCAACAAGGCCTACGAGGGTTTAACATATCCTACGAATGAACAATTTATCGAGGCTTGGAAAATAGGTAAAACTGGCTTTCCGTTAGTGGACGCCAACATGCGCTGCCTGCAACAAACCGGCTGGATCAATTTTCGCATGAGGGCTTTACTTGTGTCTTTTTTCTGCCACAACTTAGTTCAGGACTGGAAAGACGGCGTGCACCATATGGCGCAACTTTTTCTAGATTTTGAACCGGGCATACATTTTCCGCAATTTCAGATGCAAGCGGGCACCACTGGAATCAATACAATACGGGTTTACAACCCTATACACAACAGCTACAAACACGACCCTGATGCTATTTTTATCAAACAATGGGTACCGGAACTTTCCCATTTACCGCTTAGCTTTATACACGAGCCCTGGAAAATGACAAAAATGGACAGCGAGTTGTATCAATTTGAACTCGGCAAAGACTACCCCTTCCCTATTATTGACCCCAAAGATTCCAGAAAAGAAGAACGCAAATTTCTGTGGGATATCAGAAAGAGTCAAAAAGCAAAAAGCGAAGGAAAAAAAATGCTAGAAACATTGGTGCGGCCTTCAGTTTCTGGCCAAAAACCAAAACGCCAACAAACCAAGACCAAAAGAAAAGAGCACATTGAACCCAAACAAGGCCAATTGCCCTTGCTGTAAAAGCTGGAAGTTTTCGTAAGAAAAGGTGCTAAACGTCGACAAGCCGCCACAGAAGCCTACAAGAATCAAGGGCTGCAGACTACCCCATTTTTCAGTGTCTTTGAACTGAAAAACAACAAACGCCAAAACCAAACTGGCCAAAATATTGCTTAGCAAAGTGGCCCAAGGAAAAGCACTCGCCTGAAAAGGCAACATTTTTGAAAATAAAAAACGCAGCACACTGCCGACGCCACCGCCTAAAAAGACAAGTAATATGCTGTTTAATCCCATCTGTTGAGCAAGTTAGCAAATAAATGGCGTTGAAACAAGTACCCCAACAAAACACCCAATAGGGCACCGCAAAGCACATCTGATGGAAAATGCACCCCCAAATAAACACGGCTATAAGCAACCAAAAAAACATAGATACCGAGCGCATAAACAGCAAAAGCGTTCTTTTTCAAAAACGGAAGTAAAAACATAAACAGCGCGGCCAAATTGGCAGCATGAGAAGACACAAATCCATATTTACCACCCAAATAAGGATTGTCAGGACCAATCATATAAAAATGCAAGTATTGCCCTACAATTGGGTCGTGCGAAGGCCGCAATCTTTCAAAATAATCTTTGAAAAGTTGGGTAGAAATCACGTCTGTCAAAGACACAACAACAAGTGCTAATAAAAATACCAGGGCTGTTTTCTTCCATGAAAACTGACTTTTGAGCAAGTATATGATGCCAATAGCCAATGGAAAATTGATCCATTTAGAAGAAAGCACCCACATACATTCGTCTAGCCAAGGCGCAGAGAAATGATTGATGCGCAAAAGTAAGCCGTTATCAATGCGCTGTAGAAATTCAATCATGGTTGAGGTGCTTCCAAATCAGGTCTTTGAGCTCTGTTAAGCCTTGTTGGGCAACAGACGAAATAAATAAATAAGGAATTTTGGGGAGGTCTTTTGAAAGTGCCGCCTTGAGTTCGTCGTCGAGCATGTCGGATTTGGTAATGGCCAAGAGGCGCTCTTTGTGCAAGAGCTCAGGGTTGTATTGCTTGAGCTCATTGAGTAAGATATTGTATTCCTTTTGAATGTCGTCGGCGTCGGCTGCAACCATGAATAAAAGCAAAGAATTGCGCTCGATGTGGCGTAAAAAACGCAGACCAAGTCCTTTTCCGGCGTGCGCACCTTCGATGATACCAGGAATATCTGCCATGATAAACGAGCGGTAATCACGGTACGAAACAATACCTAGATTAGGACGCAGGGTAGTAAATGGATAGTCTCCGATTTCAGGTTGAGCAGCAGAAAGCACCGACAAGAGCGTACTTTTGCCTGCATTTGGAAAACCAACCAACCCGACGTCAGCCAAGATTTTTAATTCGAGGATTTTCCAACCCTCAAGGCCTTCTTCGCCGGGTTGCGCATAGCGTGGAGTTTGGTTGGTAGGCGATTTGAAATGATTGTTTCCTAAACCACCTCTTCCGCCGCGTTGAATAATGCGCTCTTCACCCTCTTCGGTAATTTCAAAGAGGATTTCACCGGTTTCGCCATCTTTGGCAAGGGTACCAAGAGGGACGTCAATGTAGACGTCTTCACCTTGAGAACCCGTTTTGAGGTTACCTGCACCATGTGCACCGTGGCCCGCTTTAATATGCTTTTTGAATTTGAGATGCAAGAGCGTCCAGAGCTGTTTGTTGCCACGCAAAATAATATGACCTCCACGACCGCCATCGCCGCCATCGGGCCCACCTTTTGGGATGTATTTTTCACGACGAAAATGCGTGGATCCGCCACCGCCGTTACCTGAGGTACAATGAATTTTTACGTAATCAACAAAGTTATCTGATGCCATCTATGGGTTTTGGTCTATGGCAGCAAATAAACGGTTAGTGATTTCATCGATGCTGCCTATGCCATCGATAGAAATAAATTTTTGTTGCGCCTGATAAAATGCTTTTACCGGAGCTGTTTCTTGATTATATACTGCAATACGTTTTTCAATGACTGCTGGGTCGGCGTCGTCTGGGCGGCCCGAAACCTCAGCGCGTTTAAGTAAACGCGTCTTTAGTTCGTTTTCTTCAACTTCTAGGGCCAACATCAGGGTGATTTCAGTTTGCAAGCCTGCTAAAAATTCGTCAAGTGCCGCTGCTTGTGCGTTGGTGCGTGGAAAACCGTCAAAAATAAAACCTTTTGGTGCTGCGTGTTTGACGACCTCAGAACGCAGCATATTAATGGTCACTTCATCCGGGACAAGCTGCCCTGCGTCCATGTAACTTTTAGCAAGTTTACCGAGTTCTGTCTCGCCCTTGATATTGGCTCGAAAGACATCGCCGGTTGATAAATGCACAAGACCATATTTTTCGATGAGTCTTTCGGATTGGGTTCCTTTACCTGCTCCTGGAGGGCCAAAAAGTACAATATTTAACATAACTAACTGATTAATTGATAAATAGCTGGTAGCTCCCGACCGAGTTCTTTGTAATCAAGTCCAAAACCGACTACAAAACGATCTTCGATCTCGAAGCCAACATAGTTGGGTGTGTGTTTTCCTTTGTAAGATGTGGGTTTGAGTAAAAGCGAACAAATGGCCAAAGAAGCTGGTTGTTCGGCTTGTAAAAGCGTAAAAATTTTATCCATGGTAACGCCTGTATCTAGTATATCTTCGACAACGACTACATGGCGGTCTTTTAGAGTAGTTTGTAAGCCGATGAGTTCGTCTACTCGGCCAGTAGATTGGGTTCCTTGGTAAGAACTTACTTTGATAAAACTGAGTTCTGGCTGGCAGTCTAAGGCTTTAAATAAGTCAGAGGCAAACATAAATGCACCGTTCAACACTGTTAAAAAAATAGGTTTTTTACCAGCGTAGCTGTCGTTGAGCTGCGCTGCCATTTCTTTGATACGCGCTTGAAGCATCGATTCTGTAAGGAAAGGCGCGAAGGATAAATCGTGTATGTGTACCACTGAACGCATTGTCATGCAAAGGTACAATTTTAAACGTATCTTTGCGCCATGACAAAAACATGGTACGGTTCAAGCCTTCAAATTGGTGTACTTGGAGGCGGTCAGTTAGGACGCATGCTCATTCAAGCAGCGAACAGTTTGGATATACAGCTACACATGCTCGACCCCGACCCCGCTGCGCCTTGTTCACAAATTGCCTATAGTTTTCAGGTAGGTGCGCTCACAGATTATCAAACCGTCCTTGACTTTGGCCAAGGAAAAGACCTCCTCACCGTTGAAATCGAAAATGTCAATACCGACGCCCTCAAAGCACTTGAACAGCAAGGTGTTAAAGTTTTTCCGCAGCCGCATATTTTAGAACTGATCCGAGACAAAGGACTGCAAAAACAATTCTACCAAGACAACCAAATACCTACAGCTCCATTTG
This sequence comes from Flavobacteriales bacterium, assembly GCA_046073985.1. Lineage (GTDB taxonomy): Bacteria > Bacteroidota > Bacteroidia > Flavobacteriales_D > Crocinitomicaceae > UBA952. Next base: position 48,513 of record JBJTNI010000012.1, on the reverse strand, counting down.
TATTTTACAATTTCTCACCAGATGCCATTCCATTTGACTTTCCGGTAGTCCACAAACTACGAACAGGCGGCTACGACGGTAAAGGCGTGCAAATCATCAAGCATCAATCTGAGCTAGAAAATAGCTTCCAAGAACCTTCCATCATAGAAGCTTGTATTCCATTTGAAAAAGAACTTTCCGTCATTGTAGCGCGCGCTCAGAATGGCCAGACCGCTTGCTTTGACGCCGTTGAATGCGAGTTCAACCCCGAAGCCAATTTGGTGGAATTCTTATTTTCACCAGCTGCTATTTCTGCTGAAATCGAACAAAAAGCCAAACAAATTGCAAGCGATCTCATTGAAAAACTAGAGATGGTTGGTCTGTTAGCCGTAGAATTCTTCCTCACCAAAGAGGGCGACTTGTTGGTTAATGAAATTGCGCCACGCCCGCACAACAGCGGTCATCATACCATCGAAATTGCGCGTTGTTCGCAATTTGAACAACACCTGCGTGCAATTCTCAACCTACCCTTGGGCAATACCGAATTGCACAGTGCAGGTGCCATGCTGAATTTGATTGGTGAAAGAGACCACAGCGGTAGTGTTTACTACCAAGGCCTCGAAGAAATTTTGAAACTACCTGGGGTGCACCCTCATTTGTATGGCAAAAACCAAACAAAACCCTTTCGCAAAATGGGCCACGTAACGATCAGCGCAGCCAACTTGCAAGAAGTGAGGGAACTTGCTCAAAAAGTAAAAGAAACGATAAAGGTCATTTCCAAGTAAATGATTTCAAAAAATCAACAGCTAAAAAATTAGCGCAAATAATTGATTTGCAAGTATTTAAAATATAAAAGAGCCGCAATAGCGGCTCTTTTTGTGTGTTTAGGTTTGTATTTAGAATTGAATTCTAAACGCATATTATTATTTGATGATCAATTTCTTTTGAACGCGCTCGGCATTCACTTGTAATTCTACAATGTAAAGCCCCGGTGCAAAAGAACTGGTGTTGATGCCAACTTCAAAATCACCTTGTAAGTTGCCATACTGACGACCCTGCAAAATGCTTCCTTTGGCGTCGTATAAGCGCAAGCTAACCGGCGCTGCTGTTGGAATATGCAGCGTGATGTTCGTGAAATCTGTTGCAGGATTAGGCGCCACGCTCAACATTTGCTCTAAGTTAACGGCTGAAATGAGTTCTTGAACACCCACATAACCATTCTGCACAGCCTGATCAATATCTGTATAACCAGCGTTGTCTATTTTACCTTGTGGATCCATGAGCATACCGACGATGTGCATTTGGGTTTCATCCCAAGTGCTAGGAAGTGTAAAGGTGAAGTTAGCAACGTAGTTGTCACCGACTGCTGTAGTAGCAGCAATGACACCAGTTTGCCCCGTAAAGCTTGGTGCAATAGCCCGTGCAACGTGGTCGTAGACCATTTGAGCAGCAGGCACCGGGCTCGGGAGGCTTTCAAAACCACCCATGACACCGTTGTTACCTCCTGCATAAGCATTTGATTGGTTATAACCAGAACCTGTTCCGGTTACGCCGTCCTCAGTAAGCACACAAGCGACTTTATAAGAACCAGTTGTTGCTTGAAGCATTTCTGTACTTACAGAAACATTGAGTACACGCGTTGTAGCATCCCAAGTTGCTCCATTTGTAAGTACACCTTTGGGTGCTGTTTGCAAACGCGTAAAGAAGTCTGAGCTCATCTGAGATGGGTCAACATCGCCCAAACGATCGACCAATGCGCTCGGATAACCGCCAATTAAGCCGCCAATTCCGGCGTCGTAGTCTGTAACGGTCATAGGGTCGCCGTTGTGTACGGCAATTCCGGCCCAAAAGCCATTGTAATCTGCAGCAAATTTATCCATAAAAACAGCGCCGCGCGGGCACCACTGACACCACGTACCAGTAGCTTCTTCACCAACTACAATTTTACCTGCAGCAGGCACAACAGGGTCGACAACCTGAGTTAGGGTATTGTCATTGGCGTTGTCGTCATTGCCACCATTGATATTAGAAATAGTTACAACCGCGTTGTTTTGTCCCGGAACTAAACTTAGCGACGGAATATTCACTGTATAACTGGCAATGCTGGCGACATTCACGCCAGTGATGTTTTGGGTGTAATTTTGGCCGTTGTAATTGAGGTTCACATCAAAAGAAGTCAGGGCATTTTGTCCTGCATTTAAAATAGAAACACTCGGGCTCACATTTTGACCTGCAATACTACCGCCCATATCTAGCCCTGCCACCATTGCATTTAAGGCTGGTAAGGTGTATGGTGCGTGGTCAAAACTGACGTTATCCATATAAAACTGATTGTTTTGTAACGGGTAGAAATCCGCCGATGCAACAGAATTGACACCGTTTACCCAAGTACCCACTAATACGTTATTGACATAAGCCTTCCAAACATGAAGGGTAAGATTGGCCTCTATTTTTAGATTGAACCAAGTGGCCTGAGGATAAGATGCAACGCACAAATTAGGGGTATTTCCATCATCGATGCTAAGTGCACCAGCGACCATATGTACATTGAGTGCCCATAGATTACCTATTGTAGTTGCTCCTTGGACGTTGTAATAAGCACCTTTACCACTGTTGACATAAAGGTCTGTACTTAGCGTGAAAATTCCGGAGTTGTAAAGTTGACCGAAATTCAAAACAACATCTTGCGGACCACCGTTAGCCGAGGTTGATGCAAAATATACGGAGTGTGGTGCACTTGCGGCGTTGTTATTGGAGATGGTGACATCTGAGGTATTGCCTTCTGTACCTGACCAAGTTGACCAAGATGTAGACTGTGGGCCTAAGTAAGAACCTACGGCATAGGAGTCAAAATTATCAGTAAAAAGTTGTGCAGAAACGAGCTGTGCAGAGAGTAAACCCGATAATAGTAAAAAGCTTTTTTTCATAGTTTTGGCTTGTTTAAGAGCCAAAAGTTAAGCAAATGTCTTCAATAAAACTAATTTATATTTTGGTTTTCGTCAAATGGCGCAAGACCTCTGCGGCGCCTAACAGCCCAAAAAGCGCAGGCATGTAGCTCACAGTGCCGTAGAAACTTTTTTTGAAACGCGTGCCATCGGTCATTTTCAAGGAGTGGGGTTGTTGAATTTCAGTGGAAAAAACCACTTTCACACCGCGATACGACGCATTTTTACGGTTCATGCGCTTTTTGATATGGGCGCCCAATTTGCAACCTGATAAATGCTCCATGTTGCCTACTTTAACTTGTGTGGGATCTGTTTTTCCGCCCGCACCCATGTGCGAAATAATTTTGATTTTCAAGCGTTTGCAGGCTAAAATCCATTCGAGTTTGGGCGTAACAGAGTCAATACAATCCATGACGTAATTAGGGCGTTCATTTGCCAGAATTTCCCAAACGCGCTCAGGCAAAACAAATTCTTCAATCACACTGAGCGCACAATCCGGATTAATTTCTTTGATGCGCGCACCCAGCACCACAGCTTTGTTTTGCCCTAACGTAGAATCTAGCGCAGTTAACTGACGGTTTTTATTGGAGGCATCAAAGGCATCACCATCGATGATCGTCATGCGGCCCACCCCTGCTCTGGCGATAAATTCTGCGGCATAAGAACCAATACCACCCAGGCCAACAATTAGGACATGCGCCTCTTTGAGTTGCTCCATACTTTGTGCACTTAATAAAAGCTCCGTGCGTTCTAACCAGTTTGTCATTTTTTGAAGATTTCGCGCCAAAATTACTATATTCGGCAGGTAAACTAAAATTGAATTATGGAAAATACGCAAAAGAACGGCCATCCAACTGGTCTTTGGTACTTGTTTGGTACCGAAATGTGGGAAAGATTCGGATACTACCTCATGCTCGGAATTTTCTCACTGTACATGATTGACGGTTGGAATAATGGTGGAATGGGTTTTGACGCCCAAAAGAAATCTGACATCTACGGAACCTATCTCGGACTTGTTTACCTCACTCCTTTTATTGGCGGTTTACTCGCAGACCGTATCTTGGGCTACCGTCGCTCAATTATCATTGGCGGTTTAATGATGTCTGCAGGTTACTTCGCGTTGTCTTTACATAGTGAAACCTCCTTTTATATTGCCTTATTGCTGATCATCTTAGGGAATGGTTTTTTCAAGCCAAATATTTCCACATTAGTTGGGAATTTATATTCTTCAGATGAAATGAAGGACAAAAAAGATGCGGGCTACAACATCTTTTACATGGGTATCAATATCGGCGCTTTCATTTGCAACTTCGTAGCAGCTTACATGCGTATCAATTACGGTTGGGGACACGCCTTTGCCGCCGCCGGAGTTGGCATGCTCATAGGTGTTGGTGTATTTTTACTCGGCACCAAGCACATCAAGCATGTTGATGTTGTTAAACCTGTGCAAGATGGCGACATGAGTACCGTCAAAATTTTGTCCTACACCGTGCTACCGATGTTTGCTTTCGGTATTTTAGGTTACTTATTACCGGGCAACTTCTTGGGTTCTGACACGAACGATGCGTTTATTATCGGCTGTTTGCCTGTCATTGCCTTCTTTATTTATTTGGCTTTTACCGGTGATGCCAAAGAAAGCCGCGCAATTAAAGCCCTTTTAGCGGTTTTTGCTTGCGTCATCTTATTCTTTGCCATATTCCATCAAAATGGTGATGCCTTAACAGTTTGGGCCGAAGACCATACCGACCGCGAAATGAGCGCAGGTGTAGCAGAAGTAGCAGACAAACTCGGAATGGCGCAAATAGTCGTCAACAACCAAATTGTGAGTTCTTCTGACGCCGATTTCAAAAAAACAATTGACTCGCTGCGCGGTGTAGAAGAAAACATGCCAGCCGTGACCAAAAAAGAACTCAAAGCTAAATCTGATTATTCAGCTGGTATTTCTCAATTGGAAAAGTCGCGCAAATACTTTGCAACCCTCCCTGCAGACAAAATTCCTGCAGAAGGCAAAGACCTTAAATTATATTCAACAGAGCTTTACCAATCTATGAACCCTTTCTGGGTGGTTGTTTTAACACCTGTAGTGGTCGGCTTCTTTGGCTGGATGCGCCGTCGCAAACGCGAACCATCTACACCAACTAAAATTGCGATTGGTTTGGTCATCACAGCGCTTTCGGCACTTGTAATGGTTGGGGCCGTATTTGCAACAAATGGCATGTCACTCAAAGCCGGTTCTATGTGGTTATTTGCTTCATATGGCGTGATCACAGTTGGTGAGCTTTGTTTGTCCCCGATGGGGCTATCTTTGGTCTCGAAGCTCTCTCCTCCACGCATTACGGCACTCATGATGGGAGGTTACTTTTTGGCCATTTCTGTTGGCAACAAACTGTCGGGCATGCTCTCTAGCTTATGGGAAAAATTCCCAGAAAAAGAGAACTTTTTCTATTTAAACTTTGGTTTGGTTTTAGCTGCCGCAATTCTTCTCATTTTGATGCTCAAATGGCTCAATAGCGTCATGCGCGAAAACAATGTGCAATAAAAATCCCTAACCATCAGATTTTTTTGAAAGGCCTCTTTTGGGGCCTTTTTTTATTATCTTCACCTTATGAATACATTAGAATCTATCCAAGACTTTAAAGGCACTTACCCAAAACAACTTTGGAGCCTCTTTTTTACAGAAATGTGGGAACGCTTCTGTTTTTATGGTAACCGCGGCATGCTCATGATCTTCATGACGGACATTTTGTTGTTCAAAGAAGGGGATGCCAACTTGAAATACGGTGCCATTCAAGCGTTCGTCTACGCCTTTACTTTTATTGGAGGGCTTTTTGCCGACAAAATTTTAGGCTTTCAAAAATCATTGCTTTGGGGTGGCGCATTAATGATTCTTGGAAGTACCATCTTAGGTATGGATGCCGCCAACAATTTCTTTTACGGAATCTGCTTGATTATTGTTGGTACAGGCTTCTTTAAGCCAAATATTTCAACGATGGTGGGCGAACTCTACAAGCCTGGTGATGTTCGCCGAGATGCTGGCTTTAGTTTATTTTATGCAGGCATCAATATTGGCGCATTGCTCGGAGGCGGCTTGTGCGTTTATGTTGGAAAGACCTACAGTTGGAACTTTGCGTTTTTATTGTCCGGAATTTTCATGGCTATTGGACTCTTGAATTTCTTACTGACCAGAAAAAATCTTGGGCCAATTGGTTTGACCCCTAAAGATCTGAATCCAACTACACACAAACGCAATCAAAATTTGGTTTATGCGGGCACATTACTATCCTTGCCATTGGTGTATATCATGATCAAAAACACGGCATATACAGACATTTTCATGTATATAATAGGTCCATTGACCCTCGTTTACTTGCTTGTCGAAATGAAAAAACTAGATAAAATTCAAATCAAACAATTATTTGCCGCGTTAATTTTTATCTTCTTGAGCATTGTTTTCTGGGCATTTTTTGAGCAAAGTGGTGGCTCCTTAAGCCTTGTAGCGCGCGATTTATTGAGCAATGACCTAAGTATTGTTAAAATAGATCCGAATGTCGTCAATAACAGCGCTAACTCTTTGTTTGTTATTTTACTCAGTACCGCTATCGGAGGTCTCTGGATTTGGCTTAAAAAACGCAATATAGAACCCAATTACTACCAAAAATTTGGCTTTGCTTTTTTGTTCCTTAGCCTGGCATTTTATCTGTTTTATGCACTGCGTTTCTACCTTGATAATGAAGGAATGGCTTCTTTATGGCTATTTACTTTCGCCTATCTTGTGATTTCTATCGGCGAATTATTTTTATCACCAATTGGTTTGTCGTTAATGACCAAACTAGCTCCAAAACATCTGTGGGGCATCATGATGGGCATGTGGTTTTTAGCTTCAGCTTACGGTCAATATTTTGCGGGCATTTTAGGCGCTGGCATGGCTAGCCCCGATGAAAACGCCAGTTTAGCAGAGCGCTTAGATGGCTACACCCAAGGCTATCTTCAATTGGCTATTTATGCATTGATAACCGGTATTATTGTCATTCTGTCAGCTAAGTGGCTGAAGAATCTCATGCAAACTGAACCTGAGGCTTAACCAATCCGCTTCTGCACCAACCCGGCCACCTTCTGGTAAAAATGTTGGGGCTGATAGGTGCGCCATTCAATTTCCTCGAGTTCGCCACCCATCACAAAGTAATGGTCAATGCCTACGTGTTCGAATTCTCTGATGACATGATCGTGAAAATTCACCATTGCAATCCAGCCATCTTCTACGTCATCGAACCACTCTTCGTAGTAGCAGTCGTCAGAATGATGAAAATTCAGGACGTTTTCTCCAATTAAAATAAAGGCGTTAATGCCGTTTTCAATGAGCAAATCAATGACATCGCGCTTTAAGAGCATGATATCGTTTTCTATAGCGTCATTCCATTCGCCGATCAGTTCGATGATTGCGTAGCGTTCGTCGTAATCAACGTAGATGACCTTCAGAAAAAGCGTTGGCGAACCAAATTCGTCCCATTGCGGGTGAATATAAAAGTTGTAAATGTGGTTGCTAAATGCAAATTCGCTGTATTCTCTGCCATAAAATGGGGAGTGAGGGTCTTCGGCAGCGATATAATAGCCTCGCCAGTTGTAAAAGGGCTCAACGAAATGCATGCCGCAAAATTACAAGGATTCTCTTAACTTTGCCGCGTGGGAAAAGATAAGTTAAAGCGCTTTGCAGCCATTAAAACATTTGCAAATGTATTCGAACCTGTCATGGGAGAACCATTTGCGCCAAAAGGAAACTGGAGAACGTCCGTATTCAAAAACAACAACCCGATTATTCTAGAATTGGGCTGCGGCAAGGGCGAATACGCCGTTGGTATGGGACGGCATTTTCCGAATAAAAACTTCATAGGAGTTGACCTCAAAGGCAACCGCATTTACATCGGTGCCAAAGAAGCGCTAGAAACCAACCTGACAAATGTCGTGTTCTTGCGGACCCGCATAGATTTCATTTTGGATTACTTCTCAGCCGGCGAAGTCGACGAAATTTGGCTCACGTTTTCAGATCCGCAACCACAAAAGGCGCGCAAAAGACTCTCCTCTCCTATTTTCACGGCGCGCTACAAGCAAATCTTGAAACCAGGTGGTATCATTCATATGAAAACAGACTCCGATGTGCTTTTTGATTATACCCTCGAACAAATTGAAGAGCACGGCCATCAAATGCTAGACTGTTACCCAGATCTCTATGCAAACCTCCCCGCCGACCTCGACACCCAAACCAGAGAGATCTTTAACATCAAAACTTACTACGAAGAATTCTTCAGTAAGCGTGGGCATGTGATCAAGTACTGTAAGTTTCGCTTGGCAGAATAAGCCTGGATATTTAACGAATAAGCGTGTAATTCGCGTAATTCGTGTCGATACCTACCCACTTTAAGAGATTTTTAAGCCTATTTTTAAGCGTGCGTTTGCTACGACTGATATCCGTCTGAAAAGTCCAGTTGCGGGCAGCGATGCGGGCTTCTATCCATTGCGGGTGGGTGCCATCAAAGCGCCCGAGTTCGTGGATATGGTCTTCGTAATCAAAGTGCGCGGCTACCTTGATATTTTTTTCGAGCCAAGCGTCGTCGTGCCATAGCTTATGAAAACTTTCTTGTTTGCGCTGCATAGCCGCGGGGTCCTTGACCCAGCCGTAATGAAAAACACGCGCGTTGGCCTTGGCTACTTTTAGTTTTTGATCTGGGTGTTTGCGAAAACCTTGGGCATCTCGAAATGAATAAATGCCTCTGCCGGGTTTAATGATGCGAATTTCTTTCTTGTACCAGTTATTGGAAACCCCAATGTAATCATACGAGCCATAAAAGTGCAGGTAATCGAAAAGCAAGCCATCGACTTCTTCGTCGTTAACATAGGTTTGCAGGGCCTTCAAAATCGACGGATGGTCTGCTTGGTGCAAGACTTCATCACCTTGAATGTAAAGAGCCCAGTCCGCGCTTGGGTCAATGGCCGCAAGTGCTTTATCGGTCTCGACCGCCAGTACGCGGCCGTTCTGGCGCAAGGTGTCGTCCCAGGTGGTTTGGATGATTCTAACTTTTGGATCGATCTGCTCAATAAGGGCAAGGGTGTCGTCGTCGGAGTTGCCGACAGCTACCACTACTTCGTCGCAGAGGGGTAAAATCGATTGTATAGCAGCAACAATCGGGTAATCGAGCAAAATGGCATTTCGGATGAAAGTAAAGCCGCTGACCTTCAAGCTTATTTGTCTAAAACTTTTGGGATTCGGAAATAATCGGAATCTTTTTTAGGTGCGTTGCGCAAGGCTTCTTCATGCGTGATATCTTGAACAACGACGTCGTCGCGAAGGCGATTGACTTCTTCGGACATAAAAATGAGGGGTTCAATACCGGTGGTATCGAGTTCTGAGAGCTTATCTACAAAGGTAATCATGCGCTGTAAATCTTGACGGATAGCCTCTTTTTGAGGGCCTTCAAAGGCTAACTTGGACAAATGTGCGATATGATCAATTAAGGCTTCGTTGATTTCCATGTTGCAAATTTACAATTTTTTAAAGAGCTGCGGATGCGCTGCTCGGAGGGGCGCTTCGATGAGTTCAAAACACTTACTACTCAAGTCTTCTATGCTGCTGTCTGCGATTTCTTGCACGGAGATAAAAGGATGAATAAAGACCTCCACTACCCCGGGGTGTGCGGGGCCTAAAATGTGAGTAGGGTCTGAAAACAAATGAAAGTTCTGCGTGAAAGTCAAAGGTAAAATTGGCACTTGAAGGTTTTTTGCCAAGCGAAAAGCGCCATTTTTAAAAGGCATAAGTTGCGGGATGTTGTCATCGGGGATAGTTCCTTCTGGAAAAATAACGATAGACCAACCGTCTTGCATGGCTTTTTGGGCCTGAATCAAGGCCTGCCCCGCTTTTGATTTGTCTTTGCGGTAAACTGGAATGTTAAGCGCCTTAAAATACGTTCTAACAATTGGGTATTTTAAAATTTCAGCTTTGCCTAGAAAAGCAAAGGGTTGTTGCGGTAAAATGGAGTGCAACAAGAAAATATCTAAATAAGAGCTGTGGTTGGCGATGATAATAAAAGGACCTTTGGGCAACTCAGTGCGCAAGCGATAGCGAACCGGATAAAAGCAGCAAATTCGGATCATCCAGCTCCAGAGGATAAAAATCTTGAAACCGAACTTGCGCCACGTTTGCCGAAGTTGGAGCGTCCAGAAAAATGGATAGAAAAGTAATGCAAAAATGAAAAACACTACCGCGATGTAGAGCTTCCAGAGTAAACCAAGAACACCTTTGATTTTTTGCATAGTGTAAAGTTAACAATAACCCCTGAGCATTTGCGTCTAAAATAAGGCTCAAAATGACTAATTTTGAACAAAACTCAAGGCATGTCACGCATATTAACAGGAATACAAAGCACCGGAACACCTCACCTAGGCAATATTTTAGGCGCCATCTTACCAGCCATTCGCTTGGCTCAAGATCCTTCTAATGAGTCTTTTCTATTTATTGCCGACATGCACAGCCTTACTCAAATCAAAGACGGCGCTACCCTTAAGCAAAATACCTATGCTACGGCTGCCACTTGGTTGGCTTTTGGCCTAGACCCACAGCAAACTGTTTTTTATCGCCAGTCCGATATTCCTGAAGTAACCGAGTTAACTTGGTATTTGCTGTGTCAATACCCTTATCAACGCCTCACGCTTGCGCATTCTTTTAAAGACAAAGCCGATCGCCTAGACGACGTCAATGGTGGTTTGTTTACTTACCCTATTCTGATGGCTGCCGATATTTTACTTTACGACGCCGAAATTGTACCCGTTGGCAAAGACCAAAAACAACACATCGAAATGGCCCGAGATGTCGCTAATCGGTTCAATCTCGCTTACGGCGAAACTTTTGTGTTGCCAGAAGAACAAATTCAGGCCGACACCATGCTCATACCAGGCACCGACGGCGAAAAAATGAGCAAATCCAGGAATAACTACATCGATATTTTCTTGCCAGAAAAACAACTGCGCAAGCAAATTATGTCAATTGTTTCGGACAGCACACCGCTTGAGGATCCTAAAAACCCAGATACCTGCCACACTTTTGCGCTCTATAAATTACTTGCTTCAGCAGAACAAACCGCACAAATGCGGGCTCATTACGAAGGTGGTAATTACGGCTATGGACATGCCAAGCAAGCGCTTTTTGAGCTTATTTTAGAAAAATTTGCTACCCAACGCACAAAATTTGAGCACCTCATGGCCAACCCGGCAGAAATTGATGCAGCGCTGGCCATTGGTGCGCAAAAAGCCAAAATAGTTGCGCAAAAGGTACTGCAACGCGCTCGTCAGAAAGTAGGTTATTCCATTTAAGGTTGCGGGTTTTCTTTGGCTTTGTGCTGAAAACTCGCCCCTACTTTGAACCATCTGCCCGGCATTTGTACAAAACCAGCCTCCACATATTCCGTGTTGGTGAGGTTATTGCCCTCCACAAAAAACGAAAAGCGATCAAATACAGGAAACAAGAATTTGACATCTAACACCTGATAAAGCGGTTTTTCAATGCGTTGAACCATTCGATAGGCCAAGTTCAGTTGTGCTTTTTCACTCAAATCAAAGAGCACTTGGCAATTGAACTGATGGCGCATACTCGTAATGGCATACCTCGATTCTTGCTCACTGGTAAAATTGTGCTGAGCCGTGATGTACGTGTAATTCAAATTGAATTTATTGAGGCCCCAGACTCCACTTTTTTTAACATTGAACTGCCAACTCCCCTCAAAGCCTGCAAAAGCTACGTTGGCAATGTTTACTGGCATCCAAGGATTCGGATTAGGCGAAAGCACTGATGTTTCTCTGACCCAATCAATCATGTTGGTGTGTTGACGGTAAAACACTGCGGCCTCGGCTTTTGTGTAGTACCATTTGCTATTGTACTGATTGGGATTGTAGCGGTAACCAAGCTCGGCAGCATGTGAAAACTCTGGTTGCAAGTTCGGATTACCTACATTAGAGGGGTCTGAGTAATACATTTCAGTCCAAGATGGCACGCGGTTGCCACGCGCATAGTTCGCAAATAAATAGTGCTGATAAGAGAGTGCCCTGCCTAATTGTAGGCTCGGCAAGAGTTGCGGATTTTGCCAATCGTAGGTAAAAACGATAAGACCCGCTGCGTAATTGAAGGACCCTAGTAGCCCTTGCGTTTGTAAAAAAGCACTTTGGTATTGGCGCTCTCGAAGCCCTAAATTACTGCTATTGAGCTGTTCTAAACGCTCTTCAATCCCTAAGAGCAATTGATGCCGCTTTACATTCCATGAAAATTGGGCCTCGTAACTCAAAACATTTGAAATATGTGTGTTGGTATAAAACGTAGGGTCATAACGTTTCAGACGGAATTCATCGGCATGGCTGCGCAGTAAAACTTGTTGCCTGAACTGATACCACGTTGTTTTACCCTCTTTATTTGAATACCAATGAAAGTTGTGTTTGGCGCCAGCCATCGCCATTGTAGTGCGCTCCCATTGATCGGGAAACTTATTGGTATAAAAGCCATTGGCACCAAAATTTCGGTCGGTATAAGCTGCAATGTAGCTTAAACGGTGGCGCTGATTTGCACCCAGCGAGTGGCCGCCGGTGTAAAAGAACTGATGATTTTTGAAATCTGAGTTATACCAATGCCCCTCAGACTGGTCTCTGGCCACCGCCAACATTTGTTGGTACTTCTTGATTTTCATGCGCACCAAAGCCTGTGCACCAAAACTATTGAAACTACCCCCGTAAGCCAGTGTTTTGACCTCAAAAGCATCTTGCGTATAGGCGCCAATGTGCACTGCCCCTGTTAAGGCACTTTGGCCAAATTGCAGCACAGTTGGGCTTTTGAACACTTGAATTTCTGAAACAGCTATGAGTGGAATGGGCAAATTAGCCGCGTGATGCCCCGTTTGTGGGTCAGTCATCTTGAAACCATTCACAAGTAGGAGGCTTTGCTCAAAATTACCGCCGCGAATACCTATATCGGCTTGGGTACCGCTCAAACCTCGTTGGCGTACATCTACTCCTGCTGAAAACGAAAGCGCATCAGCAATGCTGCGTGCAGGAATGAGGTTCAGGTTGGCTGGATTTATTTTTTCGACGCTCTGCATGCGCGTGGCAAAATTACTGCCATTTCGGCCTGCCAAGAGTTCAATCTGATGCACCGTAATGAACCTTGATGGGATTGTTTTAAGCACTGAGTCAATTCTAATTCGGGCAGGATCTTGGGCCCAAATTGCATTTTTCAAGCTCAGAAAGGAACTTATTAGAAAAAATACGACGCATTTCTTTTGAATAGGAGGATACAATTTCAAAGTCATATTTTAAAGAGTTTTTATTGCTTTATTTTCCATAAAAACTCGCAAAAATAGGCATTCTGCTGAGATCAGCGCTTGGAAATTTTGTTGCCGGTAATTTGTCGTTGCATAGTGCATTTGTGACGACCCACTTCAAAACCGCGTTTTGCATTGTGCTTTGTTGCCCTGCCTTGAACACGCGCGCGCCACATGCGCCATGAACTTGGTTTCATTTCGCGTCTCATGAGGGCAATTACCTCTGCCTCTTTGAGTCCAAATTGCAATAAAATGGCATCAAAGGGTGTGCGGTCTTCCCAAGCCATTTCAATGATGCGATCGATGTCTTGCTCTGTTAACACTTGTTGATGGTTCATATGCTAGCAAAACAACACAGCGCTTTTTTTGTTTGAAAGTCATGAAAGGTGTCAAAAAACAAGATCTACCCTCAAAAATTTGCCTCACTTGCGGGCGTCCTTATACTTGGCGAAAAAAATGGGAAAAAAACTGGGAAGAGGTCAAGTACTGCTCTGACCGCTGTAGAAATCAGCGCAATAAATAAAAGATTTCATTCATGGTTGGAAGACCAGTTTCGTAAGTGAATTCCAACAAGTGTTTGCCCGGAAGCAAGGTCTGAAAGTTCTTTTCAAAATGAAGGTCTTGGTCTTTTGAAAAAAGCCATAAATCTACCAACGGAGTTTGGGTTTCAATGATGAGCAAGGCTTTCTTTGCGAAAGGATCTGTTGCTTTTATTTGATAAGTGAATTGCAGTTGAGGAGCTATTCTTTTATCTATAAAGGTAAACAGTCGTTCGTATTTGTCATCCAAAATTACCTTTACAAAACCTGAATAATCATCCTTGATAAAAGTCAATACTTGAGTCTGATACTGTCCTAAAGGATAGGTCCGGCGCTCTTTGCTTAATTGAATTCCGTTTTCATTGTAAAATTGAATCTCGATAGTAACCAATGTATCTTCGGGCAAATCGCTATTGAGCACCAAAAAATGACTATCGTCTTTGACCAATTCAGAGACAGCAATAGAGCGATATTCTTCTTTGACGGCATAATGCAGCGCCTTCCAATTATAGTGATCATCAAGGCTAGACCATGTTGGCGCTGGCCAACAATCATTGAGCTGCCAATAAAGGGTGCCCATGCATCTTGGTGCAGCAGCTCGGTGCCCAACAATGGCCATTGAAACAGCTTTTTGCTGCGTGAGTTGAGAATAGTATACAAAAGTCTCAAAGGTTTTGGCTTTTCCAAAATAGATTTTTGCATGTTTTTCAATCATGTCATTACCGACATAAGACTTCTGATGCGCCTTCATAATTGACGAATGTAAATTTTGGTCTTTGCTTGTCGAAAAACGATCAATTGTGCGCATTTGCGGAAAACTCTGAAAACCATATTCTGCATTGAAGCGTCCAATTTTGTTAGCAAAATCATGCAAAGGGTCTTTGCCGTGCCAAACTCCCCAATAATGCATGGTGCCATGATTAAAGTTGTCATCAGTACCCCAATTACTGAGTGGAGAAGTATGTTCGTAGGGGATATTGGTGAATTGCTTGATTTGATCAGGAATGTACGCTTGAAATAAAGTTTGATAAGACTGTGCAATTACCTCTTGATGTTGTACATTGAGTTCATACTGCGTTTGAAAGCCCCAATTTTTCCAGGCTACGTCTACTTCATTGTTTCCGTTGAAATAAATCAAAGACGGATGTGCTGCAAGTCTCGGAATTTGTTGTTGAAGTTCAGGTTGCAAGTCAGTGAGAAAGTCCGTACTTGCCGGATACATTGCACAGGCAAACATGAAATCGTGCCAAACCATGATCCCAGCTTTGTCACAAGCTTGCAAAAATGATTCAGGTGCGTACATACCACCACCCCAAATGCGCACCATGTTGAAATTTGCAGCCTGCATTTGCTTGACTAATCCGAGATATGCGCTATCTAAGGCAGGGCCTGCAAAGATGCCAGGAGGAATGACATTGGCACCTTTCGCAAAAATTCGGCGTCCGTTGATTTCAAATGCAAACGAGGTGCCCCATTCGTCTTTTTCTTGAAGCAGTTCTACTTTTCGGATACCAAATGAATACGGGTACACTAAGAGTAAATTGCCATCTACACCATAAAAACGCAAGGTATCTTGATACAAATGCTGCCCACCCTGACCTATTGGCCACCAAAGTTGTGCTTCTGAGAGCACTTGGGTTTGCTGCAAATCAAAGTTGAAATGCGGAGTTGCAATTTTGGAATCAATGGATGATAAAGATGAGGATGAAGCACTTGCCGATCCGGAAATCGAGAACTTTCCGAAATACTGACTCTGACAAACCAAGACACTATCGTTCGCACTGAACTTTGCTTTTAACTCAACTTTGGCACTCCCGTCTTGCCTGAGCGCTAGCGTATTGACTAAAAGATGGTCAAGGCGCACGGGTGCTTTTACGCTGAGGGTAAGCGGATAGGCAAAACCAATGGTATTGATTCTTGGTGCCCAATCCCAACCAAAGTGATACTGTGGTTTTCTGGTGTAAGGAGCTACCTTGAGGCTACCTACATCGTTTGGAGCGGGGTAAGTAAAGCCATTATGGATGGAAGTTTCTTGATGATGATGAATAGGTGATTCAATTCTAATTTCCAATTGATTGTAACCACATTTTAGCGATGCTACTTCTAATTCTACTTGATAATGCACAAAGAAATTGGCGGTTTGAACAAGCGGTTTGCCATTGAGAAATATTTGAGCATAGGTATCTAAGTTAGGAATGTCGAGCACCAATATTTGTGCATTATAGAATTTTTCTTCCAGAAAAAACTGAGACCTAAAAATCCATTGCTCTTGCTCAATCCATTGGTATAAGGCTTCGTTTTGGCCGTAAAATGGATCTGGGAGTTCACTAGTATGCCATAAATACTCTTGGACCGTGCCCGCACTGCCAAATGGCAACCATTCTTTTTGTTTAGGATGATATACTTCCCAAGTCAAGGTTACTTGAGCGGCCAAGGAACTCATGAACGTGAGCAAAAAGAATAAGAAGATCCTGCGCATCTTACCAATTGCGGTCAAAGGGTGCGTCTATTAGCTCATTTTTCTGACCGTCGTGCTTCGCAAAATTAAAGCCTGCGTAAATCGAATAGGCACCATAATTTCCGGCTTTGTCAATGGCTAAAAAGCCACATTGTAAACCGGTGAGGTCTGGGTGTTTTCTGATGATGCGCATGCATGCCTCTTTGCAAGCCGCTTGAGGGCTTAAGCCTTGGCGCATGAGTTCAACGACTGTATGGCTTCCGGCAACCCTAACAATAGCCTCACCTAATCCTGTTGCCGTGGCTGCCCCTACTTCGTCATCAACAAATAAACCTGCCCCAATAATTGGAGAATCGCCAACACGGCCATGCATTTTGTAAGCCCAACCACTCGTGGTACAAGCACCTGCAAGTTGCCCATTGGCATCCATGGCAATCATACCAATAGTGTCGTGGTTTTCATGATTGATTTCCGGTTTTTTGAAGAGATCTTTGTTTTCTTTGCGCCATTTTTCGTAATCCTTCTGCACCTCTGCAATTGGCATTTTGGCCTGTGTAAAACCGTAATCAAGTGCAAATTTTTTGGCCCCAGCACCGACTAACATGACGTGTTGTGTTTTTTCCATAACAGCACGGGCCACACTGATTGGATGGGCGATGCCTTCTAAAAATGCAACAGAACCACAACGTGCGTCGCCACTCATGATGCAAGCGTCAAGGGTAACATGACCCTCGCGGTCGGGTCTTCCGCCTACCCCAACACTGCGGTTACTGAGATCTGCTTCAGTGACCATTACGCCTTTTTCAACGGCATCGAGTGCCGAACCACCTTTTTGTAATACAGCCCAAGCACCGTCATTGGCAGCAATACCATGATTCCAGGTTGACAAAATGAGTGGTCCATTGGCTTGGCCTTCAAACGATTTGGCAATGAAGTCCGAGGCCTTGCTGGGTCTGACTACACCTAAGGCACCTAAAAAGGCTCCAAAACGGATAAACTGTCTTCTTTTCATGAGTTTGATTTAGGGTTGCCCAGCATCAAGCCAGCGTTGAAATGCTGTGGCGTTTTGAATGTGTTGGGCTCCGGATGCAGTAAAGTTATGGGTGCTTGAATGATCTGGTTTAGCACACATGAAGATGTAATCATGCTTGCTGGCATTGAGCACTGCCTCGACAACAGCCGTTGGCGGTAAATAGATTGGCCCCGGAGGTAAGCCTTGGATTTGATAAGTATTGTAAGGGCATTTGATATCTCGATGTACGGCTAATAGACGCTGTACTCCTTCGAGTTGATTTCCCCAACAAAATTTAAATGTAGGGTCAGATTGCAATTTGATGCCTTGTCTGACTCGGTTCAAGTAAAGACCCGCAATAATTGGCCATTCGTCAGCTATTTTAGACTGCTCTGAGTATACGATGCTTGCCAATGTAACGGCCTCACTTGGTGTCTTGAGCCCTTGCTTTTGGAGCAGTGCCATGCGGTTTGGTGTCCAATAGTTTTTAAACTCTTGGGCCATGCGCTCAACAAAACCTGCTGGCGTTTGATCCCAATACATTTCATAGGTGTTTGGAATGAATAACGCGGGCAATTGTTCGTATGTAAATCCCAACCTTGACAACGTGCTGCCTTCTTGCAAATAACCAATCAACTTGGAACTGTCTAGGTCAAGCTGATTTTGTATTTTTCCTGCTAAGTCATTGATGGTTCGACAGTTTTCAAAGTTTACTTGAACAGTTTGTTCGGCATTCCCGTTGAGCTTGCTATTCAATTTAAAGCCATTCCAAATATGACGAAATGCGGTTCCAGGTTCGATGACGTACTTCCCCATCGCAATATTGCGCGCATTCATGTCTTTATGATTTCCTACAAGCTCAAAAAGCGCCGTTTCCGAAATAACGCCTTTTTCTTGCAAAAGCAATGCAACACTATGCACGTCATGTGGTTTTCCCTGTTGTGCATCATATTTCAAGTAAACTACAATCGCTTCGGTATTGCTCGACTTTTGAAAGGCTGCATAGAAGTATTTCAATTTCGGGAAAAACACGATCGTGAGCCCGAGCAATAAAACACCTGCGAATAAAATTAATTTTTGCTTTTTAGACATAATTGAAAAGTAAGTTCGTCATAATATTCTTGCTTGAAACGCAGCCAATTCTTGCGTGTACCAACGTGTTGAAAACCAGCTTTTTCAAACAACGCAATGCTAGCCTGATTGTCACCATGGATTTGACAATAAAGATTTCTGAGCTCTAAAATTTCAGTACAGTAAGTAATCAAGAGGGCAAGCGCTTCTGTAGCAATTCCTTTGCCTTTGTATTGGTCTTCGGCAATAAGGATGCCGACGGCAGCATAACCATGCTTGAAATTGACATCGTATAAATCAATGACACCAACGGCCCTTTGATCTGAATGTGTCATGATCACAAGGCGCAATTGCCCTGATTTACGAAGGTCTGATTGCTGTTCGATGAGTTGAATGATATCAAACATTGAAAATGGGACCTCCGTATTGGAAACTTTCCAATTCTTCGGGTTGTTTTCCCAGAGAAATACTTGGCCCGCATCGTCTTTTTCAACGGCACGCAAAAAAATATGCTCACCACTAAAACTCATAGATGCCGCTGAAAACAAATTGGGCAGGGCCAATCAGGTAAATTTCCGAAAAAGAACCGTCGGGGTTTGCTTGCCATTGAACAGCTAGATTGCCTCCTTTGGTCAGTACCTTGACTTGTCCTTGTTTGATTTTTTGAAGTTGTGCATATACCAATGCAGCAGCGGTAACACCAGTGCCACACGAAAGGGTTTCTGCCTCGACCCCGCGCTCATAAGTAGCCACTTGTATACCAGTTTCGGTATGTTTCATGAGATTGACATTGATGCCTTGCTCTTTGTAAGTGTCGTTGTATCTGATTTGTTGCCCTATGGTTGTCACGTGTTCGGTGGAATGGTTGTCATCGAGGATTACGTAGTGTGGCGAGCCTGTGTTTAGGATAAAAGCAGCAGCGTTATGTTCAACATGATGTACATCGGCCATTTTTAATTTGACCTCAGATTCACATAACCAGGCCTCGTGTATGCCGTCAATAGCTAAAAAACGAGTTTGCGACCCTTTTAAAAAGCCTAGTTTTCCAGCAAAAGCAACCGCACAACGCGCACCATTGCCACAAAAAGATTGTGTGCCATCTGCATTGTAGTAGCACACTTCAAATTCGAGTTCTGGATGTCTTTGTAATAGAATGAGGCCATCGGCACCGATGCCAAACTTGCGGTCACAGGCTTGCTGTATGTCAGAAATTGACAAATTGTCATAGCTGCCATCGAAGTTATCTAGCAAGATAAAATCATTTCCGGCACCTTGATATTTGCTAAAACTTAGTTTCATTGAGGAAGAACAAAAATATTCAATTAATCCTTATAAATTCTTAACAAAATTTAACATTTTCTGAGCAATTTTTGGAACGCTCTTTGCGTTTAGCTCAAACGAAATATAAAACTGACATCATGACAATACTCAACACCTTAAAACTATTCGGAATGGGTATCCTAGGCGGAACCCTTCCACTTGCAACTTATGTCATCATTCAACACAACACCACACGTTTGTCGGATCAAGTGATCGATGGCAATCGAAATCAGGCCATACACCAAGTTGATTACAACGGTATTCCGCAAGGCTTAGATTTTACCAATGCCGCCGAAAACACAGTGCATTCAGTGGTGCATATTACCACAAAAGTGGTTCAAACAACCTTTCAACGCGATCCTTTCCAAGAGTTCTTTTATGGGCCTGGTGCTGGTGGTCGCGAGTTCAAGCAATATGGTGCAGGTGCCGGTTCGGGCGTCATTGTTTCCTCTCAGGGTTATATCGTAACCAATAACCACGTCATAGAAAATGCCAGTGAAATTCAGGTCATTCTCAATGACAACTCGAAGTACGATGCCAAAGTAATTGGTGCTGACCCCGCCACAGACATCGCGGTACTTAAAATAGAAGGAGAAAATTTTCCAGCAATTCCAATCGGAAATTCAGACGAACTCAAAATTGGCGAATGGGTTTTGGCAGTCGGAAACCCTTTCAACCTGACCTCAACCGTTACAGCAGGTATCGTTTCAGCTAAAGCAAGAAATATCAATTTACTCTCGGAGCGCAGCGCCCAAGACGTAGTGCCAATCGAATCTTTTATTCAGACAGACGCTGCCGTGAATCCTGGAAACAGCGGAGGTGCGTTAGTAAACACCAGAGGTGAGCTCATCGGAATTAACACTGCTATTGCCTCACAAACTGGTTCCTATGCCGGTTATTCTTTTGCAGTTCCTGTTAATTTAGTTGATAAAGTCATGCGAGATCTCATTGATTTTGGGATAGTTCAGCGCGGCTACCTTGGGGTTCAAATCTCAGATATCAGCCAAGACATTAAAGAAAAGAACAAACTCAAGGACCTCAAAGGTGTCTTTATCGCGAAAGTTGTAGAAGGTGGTTCCGCCGACAAAGCAGGCATAAAAGACGGCGATGTCATTCTGAAAATTGGCAGTAAAGAAGTAAATTCTGTTGCAGCACTTCAAGAAGAGATCGGTAAAAGAAGGCCTGGTGATAAAGTCAATTTAACATTGCGTCAGAAAGATGGAGATGTCATTTCCAAAGAACTCGTTTTACGCAACCAAGACGGCGACACCCAACTCATGAGTAAGGAGGAAATTTCTAAAAATTATGCCCTCGGAGCTACATTCATTGAACTAACCGATAAAGAAAGAAAAGAACTCAATATTTCTTACGGTGTTAAAATCAAAAGTATCACCACCGGAAAACTCAAATCTATCGGACTCAAGGAAGGTATCATCATTACTAAAGTCAATAATGAGCCAATCGAAACAGTTCAAGAACTGACCGAAAAACTGAGTGGCGTCAATCGAGGAATATTACTAGAAATCATGGATGAAACTGGCAAGCGCGACTTCCGAGGCTTTGGTTTGTAAAGACCAAAGCCCTCTTTTTTGCTTCGTTGAAAAAGTTTAAAACTCGTTAATAACTCCGCAAAAAAACCACATTTCAGATTTTTTTAAACCTATTTTTCGGCGTTACTTTGCCAAACAAGCAGAAGTCAACTTTACTTAGCAAAACAGATAAGATAAGCGCATGAGACAGCTAAAAATAACCAAATCCATTACGAACAGAGAAAGTCAATCTCTGGACAAATACCTACAAGACATCGGTCGTGAAGAACTCATCACCGCAGAAGAAGAAGTAGAATTAGCACGCCGCATCAAAGCAGGTGACCAAAAAGCACTTGAAAAACTAACGCGTGCAAACTTGCGTTTCGTGGTTTCCGTAGCCAAGCAATATCAAAACCAAGGGTTAACCCTACCTGACCTCATCAACGAGGGCAATCTTGGTTTGATCAAAGCAGCACAAAAATTTGACGAAACACGCGGGTTCAAATTCATTTCTTACGCCGTTTGGTGGATCCGTCAATCTATCTTGCAAGCTTTAGCTGAGCAAGCAAGAATTGTACGCCTTCCATTGAACCAAGTAGGTTCACTCAATAAAATTAACAAAGCATTTTCTCGCCTCGAGCAAGAATTTGAGCGTCCACCAAGTGCCGAAGAATTAGCCGAAGCACTCGAGGTGCCAGAAGACAAAATCAAAGAAAGCTTGAATGTATCGGGTCGTCACGTATCAATGGACGCACCACTTACTACCAACGACGACGGCGGTACACTTATGGATGTCATGGCTAACCCAGATTCTCCACGCACCGACCAACTTCTGATGGCAGAGTCCTTGCAAAAAGAAATCGAAAGATCCTTGAGCACACTCACTGATAAAGAGCGCGAAATCATCCGCCTGTTCTTCGGAATTGGCATGAATCACGGCCTGACCCTCGAAGAAATCGGTGCCAAATTCAACCTCACCCGTGAGCGCGTGCGCCAAATCAAAGAGAAGGCCATCCGCAGGTTGCGACACACCTCTCGAAACAAATTGCTGAAGTCATACTTAGGCTAATAATTTGAAGGCTACCTACACGTGAGGTAGCCTTTTTTATTACCTCTACCCTTTTAATCATCAATCAATCAATCAATCAATCAATCAATCAATCAACAACAACATGGAAACCAAAGACGGTTATGAAAAAGAGCTCAATTTGCACATCGAGCGAGAAAGAGCAGCTGTTAAATTACAAAGCAAAGTCGGAGAATTACTTTATGATAAAGGCATCGAACTGGTGCTTTTCCGAAATCATTTAACAGACACCACAATTTCTGAAATCCTTAATTTACACGAATACGCCAAAAAGGTTGTCAACAAACCAATTGACGTATTTACAACTTCTGCACTTGCAGAAACCCTCATGACACTTGATATTCCGGCTTCAAAGCTAGATATCGGTCTTTTGGCAAGTGAATGGTTGGCAGGCCATACTGAACAGAGCGGAATGGCTCGTTTTCTGATGGAAAAACTTGGTGAAATTCAGGTTCCTCAGGTGATCGAACCAAGAGACGTAGTGCTTTATGGTTTTGGGCGTATTGGCCGATTAGCTGCCCGAGAATTGATCAAACAAGCCGGAAAAGGTCAGCAATTGCGTTTGCGTGCAATAGTTACCCGCGGTGCTTCAGACGCCGATATCATTAAGCGCGCTTCTTTGTTGCGCAACGATTCTGTACATGGAGCTTTCAAAGGATCCGTTATCGAAGATCTACCAAACAAGAGCCTCATTATCAATGGTCAAATCGTACACATGATCGATGCCCCCAACCCAGAAGACATCGACTACACAGTTTACGGCATCAACAATGCCTTGATCATTGACAATACAGGTGTATTTACCAACAGAGAAGCATTATCAAGACACTTACAAGCAAAAGGCGTTGGGAAAGTTCTTTTAACGGCACCCGGTAAAGAAATACCAAATGTGGTTTATGGCATTAATCAAGGAACGCTTGATGTTGAAAATGAAAAAATATTTTCTGCTGCCTCATGTACCACCAACGCGATTTCGCCAATTTTGAAGGTCGTCAACGACCATTTTGGCGTCGTGAAAGGACACATTGAAACCGTGCATGCCTATACCAATGACCAAAATCTATTGGACAACATGCATAAAAAGCCACGTCGTGGACGCTCTGCAGCTGTCAATATGGTCATTACCTCTACTGGTGCCGGATCTGCGGTAACCAAAGTGATACCAGAACTCAAGGATAAACTGACAGCAAATGCAGTGCGTGTACCAACACCAAATGGCTCCCTTGCCATTTTAAGCCTTGAGCTCAATACAACTACTACCATAGATCAAATCAATGCTGCCATTAAAGATGCAGCACTCCACGGTGAATTAGTGAATCAAATTTACTATTCCTTTGACCCTGAGTTGGTTTCATCTGACATTATTGGTAACACATGCTGCTCTGTTTTTGATTCTAATGCCAGTATCGTTTCAAATGATGGAAAAAATGTAGTTTTGTATGCCTGGTACGACAACGAGTTTGGTTACACTAAACAAGTAATTCGCTTGGCCAAATACATTACACAAGTAAGAAGAGCCATCTATTATTAATGAAAAAAAAGATCACTATAGCTATTGACGGTTTTGCAGCTTGCGGTAAAAGCACCCTTGCCAAAGACCTCGCCAAAGCTTTAGGATACACTTTTATAGACAGCGGCGCGATGTATCGCGCCGTTGCTCTTTATTGCCTAGAAAACAACCTCATCGATGAACAGGGCAATATAGATTTAGGACCATTAGAAAGCAACATTGGTAGTCTTTCTATTGAAATCAGTTCTGATCAAAAAGTATACTTGAATCGACAGGACATCACCGAAGTGATTCGAAGCCCACGTGTGGCAGCCATTGTATCCAAAGTTGCAGCCATCAAGTTGGTGCGTCAAAAATTGGTAGAACAACAACAATACTTAGGAAAAGACGGTGGTATTGTCATGGACGGCCGCGATATCGGATCTGTGGTGTTTCCGGCCGCTGAACTCAAGCTATTTGTCACTGCATCTGATGCCGTCAGGACACAAAGACGCCTTGCCGAACTGAATGCGAAAGGTGAACAGCAAACAAAAGAAGAAGTACTACAGAACTTGAAGTCCAGAGATTTACAAGACAGCACAAGAGCCGAGAGCCCACTTGTTCAAGTTGCAGATGCAATAGTACTTGATACATCTGATTTGAATCGAGAACAGCAATTAGAATGGGCGCTACTTGAAGTCCAAAAAATTATTGAGAAAATATAATCTTTTGTCTTTTGAAAACTAAGGCCTTCGCCTAATCTTGGTATCCGATCAAGGCAAAGACTGAAAACGAAGACAACCAGTGGTCGATGTCGTAGTTGCCCTTCCCGATGCTTTCTTGTGCGTAATCCCACATGTCATTCATGCTTTTCACCCAAATTGCTTTGGTTTCGGCATCTAAGAAATCAGTTTGTAATTGAAGCATCCCGTTGAGGCACCAAATTCTGTTGAGGTGGTAGCCGTCCCAGTGAGATTCATAACCGTCGTGTTTGTCTGTTTTTTTGATCTGTAAATCTTTGGCAACACTAGTAGCATCAGTGAGGCCAGGTGCAAAATTCTTGAGCCATTTGATATAAGTTTCTTGATCGTACACCTTGCGCATGAGATCTGCAACCAACAAAGAAGCCGACATGAAATCATATTCAAAAGGTTCGGCTCTTAATGGCGCCTTGACCATTTTGCCATAAAATTTCTTGCTTGCTTTTAAAACCACCTTTAATAAATCTTCGTCGCCAAAAGCACGTGCGTAATCAAGGGCAAAAGACAAGTTCAATGAAGGCGCATCATGACTTCCAGACAAATTGACTTCTTTGATATCTTTCCAAATAACCTGAGCAGCAGCTGCACATAATTTATGCAACGGTGCTAGGTTTTCTAACCAACGTTGTGCATCTGGATCATTCCAACTTTTAAGCTCTTCGGCGACTTTGAGTAACCAACCCTGTCCGTAAGGGAATTCAAAGATATATTGCTCTTTATTGGTTTGGAAGTAAAGAAATTCTCTTTGGATATTTTCTTCTGTAAAACTTTCATTGAGCTTTTCACGAATGGCAGCTGCCTCCGGGATTTGCGGGTATGTTTTGAGTAATTTAATTAATGCCCAGTGATTATGAACTGCACTGTGCCAGTCATAACAACCATAGAACGCTGGCCATAAATCTTCAGGAGTTTGGGTGTCGCCAGGTTGTCTAAGCACATTGTAAAAGTAGTGCGGACTTGGTTTATTGGTGCAGTCTAGTGAAAGTTTGGCAAAATACGAGGCACCGGCTTCAGATAGTGTGTAGCGGCCATCTGCTTGCGTGCTAACAATTGGAGCGCTTGCACTTTGAGCAATAGTTTGAAAGGTGCATAAAAGCACCAAAAGAAGGCTGTAAATTTTGAGCATGGTTTGAGAGATTGGTTTAGGATTTGATCGGTTTTTTAAACCCGTTTTTAAAGATGGACAATGATTCGGTGCCGATGCCGACAATTGAAATGATGTTGAGTGGGAATTCGAGCAATACGTGCGAGAAACTCAAGAAGAAAAGTAAACTGAGGCCTAAAGAATAATCGTAGGCATAGAAAATACAGGAAGCCAACCAGGTTATAATAACGGCCACAAAACGAATTTTAGGAACCTTGTGCCAACGGATGATCTCGGTTTTGCTGAACCAATTGAGGTAGTGATATAAGTAAGCAAATGCAATGAATCGCATGAGCATGATGCCAATATCTGAGTAATAGATGTGTGCATCCATTTCCTTTTTTGTGCGAGATTTCATGACAGACCTCGGCATGGGCTCAAAACGGTATTCGTTGATGCTTTTGATATAACGGCTTGAGGTATCAAAGAAATAGAGCAAATGATCGTATTGGTATTCAGGTGCTAGGTTAGCCATATTGATAGGCATTGGCTTGACAACAAATGCTTTGTCTTTGATTTGGCGCAATGAATCGACATGTGCTTCAAACTTTGCTGAATCGATGATGCGTTGCCCAACAAAGTAATTTTTGTTCCCTTCTTTCGTAATGATATCAAGGTATTCTTTATTGGTGAGTTTTTGCTCTTCGATCAAATCAAAATGATCTAAAATGAGGTAGTTAGTGTTGTAAAAACCATCGCCCTTTGCGTAATAGGCATCTTTTCCAAATTTCGATAAAAAGCCATTTTTAGAATTGACTGGCAGTGCAAAAACAAGCAAAAGAGGTATCAAGACAAAACCTACCATTTGCCACATACCTGACTTACTGCGTGTCTTGAGGGCCCCATACAACATGAAAAGACCTGTAAAAACATAAACGTGGATGAGCGTTGGGATCAGGGCAGTTAAGGCAAATATGGTGGTGCTTTCTGAATTTTCGGCAGCACGCTCTGGGCTCAACCAACCGCCTACAAATAAATAAAGCAATAGTATGGCGCCAATTTTAATCCAAAGATTTTTGACCAAAGCAAACAAAACAGAGGCAAACAGGGCAAAAACCAATAATTTGTCGAATAAATTCATCTCGACAAAGTAGTCATAGACGTCTTTACTGAAGCCGAAATCTTTGGCAAAAGCAGCATAAGAGAGCAAAATACCGACAATCAACAACACGAGGAAATCGAATTTACCTTTGGAATAATATTGACGGTCATGCAACCAACTGATTTCCGTGAGGTAGTGTAAAGGACCTAAATAAGCGTAAGCCAATAAAAATGTTTCAAACGGAAAATAATAGGCCAACACCGCTGTGATAAGCATTAAGCCAATATTGAGGTAATTGATTTGGTTTTCTTTTAAGGCGTTCATGTTTCCGCGGTTTTAATTGCTTGCTTACAAAAATAAGCAATGTGGTGCTTTGAAAAAAATGACAAGCGTCATGTCTTTTTCTAAGAAAAACTGACTTACTCTTCGCTAAATAGTGGAATTTGATCAGGGTTGTCGTCTTCTTTTTTGGTGAGGTCCCATTCCATTGAAGGCGTCTCTGCATCTTCTATAGGATCTAGTTCTTCAATAATTTCTTCGGGCTGTTCATTTGGCCAAGGTTCTTTGCCTTCGTCAATTGGGTGTGTCAAGACAATTTCTTTGACTTTCATTTTTGTCATTTGATTGCCCTGTGCTTTCATTCCTTTGACATCGATGAGGTCCGCTAAATTGAGCACTTGATCCGGAAGGTTTTTGGTTTCTTTGAGTAGTTTGTTGAACACAATTTTCGCCTCTGGGCGGTATGCTGTTGAAACTAAATCCATGTAAGATCCCGTAGCCTCGGAAATAAAACTAACGCGTTTGTCTTGAGTCACTTCACAAGTAAAGCGTTTGACATAATGCAGCTCTTTTTCGGCGTCAAAATATACTGTTGAAATCGGGCGATCTGGCACCCATTTTTCAATGTGTATCATGTCTTCGTCAAAGTGCGTAGCGAGGTCGAAACTGCTGAGTCGGTATTCACCTGTTTTGTAGAGTGTTAAAATACGATCTTCACCTTTGAAAGAGCCCAAAAACTTACCACGACCTTCGTCGTTGAGTCGACCAACAACTTGATCATACCATATTTTTCTGGCTGCTAAAGTGGATCCACCGACCTCTTTTTGGACAATTTTCTGAATGATTTCTTTGGTAACTCGGTTTCCGGCAGAATTCCTTCCTTTGATCAGCAAGGCGCCTAGATCAATGTCAAAGCGCAAGCGTTTCAGATGCGGTCTTGGACGCAACATGACGCTGACAACCTCGCGCTCACCGTTTGGATGCACACTGAAATAAAGCATTTTGGACCCTTTGGTGCCTTTGGTAAGGTCATATTCGGTATCACGGGTAATGGAATTGACATAAAAACGCTTCATCATGGTTGGCCCACCAGTTCCGTCTTGATAAAACAAATGGTAAATGGTTCGGGTGTCTCCTTTTTTCCAGACATTGGCATAGATGAGCCCCTTGCCCACAAATTTTTTGTCTGAAACCTTTGTAATCATCATTTTTCCGGTAGAGAAGAAACAAATGATGTCATCAATTTCAGAGCAATCGCAGACTGCCTCGTTTTTCTTGAGGCCATAGCCAATAAATCCTTCGTCGTAGTCCACGTAGAGTTTTCTGTTGGCGATGATGACTTTAGTGGCGGAAATTGTGTCAAAGGTTTTGATTTCTGTTTTGCGCTCGCGCCCTGCCCCAAAACGTTTTTTGAGGTCTTTGAAATATTCAATGGCGTAGTCGGTCAGGTGCGCTAAATCATGCTTCACCTGCTTCATTTCCTCTTCGATTTTTAACAGCGCGTCATCGGCTTTATCAGCATCGAAACGCGTGATGCGAATCATAGGAATTTGGGTCAGCTTGTGTAAGTCTTCGTCGATGATTTCGCGCAGCAATTGCTTTTTAAATGGTTTGAAACGCTCGTAGAGGTATCCATAAAGTGCATCGCGGTCACTGTATAACTTGAAGTCGATGTACATTTCATGATTGATGAACAACTTTTCAAGGGTTGAAAAATGCCATTGTCGCTCGAGTTCGTCTAGTTTGATTTCTAACTCGAGCTTGAGCAGTTTGACCGTATGATCCGTATTGACTTTTAAAATTTCAGTAACCCCCATGAAACGCGGGCGTTCACCATCAATGATCGAGGAATTTGGCGAAACAGAGACTTCACAATCCGTGAAAGCATAAAGCGCATCGATGGTTTTGTCCGGTGAAACACCTGGTGCCAAATGCACAATAATTTCAGCTTCTGACGAAGTGTTGTCTTCTATTTTTTTGATTTTTATTTTGCCTTTGTCGTTGGCTTTGATCACTGACTCGATGAGAGACCCTGTGGTAGTACCGTACGGGATTTCATTGATGATGAGCGTTTTGTTATCTACTTTTCTGATTTTCGCCCTGATGCGCACGCGCCCACCACGAAGGCCATCGTTGTAGCCCGAGAAGTCGGCCATACCGCCATTTGGGAAATCAGGCAACAGCTCTATTTTTTTACCCCGCAAATGATTGATCGACTGGTCTATGAGTTCAATAAAGTTGTGTGGTAAAAATTTGCAAGCCATCCCGACCGCAATACCCTCAGCACCCTGTGCCAAGAGCAACGGAAACTTCATGGGCAGTTGCTCAGGCTCTTTGTTTCGACCATCGTAACTGGCCAACCAATTGGTAGTTTTTGGATTAAATGCAACATGGAGTGCAAACTTTGACAAGCGTGCTTCGATATAACGAGGCGCTGCTGCACCATCTCCGGTAAGTGTATTTCCCCAGTTTCCTTGACAATCGATGAGGAGGTCTTTTTGTCCAACTTGTACCAAAGCATCGCCAATGGAGGCATCGCCATGCGGGTGGTATTTCATGGTATTTCCGATGATATTGGCCACCTTGTTGTAGCGGCCATCTTCCATCTCGCGCATCGAGTGCAGGATTCTTCTTTGAACGGGCTTGAGGCCGTCATATAGACTCGGGACAGCGCGCTCTAGAATTACATAACTGGCATAATCTAAAAACCAGTTTTGATACAAACCATTAAGCGGCACAATTTTGTCGTCAAGGTGTTGTTTCTCGAAAGGATTGTGTCCGGTTTCTTCTGGTGTTTGTTCGTTATTTGTCAATTCGTCTTCGGCCATCTTAAGATGCTATTTCGTTGTTCAAATCTTCGATTTCTTCAGCTTCATCTGCCGCTGCTACTTGAGCTGCAAGATCCTTTTCTACCTTAAGATTATCGATAATAAAGTCTTGTCTTTCTGGGGTGTTTTTCCCCATGAAATAAGATAGAATGGAGTCAATAGATGCGTCTTTGGTGAGGATAACGGGCTCCAGACGGATGTTTTCGCCAATGAAGTGTATAAATTCGTCGGGTGAGATTTCACCAAGACCTTTGAAGCGGGTAATTTCAGGGTTCTTGCCTAATTCTGCAATGGCAGCCCGGCGTTCTTCCTCTGAATAACAATAAATGGTTTTTTTCTTATTTCTTACCCTAAACAATGGCGTCTGAAGCACATAAACATGATTTCTTTTGACTAAATCGGGGAAAAACTGCAAGAAAAAAGTCAGTAATAACATGCGAATGTGCATACCGTCTACATCGGCATCGGTAGCAATTACTATGCGGTTGTAACGCAAGTTATCCATGTCTTCCTCGATGTCGAGCGCCGCTTGAATCAGGTTAAACTCTTCGTTTTCGTAGACTACTTTTTTTGTGAGGCCGTAACAATTCAAGGGCTTTCCGCGCAGTGAAAAAACCGCTTGCGTATTGACATTTCTTGATTTGGTAATCGAACCACTCGCAGAATCTCCTTCGGTAATAAAAAGGGTAGTCTCTTCGCGGTGTTCATCTTTGAGATCGGTGAGGTGCGTGCGGCAATCACGTAATTTTTTATTGTGTAAACTCGCTTTTTTGGAACGATCACGGGCCAATTTTCTGATACCAGCTAAGTCTTTGCGCTCGCGCTCTGATTGCTTGATTTTTTTCTCGATGGTTTCGGCAACATCAGGGTTGCGGTGCAGGTAGTTATCGAGTTTATCCTTGAGAAAATCATTGATGAAGGCGCGCATTGACTTCCCCCCAGGTTCAATTTCTTGAGAACCTAATTTGGTTTTGGTCTGGGATTCAAAAACGGGTTCAATTACTTTGACGGCAATTGCAGCCACAATGGATTGCCTGATATCTGAAGCCTCGTAGTTTTTATTGTAGAAATCGCGGATAACCTTAGCAACTGACTCGCGAAATGCACTTTGATGCGTACCGCCTTGTGTGGTATGTTGGCCATTGACAAATGAGTAGTAGTCTTCGCCGTAAGTGCGGCCATGTGTGAAAGCTACTTCGATGTCTTCGTCCTCAAGGTGAATGATCGGATATAATGGATCACCGTCCATGTTGTTTTCGAGGAGGTCCTTGAGACCGTCTTTGGAGTTGTATTTTTCACCGTTGTAATAAATAGAAAGACCGCGATTGAGGTAGCAGTAATTCCACATCATTTTATCGAGGTATGCCGTTTTGAAGGCATACTTTTTAAAGATGCTGTCGTCTGGGATAAACTCTACGTAAGTACCGTTGGCTTCGTCGGTTTTTTCAAGTGCTATTTCAGAAACGAGTTCGCCGCGTTCAAAAATGGCGCCTTTTTTCTCGCCTTCGCGAACTGAATAGACCATAAAGTAAGAAGAAAGCGCATTCACTGCTTTGGTTCCTACCCCATTCAGACCTACTGATTTTTTAAAAGCTTTGGAGTCATATTTACCACCGGTATTCATTTTGGACACAACCTCAACGACTTTACCAAGCGGAATGCCACGACCGTAGTCACGGATGGACACCTTTCCATCTTTGACTTTGATATCGACGCGCTTGCCATTCCCCATAACAAATTCGTCAATGCAGTTGTCAACTACCTCTTTAACAAGAATGTAAATACCGTCATCGGCAGCAGCGCCGTCTCCTAACTTCCCGATATACATCCCGGGACGCAAACGGATGTGCTCTTTCCAATCGAGTGAGCGTATATTATCTTCGGTGTACTGAGTTTCAGCCATGTAGCGCTTCAAAATTTAGAACAAACAAAAATAACAATCTATTCCGCTTACAAGACACGCTCAAAAGGGAAATTATAAACCAAATTTGTTGATAACAATGGGATTTAGGCTATCTTTGGCCTCAAATTGAACAAGAATTATGGCAACTACTGCAGATATCCGCAACGGATTGTGCATCAAGCACAACGACAAGCTTTTTCAGATCATTGAATTTCAACACGTTAAACCGGGTAAAGGCCCTGCTTTCGTTAGAACCAAAATGAGACAAATTGAGTCTGGAAAAGTACTTGACCACACCTTTTCAGCTGGTCACAAAATTGAACCTGTTCGCATTGAAAACAGAGAATATCAGTACCTATATCAAGAAGCTGATACATACATTTTCATGAACAATGAAACTTTTGAGCAAGTCAATATTCCGCTCAAAATGGTTGAAAAACCAGGTTTTCTACAAGAAGGCATGACCGTCAATATTTTATTTCATGCCGAGGAAGAGGCACCGCTTGTGATTGAATTACCAATGTACATTATTTCAGAAGTAACATACACAGAGCCAGGTGTCAAAGGCGACACAGCTACTAACTCCATGAAACCCGCAACAATTGCAACTGGCGCCGAAGTAAAAGTGCCGCTTTTCATCGACAATGGTGAAATCATCAAAATTGATACGCGCACAGGTGTTTACGTTGAACGCGTCAAAGGATAAATCAAATGAAAAACACCGCCCTTACACACAAACACATCGCACTTGGCGCCAAAATGGTGCCCTTTGCTGGTTACAACATGCCGGTTCAATACGAAGGCGTCAACGCAGAACACGAAACTGTCAGAAATGGCGTTGGTGTTTTTGACGTGTCGCACATGGGCGAATTTTTACTCAAAGGCCCAAATGCGCTTGCACTCATTCAAAAAGTTTGTAGCAATGATGCGAGTGTGCTCTTTGACGGGAAAGCACAATACAGCTGTTTGCCTAATGGAAAGGGTGGTATCGTAGACGACCTCATCATTTATCGCATCGATGCAGAAACATACTTTATTGTGGTAAATGCCTCTAATATTGAAAAAGACTGGAACTGGTTCAGTAGCCACAACGATCTAGGTGTCGAGATGCAAAACCTTTCAGATGCTTATTCTTTATTAGCTATTCAAGGCCCAAAAGCAGCAGAGGCAATGCAAGCGCTTACAGAAATCGACCTTACCAACATGACTTACTACACTTTTCAGTACGGTACTTTCGCTGGCATTGAAAACGTTATGGTTTCTGCAACTGGCTACACAGGTTCGGGTGGTTTTGAAGTTTATGTGAAAAACGAAGACGCCGAAAAACTCTGGGACGCCGTATTTGAAGCAGGTGCACCATTCGATATCAAACCTATTGGGCTTGCTGCCCGCGATACCTTGCGCTTAGAAATGGGCTTTTGCCTTTATGGCAATGACATCGACGACACCACCTCGCCGCTCGAAGCTGGCCTTGGCTGGATAACTAAATTCACCAAGGACTTTACGGATGCCGAGTTTCTTAAAAACCAAAAAGAACAAGGACTGAGCAAAAAGTTGGTGGCTTTTGAAATGGTCGACCGCGGCATTCCGCGTCACGACTACCCTATTTTAGATGCTGCCGGAAATACTATAGGTAAAGTTACCTCTGGTACGATGTCACCAAGCATGAAAGTTGGTATAGGTTTGGGCTACGTTCAAATTGCTCATACACCACTAGACTCCGAAATCTTTATTGAAATTCGAGAAAAAGGCGTTAAAGCCAAAGTGGTAAAACTGCCTTTTTACAAAGCATAATTCATCCTTTTCACATTGATTAGCCTACACGTTAGCGCTAATCTCTGATCACTAAAGCACCGCGTGGATCATCTGCTAAGATAGCCGTCGGTGCTTTTTTCATGGTAGCTCTTTGCATTTTACTCGAGCGCATTTCAAAAAGATAAACCGTTTTTCCGATACCTTTTACTTGAGCAATTTGCTCAGCACTGATATCCTTACTGCGCATCATGATACCATGCAAGGTTGGTATTTCTTTTATTTTTTTATAGCCTTCATCAAATGAAACAGTCGAAAATACAACTTTATATGTTTGTGACAGCGATGAAAGCCAGTACGGATAAGAACTGTCAATAATGAGCTGATCTTTTTGCTCAGCAGGGATTGCCAATAAAGCATCTTTGAATCTTTGCATATCAGAATAAGCCTGCGCGCAGTCATTCCAATGTTTGATGTCTAGTATAAATGTCATGCCGGGTGTCAGCTTTTCGAGTATTTCACTGAGCTTCACCAACTTTTCACGATAGATACTTTTGTAGCGCACTTGTTCTAATTCTTGATCGGTCA
The DNA here is from genome assembly GCA_046073985.1 of Flavobacteriales bacterium. Classification (GTDB taxonomy): domain Bacteria; phylum Bacteroidota; class Bacteroidia; order Flavobacteriales_D; family Crocinitomicaceae; genus UBA952. The sequence goes on along the minus strand of JBJTNI010000012.1, from coordinate 14,438 downwards.
GCTCGGCCACACATCCTACTCCATCTGTACTAGCCTCTAAATGATTTTCATGATACAACCACAACGTGCCGTCTTTACTCATGCGGACATCCATTTCTACACCGTCAATTGTAGGCAATGAAAGCGCCAAGTCTATGGCCTGCTCAGAATTATCGTGATAAACACTGTAGGCAATATCCATACCCATTCCAGCGTGCCCGAAAACTTGAACATCGGGGTAGCGCTCGTGCTTATTACAAGAAAACAAGATAAGCACTAGTGTAACGATGTAAATATTGGCTGTCAGATATTTCAAAATATTCAATAATTATTTAGCACCCATTTTTATATAGTAATTCAACTGAACTTGAGGATTTATTAAGAAATGTTGCTGTGTATTTGATGTATTGGGAAAATACATATTTTCAACCACCGCACCCAAGCCTAATTGTAGCAAAAGGAAATGATTGACACCTAAACTGAATGAATAACCCAGACCCCCGTAAATACCATGATATGTATCTAAAATGCTTGCTTGTTGAAAGTCAAATTGATAACGAAGAGAATAAATGGGCCTAGCGATTGAATATTGCCTGTTTCTAACTGTCATTGGAGCTTGCCAAAATAATGCAAATTGAGGCGCTAAGGCACCTTGCAAACTGCGCTCTATACCACAACCCAATTCCAAACCAAAGCCACCGCTATTGATCATCTTGACTCCTTTGATACTCAGTACTTGATCATAGCGGTGTAATGCCGCCCCAAAACCTACATAACTTTGTGCTGAAGCATGGCTGAGCGAAATCAAAAAAAGAAGTGCTAAAAGCAATCGTTTATACATGATCAAAAATAAAAAAAAGGCCCCCAAAGAGGGCCTTTCAGTAGAATTGTTTATTTGATTTAAACCAAACCTTGGTCAATCATGGCATCTGCAACTTTTACAAAACCAGCGACGTTGGCACCTTTTACGTAATCAACATTACCATTGGCATCTTTTCCGTATTTCACGCAAGCTTCGTGAATTGAAACCATAATGCCGTGTAAGCGTTGGTCAACTTCTTCAGCAGACCATGACAAGCGCAATGAGTTTTGCGACATTTCAAGACCCGAAGTTGCTACCCCACCAGCATTGGATGCTTTTCCTGGAGAGAACAATACGTTGGCAGCTTGGAAAGCGGCAATTGCTTCTGGTGTTGAAGGCATATTTGCTCCTTCAGCAACGCATTTAACTCCGTTCGCAATCAAAGCTTTTGCTTCATCGCCATTGAGTTCGTTTTGAGTGGCACATGGAAGTGCGATATCTGCTTTCACTTCCCAAGGACGCTTACCAGCTACAAATTTTGCACTTGGATACTGTTGTACGTACTCAGAAATACGACCACGACGGTTATTTTTAAGATCCATAACCCACGCTAGTTTCTCAGCATTGATACCCGCTTCGTCGTAGATGTATCCTTCAGAATCAGAAAGCGTTACCACCTTACCTCCGAGCTGCGTAGCTTTTTCACAAGCAAACTGAGCTACGTTACCAGAACCAGAAACTGCAACAATTTTACCGTTAAAAGAGTCACCTTTAGTGGCCAACATTTCTTTTGCAAAATATACTGTACCGTATCCTGTTGCTTCCGGACGGATCAAAGAACCACCCCAATTGCGACCTTTTCCGGTTAAAACACCAGTAAATTCGTTGCGCAAACGTTTGTATTGACCAAACATGTAGCCAATTTCACGGCCACCTACGCCGATATCACCAGCAGGCACATCGGTATCAGCGCCAATATGACGGAAGAGCTCGGTCATGAAAGATTGACAAAACTTCATGACTTCGTTATCAGACTTACCTTTCGGATCGAAGTCAGAACCACCTTTTCCTCCACCCATTGGTAATGTAGTGAGTGAGTTTTTAAAGATCTGTTCGAAACCTAGGAATTTAAGAATTGACAAATTCACAGAAGGGTGAAAACGCAAACCACCTTTGTATGGCCCGATTGCGCTGTTGAATTCAACGCGGTACCCGCGATTCACTTGAATATTGCCGTTGTCATCTAGCCACGGAACACGGAAAATAATAGTGCGCTCTGGCTCAACAATACGGTCTAGAATTTTTGAGGTTTTGTATTTAGGATTGGCCTCAATAAAAGGAATAACAGCTTCAGCTACTTCCTGGACTGCTTGTAAAAACTCTGGTTCATGGCCATTTTTGGCACGAACACGATCCATGAAAGCTTCAATTTCTGCGTGATACTGATTTGACATAAGAGTTGTTTTTTGTTTGTAAACTTTGGCAAAATTAACGGAAAAAGCACTCCTGCATTCATCTTTTTTCAACATTTTATTAGTGTCTAAATGACACTAATTCATCCATCGAATACATGTTTAAAAAGAATTGATAAAAAGTGTGCGATTTTGCTTGTCAAAAAGCAACTCTAGGACTTATATTTGCGTCTACGAACCGTTTTGAATCAACTACTACAAAAATGACGTTTTCTAAAAATACACCTATCGCCAAATTTGCTGTGCTACTTTTCTTAGTTCAGTTCATAACACGCTCGTCTTTATTGGCACAAGGTCCTGTAACACTTTGCCTTGGTCAAGACACCACTGTTTGCCCAGGCCAAACCGTTGTAATTAATAACTGTAATTCAGGTACAACCCCTGGAACTGCGGCTGGTCTTTACCTCAATGCGCCTTCAAGTGTCACACTCTCTGACGATTCATGGTCAGGAGCAGTGAGCATTGGCTTTCCTTTCAGTTTTTATGGCAACACCTATTCGCAATGTGTTATTGGCTCTAATGGGCTCATTTCGTTTAACTTGACCAATGCCGGAGGTTATTGCCCATGGGCCCTCACTGGCGTAGGGCAACTTCCTAGCGCCACTTTTGCCTCGGCAAAAAATTCAATCATGCTGACTTACCAAGACATCAACCCATCTTTAGGAGGTCAAATTCAATATCAAACAATTGGCACAGCTCCAAACAGAAAATTTGTTGTGCTCTACAAAAACATCATGATGTTTAGCTGTACTTCTCAGTGTAACTACATGGCTATCATTTTATATGAAACAACCAACGTATTTGAATTACATATCGGAAACAAACCAATTTGCTCATCATGGAACAGCGGTTTGGCCATTCAAGGTTCAGAAAACAACATGCCCGCACCAACTGCACACATCACTCCAGGACGCAACAACACTGTTTGGGGAGCCAACCAAGATGGACGCAGGTTTTTACCAACCTCGCCGACCAATACAGCTTCCTACACAATGTCCCAAATCCCTTACGTGATGGTCAATAGCCCCGGAAGTAACTTTGTTTGGGCAAATACCAACGGACAAACTTTCCCTTACAACAATGGTACGCTCAATGTCAATATCATACCACCTGGAACCACCGGCTACTTCCTTTCAGGTGCGGCTTGCGGCACCAGCATTGGTTCTATCACCCAAGACACCACCTGGATTACGCGTGCTACACCGTCAGTCACTACCACTGTTTTGCCTGATGTCTGCTCTCAAGGTATTGGTAGCGCAACTGCTACGCCTGGAGCTGGCTCACCTGCACCATGCACCTATACCTGGAACCCTGGTGCCATCACTGGCAACCCTGCAACAAACCTAACCGCAGGCACCTACACCGTTACTCAGCACGACGCAAATGGTTGTAATTCAACAGCAACTGCCATCATTACAGATACTCCTGCCAATTTCTCTTACACTGCAACGCAGGTTTCATGCCCTGGTGGCTCTGACGGCACTGCAACTGCAAACGTATCACCAGCTACAGGTGTCATCACTTATCTATGGAGCACCGGCGCTAACACACAAACAGTAACTGGTTTATCAGCCGGCAACTACTGGTGTTATGCTTCTAATTCAACAGGTTGCTCAGACACCATCTATGTTACCGTCACAGAAATCCCTGCGATGGTCTTGAATCCAATCAATATTGTCGATGCCAATTGCTACACTTTTGCCAATGGCCAAGCTACTATTGATGTCACACTCGGAACAGCTCCTTACACCTACAGCTGGGACCTCTCCTCCTCTTTAGCGGCAACAGCACTCGATTTACCAGCAGGCCTCAACACCTGTACAGTTACAGATGCCAATGGTTGTATCCAATCAATTGGGGTTACAATTAGTCAACCGAACCCACTAGACATCACATTTTTGACCCAAGATACCATGATTTGTTCTGAGTCAAATATCGTACTGAGTGCAACAGGCGCTGGAGGTTCAACTGCCTACACCTTCACCTGGACCGAAAACGGCATTCCAATCGGCAACGGTTCAAACATTACCGTTGACCCACTCAATTCTGGTACCGTTTACTGCGTTACACTCAGTGAGCTCTGTGGCTCGCCTACAACTACAGAGTGCATGACCATTACTTTCCCGCAAGATATCATCGCGATCATTCAACCAGTGGACAACCAAATTTGTACACCTGGCGATTTCGAATTGCACAATGTATCCACTAATGGTCAGGATATCGCTTCAACAGCCTATTCCTTCTCTAACGGTGATCAATTTAATTTACCAAATCAAGACACCCTCTTTCACACCATTGCACAGCCCGGTGACTACGATCTTAGCGTGATCATCACTTCAATTCATGGCTGTATTTACAACGGGTTCTTCGATGACCTGCTTTCAGTAACACCACTACCTTCTGCCAACTTTACACTTTCTAAAAACCCTGTAACTTGGTTCGAAACCTCTGTCCAAACAAACGACATTTCTTCGGGCAACATTGCTCAATACAACTGGACATCTCCTGGTGCAGCTCAAATTACAAGTAATGGCTCCAGTGCCATTATTTCCTACCCAGAAGGCGTCATGGCCACTTACCCTATCATGCTGACAGTTACCACCGTTGATGGTTGTTCAGACTCAATCACCATCGATATCGATGTGGTATCCGATGTCATCTTCTATGCGCCAACTGCCTTTACCCCAGACGACGACGAACACAACCAAGTATGGTCATTCTATATCGAAGGTATCGACAACGAAAACTTCCATCTAGCGATCTATAACCGTTGGGGCGAAATCATATGGGAAACCAACGACCCGAAAGGTTACTGGGATGGCTATTACAACGGTGTCAAAGTACAACCAGGTACTTACGTTTGGAGGGCTTGGTACAAAGAATTAGATACTGACGGTAAAACTATCAAAACTGGCATGATTCATGTGATTAGATAGACCATGAAAAATTACGCTCACTTTATTGTACTCAGTCTTTTATTTACCCAAGTTTCTTGCGCTCAAAAGATCAAAGCGCTCGCAAAAGACCTCCCCATTTCTTTACCAACTACTCCAGTAGCGAAGCCCCAACTTACCAATGAAGAAGTTGTTGCTGGGCTCAAAGAAGCGCTGCAATTAGGTATTGAAAAAGCAGTCAACAAAAGTAGTGTGCTTGATGGTTTTCTTGGCAATCCACAAATTCGCCTACCCTTTCCTCCTGATGCTATTCAGGTAAAAGAAAAAGCACTACAACTTGGCATGAATACCCAGGTTGACAAATTTGAAACCACCCTCAACCGAGCAGCTGAAGAAGCCGTCAAGGAAGCCTTGCCAATTTTTAAAGATGCCATCCTTGAACTCAGTGTGCAAGATGGCTTTAAAATACTCAACGGTGGTCAAGGTGCTGCAACAGCCTATCTCAAGCAACAGACGCAAAATGCACTTTACAACGCTTTTCTGCCAAAAGTAAAAGCAGCAACGGCAAAAGTTGGCCTTACTGCCTACTGGAATCCTATTATCACAAAATACAACGCAGCAGTCAAACTTACCGGTGGCCAACAACTCAATCCTGACCTTGACGCTTACATTACGCAACGAGCTATTGAAGGCTTATTCATTTTAGTGAGCAAGGAAGAGGACCAAATTCGAGCAAATCCTGCTGCGCGTGTCTCTGACTTATTGGCAAAGGTATTTGGCTCTATCTAATGCAATATCCAGCAACAGAACTTGTACTTGATGCCAATGGTGCTGTTTATCATCTTGGTCTGCAACCCGATCAACTTGCTTCCAAAGTAATTTTAGTAGGGGACCAAGATCGCGTGGCTAAAATAAGCCGCTTCTTTGATGTCATTGAACATCGGGTTCAACACCGCGAATTTGTGAGCCACACTGGGCTTTACAAAGGTAAAAGACTCACAGTACTCTCTTCCGGCATCGGGACAGACAACATTGATATTTGCTTACAAGAACTAGATGCATTGGTGAATATTGATTTGGTCAACAGGGAAGAAAAACAAACGAAAACATCCCTAGAAATTGTCCGTATCGGAACTTGTGGCATCTTGCAAGCACATATTCCGGTTCATTCGTATATTTTGTCATCACATGCATTAGGGTTGGATAACATTGCACACTTTTATCCGATTGAATTTTCCAATGAAGAAAAAGATTTGTTAAATGAAATCAAGCAACACATTCGTTTTCCGGATCAGATCATGCCCTATTTAAGCCAGGCAGATACAGAACTATTCAAGCGCATGAAATCCGAACAAGTGCATGAAGGCATAACCGTAACGAGCTCTGGTTTTTATGGGCCTCAAGGAAGGTCTTTGCGCATGGAAAGTAAAATGAAAGATATCCATTTGCAACTTGGTTCTTTTCAGAAAGATGAACTGCGCATCATGAATTTTGAAATGGAAAGCTCGGCAATTTTTGCACTCGGTAAGGCGCTTGGGCACAGATGCACCACTATTTGTTTGGGTGTTGCCAACAGACCTAAAGAAGAATTCTCTACAGGAATTGATCAAAAAATGGATGAATTGATTCAGTACGTCCTAGAAAGAATTTAATACCCCTTCCATCCTAACAAATTACTTACTCCAGGTATTTATCAAGGGTAATATGCAAGTTTAGTCCTCTGAGTGCTTCGCCACTGGCTATTATTTCACCAGCCCCGTTTACCAAAAAAGCATTTGGTATAGTTGCGACCTGATAATTTGCTGCCGCAAGTCCTTTTTCATCCAAAACATGGTATTTCCAGGCCAATTGATCGGTCTGGATGGCTTGTCTCCAAGCTTCTTGATCCCGATCTAATGAAACACTGAAGACTTCAAAACCTTTGGCGCCTTTGAATGCTTTGTTGTGGTATTTTTGATAGGCCTCTACTACGTTGGGGCTCTCTTTGCGACACGGGCCGCACCAAGAAGCCCAAAAATCAATGAGTACCATCTTGCCACGCAAAGACGACAAAGTAAGTAGCTTACCTTTCGGAGAGAGCAAACTGATTTCAGGCGCTAGGACGCTGTTGTTAAAGACTTGTTGCTTTGGCTGCTCTTGTTGTACACAGAGTGCATAGCAGGCAAACACCAGCAAGATACTTGTAATAAAAATCAGGGAGCGTTTCATCCGATGCGTCTGATGTCGGCACCAATGTTATTGAGGCGCAACTCGATATCTTGGTAACCGCGGTCTATTTGCTCGATGTTATGGATGACACTCTTGCCTTTTGCAGACAAGGCTGCAATAAGCAAAGAAACACCAGCACGGATATCTGGAGATGTCATTTCAATTCCTTTTAAGCTGTGTTCGCGGTTGAGTCCGATAACCGTTGCTCTGTGTGGATCACAGAGGATAATTTGAGCCCCCATATCAATGAGTTTATCAACGAAAAACAAACGAGATTCGAACATTTTTTGATGAATGAGTACAGAGCCCTTTGCCTGAGTGGCCACAACTAGTATAATGGAAAGTAAGTCAGGGGTAAAACCTGGCCATGGTGCGTCATAGATGGTCATGATTGAGCCATCAATGAAAGTTTCTATTTCGTATTTTTCTTGAGCAGGAATATAGATGTCGTCTCCGCGACGCTCGAGTTTGATACCGAGGCGTCTGAATACATTAGGAATGACACCGAGGTTTTCCCAAGAAACATCTTTGATGGTGATTTCAGATTGGGTCATGGCAGCCAAACCGATGAAACTACCAATTTCAATCATGTCGGGTAAAATGCGATGAAAACAGCCTTTCAATTCTTTGACGCCCTTGATATGCAGCATATTGGAGCCAATTCCAGTGATATTGGCACCCATAGAATTGAGCATTTTACAAAGTTGCTGAATGTATGGTTCGCAGGCCGCGTTGTAAAAAGTTGTATCACCTTCAGCCATCACTGCCGCCATGAGTACATTGGCTGTTCCGGTGACAGACGCTTCGTCAAGGTGGATATATGCTCCTTTTAGTTGTGCAGCTTCTACAGAATAAAAGTGCTCACCTGCATCATAGTTAAACTTTGCACCCAGTAAAGCAAAACCTTCGAAATGGGTATCGAGTCTGCGACGACCAATTTTATCGCCTCCGGGTTTTGGAATAAAACCACGTCCGTAACGCGCCAATAATGGCCCTACAATCATGATTGAACCACGCAAAGAAGAAGCGCGCTTTTTGAAGTCTTCTGATTCTAGGTATGCTAAATCGATTTCTTTGGCTTGAAAAATATAAGTGCCCTTTTCAACCTTCTCAACCTTAACGCCCATGGTTTGTAATAAGGCGATTAGTTTATTGACATCGACAATGTCAGGAACATTGGAAATGGTCACTTTTTCAGCAGTAAGTAAAGGCGCACAAAGTACTTGAAGTGCTTCGTTTTTAGCACCTTGAGGAATGATTTCGCCTTTTAATGGTTTTCCACCGTAGATTTCAAAAGAGGCCATGCTTTATTTTTTGATGAATTTCTTCTTGTTATTTCTGTTATTCTTGTTATTCTTTTGCTTGTTGAAGCGTTTGTTTTGGTTTTGACCGATACCCATTGTTTTGAGCAGCGTATTGGTATTGACCAATTCGTCTGGATTTTCAAGGATGAGCTCACCCTTGGATAATTCTTTCAATTGCTGCGCAATGACGTGGTTTTCAACGGTGTCGTTGTTGTAGGCCAAAAATTGCTTTTTCATGAAATTGGCCATGGTGCTTTTGAGGTATTCTTTCTCTAGTGGTTCTGTTACTTCCTTAGCCGCTTCCAAAATAGATTGCGTGTATTTTCCGTAATGTCCATAGCGGATTTTGGACGAAGGATACACCATTTGCTTTGGCTTTTCATTGAGCACCTCAGGCTTTGGTTTTTCATAGGGTGAGTCTACGTCGAGCTCAAAATTTGACATCACAAAAAGATGAGTCCAGAGTTTGTGACGGTAATCTTCAACATCGCGCAAGTGCGGATTGAGCTGCCCCATCACTTCTATAATAGCTTGTGCTGCACGGTTTCTTTCTGAACGGTTTTCAATTTCCATTGCATGTGCAATCATGTTTTGGACGTTTCTACCGTATTCAGGCAAAATGAGCGGGCCACGCGTGGTGTTATATTCCATAATTAGTTTTCAAGATGAGCAGCAAGTGCGTTATCATAGATGGCTTGCGCTTCTGTGATAAAGCCAAAATGTTGTTCATCAATTTGTAATTTGCCTTTGGTAACGTGTCCGAGAAGGGTCATGTTGACGCCAGTAGTGAGCATGTATTCGACAAATGCTTCTTCTTGGTCTTCGGTAACACTAACTACTGCTCGGCCTTGGCCTTCACCAAATAAGAAGGCGTCCAAACGAATATCGGCATCACTGACGATGTCAAAACCTAAGCCTCTTGGCATAGACATTTCAACAAGCGTGACATACAAACCACCATCAGCAACGTCATGAACAGCATTGACTAAATCATTTGAAATGAGGCCCATGATGGCTTGTTGCATTTCGAATTCTTGTTCGAGGTCAAAATAAGGAGCTGGTGAGGCTTTGATGCCATGATAGCTGGCGAGGTATTCAGAAGAAGCGATATCTTCGGTATAATTTCCGATCAAGAAAATGAGGTCACCTTTTTGTTTGAAATCAAGGGTCATGACTTTTTCTTTGTCAGGCACTATACCGATCATGCCGATTGTTGGCGTCGGGAAAACCGGTACTTCTTTGCCATTCATGACAGTTTGATTGTAAAACGAAACGTTTCCGCCTGTAACAGGTGTTTCAAACTTGAGGCAAGCTGCAGACATCCCTTTGATTGCCCCTACAAATTGCCAGTAAGATTCTGGATTGTATGGATTTCCGAAATTAAGACAATTGGTAATGGCACTAGGCACACCACCCGCACATGTGATATTGCGCGCTGCTTCACTAACAGCGATCATGGTCCCGACTTCAGGATCTGCATTGACATAACGCGAGTTGCAATCGACGGTCATGGCGAGGGCTTTGTTGGTCCCTTTGATATTGACAACACCCGCATCTGAAGGACGATTGGTTGTCATGTTGCGCGTACCTACCATAGAGTCGTATTGTTCATATATCCAACGCTTTGAGGCGATATTAGGCATAGCTAACATGGCAGCAGCAACAGCTTTGAGATCTTGTGGCTCTGCAACATCGTTGATATTGAACTTTTTATATTCTTGGTAGTAGGCTGGTTCGGTGTATTCTCTTTTGTATTGAGGAGCACCCCCACCAAGCACTAATGACTCGGCTGGCACATCGCCCACGAGCTGACCCGCCATGTAATAGCGAATGCGGCCTGTATCGGTAACACTACCAATTTCTTCGGCATGGAGATCCCATTTGTCGAAGATGTCTTTGACGATTTGTTCTTTGCCTTTTTGCACCACAACTAACATGCGCTCTTGTGATTCAGACAAGAGGATTTCATAAGGTAGCATGTTGTCTTGACGCGTAGGAACGCGATCTAGGTGAATTTCCATACCGACATTTCCAGCGGCACTCATTTCACAAGTTGAACAAGTAATACCGGCAGCACCCATGTCTTGCATCCCGACAATTGCATCTGTTTGCGAAAGTTCCATGGTAGCTTCTAAAAGTAGTTTTTCCATAAAAGGATCGCCCACTTGCACTGACGGTAGATCATCGGCTGATGCTTCGGTGATGTCTTTTGAGGCAAAGGCAGCCCCAGCAATACCGTCTTTTCCGGTAGCGGAACCTACAATAAACACAGGATTCCCTGGGCCTTTGGCTGTTGCAGAAATGATTTTTTTGGTGTCGATGATCCCGGCAGAAAATGCGTTGACCAACGGATTTGTATTGTATGATTCGTCAAAGAAAACCTCACCTCCAACAATTGGAATGCCAAAGGCGTTGCCGTAGTCTCCGATGCCTTTTGTAACTCCTTTGACCAACCATTTGGTGCGTGCTTCTTCAATGTTTCCAAAGCGCAAAGAATTTAGCTGAGCGATCGGACGAGCACCCATCGTGAAAATATCGCGGTTGATACCGCCGACACCTGTAGCAGCTCCTTGATAAGGCTCAAGTGCGCTTGGGTGATTATGAGATTCAATTTTAAATACACAACCAAGGCCGTCGCCGATATCGACCAACCCCGCGTTTTCTTCACCGGCCTTCACCAACATGTGTGGACCATCTTTTGGCAAAGTCTTGAGCCACAGGATGGAATTTTTATAAGAACAGTGCTCACTCCACATCACGGAGTAGATGGCTGTTTCGGTAAAATTGGGAGTTCTGCCTAAGATTTCTTTGATCATGTCAAATTCGTCGGCGCGAAGGCCTAAATCGAGGGCTTGTTGGAGCGTGGCTTCTTGTTGGTATTGGCTTTGCATAAGATTTGTGAATTCGACACAAAAGTAAGCATTAATATGATAGCATCTTTCAACTTTAAGCCTTAAATTTGTCCTTTAAAAAGCTAAAGAATGAGTTACGACATCATCGTTGTTGGAAGTGGACCTGGCGGATACGTCACGGCCATCCGTGCCTCACAGTTGGGCCTAAAAACTGCCATTATTGAACGCGAATCTTTGGGTGGAATCTGCCTCAATTGGGGTTGTATCCCTACTAAAGCGCTACTTAAAAGCGCCAATGTCTATGAATACCTGCAACACGCTGCAGACTACGGCATCACCGTCAAAGACAGCAGCGCAGATTTCGGCGCTATGATCAAGCGTAGCCGCGATGTCGCAAGTGGCATGTCAAACGGCATCCAGTTCCTCATGAAAAAAAATAAAATCGATGTCATCAAAGGAAACGGTGTCATCGGTGCAGGTAAAACAGTAGAAGTCACCGACGAAGCAGGTGCCAAAACTGTTTATACTGCTGCAAAAGGCATCATCATCGCCACAGGTGCTCGTTCACGTGAACTTCCTAATCTTCCACAAGACGGCACTAAGATCATCGGATACCGCCAAGCCATGACCCTCCCTACTCAGCCTAAAAAATTGGTTGTTGTTGGTTCAGGTGCCATTGGTGTTGAATTTGCATATTTCTACAATGCCATCGGCACTGAAGTAACGATCGTCAAATACCTTCCAAATATTGTCCCGGTTGAAGACGAAGACGTATCAAAACAACTCGAAAAATCCTTCAAAAAAGCAGGTGTCAATATCATGACCAACGCTTCTGTAGAATCAGTAGATACTTCAGGAAAAGGTTGCGTTGTGACGATCAAAACCGAAAAAGGCGAAGAAAAAATCGAATGTGACGTCGTGTTGTCTGCAGTTGGTATCCAAGCCAACATCGAAAACATCGGCCTTGAGGCTGTTGGTATCGTCACTGACAAAGGACGCATTTTAGTCAATGAATACTACCAAACAAACATCCCGGGCTACTACGCAATTGGCGATGTAGTTCCAGGGCCAGCGTTGGCGCACGTTGCCTCAGCAGAAGGCATCATTTGTGTTGAAAAAATTGCAGGGCACCACCCAGAGCCACTCAATTACGGCAACATCCCAGGTTGCACCTATTGCTCACCGGAAGTCGCTTCTGTGGGCATGACTGAAAAAGCTGCCAAAGAAGCTGGTTACGAAATCAAAGTAGGCAAATTCCCGTTCTCTGCCTCCGGTAAAGCAAGTGCAGCTGGTGCCAAAGACGGCTTTGTCAAACTCATTTTTGATGCCAAATACGGCGAGCTCCTCGGCGGTCACCTCATCGGTGCCAATGTAACCGAAATGGTCGCAGAACTCGTTGCTGTGCGCAAACTAGAAACAACTGGTGAAGAACTCATTAAAACCGTTCACCCTCACCCAACCATGTCCGAAGCCATCATGGAAGCTGCTGCTGCAGCCTACGGCGAAGTGATCCACTTGTAAGATTCAATTCTTCATATTCAGAAAAGCGCCCTTGTGGCGCTTTTTTTTGTGCTAAATTTTTTGTCACAATTTCATCGCTGAATAAATTACTTAGCCGAATTGAGCACTTAAGATGCAAATCGTAAGGAAAATAAACAGTGTTTTTCATTCTTTGCTCAGTATATTTCTCACATTGTGGAATTTGGAATGTAGTACTTTGCGTTTATTAATCATGAAATAATTTAGCTATAACTAAATAATATGACTAAATATTCATTAATTTTGTCTGTACACGTTTCAAGCTCAACTAAAATTCCAGTTTTTGAATTATGTGTAAACGGAAATAGTTTGTTTGAGGATTTTATTGAATCTATAGAAGGAAATAGAATATTTGAAAATGAATTAGCAGGAGCGATTCGAAATCTGGAATTAGCTGCCAATTTACTGCGATTACCGAAGACAAAATTTAGAGAAATCAAACTTAATAGATTAAACTTCAAATTCTACGAGGCAAAATATGGCGCTGTAAGGATCTATCATTTTCAAGAGAAATATACCGGAAGAATAATCGTGCTCGGGGGTATGAAAAACAACCAGCTAATTGATATCAAATCCGCAATGAGAATAATTAAAAACTATCAGGATGAAAACAACTCAAAATTTTAGAGCGCAAATCATAGAAAATCCAATGTATTGGGTGGAGGGCATCAACGGTATGCTTTACGATGCAATTGTCAGATACATGGAGAAACATCAAATGAAGCAGAAAGATCTAGCAAAACATCTAGGCATCTCACCAGGCAGAGTATCACAGATCTTGAATGACGGCAATATCAATTTTAGCATTGAAAAAATCATTGAAATCGCAATAAAAGTTGACAAAATACCAAATTTTATTTTCGAAGATAAGTCGACCTTTTTAGAAGGAGAATTGAAAAAAACGACACGCAACGATTTTAAATTGGCTCAAAAAAAGCCAACGTCTTCCGCCCTTAAAAAAAAGTATTTGGCTATTGACGCTCACAACCCCAACGCTTTGTAAACGATGCTAAAGTTCTAGAACAATTGACCAATATGACGCTATGACCAAAGAAATATTTCATGATGTATATCCCAATGGCCAAGATACTTTTCATTGGTCTGTTACATTAATTAATATCCTCAAATTCAACTTTGTTAAAACGGTCGATGTCGTAATTTAATGAATCAATGAGGTAAAGCACATCATGTTGATACTTTACCCAAAAATTTATTTTCTTCTGATAATCATACAATTGCATTAAAATTACTGAATCATCCGATAAAATAGAATTCACATGAAAATCACCACAATTATAGTCATTGAATAACATCAGCCCATATTCATCATCGCGGAACTCGTATGTACCGCCTCTAAATTGAACGGTTTGATTACCAAAAAAACGCTG
>JBJTNI010000011.1:0-51430 GCA_046073985.1 Flavobacteriales bacterium | reverse complement strand
CGGAGGGGTACTAATAAAGTGTCCGTTCCGACCTCTTTACAGACAAAATTTGAGGCTTGCGCTTGAATTTCTTGGATGTATTGATTTTGCGGCATATGTAAAATTAAGCATTCTTTTGTAAGTTTATGGCCTCAAGATGTCAAAACAAACACCGCATTTCTGGTTTGATTGGATTCGTGCTTCGCTCGATGAAGGCAAAGAAGTTGAAATTACAGCCAAGGGTTGGAGCATGTTGCCGGCGATCAAACCTTACACGGTTTTAACATTGGTTAAAATACCAATTGAGGAGATTCAAATTGGCGATGCCATTGCTTTTGCCCGAGGCGAGCATTTTGTGGTGCATCGTGTTCAAAGAATAGCGCAAGAAAATCCCCGAGAAATAGTCTCTAGAGGTGATGCCAATCTACGTTTTGATGAAATAGTAACTGACGCCAATTATTGCGGGAAAGTCATTTTTCCTGCCTTGAATCCAGCACCGAAAATGTCTCGACGTGTTGTCTCTTATTTATTTCAACTCTTTTAAATCAATTGGGCAAGGGCAAAAAAAATCCCGTCTCTGTTGAAACGGGATTCTAATTGATATTGAATCAACTTATTTGATTCTTGATCTAGCATTGAATTTTTTGTAATTCATGAGCGCCTTGAAGTAAATTTCGGCCCCACCAATACCACCAGTTGCTTGGTTGAGTCTTGAAGTGTTGGCGTCAAAGGATACTCCAAAACGGAAGCGGTCTACTTTCATGCCAAAGGTTGCCACCACAGCATCTTTGTGACGGTAATACACACCGTAATTGACACAATTTGATTTGTTGATGCCGGTAATTTTTGATCCTTCTTTGATGGTGTTTTCAAAAGTAACCCCTGCAGTTAGGCTATTGGTTTTACCCGCCTTGAAGAATAAAAGGTTTGGCTGAATGCGCAAATCTTTGTTGCGTGTGGCGATATCGGCACCACCTTGCAATACCATTTGCATATACATTTTGTCACCGGTGAAAGACCACGCCATTTTTGGTTTAACGAGGTGATTCACTGCATAGCCAACATAAAATGTCGATCTAGAAAGCAATTGGTGTTGGAAATAAACGCCTGCACCAAGATCCATGGTTGCGTAACTGCCATTGATGCTGTTTTCTACGCTTGTGGCCGGATCAAAAGTGGTTCCGTTCCATTGGTTTTCCCAGGTTTGTGAACTGCGATCTGAAGACTGCTGGATAAAACCAGGAGACATTCCGATGCTGAGTTTATTGCGTTTGTCAAGACCGATGGTATAGTTAAAAGGAACTGAAACACTCAGGGTAGTGAGGTTGGCTGTGCCGGTTTGGTCAGAAAGCACACTGAACCCCATTCCAAAAGCGTTGGTGCTACCGAGGCTACCACTTTCTTTTACCTTGAATTCGCCATTGACGAAATTGGTGCGCATACCGATACCCATATCAGGAACAGTAAGCCATTGTGAACGGTGGTTGGCAAAGAAACTCATGTCATTTGGGCCAGTTGCAACTGCAGCTGGGTTGTAAATCACTTGAGATTGAGTCCAGTTAGAAATAAGACGATCGTGTTGTGCATTGGCGCTAAAAGCGAGCAATGCAGCGATAGAAAGAATGAATGTACTTTTCATGTGCTTATCTGAATAGTGTCACGTTTCCTTTGCGCGAGCCAGAACGGCCGTCAATGGTGCGGAAGTTGAGAATATAGGTATAGGTAGCTGGGTTCATAGGCTTTCCTTTGAGGGTGCCGTCCCAGCCTTCGTGAACGTCTGTGGTTCTGAAAACTTGTTGGCCATAACGATTGAAGACACGGAGGTCAATTTCTGCAAGCGCACCACCTTCTTCAAAACCATTAGCGAAATTTCCGTCTTCGTCGACGTTAGTCAAGACACGGAAGTAATCGTTTTCGCCATCACCATTCGGAGAGAACGAGTTTGGCAATTCAATTTTAACCAAATTGGCAAAATTGACAGTCACTAAAACGGTATCATAAGCGTAGCAACCGTTCAGGCCATATTGAACTACATAGTTAGTTGTGTAAAATGGAGTAACTGTGAGTGAATCTCCTGCAAAACAAGTGGTGCAACCCGGGATACTATCGGCGGATACTCCGCTTGGAAACCAAGTTAGATTTCCGCCAACAGGAGCTCCTTCAGCATATAAATAGGCTTCTTGAAACATGTCAATTGTAGTATCTGCAATGACAACATAGGCGCCACCTAATGTATCAGAGATAGTGGTGGTAAGGGTTGGCATGGGTAATACTGTAACAAATTGTGAGATGGTGCTCACGGCTCCTTGAGCGTTGGTAGCTGTTAGGGTAATTTGAAAAGGGCTAGTGGTGCTCGCTGTGTTGAAGCAAACTTGCCCTGGATTTTGACCAATGTATGTAGAGGGTGTGCCTCCATTGAATTGCCAAGTGTAAATGAGTCCGTCACCCGTAGAGTTGTTGACCAAATAAATGCAATCACCTTCACACAAAATGTTGTCAACATCTGAAATGGTGAAATTAGCACTAGGTGCCTGAGCTAGGGCAAAGAGCCCAAGGCAACTAAATAAAATAAAGGATAAAGCTTTCATACGCTTATTAAAGTTGTACAATAATACGAAAGTACGCAAAAAAGTTTCATTAACAGTGATAATTACCTAATTGAGCAAAGAGATCAATTGTTGGGTTGCCACTACATCGTGCACTCTAAAAATGCTAGCACCTTTTGTATAGGCAAGGGTATTGAGGATACTTGTGCCATTTAGTGCTGCTGAAGCGTCAATATTGAGTTTTTTCGTAATCATGGATTTTCTAGATACACCGATCAATAGTGGGCAACCTAATAGTTGAAGATGTTCGAGTTGCATTAATAATTGGTGATTTTCTGCTAATGTTTTGCCAAAACCAAAACCCGGATCTAAAATGACATCTGTGATTCCTTTTTCTTGTAATAATTGTAGTTTTTCCGAAAGAAACGAAAGGGCATCGCTGAGGATTCCTTTGTTTTTCAAATAACTTTCAGCTTGATTGTTTGGGGTAGCCCTGTTATAGGTGAGGATATAGGGTAATTGTGCTGCAGCAACTACATCCCAAAGTTTGGGGTCAAATTGTCCAGCAGAAATATCATTGATCAGGTCACAGCCCTCCTCAATTCCATATTGAGCTACTTCCGAGAAATAAGTATCTAAAGAAATTAATATGGTGGGAAATGCTTTTTTTAGCTGACTAATGCAGGAGCCTAAACGTTCAATTTCTTGGATGGCGGTCAAAATAGCAGCTCCGGGTCTGGTAGAGCTTGCGCCAATGTCAATAATGTCACAACCTTGCTCGATGAGGGCTGCCGCTCTATTGAGCAGTTCATCAGTACTTTGTACACGGCTCTCTTCATAAAAGGAATCGGGTGTTATGTTCAAAATTCCCATTATCTTTGGTTGTGCGAAATCGTAAAGTTGTCCTTTGATATTGACAAACCGACTTCTTTGAAAAACCGCACTAAGTTTCTTACCCTGATTCATGACACAAACACAATTACAATACGCAAATGTAATGACTATTTGTCGAGAGATTTTTGAAAAAAAAACTCATGACTACGGTCTGTCTTGGCGCATTTTAAGACCAAGCTCTCTTACCGATCAGCTTTTTATCAAGGCACAGCGCATCAGAACCGTTCAAGAAACCGGTGCCAGCAAGGTAGACGAATCTTTTGATGACGCCTTTCAAGCCATAGTCAATTATTGTATTATGGCTATAATTCAAGTGCGCATACCTGCGGGGCTGCAAGATCTCATGACCCCTCAAGAAGCCCTTGAACACTACGATCTTATTGCCTCAGAAGCCAAAGCACTCATGGAGCGAAAAAACCACGACTACGGCGAAGCTTGGCGCGATATGCGTGTCAGTTCTTTAACGGATCTGATCCTGAGTAAAATCATGCGTATCAAGCAAATAGAAGACAACGCAGGCCAAACTTTAGTCTCGGAAGGTGTAGAGGGTAACTACTTTGATATGCTCAATTACAGCGTTTTTGCCTTGATACATCTTCAGAATTGTTAACGCGCTGTTAAAGTCAAATGAACTTGCAGCCAACCATTTATTTTCGTTCCTATAAATTGATACTCATGCAAAACATTGAACGCTACCTACCGTGGTCTATCAGAATCCTGATTGCAGGCTTATTTCTCGTTTCAGCATACGGTAAAATTTATCCGGATCCATCGGCTTACGGCACCATTTCTATTTTTGAAGTCAAACAACTTTATCCGCTGGGTTTTACAACTGAAATTGCCAAAATTTTTTCTCGCTCACTTATCGGCGTTGAATTTGGTCTTGGTTTGCTTTTGCTCTTTCCCTTTGATCTCAAAAAATATGTCATTCCATCTGTCATACTCATGCTTGGTGTATTTGTCGTGCACCTCACTATTCAAATTGCAACCTCTGGCAATCAAGGCAATTGCGGTTGTTTTGGCGCCTTGCTGCCCATGACACCTCTCGAAGCGATTTTAAAAAATGTGCTGTCTATTGGTTTATTATTGATTTTATGGAAACGCTACGGTGCTCAATTACCTGAAAAATCTAATCTTTGGTTCTTGACAACCATCCTGAGTATGTGTATGCTCCTGATGTTTATTTTTATTCCAACCTACAAAGCAGTATCTGCCAGCCCTGCTCCATCAGGAAGTACTGTCTCAACAACAATTGGTGCGACTATTGATACGCTTTCGAACAAGAAAAACGGCTCAGGAACTTCAGTAACTACGATTACCACAGACCCAAAAGACGCCAAAGACACCACCAAAACAACCAAGCCCAAAGATTTAGGGCCGAAGCAAAAGCAGTCGGGTTATGCCAAGTATTTTGCAAATATAGATCAAGGCAAAAAACTCATTTGCTTTTTTGCACCAAGCTGTGACCACTGCCGTGCGACTGCCAAGCAACTCACTTCTATGAAAAACAGCACTCCTGACTTTCCTGAATTACAAATTCTATTCATGGACGAAGCAGCTGAAGAAATTCCAGATTTTTTCAAATTTGCAGGCGCGGCTTATAATTATAAAGTGTTGGACATCATTGAGTTTTGGGGTGTTTTAGGTGGTAACCGCGATGTGCCAGGGGTAGCCTATTTATGGAATGGCAACACCGTCAAATTTTATCACAGCCCGGAAGGCCCGCAAGCTTTCAACAAAGAAGACTTGAAAACCCAATTGCAAAAACAAAAGTTGCGCTGATAAAACCCTTATTTTCGTTTATGCGAAATAAGATCCTTGCGGCAAATTGGAAAATGAATTTGACGCAAACAGAGGTCAGTCAATGGCTTCAAGACACTGCAAAATACAATTGGCAAGCACCCGGAAAAGAGCTTCGTGTATATCCAAGTGCCATCTATTTACAACAAATGATGTCGTTTGTGCATGTTGGTGCTCAGAATTTCTATTTTCAAGACAATGGTGCCTTTACAGGCGAAATTTCTTTATCGCAGCTCAAAAGTATTGGTGTCAGCTCTGTATTAGTTGGCCATTCGGAACGCCGAGAACTTTTTGCCGAAAATAATTTAATGATTGCACAAAAGGTGCGAGCTTGTGTTCAGCATGACCTTCCGTTTATTCTTTGTTGTGGTGAAACGCTCAATATTCGCAATGAAAACTTGCATTTAACCTTTATTCAAACGCAACTTCAGGCGGCACTTGAGGCATTTTCTTCGGACCATTTACATTTACTCTCTATAGCTTATGAGCCTATTTGGGCAATAGGCTCAGGTTTGGCCGCAAGCCAAGAACAAATTACCGAGATGCACACTGAAATCCGGAAAATTTTAGAAGAGCGTTTTGGTGTAGGCGGTCAGGATATTCCAATATTATATGGTGGAAGCGTAAGCCCTGCAAACGCCAAAGAAATTTTTAGCTGCCCTCATGTAGGAGGTGCATTAGTAGGGGGTGCCTCGCTTGACCCGCAAGTTTTTAATCAATTATGGGAGCAACTTTAAGATGAATTATTACGAATTGACCGTAGCGCTTCGCAATTTTGAAGCATGGTCTGATATCATGGTGGCCTATCTTGCTGAAATTGGCTTTGAGAGTTTTGTGGAAGAAGATCCAAAGCTAAAGGCCTATATTTCTGAACAAGCGTATCAAGGTGCAGCATTGCAACAATTGATCAATGAGGTTCAAAATTCTGGCGCACTCATTGACGCTTTCGATATACAATTACTGGCCCAACAAAACTGGAATGCCACCTGGGAATCACAGTTTGAACCCGTATATGTTGCCGATCAATTGCGCATTGTAGCACCCTTCCATGATTTGCCTTCATTTGAAGGAATGCAAATCGTGATTCTGCCCAAAATGAGTTTTGGCACGGGGCACCACCAAACCACACACCTTATTTGCCAAACGATGTTTGAACTTGACTTCAAAGGCAAAAGGGTCCTCGATATGGGAGCTGGAACGGGTGTTTTGGCCATCCTTGCCGAAAAATTAGGAGCCCAAGCAATTGTTGCCATTGAGATCGAAGCGTGGTCCGCAGAAAATATTCTAGAAAATGTAGCCCTTAATGATTCTTCGAAAATCACTGCTATTCACGGTGGCGCCGAAGCTATAGGTGAAAAACCTTATGATGTCATCCTTGCCAATATCAACAAAAATGTACTATTGTCGCAAATGGCGTTATATGCAAATGCGCTGGTTCCAAATGGTTTGCTATTGCTTTCAGGCTTTTTCACCACCGATACTCCGGATTTAATAGCTGCAGCTACAGATTTAGGGCTGACGCATCAAAGAACCCTAGACCGCGAAAACTGGGCCGTACTTCAATTTATCAAATCATGAAAAAAACATTTCTTTGCTTTTTGGTCGTTCTTTTGGCTGGCACTCAAGCCGTCATTTCACAGACCTTTCCAACTGAACGCGACAAATTTGTAAAGACTTGGCAACAACTAGTTACGGATGAAAGCGCGCTCAATTACTTGAAAGGTGATTTTTCACAGCAAATCAAAGGTTCTTTGCTCAATGAAACACAATTCAAGAAGTTGGTAGACAACTGTAACTCATTGTCGAAGAAAGAAGTAGCCACTTTTCCGGAAATTTATCATTTTATGCGCGCTAGTATTGCCATTGTGGAACGCAAAGTTGCCCCTAGTTTGGCCAATCCGTGGACGCAATATGTTTTTGATTACTCAGCAAATCCTGATGAAAAGCTCAGCAATTTCTTGCAGTTTTCCATGGATTTCTTTCAGGATTTTTCTTTCTTCAAGGACGCCAATTACCGCTGGACTTGCAGTGGGGGAACGGTAGATTGGCTGGAGGCTAAAACACTGCAAATCAAGGTTCAAAATGCAAATTTAAAATGTTATTATTTCAATAAACAAGGCAACCAAGATTCAATTGTGGTTTATCAAACTTCAGGTGTATTTGATTTACAAACAAAAAAATGGGTTGGAAGCGCCGGAACAGTCACCTGGCAAAAGGCAGGATTGCCTAAAGCCGAAACCTTTGCCACGCTTAAAAACTACAAATGCGATTTCAATGCCGCTAAACTCAAAGCAGATTCTGTTTTGCTAACTACACCCTATTTTAGTACCCCAATTTTGGGTAGGCTCACAGATCTTACCTACATGGATCTTACTGAACAGGAGGCTGCACCGAAGTTTAGTTCTTATGAACAAAGGTTAAAGATTAGTAACCTCAGAGAGCAAATGGATTACGACGGAAGTTTCACGCTCAATGGCGCAGATTTTATTGGTAAAGGTACGGCGAGTAACCCCGCAAAACTCATTTTCAAAAGAGCAGGTAAGCCTTTGTTTGAAATCAGTGCAGATGGATTTGAAATGAGCCCCAAACAAATCGTTGCCCGCGATGCCAAAGCGGTGATGCGCTACAAAAACGGTGATTCGGTCAGCATACAAGAGTGTTTCTTTACGTTTGACGAAACACAACAATTACTCCGATTAGCAGCCGGGCAAAAGGGCACTGAGTATTTTCCTTTTATCGATAACTACTTCAAAGTGTACTGCTACGCACCTATTTTAAATTGGAAAAAGGGCAGCCCAGAGCCTTTTTTCACTTATGACGTTGGTACGGCTCAAGAGCGCAAAGTGGCGCGTTTTGAGTCCATGGATTACTTTGATGCCAACTTGTACGGTCGTTTTTCAGGAGTAGGGGCTATCCATCCGTTTAGTCAGATAGCTAATCTAGTTGATGAAAAAGGCAAAACTTTATTTACAGAAGGAGAATTGGCAAATGCCCTGAAAAAAACAATTGATCAAGTCAAACCATTGTTTGTAGACTTGGCTGCAGCAGGGTTTCTGGTTTCAGAACCGAAGCAAAAAAAATGGTTGGTCACTCAGAAATTATTGGCATACGCGGCAGCGAGTCAAGGTGCCTCTGATTACGATAACTTGCGCATTGAAAGTGACCTAAGAAAGTCCAAAGAACAAGCATATGCCACTGTTCAGCTCGATCAACAGGTGCTGTATGTCCGCGAAGTGAAGCAAGTTGTGCTTTCTACTACTCAGCAAGTAAGTTTTTACCCAGATACAACTTTAGTGACCTTGCTTCAAAACAGAGATATTGTTTTTTCTGGTCTCTTGAAAGCTGGTAAATGTGAAGTATTGACCAAGCAAGCAAAGTTTGAATACGAGAATTTCTTGGTCAATTTATACACCACCCAAGACCTCCGTTTCAGAGTCAAACCGCTACAAAAAGAAGATGGTACAGCACCAATAGAAATGCTGAGTTCGCTCAAAGCAGTTAAGGGCACCATTTATATCGACAAACCCACAAATAAAGCAGGTAAAGTTGCAGGCAATGGCCGTTTTCCATACATCATCACTGCTGCACCTTCTTTTGTTTACTACAACAAACCTGAAATTTTGCGTGGCGCTTACGACAGCACTCGCTTTTATTATCAAGTGGCTAACTTCGAAATGGATAGCTTGGATAATTTTTCAGAGCAATCTTTGAAACTCGAAGGACAACTGATTTCAGCCGGAATTTTTCCGAAACTCAATGAGCCGCTCCGTATCATGAAAGATTATTCTTTCGGATTTGTGACGGCAGCACCAACTGAAGGCTTGGCTTTTTATGAAACAAGTTCGAAATACAAAAACCAAATTTATCTGTCAAATAATGGCTTACAAGGTTCGGGTACCATCG
Organism: Flavobacteriales bacterium; assembly: GCA_046073985.1. Lineage (GTDB taxonomy): Bacteria > Bacteroidota > Bacteroidia > Flavobacteriales_D > Crocinitomicaceae > UBA952. The sequence continues at coordinate 42,308 of JBJTNI010000011.1, read as the reverse complement.
AGTTTTTGCATACAACTGCCATTTCCAAAAAATTGACCTTCTTGCCAGATTCTACCATTGGACTTGTTCAATTTTCGGCACCACAGCGCAGCACTGGCATTCGTTATCCTCGAGCCAATGCAGAAAAAGCATACATGAGCTATCAGCCTAAAAAAGCAAGTATGAAAATTGCCAGTTATGGCGATGAATTACTTTCCCTATTTGCAGAAAATGTTGCTTTAGATGGCGAAATCACCATTGATCAAAAAGCCATGAGCGGAAAAGGCGCGCTATTTTATAAAGATGCACAACTCACGGCTCAAGATTTCCAATTTACCGATCTTGATATCCGTTCAGAAAACGCAGCTTTTGCTTTGCGCAATCGTTTTTCCACTTATGGCGAAAATCCATTAGCGATTCAATCCGACGAAATGAAAGCTCACCTCAGTTTTGAAACAAGGGTAGGAGAGTTCATTTCCAATGGCACCAAACGCATCATGTTCCCGGCCAATGAATACTATTGTCAAATGGACAAATTCAATTGGTTTATGGATGCCGAGACCCTCGACTTCAAGAAAAATAAAGGCGGCGAAACTACCTTTGAAAGTGGTGCAGACCTCACAAAAAATAATTTTTATTCTACAGCAGTCAAACAAGATTCACTTCAATTCAAATCTCTGAGTGCCAAATACGATTTAAAAACGCAGCTCATCGTTTGCGATGCTGTTGACTTTATTCAAGTTGGCGATGCCCGAATTTTCCCTGACTCTTCAAGGGTTAGGATACGCAAAGCTGCCACAATGGACACGCTCAAGAATGCAAATATTTTAGCCAATTATATCACCAAATTTCACCGTTTTGAACAGGCAAATATTCAGATAGGTGGTCGTTTTGCTTACAATGGTAATGCGTATTATCCTTACTATGACCGCGATTCAGTCAGAACTACAATTCAATTGTCTAAAATTTCCTATGAACAAACCAAAACCGTTGCAGAGGGTAATGTTACTGAAAAAGCAGCTTTTCAATTGAGCCCTGAATTTGCGTATTTTGGAAAGGTGCGCATTGAGGCGAGTCATCCTGGTCTAGTCCTTGATGGGTCAACCAAATTGGCTCATCCTTGTCAATATAATAAGTCTTGGATGGCCTTTAAAGACACTATTATTGCCAAGCAAATTCAGATACCAATCGCTGAAAACCCCAAAGATGCCAATGGTAGAAATTTAGCCGTTGGCTTTGTGTGGAGACAAACAGAACGAAAAGATAGTCTGCGCATCTATCCAGCGTTTTTATCTGTGAAGGAAGGCCCTCAAGACCCAAGTGTTTTTAGTGCAGCTGGTTACATTCAATACAATGAAGCCCGTAAACAATTTGAATTGGGCTCAAAAGCTCGCTTGGATCGTACAGATTCATTGTCAAACTTACTTGTGTTAGATGCAGAAACATGCGAATTGGCTGGTTTCGGCGCCATTCAATTAGGAATACAAACCGGTGAATTTCAAATTGATCTGCACGGAAAAATTTCTTACGATAAAGAACTCAAGAAAACCAAAATTGCTGCCAATGCCAAAGTGCAAATCCCGCTTGATAACAGCATTCTCAATGCCATGATCGATCAATTTAAAGCCGCAGAAACGGCTCCTGAATGGGGCTTGAAAAAACCAATTTATGGGCTAAGAAACAGCTTGAGTTATTGGTCAAATGCCAAGGAAGCACAAGAGGTATTCAAGGACTTCGATGAAGAAAAACTCAGAAAAATGCCCACTGGATTACAACAGACATTTATCCTGAGTGGCATTGTCTTAGAGAGCTTCGGTAGTGATCAGCCTAGTTCAAAGAAAAACGACAAAGGCCTTATTGGTGTGTCACAGTCAGTGGGCCTCATTAGTATCAACGGCCAGGCGGTAAATCAGCCCGTTGAACTTACGCAATGTTATGTTCAATGTTTTTCTGATCAGTGCAACCCGAGCCTTATTTGGGAACTTCAAAGCTTTGATGGCACTCGGTATATTTTGTCACATGAGCAAGATAAAAAAGATGGTTTACTTTCAATTTACAGTTCAAACAAAACCTTTTTAACGGCAATAGAAAATATCAAGGCCGATAAACGACAATCAAAAAATTTCAAATATGAGCCTATCGACGAAACTGCTGCTTCGGCAATTTTAGCTAAATTACGCTCCTATTTATTGTATAAGTAACATGTATTTGCTGTTTTTAATAGTTGTTTTAGCATACTTCCTTGGTTCAATTCCAAGTGCTGTATGGGTTGGAAAATATTTCAAAGGCATTGACATCCGCGAGCACGGTAGCAAAAATGCGGGCGCAACAAATACCTTCAGGGTTCTAGGAAAGCGCTATGGTTGGTTGGTGCTATTTGTCGATGTTTTGAAAGGCACCATTGCTAGCTGCTTACCTTATTTTTTCGATAATCATTGGTTTGCAGGCTACAAGGACGAATTACTCATATTGCAATTAACGGCTGCATTTTTTGCAGTTTTTGGCCATGTATTTCCTGTATTTGCTCAATTTAGGGGAGGTAAGGGAGTAGCGACATCGCTCGGGGTAATCATCGGGATCAACCCGCCAGCAGCAGCAGTCTGCTTAGCTATCTTTTTGGTAATCTTCTTGAGTAGCGGCTTTGTATCTTTAGGTTCAATCACCGCAGCTCTTTGTTTTCCTGTTGTATCGTACTTTTTCATTCATGACGACACCCGTATCATGATTATTTTTACCGTCATTCTCGGAATATCAGTGATTTGGGCTCATCGTAAAAACATAGAACGCTTGCTCAATGGCACTGAAAATCGCATGAACCTTTTTGCAAAAAAATCGTAAGTGAAGCGTTTAGCTTACTGAATTTGCTTCAAAAAAGTCGTTTCTTCATAGTTCTATGTTTGCTTTTGAGCGTCAATTACTGCGCTTATGGGCAAAACCAAGCACTTCTTGAAAAAGAAGCAGCGGCCTATTATCAAAAAAATGATTTTAGCAATGCCTTGCCTGCCTACCGGCAATTGCTCGCAAAAGACCAACTCAATCCAGATTTCAATTTCAAGTACGGACGCTGTCTGTTTGAGGTAGCTGATCAGAACGAAGCGGCGAAATATTTCGACCTGATTCTTGCCAATCGGCTAGAGACTGATCCTTTAGTGTATTACTACAGGGCGCGTATTTTTCAACACCAATATTTTTTCAGCAAAGCCATTCAAGCTTACGAACAATACGAACAGCGCTGTTTAGGGCAGAAAAATGCCATCAACGTATCTGAATTGAAGCAACAGTGCGAGCGTGGTTTAGCAGAATTGAAAAATTTTCAGACTTTGCCCTTTTTGCAAACTCAAGTTGTTGATTTTGACAAGTTTTACTTAAAATATCCTTTTTCAGAAGAGGGCTACAGCATCTATGAAGCAGCAGATGTTTTACCGAAATACAATGCAAAGAAAGGAATGGTTCCTATTTATTGCTATCGACGAGCAATGAAATACAGAATTGTTGCGGCAAAAGATCAAAGTGCTCAGTTAGATTTGTATTTGCAAAAAAAGGATGCCTCTAATAATTGGTCTGTCTTGACTAAAATAGAAGGAGGGGTCAATACGCTAGCAAACGAGGCATTTGGTTTTTACGATGAAGAAACCCAAACCTTGTATTATAGTTCGGAGGCCAACAGTATAGGAGGTTATGACTTATACAAAGCCCAATTCGATCTGAAAACCGGCAGAAGTAGTGCGCCTGAACGTCTTTCTTATCCGTATTCAAGTCCAGATGACGATTTGTTATATGTTGTGGACCGTTTACAAGCTAAGGTATTTTTTGCCAGTAACAGGGCTGGCTTACCAAACCGCTGCGAAATTTACAGCTTGGCACTAGGACAAGATATTGAACAACCATTTGTGTTTGCAGGCACTTTTAACAATCGTTGGAACGCTCAACTCAACGAAGCCACCTTGACTTTCATCGATAATCAAAGCCAGACGCAATATGGGCCATTTATGTCAGAAGCAGACGGGAGTTATTTAATTGTACTTCCGAAAAGTGGAAGTTTTCAATTAAAAATCCAATTGTCTGGTGCTTCCACGGCATTTGAAACCACATTCGCAATTCCACCTTTAAAGGATAAAGAGCAATTCAAACAACAAGTGATTTATGAGGTAACCGAGCTTGGTAAAGAAAAATATACCGTCATAAATAATATCATTCCTTCAGATCTAGAAAATGAAGTCAAGTTATTGGCGCAAGCTCAATTGAAATTACAAGGAGGAACGCTTCAACAAACAAGCTATGCGCGCCCGTTCAAAGCCACTGAGCAGTCAAATCTTCTTGTTCGTTTTGGATGGTCGGACAACGATACAGCAGCTTTCTTGAATCACATGTTAGATACCTTACTTGCTGCTGAAGTAAGTCTTGAAAATCAAGTTCGCCTGACTGAAGTGCTTCGGCAAGATTTCGAGCAAAAATTGGCGCAAAGAGAACGGCTCATTGCCAAAGGGCCATCAGATGCACTCGATCAAATCAACAAGGAGTTGACTTTTATCAAAAATTGGTTGGCCATCAATCAGGCAGCGAACATCCCTAATTTGCAAATATTGCAAGAAATTCAACAAACAAATGAAAAGCTTGCTGACTGGCAATATTCCCAGCAGAAAGATTCCATTCGCTCTTATTTGGAGTCTCTTGGCGATCAACTTCAAACTTTTCTTCAAATTGCCGCATTTGATGGCGAAAACGCGCTGCAGCTAGAAGAGCAAAAAAATCAAAGGCAATTGCAACAAATAGTAGCTTCTATTCGGTCAGAAAAACAAACCTTGACCCAAATTCAAGCTCAAATTCAGAACTTGGAAAAAAGCCTTGATTTGCAATCTAAAAAAGAGCAAGCGCTTACAAAACAAAAAATTGAATCATTAATCAAACAACGCCAAACAATTCAAGCAACAATTTCAGAACTTGAAGCGCAACTTCTCATTCAAGAAAATCAGCTGACAGCCTTTGATCAAGATGTACTTAAAGAAATATACTTAGCTCGGTCAGAACGTCAAGATTTACCGCATATCGACCTCTCTCTTACCATGGAAGAAATGATGGCGCAATATGAGCAACAAGAGATATTATTGAAAGGTTTAAATAATTTGCATAATAATGAGGTTGCTTCCAATCAAGAGGAAGAGATTTCGAATCAGGAAGAAGGGATCAATAATGAAGTTGCTTCTAATAAGGAGATCGTTTCGAATGTAGATCCAATCAAGAAAGAAGTAACATCCAATCAAGAGGAAGTACTTTCAAATCAAGAGGAAACGATCAATAATGAAGTGATTTCGAATCAGGAAGAAGGGATCAAGAACAAAGAGATTTCGAATCAGGAAGAAGGGATCAAGAACGAAGTTGCTTCTAATCAGGAAGAAGGGATCAAGAACGAAGTTGCTTCTAATAAGGAAATCGTTTCGAATGAAAATCCAATCAAGAAAGAAGTAATATCCAACGAGGAAAAATTGAATGCGATAGAAAGGGCGGCAACTCTTTTGAAAGAAGACCAAACTGAATTTCAAACGATTGACATCCCAACTTTTGCGCTGAGGAACGAAAGTTTGACAGCCTTGGAAAAAGAGGTGGAGTTGCCAGTTGCAAATATTCAATCTGAAGCAGAATTGGCAAGTGAGCTATGGCAACCTTATATGTTGTACCTGGAGCAACGCGATTCCATGGAACAATTAAAGGAGCAAATTGCTTTGCTCAATAAGGAAATCGAGTCATTGGAATTGACAATGCTTGGAGCGCCATCAGATGCATTAGGTGAACAACTCTTGGTAAAAGCCCAACAGCAACAATTGGCTATTACAGCTATGAAAAATGTATACGCCAGACTTATGGCTCAAGAAAAACAAGCTCAGTTCGAAGCTTTATTCGAACTTGGATACCTGCCCCCTTATGAATTGCTTTCTTCATCTTCATCCATTCCATCAACTTCATCTTTATCAAATTCGACATTCATTCCATCAATGAATCCATCAACGAATCCAACAAACACTTCAACATCTATTACAAATCTTCCTTTTGAGATCAAAAAGCAGTCGAATTTGACGGGTATTCCTATTGGTTTGCCTTGCCCACAAGGTTTGGTATTTCGAGTTCAGGTAGGCGCTTTTCGCAAGCCAATTCCTGCAGGTAAATTTTCAGAGTTTAGTCCTGTGGATGGCCGAATACTTGCCAACGGTTTGACTGTTGTAATGGCAGGATATTTTAGTACTTCTGCTGAGGCACTCAAACAAAGAAACATCATAAGAACCATGGGTTATGCAGATGCATTTATTGTTGCTTATAATGGTTGTGAACGTCTGAGTTATGCCAACGGTGTTCAGTTAGAGGCCGTCCAACAACCAAATATGAAAGCAGCCGCGCAAAGAACAGTTTTTGAAGCACCGGGTGAAGGATTATACTATACGGTTCAAGTAGGTGTATACAATCGTCCGCTGCTGTCTGAAAAACAACTCGGATTGCCAGAGCTTATAGAAGCAAAGACAGCGAAAGGTCAGTATCGCTATGCGAGTGGTCGTTTTGATCAGTTAAAGGCAGCCAAGGAAAGACAACGCCTTGCCGTTACAAAAGGAATAACGGATGCGTTTATTGTGGCGTATTATCAAGGAAAACGCATCAGCTTGGCGGAAGCCAAGCAATTGACACAACAGGGTGTAGTAATGGATACCAAATCAACAAAACTCATTGAGCCTACTCAACAAGCTCCTAAGTTGACACTTGAGAAGGTTCCAGTATTACCCGCAAAAAAGCAACTCAAAGCCCCAGACCAATTTGTAAGGTATGAACTCAACTGTATTGATTGTACAGATCAGTTGGCTCGCCTCAATAAAATGGGGGTTTGTACTTATGTAATTGCTACCGGGAAAATAAGTACAGCACAATTCAACGAAAATGAATTAACAACCCTGCAGCGCTACAATTTAAAAGAGTTGAAAAAACAAACAAGTAGCTTGAAAGGCCCTTTCACAACAATTACAACCGACGAGCAACAAATCAATGGTGCACAAATGGATTGGTTGTTGCGGCAAGGTGCGCCTTATTTTCAGCAGATAGAAGACGGCAACAGCGTTATATCAGTTGAAATTAAATAGTGCTTTTTGCTCAAGAAAAGTTGCGCTTACTTGAGTTGTATGATTTGGGTGTCGATGGTCTGGCCATTTCCGTTTGGCAAGGGGCCCAAAGCGGGCATATAGCGAACCACTTGCTCGCGGTCAATGAGGATATATGCAGGTGCACTTTGCCAACCTAGCAAACTCCAAAGTGCGGCATCAGCTTTTAAACCTACAACTGGCCACTTGACTTTTTCAAAAGCTTTGGAATCTGCTTTGCTCCAAATGCTTGATGCTGGATAAATAGTAATGATTTGCAAAACTTGCTGATGTCTGTCGGCTACCTTTTGTAGGGCAAGCATTTCTGAGATACATTTTTGATTACCAGGTTGATAAAAATGTAGACAAACTATTTTACGAGGTAATTCTACGCCAAGTTGTTCGCTTAATAACCTATAAGAGACATACTTGCCAACCTTAAGCTCATTGAGCTGTAACATCTTTTTTCGGGCCGCTTGACGCAGGTCGAATTGTTGGGCAGCAGTGGCAAATTGTTCGTAGAAGGCAAGGGCGACTTCAGGACTAATTTTTTGGTTTTGCTGAAGTTCAGCGACACTCAAAAAAGCAACAAATTCAGCCCATGCAAGATTGTAAATATATGAGTCCGCATTATAGGCTGCAATAAATTGCTTGTAATCGAGATTATTGAGTGCGGCTGTCGCCAAATTGCGATTTGCTTGGTCAAGTTGGTCAAAATAATTTTGATAAAATCCTTTGGCGTATTCAAGTAATTTAGGCTGTTTGAAATTGATACTATCTACGCTGAGGTAAAACCCAAATTTATCTTCTTTTGTTGGGCCGCCAATTATTGAAAAGTTATCGATCGTTTGGCCAACTGAATACTTGATGTAATCTTTGAGAAAAACAGAAGTATCTTGGTTATAGACTGCGGCTGTTTCGTTTTTAAATGCACGTATTTTACTGATGAATTCGTTGCTGCGCAGATCTTTGAGTTGGTAAATTTCTGAAATGTATTGATCCATCCAGGCTTCAAAACCTAAAATGCGATAATTGATATCAAGGGTATCAAGTTTGTAGAATAGCAATTCAACTTCTTGTTGTTGTGCTAAACTTGGCGTTTGAACTTCATTGGGTAGCTCAATGATGTAGCGCCCTTTTGGCTGAACAAAGAACCAGCTGCAGCGGTCGTTGCTGCAAATTTGTAATTGCTCAATTTCAGTTGTTTGCCATTCAAATTCAAAAATACCAATGCTATCTGGCTCGACATCGAAAAGTTTGGTGCGTTCGTTGCTAAGGTAATTGGTTGTTTGGTAAACCGTGAGTACTGGGCTATTCCAGAAAGAGAGCCCCCTCACTTTCACCTGCGCCAAAGTTACTTGACTGAGTAAAATAAATGATAGAAGCAGCAGCCGGTTGCTCATGAGTCTTAAACGAGTAAGTCGGGTCTGGTTACAAAAGGAGAAATATCGGCGCCATTGAGGTACATTTCGCGTATGATACTAGAATTGATGGCGCTGTGCTCTTGGTTGGTTAAAAAGAAAACAGTTTCAATGCCAGATATGGAGTGATTCATGTGTGCAATGGTACGTTCGTATTCGAAATCTTTGCCATCGCGTAGGCCACGAACGATGTGCGATGCTTGTACTTCTTTGCAAAATTCTACAGTTAGTTTTTGAAAGGTGCAGACTTTAATGTTGGTAAGGCCTTCAAACAAGGATGCAATATGAGCTACTTTTTGAGCGGTACTGAACAGGCCCTGTTTTTTTGAATTGATACCGATGCCAATGATAACTTCGTCAAATAGTCCAAGGGCTTTATGAACTACTGCTTCGTGTCCTTTGGTGAAGGGGTCAAAGCTACCTGGAAAAAGACAACGTTTCATAGATTTGGTTTAAAAAAACTAAAGTAGACATTCCCAAAATTACGACAAAAGTCAAAATGTTCATGTTGGCTAAAATCGTCCTGTTTACCATGTTCAATGATCAGCATGCCATCTGGATTTAATAATTTTTTATCAAAAATTTGAGCAATGAGCTCCTCGTGAAAACCAAGATGAAAAGGAGGGTCGGCAAAAATGATGTCGTATTGAACGTTTTTCGCATTCTTGCAATAAATGACGCAGTCGGATTTATAAACTTGCATGACAGCTGCAATTTGCAAGGTTTGCACATTTTGCTTGAGGTACTGAACACAGCGAGGATGACTATCTATGGCCAATAAAGAAGCTGCGCCACGACTTACAAATTCAAACGAAATATTGCCGGTTCCAGCGCATAAATCGAGAACTGAAATGTCGTGTAATTCTGTCAAATTTTCCAAGACATTAAAAAGGCCTTCTTTGGCGTAATCGGTGGTAGGTCGCGATGGGAACCCAGGTGGGGTAGCAAAGCGTTTTCCTTTTAGTGTTCCTCGTATGATCCGCAAAGTATATCGTTTTGGTAATTATTCAAAGGCAATTCTTGGATGTTGAAGTTTTCAAAATCTTTGAATTTGGTCAGCAGAGATGTCAAATTTTGTGTTGGCTTATCCAAGCTTGCTTGAGTCAAACTCAGGTTAAAGGATTGATCAAGTTTTAGTTTTTGTTGATGAGCCAATAAAAAATAAATAAAATCACTTTCTTGTTGAAAAGGCGTTGCTGTACAGCTGAGTAGTTGCTTTTGTTTGAAAACTGTCAGGACAAATTGTTGTTCATGAAAAAACACATGAATTTGATCTGCTTGTTTTTTGGTGGCTAAATATCGTAATTGCAAGGAGACCTCGTGTTGTAATTGTTTGTTCTGCAAATCGTTATAGCAATATTCTTGTAACCATTTAGGCACTGAATAAATGACCACAAGCTCCAAGCTTTCAATGGTATCATAGCGTAAACTGAAAGCCTCTGGTAGTTTTCCGTGATTGAGCTCGTAATAAGCCTGAACCTGAGAAGGGTCAAATAAATTCAGTGGAAAGAGCGTGTAATCAGGAGCAAACCAAGTGCTGCGATACAAACTACTTTGTTGCAGTGCTGCTTGAATTGTAGCACTGATTCTTTCTTTGATCAAGGGTTTGTTCAATTCTAATGGAAGTTGATCAACTTGAAGCGCTTGTTCATTTTTTTGAAGAAGTGTCAGGGATTTATCAGTAAAGGATAATACGAGCTGCTGCATGATGTTGTTTATAACTACTCTTCAATTGTGCACTATGCAAAGCTACAATATTTAATTTTGTTGACTCCTCTTAAGTGCTAAAGATGTCTGCAGTTACCCAAATTGATGCCTTTGTTGATCGTTGTCGCAGTGTTTTTCAGTTCCCACTGACTAATGATCAAATTGCAGCCTTACAACAATTTGCTCAATTTTGGTTTGCCGAACAACACCGTAAGGTTTGGGTACTGACTGGTTTTGCTGGTACTGGTAAATCAACCTTGATAGCAGGTCTTACCCAACTGCTGCGAATTGAAAAAATAAACTTTAAACTGCTTGCGCCTACAGGAAGGGCAGCCAAAGTTTTGGCTAATTATGCTGACCGTCCTGCAAGTACCATTCACCGTCAAATATATTTTTCAGGTGGCGAACTGGCCCAAAAAGGACTCACCAAAGCCCGTAATTTGCATAAAAACACTTTGTTTTTTGTGGACGAAGCTTCTATGCTAGCTGACACAGACACGATGGAAGCAGATAATTTGCTGGAAGATCTGCTCAATTATGTCTATACCGGCGAAAATTGTCACCTGGTATTAATCGGAGACCCAGGGCAGTTGCCTCCGGTCGGACAGCAGCATTCCATTGCTTTGAAGCCACAACTACTCCTGGAGCGCTATCCGAGCTTGACTGTTTATCATGCGCAGCTCAACCAAGTAGTCAGAGTCGGTGAAGATTCCGCGATTTTAGCCTGTGCTACAAAATTGCGCAGTTTGGAGCAATTTCAATTACCGCTTTTTGAACCGCTTCAATCTAAACAGGTACTACGAATTCATGGAGGAGATTTTCAAGAATATCTTGAATCGTCTTACTCAGCAGTTGGGACAGATGAAAGTATTTTGCTAACAATGTCTAATAAACGTGCCAATCAATGGAACCGCGAGATTCGAAATCGGCTATTTTTCAGGGAAGAAGTATTGGAAAAGGGCGATTTATTGATGGTCGTGAAGAACAACTATTTTTGGCTGGATCCAAATTCAAAAATGGGTTTTATAGCAAATGGCGAATTGGCAAAAATAGACCGAGTGCGACGTTTTGAGGCCAATTACGGCTTTGAATTTGCCTACGTGGACCTTCGTTTTGTCGATTATCCGGACCAAAGCCCCATTAGTTGTTGGGTGCATTTATCGAGTTTGGCTGAAGAAGCACCTAGTTTGCAACGTGAAACCTTACGCAAGTTATTTTATGCCATCGAGGCCACACACCAAGACATCAAAAATAAACAGAAACGTTACCAAGAAGTGTTGAAAAATCCATTTTTCAATGCCCTCCAAATTAAGTATGCGCATGCTATTACGGTGCATAAAGCCCAAGGTGGGCAATGGGCTCACGTTTATATTGATTACGGATTTCTTCCGGAAGAGCGCAAAAATGATCAATATTTGAGGTGGTTGTATACGTCGGTAACCCGTGCAAGTGAGCAACTTTATTTATTGAATTTCCCAGACGATTATTTTCAAGGGGCTTCTGACTAATTAGCCATCCAAGCTTTACGTGCTTTATCTTGGTGCACATTGAGTTCTTTGGCTTGTACAACCGAATGCAGTGCGTAGAAATTGCGGTCCACCTCAGGAATAAAACGGTTTAAAATGCGCCCAGCTCGTTCAATTAGGAGCGTTTTATTTTGATTTTCATGATAGCTCAACCAATTGTCTAGGCTTGGTAGTGCTCTGACATCATTGACTGCAATGATGAGGTCTCCGACTGCTAAACCTCCTAATTCTGCCGGAGAACCAGGGTACATATGCGTAATTTGCCAATCTTTACCTACTTGCATCGTTTTCATACCAAAGCGGGCTTCAGCATAACTTGCTGCTGGTTTTTGCGCTAATTCAAGTCCGAAATAAGACAAAGCCTCGGTGAGTAATTGTTCATAGGGAGCGGTTCCAAAGACAAAATCTGTGAAAAATTCAGTAAAACTAATGCCTGAAAAATTTTCGAGTGCTCGTTGGTAATCGGCAATCGTATAGCCCTTATTTTGACAAGCAAATTCAAAATAGAGCTGCTTCATTACTGTTTCTAGTCCGACTTTATTTTGCGTGGCTTGTCTTAATTTCATGTCGGTATAAAAGGCCAATAAACAACCTTCTGTGTAAATGGAAACTTTTCTGCCGGGTGCACCTGGAACGTAGCCATCTAGCCAAGTGTCGAAAGATGCTTGGGCCACGCTCATGGAAAATCGGGCAGGGTTGTCAAGGTGCTTTTGAACTTGTTTACTGAGTTCTTTAAGGTACATTTCTAGGCTGAAAACACCACTTTTGAGCAAATAGAGATCACCCATATAAGTAGTGATGCCTTCGTAGATAAAACCCGCTTCAGAATAATTTTCTTGCTTGAAGTTGTAAGGAAGGAGCGTTGCTGGCCTCAATGATTTGATATTCCAGACATGATACAATTCATGTGAACTTACACCTAAAAGTTCGTCATAGAGCGTAGTAAATACCTCAGTACTTGGCCCTAGGGTGATAACTGTTGATGTCAGGTGCTCTACACCGTGATAAGCAGCGTAGGGGAGAGATTGTATTAAAAAAGTAAACTCTTTGACCGGAAACTCGCCGAAATCTTTGAGCTGTTTTTCTGTGAATTTTTCAAAATCCGTAAGGACTTTTTCCCAAGGGATGAATTTTTGATTGTTGAAGCAAACGTGAAAAGTATGGCCTTGAACGGTGTAGCTGCGTCTTTCTATTTGTGCGCTGCAAATGAACGGGCTATCTGCCAAGGTATCAAAATCTGCAAAATAAGCACAGTTATTTTCAAAGTTTACGCCAGCTGCGACGGCATAATTTTCAGGTATGTGTAGTTGTATTTCAAAGCCTTCGCTGGCTTGAGCTTCAGCATACATAAAGCAATTGACCGGATTGATGTAAAGTTGTTGTTCATCGAGGTAGCTGGATCCGGCATTGAGTTCAGCAGCATAGTAACTGTATTCTATGGTTACAAAAGCTGAAGCCTCGCAATCCACCTTCCAGGTGTCTTTGCCCGTCTTGCTCAGCGCAAGCCGCTCATTTTTGTCATTGAACGCGCGTAAACCTTTGATATTCTTGGCAAAATTCCCGAGTTCGTAACGCCCTGGCCGCCAACTGGCCAATTCCAAAAACAGCTCGGCTTCCTTGACCGGAATACGTGCTTTGAACTTGATGTACCTAAGCTGTGGTTGGTCGCAGTAGACGTCGTAACGGATCATGGGAATTAAGCGTAAAGTTCTGCTTGCAATTGTGAGATTTTTTCGTCTTTGAGGTAGTCGTCGTAGTTCATCATTTTATCGATGATACCATTTGGTGTCAGTTCGATAATGCGCGTTGCAACTGTATTCACTAACTCGTGGTCATGGGAGGTGAATAGCAAAGTCCCTTGGAATTCTTGCATGGCATTATTGAGTGCAGTAATGGATTCAAGGTCCAGGTGATTCGTTGGCTCATCCATCAAAAGTAAATTGGCTTTGGCCAACATCATTTTGGAAAGCATGCAACGCACTTTTTCACCACCAGATAAAACATTGGCTGTTTTCATGGCTTCTTCACCAGTAAAAAGCATGCGTCCGAGGAAGGTACGCAAGTAAACTTCCTCGCGCTCTTCGTCGGTAAGCGCATACTGACGCAACCAATCAATTAGGCTTAATTTGTCTTCAAAATAATGGTGGTTGTCATTGGGTAGATAAGCCGTAGTAATGGTAGTTCCGTAAGTAAATTCACCACTGTCTGCTTTTTGGCTGCCTGCTAATATTTCAAAGAAATGAGTAAGGGCAACAGAGTCGCGGGAGATAAATGCAATTTTATCGCCTTTATTCACAGTAAGATAAAGGTCTTTGAAAAGCATTTTTCCTTCCACGCTTTTACTGAGGTTTTCGATACTCAGAATTTGATTTCCAGCATCGCGTTCCTGATGGAAGGTAATGCCGGGATAGCGTCTGGATGATGGTTTGATTTCCTCCAAATCGAGGTTGTCGAGCATTTTTCGGCGCGATGTAGCTTGTTTGGATTTTGCGGCGTTGGCAGAAAAGCGAGAGATAAACTCCATGAGTTCTTTTTTCTTTTCTTCTGCTTTTTTGTTTTTGTCTGCACGTTGGCGAGCCGCAAGCTGAGAAGATTGGTACCAGAAGCTGTAATTACCTGTAAACAAGTTGAGTTTACTGAAGTCTATGTCGCAAATGTGCGTACAAACCGTATCGAGGAAGTGACGGTCGTGGGAGACGACAATGACGGTGTTTCTGAAGTCAAGTAAAAAGTCTTCTAACCAAGAAATCGTTTTGAGGTCGAGGTCATTGGTTGGCTCATCGAGGATCAAAACGTCCGGATTGCCAAATAATGCTTGGGCCAACAACACACGAACTTTGAGGTCATTGGAGAGTTCTTCCATGAGCAAATAATGCTTCGACTCATCAATACCGAGGTTACTCAATAATGTAGCGGCATCTGTTTCGGCATTCCAGCCTTCTAGATCTGCAAATTCTCCTTCGAGCTCAGCGGTTTTCATGCCATCCTCTTCAGAGAAATCTTCTTTGGCATAAAGTGCATCTTTTTCAATCATGATTTCGTAAAGGCGCTTGTGACCCATGATAACGGTCTGCAGGACCTGACACTGATCAAACTCAAAGTGATTTTGTTTCAATACAGCCATGCGCTTGCCCGGCTCGAGCTCTACGCGACCTGTCGTTGGATCTTGGTCTCCGGTAAGGATCTTGAGAAAAGTTGATTTACCCGCACCATTGGCACCGATGACGCCATAGCAATTGCCATTGACAAATTTTACATTGACTTCGTCGAATAAGACGCGTTTCCCGAATTGTAAGGAGAGATTAGATACCGAAAGCATGCTGAAAATTTTTGCGCAAAGATAGGCAAAAGAAATCAGCTATTCGAACAGGTGTAAACGAAGGCCGGAGGGAAGTTTAGAACGGTGTAATCAATATCAACTTTTGAAAAATAGTCCCGGTACATTTTTTTTAGCCCACGTGTATATTGGAATTGGATGAATTTTCCGTGGGGCTTAAGGCTGTCTTTGCTGCTGTTGAGGATGGCATTGCGCAACTCTTTTGGAAAGTTCGAGAGTGGTAAAGAAGAAATGATGTAGTCTGCGTGTTCAAGGCCCATTTCTTTGATAAATAGTTGGATGTCAGTGGCTGAACCATGCTTGAGCACGACTTGCGGCGTATCAAATTGCTTTTGCAAATTACCAAAGAAAACATCATTGAGTTCGATGACCAATAATTGGCAATTGGAAGGCATTGCTTTGGCCAAAGCTTTGGTGAATACACCAGTGCCAGGCCCTAATTCAACAATTAGTTTGGCCTTGTTAAAATTGATGGGGGCCAACATTTTTGAACTCAGAAAGCGTGAACTTGGCAGCACAGAGCCCACCATGCGATTCGCTTTGAAAAATTCTCGTAAAAAAGAACGACGCGACATAAATTAGTCTAGTAAGGACGCGAGTTCACCTCTGATGACACCTCTGATTTGGCCTTGAAGAACGGCGTCTTGAAAAGGACTAAATCGGTATTGTTCGGGCTGCATATTTGCTTTGTAAGGGAGGCTCGGGTCAAAAAGTGTGAGTTCGGCAAATGAACCCACTTCAATTGAAAGTGAGTCTAGGCTTAAGACTTTTCTTGGGCCTACATGGAGCGCAGGTAAGAAAGCAGCTAAGTCTTGTGGTCGCTTTGAAAGTAGGGCTGCAAAAAATGTTTCAAGCTGCGGTGCACCGAAATGAGCTAGATCAAATTCGAGGTCTTTTTCTTCGAGGTCGCCGGGGCGATGATCAGTGACAATTGCATCAATGGTTCCGTCAATGACCCCTTTCCAAAGTGCATCTTGGTCGGTTTGTGTGCGTAAAACAGGCAAAACCTTAAAACGTGTGTCAAATCCGAGCATTTCTTGCTCTGTAAAACAAAGATTCATCAGGTGAACATCGGCAGTGACATCGAGCCCTTCTTTTTTGGCTTTACTCACAAGATCAACGGCTTCAGCAGTGCTCAAGCCACTCAAATGTAATTTGCCACCGGTGTATGCCAAAATGCGCAAGTTGCGTTCGGTTTCTATGATTTCAGATAAATGCGGATCAGCCTTCAAGCCTGTGCGTGTTGAGGCAAGCCCTTCATTCACTTGTCCTTTGCCACTGAGTGCGTTGTTTCGTGGGAAAACACTCACGCGTCCGCCGAAATCTCGGGTGTAGAGCAAAGCTCGTTGCAGAATGCCGGCATTTACCGCATGTTGATCGTCTGTAAATAGACGTACGCCATGGGTGTAGAGGTCATACATTTCGGCTAATTCTTCGCCTTGCAATCCTTTTGTAAGTGCGCCATTGACTCCTAAAAAGGTGGTAGCTCCTTGTGCTTTTTGTTGGGCATAGGTAACCTGACCTTTGTTGTCGATGACGGGTTGGGTGATAGGCTGGATGTAAACTTGTGTAAAACCTGCCAAACTTGCAGCATCGAGGCCATTTTGAATGGTTTCTTTGTGCTCGTAACCTGGATCGCAGAAATCGGCCTTGAGGTCAATGAAACCAGGTGCAACGGATAATGAGGCTGAGCTCACTTGCAATGCATCAGGAGCAGAGATTTTTGGCGCAATCTGACTGATTTGACCATTTTCAATTAAGATGTCCAATACTTGATTATTGAACTGTGATTGTGGGTCGTAGATTCGGACCTGATTGAGTTGAATTTTCATTTCCACCATTTTAACAAAGCAAGCTCGAGCAATAAACACAACAAGCCAAATAAAAGCAAGATCCGCCAGTAATAGGCCACTTGATCAATCTGGAGAGCTGCGATGCTTTGACCATCTTTGATGCTGTTAAATTTACAATTTTTTATGCCGTTGGACTCGAATAAATCTAAGAGTTCTTGAGATTTCATGTAGTTCAAACGAGATTCAGTTCTTGGATAATTGAGTGCCAGCTGCCCAATAGGTTCATTAGCAAAGAGTTGGTAAGTACCTGCTTTTAGATTTTCAATGGCACTGTTGCCACTTAAATTTAGGAGTGTCAGGCCATCCATTTTACGGATTTGCGGGATGTATTCGAATTCCTTGGAAATCATTTTAAGCGGTAAGTCATTGGGTATTTGGGCTCTGATACCTACTTGGGCATCTTGTCCTATAATGGCATGTAGTGGATAGCGTTGTGCCGCAAATTCGCCACAACGAAGCAAGATGGTAGGGAAAAGCGTCTGCTGAGCTAAACTTCCAAATGCTGGGTCGAGGGCTGCACTGAAAAGAAAAGCGTTTTGTTGAGCTCGTAGCAGTAAGGCTTGGCCTGAGCGCAGGGTCAAAAGCGGCATGGCAACACTTTGACGTTGCCCTTTGACTTCATAATGTTTGGAAACAATGGTTGTTTGAAGTTTGTCGAGTTGCTTTTCGAATACCCCTTTGAAAAAAGGATCTTTATACGCGATACTTTGAAGTTGAACCCCGACGTTTGTTAACGATCCGAGCAATGGTAAATTCAGGGCTTGCAGCAAAGGTTTGTAACTTGCAGCATCTATTTTAGAACCAGGAATAATCAGTATTTTACAACCATTTGCTACAGCATTGATTAAATCTGAACAAAGGCCTGAAGAAATTTCATCAAGGCCATTCATTACGATAAGGTCTGAGTTGCTTAATTTTTGGATGTCAACAGCGCCTGGCTCTAGTGAATTGAGTACAAAACGCGGTTCAACTGCAAATGCGGCACCCACACGTTCGCTTGATCCGGCATTTTGAATCAGGCTGACTTTGGTGGATTTCGGAACTTCATATGCAAAATTCCAGGTGTCATCGAAATGTATTTGGGCATCTGTGATACTGATATTTCCTTGTACGGCGCCCTTATTTTTTTCTGTAAATGGAAAACTGATCACTTTTGATTGATTGCCCCCAATTTTTAAGAACATAGTTCTTTTGGTTTTACCGAGTTCTAATTCAACGGCTGTACTTTGTTGTGCAGCTGTGCCAGAATGCTTGACACGGGCAAAAAGTTCTTGGTTGGCGTCAAATTGTTGCGTTGGGTTGCCAAACCAAATACTGTCGATATAGATGTTATTAGGTTTTTGAGCCTCTAATTGATACAAATAGAAAGGGTCGGTTTGTGCTGGATCTTGGTTTGAAAGCTTGGCGTTTTGGCTTTGAAAATCAGAAATAAAAATGCGCTGAGCTGTGCTGAGGGGGCCAACAAGGGCTTCGTGTTGCTCGATTTGTTTGGTTTGCCAATCTGCGATATCGTTGAGGCTTCTGGGCAATGCAAATGGCTCTAGTTGATCAAGGTAGCGCAGTGCTTCTGCTTTAGTGACAAAAAACTGTTCAGCGCTATTAAGGTGATTGCTGCAAATCAGGACGTTCGTGTTTGGTTTGATTTGTGCGAGTACGCGTTTGGCCAATTCTCTGGCTTCTGACAATAAGGTGCCTTCGGCACCCAACGCGGTCATGGAGTAGGAGTTGTCGATGTAAATGATTACAGCGTTTTTGCCGTTCTTGTGCTGAGTTGTTGTGGGTAGGTAGGGGTTGGCAAACGCAAAAACGAGGGCGCAAATGGCTAAAATTCTAGAGGCCAGGATGAGGTAGTGCTTGAGATTGCGAGAACTCTGCTCTTGTTTTTCAATGAATTGAATAAAGCGCAGTGAGGAGAAAAATAGTACTTTTCTTTTTCGAAAATGAAAGAGATGGATAATAATTGGAATGAGTACTAAGAAGAGCAGCCATAAGCGTTCGGGGTGTACAAATTCCATGGTTCAAAGTTAGTAAAAAACCAATTTAAGGGCATAAAAAAACTGCCCGATCGACGGGCAGTTTTGAAACAATTATTTTTAGTTTTTGAGCGCTTCTAGACGCTTCTTATATTCTTGGGCTTTTTCGATGTTGCCTAGTTTCATGTTTGTTTTGTACAAAATGTCTAGGATAGCTTTGTCATTTTCGTTTTGGCTCGCATATTTTTCAAGAGGTACAAGTGCCTGTTTGAAAAGATCCATTGCTTCTTTCTCTGTAGCAGCCATTTTTGGATCTTTGTAATCCATTTCTATGGTCAGATTGCGCTTTTCAACCGCGAGGTTGTACAAGTGTGCGCCAAGTTGATACAGTGCTTCATTGTAATTTGGATCTATTTCCAAGGCTTTTTGAAGGGCAGCTGTTGCTTTGTCATTTTCTTTCTTGTCCATGTAGCTTGTGCCGAGTACATAGTAAAGTTGCTTGTTCGATGGATCAATCGCAAGCGCTTTGTTGATGAAAGTTTCGGTTGCAGCAACATCACCTTTTTGTAAATTGATGTTAACCAAGCTGATCAAAACATCGATGTTTTTTGGTAGGGCGTCTGAAATTCGTGAGGCAAAAGCAATGGCCTCATCGTATTTTTTGGCAGCAAGGAAATCTTCAACCGCATAGTTGGTTGCCAATGAAGTATTTACTTCGGCATCTTTGAATTCTTCACCAAGATAGCTTTTGATATCGTAAGCTGCTAAAAAGGCAAGCGCCGCTGCTTCGTATTTTTTGGCATTGTATGCTCCGATACCTAGGTTGAAGGTGAAATCGGCTCGGCCATTGATGAAACTTTGTGCATCTGCTGTGTAGGCTTTTTTAGGGTCATCAAGCACTTTTTTGAAAGAAGCCATTGATGTTGCTTTCCATTTTTCAGCTGTCGCAACGTCGATTGGTTGATTTGAGCTTGCAGAAGCTATGCTACTGACTTCACCGAGGCAATAATAGATTTGTGCGCGGTACAAATGCATTTTTAAATCTTCGGCAGTCTCGGGGTTTGCGGCGGCTAAGTCGATGAAATTCATTGCATCTGCAACAATTTTTTGATTGGCCACGACGTCTCCGGTTGGGTTGTATTTGCGCATCAAAAGAATGGCATCAGTGACGTTCTTTTTTTGAGCAAACGTAGCCGTGCTTAATAAAATACTGAGTCCGGCAAAAAAGAGTTGTTTTTTCATAAGTCTAAATTTATTCGCTTTGAGCTTCAGGGTTGTCAATTTCTGTGCCATTTTCGTGTGTGATTTCCGCATCTGAGATTTCATCTTCTTCATCTTCGGATCTAGGTACGCGTGCAATGGCAGCGATTTCGGCATTGCCCTTAAGGTTGATGAGTTTCACGCCTTGCGCCGCACGACCCATGGTACGAATGGTATCAATGTGCATGCGGATGGTGACGCCTGATTTAGTGATGATCATGAGGTCATCTTCGTCAAAGACATTCTGGATAGAAAGTAATTTTCCGGTTTTGTCTGTGATATTGAGCGTTTTGACACCTTTACCACCTCGGTTGGTGATGCGGTAAACTGGTTCTTTGTCTTCTGGGTCGTTGAGGAAGGTGCGTTTTCCGAATCCTTTTTCAGATACAACCAAAATGGTAGAGAAGATGTCTTCCACACAGATCATGCCGATCACGACGTCTGAAGGTGAAGTAAGGGTTACTCCGCGAACACCTGATGCGTTGCGGCCCATAGGACGCACCGTAGCTTCATTGAAACGAATGGCTCGGCCTTCGCTGGTAGCAAGAACGATTTCGTTGCTGCCGTTGGTGAGTTTTGCTTCGAGTAGTTCGTCGTTTTCACGGATGCCGATGGCGTTGATACCATTGCTGCGTGGTCTGGAGTAGGCTTCGAGTGAAGTTTTCTTAATGACCCCTTGCTTGGTGCACATCACGATGAAATTGTTTTCAACGTATTCTTTATCGGTGAGGTCAAGCACTTTTACGTATGCTTTTACCTTGTCGTCTTGCGGAATATTGATGAGGTTCTGGATGGCACGACCTTTGGAGGTTTTATTGCCTTCCGGAATTTCATAGACGCGCATCCAGAAACAACGACCTTTTTCGGTGAAAATGAGAAGGTAATTGTGGTTGGTAGCTACAAAAAGGTGCTCTAGGAAATCTTGGTCACGGGTAGCGGAGCCTTTTGAGCCCATTCCGCCGCGGTTTTGCACTTTGTATTCAGCCAAGTTAGTGCGCTTGATGTAGCCTGCATGGGAAATAGTGACTACCACTTCTTCATCGGCGATGAGGTCTTCCATGCGCATTTCGCTCGCTGAGTACTCAATAGAAGAACGGCGCTCATCTCCGTATTTATCACGGATTTCAATGAGTTCGTCTTTGATGATTTGCATGCGGCGCTCTTCTTTGTCGAGGATGTCTTTGAGATCCGCGATGAGCTTCATGAGTTCGTCAAATTCTGCGCGTAGTTTGTCTTGTTCAAGACCAGTGAGTTGACGCAAACGCATGTCGACAATTGCTCTGGTCTGGATGTCTGACAAGCCAAATCGAGCTGCTAAGCGGTCTCGGGCGTCATCAGGACTAGCTGAAGATTTGATGATTTCAATGACTTCGTCAATGTTGTCTGAGGCGATGATGAGGCCTTCAAGAATATGGGCGCGCTCTTCGGCTTTGCGTAAATCAAAACGCGTACGGCGAATCACGACTTCATGACGGAATTCAATAAATTGCTCAATGAGTTCGCGGACGTTTAATAAACGAGGGCGGCCATCGACCAAACAAATGTTGTTAACAGAGAAAGAGGTTTGAAGCTGCGTGAACTTATATAGTTTGTTCAATACAACGTTAGCGATGGCGTCGCGCTTGATTTCAAAAACAATGCGCATCCCGTTGCGGTCAGATTCATCGCGAAGATCAGAAATGCCTTCAATCTTTTTATCGTTGACCAATTCAGCGATCTTTTTGATCATTTCGGCCTTGTTGACCTGATAAGGGATTTCTGTTACAATGATTTGTTCGCGGCCGTTTTCTTCTTCAATTTCGGCTTTTCCACGAATGACCACACGTCCTCTACCCGTAAGTAAAGCATCTCGAACACCTTCATAACCATAAATGATTCCGCCGGTAGGGAAGTCTGGTGCTTTGATGTATTGCAACAATTCTTCAGCTTCGATATTGCGGTTGTCGATATAAGCGATAGTGCCGTCAATGACTTCGGTGAGATTGTGCGGAGCCATGTTGGTGGCCATACCTACAGCAATACCCGCAGCGCCATTCACGAGCAGGTTTGGAATTTTAGTAGGGAGAACCGTTGGCTCTTCGAGTGAGTCGTCAAAGTTAGGTCTGAAATCGACGGTTTCTTTTTCAAGGTCGTCGAGCATTTCTTCGGCAATCTTGCGAAGCCTTGCCTCAGTGTAACGCATTGCAGCTGGGCTATCGCCATCAACAGAACCGAAGTTACCTTGTCCGTCAACTAGCGGGTAACGCAAAGACCAAGGCTGCGCCATGCGAACCATTGTGTCGTAAACAGAGCTATCGCCGTGCGGGTGATACTTACCGAGTACTTCACCGACAATTCTTGCTGACTTCTTATAAGGTCTGTTAGAGTAGACGCCGAGGTCTTGCATTCCGTAAAGCACCCTGCGGTGAACGGGTTTGAAGCCATCCCGAACATCAGGGAGTGCACGTGAGACAATGACAGACATCGAATAATCGATGTATGCTGATTTCATTTCGTCTTCAATGTTGATCTGAATGATTTTTTCGCCTTCAGCCATATTATTGCGTTAGTCTATGCGTTAATTAATTAGAATTTCAAAGTTAATAAAATGCACCCCCTTCGCGTGCCTCCTCACTATTTTTTACTAACAAAATGAACATATAAATTGTGGATAAAAGCGGACGGTGTGCTCAGATAAAAGTTATATTTGTAACAACGATTCAATGCCCATGGAAGCTAAATTTTCTCCCCGTGTCAAAGACATGATCAGTTATAGCCGCGATGAAGCAGTGCGCCTCTCCAATGAATTTGTTGGTGCTGAACATTTATTGCTCGGTCTGATCCGTCTCAATGAAGGTACGGCTGTCAAAATCCTCAATGAATTCAATGTCGATTTGCCTCAGCTCAAAACCGAGCTCGAAAAAATGCTCACAAAAACGGCTGTACAGCACCTCGTGAGCACCAATATCCCACTGCTTAAGCAGGCTGAAAATATCATCAAGCAATCCTACCTCGAAGCCAAAGAATTCAAGCAAAACATCATTGGTACCGAACACCTTTTATTGACGATCTTGCGCTACGAAGACAGCGTTGCCTGCCAAGTTTTAAACAAATATGGAGTGCTCTATGACAGTGCCCGCGAAGAATACGAACTTATGCTACAAGACAAACAACAACCGCGTTCAGAATTTCCAAATTCTGGCAATGAAGAAGAAGAAAACTTCGGTGCTGCACAGCGCAAAAGCGCAGACCCAAAGTCCAAAACCCCAGTCCTAGACAACTTCGGTCGAGACCTCACCAAAATGGCCGAGTTAGGTCGTCTAGATCCAATTGTAGGCCGTGAAAAAGAAATTGAACGCGTTAGTCAAATTTTATCGCGTCGCAAAAAGAATAATCCAATCCTCATTGGTGAGCCTGGTGTGGGTAAATCCGCAATCGCCGAAGGTTTGGCTTTGCGCATTGTGCAAAGAAAAGTCTCTAGAATTCTATTCAACAAACGCATTGTATCTCTCGATTTGGCCTCTTTGGTTGCGGGCACTAAATACCGCGGTCAATTTGAAGAGCGCATGAAAGCTGTCATGCAAGAAATCGAGAAAAATCCCGACATTATTTTGTTCATCGACGAAATCCACACCATTATTGGTGCGGGTGGAGCCAGTGGTTCGCTAGATGCTTCAAATATGTTTAAGCCAGCGCTTGCTCGCGGTGAAATGCAAGCCATAGGAGCTACCACACTTGATGAATACCGTCAGTACATCGAGAAAGATGGTGCACTAGAAAGGCGTTTTCAAAAGGTCATTATTGAGCCAACGAGCATAGACGAAACCGTTCAAATTTTACACAATATCAAAGAGCGCTACGAAGATCATCACGGTGTGAGATACACAGACGAAGCAATTATGGCTTGTGTCAAGCTTACCGAGCGCTACATCACTGACAGACATCTTCCGGACAAAGCCATCGATGCGCTCGATGAAGTTGGTTCCCGTGTGCACATTACCAATATTCATGTGCCAAAAGAAATAACCGATATCGAAGCTCAAATCGAAGGATTAAAGTCTCAGAAAGCAGAAGTAATTCGATCTCAACAATACGAAAAAGCAGCCGAGCTCCGCGATGCAGAACGCAAACTCCAAGAGCAGCTCGAGGCAGCAAAAACAAAATGGGAAGAAGAAGCAAAAAATAACCGCGTTACCGTAACCGAAGAAAACGTTGCTGAGGTTGTTTCCATGATGAGTGGCATTCCTGTGACCAAAGTTTCAGAATCTGAACTCGGAAAATTGGTCAAAATGGCCGAAACCATCCGCGGAAAAGTGATTGGCCAAGACGATGCTGTAGAAAAAGTGGTGCGTGCCATTCAGCGCAACAGAGCTGGCCTCAAAGATCCGAACAAGCCAATCGGATCATTCTTTTTCTTAGGCCCAACGGGTGTTGGTAAAACGCAATTGGCAAAAATTCTTGCCAAAAATCTTTTTGATTCAGAAGATGCCCTCATTCGTATAGATATGTCCGAATACATGGAAAAATTCTCCATTTCCAGACTCGTCGGAGCACCTCCGGGATACGTTGGTTACGAAGAAGGTGGGCAACTCACAGAAAAAGTACGCAGAAAGCCATATGCCATCATTTTGCTCGATGAAATCGAGAAGGCTCACCCAGATGTATTTAACCTTTTATTACAGGTACTTGACGACGGTCACATGACCGATGGCTTGGGTCGAAAAATCGACTTCAAAAACACCATTCTTATCATGACTTCCAACATCGGCGCCCGACAACTAGCCGATTTCGGAACCGGGGTAGGTTTTGGAACCAAAGCCAAAGAGGAAGCTCAAGAACAAAATGCGCTCTCAGTAGTTCAAAATGCATTGCGCAAGGCGTTCTCGCCAGAATTCTTGAACCGTGTTGATGACATGATTATGTTTAAGTCGCTCAAACGCGAAGATATTCATCGCATCATTGACATAGAACTTGAAAAACTATTGTTGCGCATTGGTAATTTAGGCTACCATGTGTCTTGTTCAGATGCTGCCAAAGATTTCATTGTAGACAAAGGATATGATGAAAAGTTTGGTGCCAGACCTCTCAAACGCGCCATTCAGAAATACATCGAAGATCCACTCGCAGAAGAAATCATCAATGCCAATTTACAAACAGGCGATACAATTGCACTCGACTATACTGCTGGAAAAGATGTGCTTGATCTCCAAATCAAAAAGGCTAAAACGCCCAAAGCAAAAGGAGAATCCACGGCTGAATAGTCAAGTGTTTGATTATGGCGACAATCAGTGAAATAGAGGCAATGGTTTTGGCACGCGCCAAAATGCCGAAGTTCACTGATTTACACACTTATTTTTTATCTCATCACCAGGATTTTCCTGCTTTGATAGAACTGGCACTGAGTAGCAAATCACACCCGGTGCCAGCTTACAGTGCTTGGTTATTAGTTCATGTGGCCAATGTTCAGCCACAATTGCTTTACAAATTTCAAGATCAACTCGAAGGAGCGTTGCTACAAACTTTTAAGCACGATATTCAGCGCAGTTTATTGGTGGTTTTATTGCGTTTTCCAATGAGAAAGAAAAATGAGGGTGCGCTACTTGACCTTTATTTTAATATCTTTCAAAATGCCGATATCAAGGTAGCAAATAGGGTGTATGCGCTTTATCATTTAAAAAGATTGCGCAAAAAATATCCCGAGATTGATCCGGAAGTTAGGGCCCAAATTGAACTCATTGAAGAGCTCGGTCAAATTAAACCAGCGCTTCGAATCGGTATCCGAAATTACCTCAGTGCTTAACTACCACCTCTTGGTAGGGTACACGTACTCTTTCTCCCCAAATTCCGGGCTCAGTACCTTTGCCGATCACTACCACCATATTGATGTGTGTTCGTCTTGGAAGTTTTAAAAAGCGCTTGAGTCTTTTTTCGTCAAAACCTTCGAGGGGGCAGGTATGAAAACCTTCAGCTGCAATTGATAGCATAAAGGTTTGGGCAGCTAGCGCACAAGATTTTTGAGTAACCACACGCACAGCCGAAGCACCACCGGTTCGGTAAAATGGTTTGAAAAGACCACCAAAGAAGCTAATGGTTAGGCGCAAAGCAGCCAAGATTCGGAGTGGGTCAGCGGCATACAACAAGGGCATGACTTTTCCGTAATATTGGAGCATCATTTTTTGTGCCTTTGTGGGTTCGCCTTTTATTTCACTTTTAACTTGTTGTAAATGCCATTGCTGCCTCGACTTCCATTTGTCAGGTCTGGCAACAAACACAACCATTTGTTGTGCGGTTTTGGCTGCCGACTGATTCAAGCAAATTGGCACCATCTGTTCAAGTGCAGTTGGGCTAGAAATCCAATGGAATTCCCAGAGTTGCATATTGCTTGAATTAGGAGAAAGAATGGCGCGTTTCAGGCTTCGTTCAATGACCTCATTCGGGACAGAAATAGAGGGGTCAAATTTACGGTTACTGCGTCTGAACTGAACTATGGATTCAAAAACTTCTTGTTGTTGCATTTTTTTCTATTTAGTCTTGGTGTATCAATCTTTTTGAATCGGGGTAAGGGTGTAGCCTTGTTTTCTCAATAAAGCGACAACCCCTTCTGGTCCACCTAAATGACCAGCGCCAACGGCAAAAAAGGTACTTTCTTTTTGCATTTGACGACTCATAGGAGTTATCCAACTGCGGTTTCTGGCAAGCAGCAGCAGCTCATTGAATTCGGGATACTGTGCAGTTTCTTCGAGCATGAGTACACCAAGACCTTCTAGATCTTCTTTAAGATAAAGTGCAAGTAAGGTGTCATAATTTTGCATGTTGCTTTGGTAATCTTCTTTGAGCATTCCAATTTGGGTTGACATCGGTAGTTTCTCAAAAAGAGACAATTGAAAATCGATGGTTTCTAGCCCCATGGTTTTTTTGTGTTGTTTTTTGGCCATTTTATTGAACTCCATTTCAAAAGACGCCATGTTTGACATGCTTTCTTGGATAAGCAGGCTCGAGAAAAACATGGGTTGCAACCTGCTGCTGCGTTCAAATTTACTTTCATTCCATTTCAAGCTGTCCATGCAGTACATTTTGAGCTTGATGTAATCTTGAGGCTCCATAATGTCTTTGAGCGTTTTGCCATCAGCGAGTAGTGCGCGTTGAGCCATGGCAATTTTTTCGCTGGTACTCATGTTGAGGTCTACTTCCATGGCGAGTGTTGAACACGTTTTAAAAGCGCGCTCAATGCTTTTTGACATTTCAAATTGTTCCTTGGGGAGAATGTGAATGGTGCCATACAAATAAGAAGGTTGCTGGAGGTCTTTTCCAGAAATCTGATAAAGTAATTGAGCTTGACCAAAGGTGCTCAGCAAGCAAAATAGATAGACAATTTTTTTCATAACGTTTAAAAACTGCTTTTTTGACACTTTTTGACAGCTCAATACTGCCACCTTGTCTTAAACACAGAGTTGGCCTTATCTTTGCAAATAACAGACCAAAGTAAATTAGAGTCATTATGTCAGTCGAAAACGAAGCACAAGAAGCATTCAACCAAGAAGAACAAGCAGGTCATACGCCTACTCCTGAGCAGCCAGATACCGATTCAGCTCAGGCAGATACCGCCCAAGAAGCACAGAATGAAGAAGCTCAAAGCACCAATCAAGATGAATTTCGTGAAAAATTTGTCCGTTTATATGCCGAGTTTGAAAACTACCGCAAGCGAACCAACCAAGAGCGCCTCGATTTAATTGTTACGGCAAATGCAGGGCTACTCAAAGACTTACTGCCTGTCCTTGACGATTTTGATCGTGCGATTACCAATAATGAAAACCTCGACGACGCCGCTTCATTGCGTGAGGGTTTCAAGCTCATTCAAAATAAATTCAAGCAAATTTTACTTTCAAAAGGTCTCAAAGAAATGGAGTCAAAAGGCTTTGAATTTGACAGCGATTTACATGAGGCAATTGCCAATATCCCTGCTCCAGAAGAACAATTAAAAGGTAAAGTTGTCGATGATGTAGAAAAGGGTTATTTCCTCAATGACAAGGTGTTGCGTTATGCAAAAGTAGTGGTAGGTCAATAAGAAAATCATGAGTAACAAAAGAGATTATTACGAAGTATTGGGTGTATCCAAAAATGCAGATGAAGCTGAAATCAAAAAAGCTTATCGCAAATTAGCACTCAAATACCACCCAGATAAAAACCCTGACGACGCCAGTGCAGAAGAAAAATTCAAAGAGGCGGCCGAGGCATACGAGGTACTGAGTAATGCCGAAAAGAAAGCCCAATATGATCGCTTTGGCCATGCAGGTATGGGCGGCGCCGGAGGCTTCGGTGGAGGCATGAACATGGACGACATCTTCTCTCAATTTGGAGACATCTTTGGAGGAGCTTTTGGAGGCTCATTCGGAGGAAGTCGCGGTGGTTCACGCGTTGTGAAGGGCACTAATCTTCGCGTTAAAATGAAACTGACCCTAGAAGAAATTGCTAACGGGGTCAATAAAAAAATCAAAGTCAATAAGCTGGTTCAAGCTGAAGGCGTTACTTATAAAAATTGTCCAACATGTCAGGGCACTGGGCGTATCACACGCGTGGCACAAACCTTTTTGGGCGCCATGCAAACGCAATCTACGTGTCATGTGTGTCAGGGAGCTGGCAAAACTGTAGAATCAAAACCTGCAGATGCAGATGCACAAGGCCTCAAGCGTCAAGAGGAGGTGATCGAAATCGATATACCGGCAGGTGTTGAAGATGGCATGCAGCTGAGTGTGAGAGGCAAAGGGAATGCTGGGCCTTTCAACGGTGCACCGGGTGATCTCATTGTTGTCATTGAAGAAGTGGCCCACGAAGAGTTGCGACGCGAGGGTGAAAACTTGCATTATGATGCTTTTGTCAATTTCGTAGATGCCGTGCTTGGCGCCTCGCTAGAGGTACCGACTGTAGGTGGTAAGGTAAAAATCAAAATGGATGCAGGTACCCAAAGTGGCAAAGTGTTGCGCTTAAGGGGTAAAGGCTTGCCAAGTGTTCAGGGCTATGCCACTGGTGATCTTTTTGTGCATTTACATATTTACACGCCAACCAACGTCAGCAAAGAAGAGCGCGAAACGCTCGAGAAACTCCGTGACTCTGAAAATTTTGACCCTCAAAAAGCGCAAAAAGACAAAGGATTTTTCAGTCGTATGCGCGACATATTTTCCTGATGCGTTACATCGAAACAGCTCAAAATGGTAAACGCGCTGTTGGTTTGTATGCCGGCGGAATATTCTTATTGGTGCTGTTATACATATTGGGTTCGTTGCCTTTGTTTCTCGACTGGCAACAGCGTTTTCCTGGAACAACGTTAACGCTTGATGATGCGGACATGATCCTGCAATTTGGAAAACTCCGTCTTTTCTTTTGGATGTTGTTTCCTTTTGTTTTGCTCTTTTTTGGTTTGTTGATTTATTTGGTTTTGGTCCATAAGCGGCGGTTTCTCCAAATTTTTACGGCAGCAAGTCATTTCAGGTGGTCGCGTTTTTTTTGGTTTGCTTGCCTATTGTTGATTTTGCTGTTTGTGGTTTCCATATTGCCATTTGTTATTTCCAATCAGCTCAATACAACTCTTCGTTGGAATTTTAACGCACAAAAGTTTTTTCCGCTCCTCACACTTTCCCTTCTATTCATTCCCATACAGGCAGCTGCCGAAGAATTGATTTTTAGGGTATATGCGTTGCAAGGTTTGTATGCCCGTACCGGTAAAATTTGGCTGAGTATCTTGCTCAGTGCAGTTTTTTTTGCGGCAGTACACGGATCTAATCCAGAGGTGCAAGCATTGGGTCCGGCAATCATAGGCTATTATTTAATGGCAGGGGTGTTTTTGGCACTTATTTCTGTACAAGATGACGGGCTTGAATTAGCCTTGGCTTACCACAGCATCAATAACCTTTTTAGTGCGGTTGTCATTTCTAGCACTTGGCAAGTTTTTCATACCGATGCCTTATGGCTAGATACCAGTGCACCCGGAGGCGCCTGGAGTCATTTGCTTGTTGGGGTTTTGTTTTTTAGCGGTTTGTACTTCATTTTAGCAAAAAAATTCCGTTGGAAGCCTTTAGTTGAATTACACTAGCTAAGTTTTTTGTAGCTTTAAAACATGATTCAAATTGAGGGTGTAAGCAAGTCTTATCAGCGAAAGCTCGTGCTAGATGATGTCAGTATCTCCCTGGCTAAAGGCCAGATTTTTGGTTTGTTGGGCCCCAATGGCGCCGGAAAAACCACACTCATTCGCATGCTCAATCAAATGCTTGCCCCAGACGCTGGGCATATCTTATATCAAGGAAAGCCTTTGTCTGCCACTCAATTACCCAATATTGGCTATTTACCCGAAGAGCGCGGTCTTTACAAAAATATGGCTGTAGCCGAGCACTTGCTATTTCTAGCCCGTTTAAGAGGATTATCAGCGGCACAAGCGAAGTTCAATGTTGAAAAATGGCTGCAGCACTTTGAAATCAATTCTTGGCAAGACAAGCGCATTTCGACATTATCAAAAGGGATGGCTCAAAAAGTTCAATTCTTGGCAGCGTTGGTGCACGAACCTGAATTACTCATCTTAGATGAGCCACTTTCTGGTTTTGACCCCATGAATGTAGAACTCATGATCAACGAAATTCAAGCGCTCAAAGACAACGGTTGCACCATCTTACTTTCCACTCACAACATGAAAAGTGTCGATGACATTTGTGATGCAGCAGCTTTGTTACATCAAGGTAAGGTACTTGCTCAGGATAGCATCTGGAACCTGAGGGCTCAGCACAGCAAAGGAGAAATTGCCGTTCGTTTTGAAGGACACATGTTGGCTTTTGCCAATGCACTCTGGACCGATTTTGAATTGATCGATCAAAAAGAAATTTCAGAAGGACGCTTTGAATGTATGTTGCGTATCCGAGGTCAAAGAACTGTCAATGATCTGATGAGGTCTTTACAAGATCAAGTGTCAGTGGAACGCATCGAGAAACGCTTACCGTCCATGCAAGAAGTATTTGTAGATTTCATATCTCAAAATCAGCAAACCCATGACTAAATTTTGGCTCATTACCCTACGCGAATGCAAAGAGCGCTTGACTCAGCGCGGTTTTTGGTGGATGCTCGTTTTGGGTCCTTTGGTGGTTTTGTTGTTGCTTGTTGGATTGCTCTTTGCAGCCGATCAAGGCAAAGAAAAGATAAAAGTTCTGATCGCTGACCCAGGTCAAATCATGGAACATAAGGTGCTGGCCCAACAAGAGAAATACGTCAGCTATTACTTTTTAGACAGTTACCTAGAACTCAATGAATTTGAAAAAGCCAAAGCATATCAAGAATTTGATGTGCTACTCGAGCTCAACGAAAAGGTGCTCAATAACAAAAAGTGCTTTGTATTTTACCGTGAACAACTCAGTATGGATACGCGTATGCAACTCAAATTTGAAGTAGAAAGACGCCTTGAAGAAATTTTAGCCAATGAGTTTTCAGCACTCAGTGCACAAGCTTTTCGTAGCATCAAGCAGGGTTTAATATTCGATTTTAGAGACCTCGACGACCCTAAAAATGAATCAAAAGAAACCTCGAGCTGGACTGGATTTGCAATCGGAGCTTTTATTCTTTTATTTGTCAGTATTTATGGCATGACTATTTTTCGTGCAACAACCAAAGAAAAAAGCAGTCGGATTGTCGAAGTATTATTAGCCAGTGTCAAGCCTCATCAGCTCATGATGGGTAAAATTGCAGGTATAGGCATAGTGGCGCTGCTTCAATTAATAGGTTGGGCACTTTGTTTAGGGCTAGGTTTTTGGCTACTCAGGAGTACTTTATTTGTGGATATCCTTGATCCAAGTAATTGGCAAGGTACGGCAGGGGTAAGGCTCAATCCATTGAGTGATCTCATTTTTGAACAATTGAATTTTGGATTCTTGTTATTCCATTTCCTATTATTTTTCATTGGAAGTTTCTTCTTTTACGGTGCTTTATTTTCTGTTTTAGGATCCAGAAGTGCAGCCGATGCAGACGGTCAACAATTTTTAATTCCGCTCTTATTACTGATAGTTTTTGGTTTGGTAGCTGGCGTTTTTTACATTTTGTTTCCAGCCTCTAGTAGCGCTCAGTTACTGATGTATTTGCCCTTTACTTCTCCTGTGCTTTCCATGATTCAACTTACGCAAGGCGCTACGCTCGAGTCATATGTGGGTATTTTGCTCAGTTGGTTTGTACTCATAGTAAGTGCTATTTTACTACTCTGGTTGGCCAGTCGTTGGTATAAAAAATCCATCTTAAAATTCTAAAGAAATGCGCAGGGCAATCATTGATTTAGGTACCAACACCTTTAATTTGCTGATTGCCGATACACAAACGCAACAGGTACTCTTTCAAATCAAAGAAGGCGTTGCGTTAGGTTTGGGAGGCATCAATGAAGGACGCATTGACAACGCGGCAATAGACCGCGCCATGCTGGCCTTGAAAAAGTTCAAAGATCATTGCGCAACCTTTCAAGTTCAAGAGATTCATGCCATTGGTACATCTGCGCTAAGAGATGCGCAAAATGCCTCAGATTTTGTACAAAAGGTGGCCTTAGAATTGCAAATTCAAATTGAAATTGTTTCAGGCCTTCGCGAGGCAGAATTGATATACAAAGGAGTAAAACTAACACACCACTTCGACGCCCCCGCTTTGATCATGGACATAGGTGGCGGCTCAACCGAATTTATTGCTGCTGACGCCAATGGGCCGTTTTTAGCACAATCTTTTGACATTGGTGTTTCGCGCCTTTTTCAGTACTTTGAATACCAAGATCCCTTCACAATTGAAGACATCGAACGTGTTGAAAGTTATTTATTGGAACGCTGTTCGCATTTTTTTAAACAGAATCTACCCGACGTACTCATTGGTTCTTCGGGCAGTTTTGAAACATTCTATGAGTTACTTGCTCAAGAAGTTTTTAATCCTTGTGGATCCTCTGTTCAGGTTGATACAGCTGAATTTAAAAAGATGTTGGATCGTATCATTTCATCTACTCAGGCAGAACGCGATGCTGATCCACATATTATTTCCATTCGCAAACGCATGGCCCCTTTGGCAGCTATCAAAACACGCTGGGTGTTGGCCCAAGCAAAAATAAAACACGTTTACATTTCACCTTATTCTTTGAAGGAGGGTGTACTTTTTGATTTATGAAAAATTCAATCTTTTTCGTCGGTTTCATCCTATCTAGCTTTTTATTTGGTCAAAATAACATTGACGTAAAACACTATTCTTTGCATTTTAACCTTGATCCTCGTCAAAAAACTGTCGTTTTAGAAGAGTTGATTGAAATTCAGTTGCTCAATGATGCGCTGCAAATAGAACTCGATTTAATAGGACCAGATAAAGATGGTTCGGGGATGGAGGTTACGTCTGTAACCATTCTTAAAAAAGCAATCAAATGGCGCCAACTGCCTGATCGCTTGTTGTTGGATATTCCTAAAAAATACAGCAATCAAACAATCAGTTTACTAATTAAAATGCAAGGCGAACCTCAAGATGGTCTTGTAATTAGTAAAAATAGGTACGGCGCTCCTACCATTTTTGCTGACAACTGGCCAAATCGTGCAAGGTATTGGTATGCTTGTCATGACCACCCTTCTGATAAAGCCACCTACACTTTTGACGTCTATGCACCTCAAGCCTATGAGGTAGTTGCCAACGGGACTCTTGTTTTTAATACACCCCAAAAAGAAAAAAATGGTCTCACTTGGTGGTGTTATGTGATCGAAGAACCTATTGCTACGAAAGTTGCCGTGATCGGAGTTGCAGATTTCAATTCAAAAGAAATAGGTAAAATAGATGGTATTCCTATTATCGGAAGTGTTTACCGGCAAGATAGCCTCGGTGGCTTGGCTTCATTTGAAGTAGCGCCAGGGATACTCAATTTTTATCAAAAGACAATTGCGCCGTATCCTTTTTCGCAACTCAACAATGTGCAATCTACAACAAGATATGGTGGCATGGAAAACGCTGGCTGTATTTTTTATGACGAAGAATCTTTGACTCAAAACCGAAGAAGTACCTTACTTGTTGCACATGAAATTGCACACCAATGGTTCGGAAATACTGTTACAGAATCCGATTGGCAGCATTTATGGCTCAGTGAAGGTTTTGCTACGTATCTGACAAACTACTACATTGAAATGACAGAAGGTCAAGCGCCATTTCGTGAGCAACTGGTACAGGATCGCAATCGAGTCATCAATTTTTCAAAAAAGTTTCAAGCAGCGCTTGTCGATTCGCTTACTTCTGACCTCAATGATAGACTAAATCCTAATGCCTACCAAAAAGGAAGTTGGGTCTTGCACATGTTGCGTGTTGAACTAGGTGATAGTTTATTCTGGTCAGGGATTCAATCCTTTTATGAAACTTACAAATACAAAAATGCGAGTTCAGAAGATTTTCGCAAGTGCATTTTGTCTGTAGTTGAAGATGCAAATGTAAAAGCTCAGATAGAAACCTTTTTTGACCAGTGGCTCTACCAAGTAGGGCATCCGCAATTAAAAGTTACACTTGAAACCAAGAACGGACAACAATATTTGAACATAACTCAAACTCAAAAACAGTTGTTTACCTTCCCTTTGAAGGTAGCTTTTTATGATGAAAACAACAATGTGGTTTTGTTGCGCTATCAAATTACAGCGAAAGAAAATAGCTTTGCTTTACCTGAAACCCTGAATCATAAAAAGTTACGATTCGAGCTCGATCCATTTACGGAATTGTTGTTTGAGATGAAATAAGCTAAACCTCCTTGGTGCTATTTGCCACCATTGACTGTATGACCAAGATTTCGTCTTCGTTGAGATAACGCCATTGTCCAACAGGAACATCAAGTTTGATATTCATTATGCGCACGCGCTTGAGTTTGGCTACGCGGTAGTCGAGGTATTCGCACATGCGGCGAATTTGTCGGTTCAGACCTTGGGTTAGGATAATAGAAAATGAATGACTCCCAATTTGCTTGACCTCACATTTACGAGTGACTGTTCCTAAAATAGGAATGCCATTTGACATTTTGCGGATGAAGTCTTTGGTGATGGGTTTATTGACAGTTACAACATATTCTTTTTCATGGTTGTTTCTGGCGCGCAGAATTTTGTTGACGATGTCGCCATCGTTTGTCAAGAAAATGAGGCCTTCGCTGGGCTTGTCCAGACGGCCAATCGGAAATATTCTTTTCGGGTGGTTGATAAAATCAATGATATTATCTTTTTCACGGATATGATCAGTGGTGCAAACAATACCAACAGGCTTGTTAAATGCCAAATAGATGTAGTCTTCTTGGGGTTTGCCGATTGGTTCGTCATCTACAGTAACGTGATCACCAGGTAGCACTTTGGTGCCCATTTCTGGAATTTTCCCGTTGATCTTGACGCGCCCTCGTTCGATGAGTTGGTCAGCTGCTCTTCGAGAGCAATAGCCTACTTCGCTGAGGTACTTATTGATGCGGATGCCGTCGTTTGATTCCATTTAAAAATGTAGGCTCAAAGGTAGTTAAAATCTCTGAATGCCTAATTCCTAAACACAGAGGCAGGTTCTAGCTTGGTGATGCGTTTGATGGCAAAGAGGGTTCCGGAAATACTAATGACAGCAGTAATGACAAAGAATGCAAACTTCACTACTGGTGAAAACGTAAATAAAGTTCCGGCATTGGCAATGCCATTTCGGAAGCCTTCAATGAGTGTATAGCCAATGATAAAGCCGACAAGTGCATAAAGCGAAGCCTGCATTAAAATGAGCTTACGGATGTAACCGTTGGTGGCGCCAATTGCTTTTAAAGTACCGTAGTCCTTGATGCGATCAATGGCTGCAGAGTAGAGTGTAAGACCAATGATGATAAAACCTGAAATCAGTGCAAATATGATAAGTGTTCCGAAAGAAAACGCAATACCACTCGATTTCAGCACTGTGATGATCGTTTGATTTTTAAAATCAGTGGGCATCCAGGCTTTGACACCTGGAATGTTGGCATTGATAGTTGCGACTGCCGCTTCCATATTTTTAGGGTCATCTACTTCGACTAAAAATGCAGAAGTTTTGGAAGGCGTAACATTCCCTAGAAAACGAGCGCGGTCAATGGTTGTATAGGAAATGAGCCCACCTCCAAAGGATCTAGCACCTTTGGTCAGTGCAGCAATCCGAACTTGTTTGTTGTTGAGCTCAAAGTAGTCGCCTTTTTTCGGATTTCCCAGGGCCTTGGCATCAAAGAAATCTACTGAAACTGCACCGTCGGCAACCAGATCTTGGGGCTGGCCATCGACAAAAATGCCTTGTTGGATGCCGTTGAATTCTGGTAGTTCTACACCAACAATGCTGAGGCCAGCGGCTGTACCGTCTGGAAAGCGGGCGGCACCAGTTGCCAGAACAAACTGATGCGCTTTTTTAATGTGCGGAAGACTTTCCATTTCAAAACCAAGACGAACATCAATTGGGGCCAAAGCATTGACATTTTCAGTCTTGTTATCAGTTACCCAAATATAGCCGTCGTTGACCCTTACGAAATAACACATGGCATTGGTCAAAAAGGTAAAAATTCCGGTTTGCTGACCTACTAGAAAAATAGAAATAATGACACCAAATAAAGCACCAATACTTTTTGGTTTGTCAAAGCGAATGAATTTAAGGGCGGTACGCAGTAATTGCATGACAGCTTACAATTTAATGACGCATTCTACTCTGCTTCCGATCAAGACTGCCTCTGGCTCATCAATGCGCACACGCACTTCTCGGACTCGTCGGTCCTCGAGGTTGTCGGCGCGGTCATTGAAAATTGATTTTTTGGATAAAAATGGAGCACAATACACTACTGTTCCAGAACTGAGCATCTCTTTGGTGCCTTGAATAAAGATTTGCACTTTTTGGCCATTCTTCACTTTCATTGCAAAAAGTTCATCTACCTCAGTGGTGGCAATGAGGTCGCCTTGAGGCGCGAAATCAGCCATTTTTGTACCAATCGCAAGCGCTTGGCCGATCTTGACGTCCCAGTTGAGGATCATGCCGTCTGCTGGGGCATAGATATTCTTTTTGTCAAGGAGTTTCTGGGTATAGTTGCGCTCAGATTCTACTTCTGTAAAGGCGGCTTGGGCTTCTGCTAAATCGGCTTTAGCAATAGCAAGCTCTGCTTTTAAATTCTTGTAGATACTCTCGGAATCAAAAGCTGCCTTCTGTGTGCCTGCTTGAGAGGCTGCCAAATTGCGATCGCGTTGCATATCTACTTCAGCGATGCTTACTTTGAGTTCTATTGCTGCAATTTTAGCCTCCAAGCTTCGAATGCGTTGTTGACGAGTTTGGGCTTTGGCTTGACTCTGTTGAACCTGTGCCTGATCAAGCGATTGATCTAAAGAAGCTAATAAGGTTCCTTTTTTTACAAATTGACCTTCTTGGACATGAATTTGAATGATTTTTCCGGCAATTTCTGCACCGATAGGGCTAATTTTCGCAGCGGGCTCAATGCGTGCGATGCCAATGATTTGGTCAATCTTATCAATTTTATATTTTTCTACATTGACTTTTTTATCTTCCTTACTGCCGCAAGAACTGAGTAAAAGAATAAATAATACAGGCAGGATATTTTTCATATGAATCATTAATGGATGGCTAATTTTTGGGAGATATCTTGTTTTGAAATTTCGGTAGCTTGTCCTGCATCTACTTCTATGATGCGGTCTGCGTATTGGAGCAAGCGCGGGTCATGGGTTACAACACAAACGGCTTTTCCTTGCTTGGATAAATTGACCAATTCTTGCATGACTGTAGCAATTGAATTGGCATCTAAAGAAGCCGTTGGTTCATCGCAAAGTACTAGCTGAGGATCTGTTACGAGGGCTCTTGCAATAGCCACGCGTTGTTGTTGTCCACCAGAAAGTTGTTTAGGAAGGTTGTTTTTGCGATCGAGCATGCCCACTAATTTGAGTGCATCCAGCGCTTTTTGTTTGGCTGTTGCCCTTGGTATAT
Organism: Flavobacteriales bacterium; assembly: GCA_046073985.1. GTDB lineage: Bacteria > Bacteroidota > Bacteroidia > Flavobacteriales_D > Crocinitomicaceae > UBA952. The sequence continues at coordinate 4,194 of JBJTNI010000011.1, read as the reverse complement.
TTTTGAGTTGCAGGGGCATCATGACGTTGTCAAGTGCGTTCAAAGGCGCTATTAGATTGAAACTCTGAAAAACAAAACCAATGGTGTTGAGGCGTAATGAAGCCAACTCTTTCTGATTGAGGTCATTGACTAGTTTTTCTTGAACCCAAAGCTCACCATAGCTAGGGTAAATGACACAGCCCAGTAATGAGAGTAGGGTAGTTTTACCTGAACCTGATGGCCCGATAATGAGCAGAAGTTCACCTGCTCGGATCTCAAGATCTACAGGTTGCAAGGCAACAATTGTTTGGTCTCCGACTTGGTACTCTTTACCTACGCCGGATAGTTTGGCAATGAGGCTCATGATAGTCGAAGAATGCGTTTGATCCAGTTCATTTTGGAAAGGGTATATGGCGGATATTTCAAAGGTACTTCAAATAAGCGGGGTTTTTTGAATACTGATTTGAAATGGCTAAACGTTTCAAAACCTGCTCTGCCGTGATAAGATCCCATGCCACTTTGGCCTACGCCGCCAAAAGGCAAGTTTGGATTAGTAATATGCATGATGGCATCGTTGATGCAACCTCCACCGAAAGAAAGTTCATTGAGCCAAGCAGTTTGCTCTTTAGAATCATTTGAAAATAAATAGGCAGATAGTGGTTTTTCCTCTTGAATAATCAAGTGTAAGGCCTCCTCAAAGTTTTGGTAAGGAATAAGAGGCAAAATAGGTCCAAAGATTTCTTGTTGCATCACGTTGTCCTGGAAATCAACATCTCGAAGTAGGGTAGGTTCTATGGTTCTGTTATCCTTATTGACTTTGCCACCGTAAGCAATTTTCTCTGATTGAAGCAGGTGTTCGAGTCTGTCAAGGTTTCGCTCATTGATAATTTGAACGTAATTATTTTCAGCTAGTTGATAGTTATTTTCTTCTATTTGTTTTTGAAGTAAGTCAATGCAGGTTTCATATATGGATTCATGAATGAGTACATAATCGGGTGCAATACAAGTTTGACCCGCATTCAGAAATTTGGCCCAAGTAAGGCGTTTGATAGCTGTAGGTAAATGTGCACTTGGCGCAATAATGGCTGGGCTTTTTCCACCTAACTCTAGTGTAACAGGTGTGAGGTGTTTTGCTGCTGCTTGGTAAATGATTTTACCCACAGCAGGGCTTCCCGTGAAAAAGATCTTGTCAAAACGCTCTTCTAAAAGCGCGCTTGTTTGTTCTACGCCACCTTGAACTACTGTGAAAAGCTCGGGCTCAAAATAATTTGCGACAATTTCTTGCATGCATTGTGCACAATTTGACGCAAGTTCTGAGGGTTTCAGGATAACAGTGTTGCCAGCAGCAAGTGCAGCAATGGCCGGCGCAAAAGATAATTGAATCGGGTAGTTCCAAGCACCAATGACCAAACAGGTACCAAATGGTTCAGGTTTAACGAACGATTGACCGGGCCAATTGACTAAATTGGTTTTCACTTTTTGGGCTTTGCTCCATTTGGGTAAAGCGCGAATGGCTTCTTCGATATCTTTGATCAAAATGGCAATTTCTGTCAAGAAAGCTTCGTGCGCTGACTTGTGAAAATCGGCATGTATGGCTGCATAAAGTTTGGCTTCATTATCCTGGAGCATTTGCTTGAAACGCAAAAGCGTTCGGATTCTGCTTGCAATAGGCTGTTGTCTAACGGTTTGGGCATATTTCTTTTGCGAAACAACGAGTTGGTGGTAATTCATAGATGTAGGTTGAGCACGTAAAAATTAAAACAATTGATGATAAAAAAGGTTTATCAGCGCACTTTTGGTTTTTATGAAGTTTAGAATTGTATCTTTGAATACTACTAAATGTTTTAAACCCAAACCATGAAATCTACCAAAATCATCTACTGGACAACCACTACACTAATCTTCCTTTTTGAAGGCCTCATGCCCGCACTTACATCCCAAACTGAAATGGCCAAAGAAGGCATGAGTCATTTAGGGTACCCTGCTTATTTTGGCTTGGCGCTTGTTGTATTTAAAGTGCTAGGATCGTTGTCGCTCATTATTCCGCAAGTTCCTAAAACACTCAAAGAATGGGCCTATGCAGGTTTTGTTTTTGACTTTATTTTTGCTTCTATCAGCCATTGGGCTGTTGATGGCTTTGGCATCGACGCCGTTTTCCCATTCATCGTACTGGCAATCCTATTGGTTTCATACCGCTCCTACCATCAATTGCAAGTTGCTGAAAAATAAAATTTGTGTCTGATTCTCAACCTAATAACCCACTTCATGGTGTCAAATTGGCTCAAATATTAGAAGAGCTCGTTGAAAACTATGGCTGGGAGCACATGGCTTATAAGGTCAACATCAATTGCTTCAAAAATGACCCATCTGTCAAGTCTAGTTTGGTATTTTTACGCCGAACTGCTTGGGCTCGAAATAAAGTAGAGGCTATGTATTTAGAGATGGTCAAAAAGGGAATCAAAAAATAGCAAAACAAACCTATGGAACTTACCCTGACCACACCCGCATTGCTTTTTTCTTCCATATCGTTGATCATGTTGGCCTACACCAATCGCTTTTTGGCCTATGCCAATATCATCAGGAGTTTACACGCCGCTTACAAAACTGATCCTAACAAAATCTTAAAAGCTCAAATTGTCAATCTGAGAAAAAGACTCTACCTCACAAGATCGATGCAAATATTTGGGATTTCCAGCTTGCTACTTTGCGTGTTATCCATGTTTTTTATTTACATCAAACAAGAGTTTATTGCTGTTTGGATTTTTGGTGTAGCCCTGATTCTATTGATTATTTCGCTTGCATTATTGATTTGGGAAATTCAAATTTCAGTGCAAGCCTTAGAATTACACCTCGAAGATATCGAGTCTTGACCACGTAGTAAACCTCAGTTATTTACGCTTCTTTTTCGGCTTGCCATATTTTTCTTGCATGGCTTTTTTGTGGTTGTAGCGTATGTTTACCTTTTTGTTTTTCGCTTTTTTCTCGTGGAAAGAAGCGCCTACATTTTCGCGTTTAGGTAGCTTTAAAAGTTTACCTGGAATGTCAAGTTTAGGCTTCTCAAACTCGAGCAATTCTGCAGTAAACACGACTTCTTCAGGCACATTTGAATAAGCCAGTTCTTTTTGCATCAGTTCCTCGATTGCTCTAACTGTTGAGACATCTTTTTCAGTGACAAAAGTAATTGCGGTTCCGTTTTTATCGGCTCTACCGGTTCTACCGATCCGATGTATGTAATTTTCAGCATTTTCTGGTAGGTCAAAATTGACTACATAAGCGACGTCTGTTACATCTATACCACGAGCAATCAAGTCGGTGGCAATAAGTAAGCTAATGACGCCTTCTTGAAAATCTTGAACCGTTTGAAAACGAAAATTTTGCGCTTTATTTGAATGAATAATACCTAAGGCATTCTGATGCACCTCATGTAATTCATCAAAAAGACGATCGGCTAAGGCCCTTGAAGAGACAAAAATCAGAATTTTATCCGTCGGATCAATGGTAGAAATCAAATGCTGGAGCAAGGCCACCTTCGATAAAAAATTAGGCACAGTGTAAGCAATCTGATCAATTTTTTCAAGCGGTGAACCCGCACGTGCTGCCTCAACCCGAACAGGTGTAACCAAGTAGTCATCTAAAAATGCCGCTACCTCTTCAGAAAGCGTTGCAGAAAATACTAAGTGTTGTCTTTTGGCAGGTAAATATTCAAAAATTCGCAATAATTGTGGTCTGAAGCCGAGGCTAAGTGTTTCATCAACTTCATCGATGACTACTTTTTTGATATGTTTGAGCTGTAAAGAACCACTCGCTGCTAAATCGTGTATGCGGCCAGGCGTTCCAACCAAAATATCCAAACCTTGCAAAACCATAGCGGCTTGCGTATTCATGTTGGCGCCACCATAAACACCGCCAACAGCAATGTTCATATAGGGAGTTAGTTTTTCAACTTCACTAACTACCTGCACCACCAATTCACGCGTTGGTACAATGATCAAAATTTGTGGATGCGGCTCTTTTGAAAACTTCCACATACACAAACAGGGTAAGAGATAAGCCAGCGTTTTACCCGTTCCTGTTTGGGCAATTCCAATGGTATCCTTGCCAGACATCATGACATTGAAACCTGCAGCTTGGATGGTTGTTGGCGTTTGGTAACCAAGCTCATCTAAAGCAGTCCATAATGGTTTTTTCAAATTCAAGTCACGGAAGGTCATGGGC
>JBJTNI010000010.1:0-78759 GCA_046073985.1 Flavobacteriales bacterium | reverse complement strand
CAAACAACCGATCAACAAAAACAACCCACAACGCTATTACTAAACCCTAAATATCAAACTAAGTCCAAATGAAAAAACAGTATTTATTTCATTTGTGCTTGACACTAGCGCTCTACTTCTTAGGAAGTCAGAGCGCTTTTGATTTTTAATTCACTGTTCTTTCAAGGAGTCTGTGTAATTTAGCTTTAAAAATAGCTATATGCTGATGGGCTCCTTGCTTGTGCTTTTTATTTTTAAATCGTGGTGGTTATCAGGACTCTTTGTTTTTGTGGTCTTGTTTTTAGTGTTGGTTTTTATTCGCCGACGCATTGAGTCGAACCGACGCAATCAAGTGAGGTTAGAGGTCAAAATTGCAGAACGAACCAAAGAGATTCGTTTGCAAAAAACCAAGATTGAAGAACAAAAACGACTCCTAGAAGAAAAGACCAACAAAGTACTTGAACAGCAAGCATTGCTTCAAAAAGAAAAAGACCGAACCGAACAATGGCTACTCAATACGCTGCCATCTGAGGTTGTCATAGAGCTAAAGCGCAATGGAAAAGTAAAAGCACAAGCTTTCAAGCAAGTTTCCATTATGTTTACCGATGTCGTGGGTTTTACGCGCATTTCCGAGTCTATGGCGCCAAGCCGAATTGTTTCTAAACTCGACATCTTGTTTCAGAAATTTGATGAAATTATTCAAGCCAATAACCTCGAGAAAATCAAAACTATCGGTGATGCCTATATGTGCGCGGGTGGTGTCCCAGTAGAAAACTCTACCAATCCTATTGATGCCTGTTGTGCCGCTTTACAGATTCAAGCATTCATGGACAAGCTCAAATACGAGGCTATTGCTGACCACGAAGATTATTGGGAAATCAGATTGGGGATCAATACAGGGCCAGTCATTGCCGGCATCATCGGCAATATTCGGTTGGCCTATGATGTATGGGGTTCGTCGGTAAATTTAGCCCAACGCATGGAAATGCTCGGTGAGCCTGGTAAAGTAACCATTACAGGCAATACTTTTCAGCACATCGAACCTTATTTTGAATGTGACTACAAAGGAAAAGCACTCACTAAATCCAGGACAAAAGTAGACATGTACGTGGTTCAGCGCATCAAGCCTGAACTTTCAGTCAATGGTGAAGGGCTGATTCCAAATTCTCGATTCGAAGAAATCAAGAAATTACACCATTACAGCTCAATCAAATATTACAAAGCTGAGCACCATGTCATGAATATCTTAGAAAAAAATCTTCCTGGCGGCTTGCATTACCACTCCATCAAACACACCAAAGATGTCGTCAAATCTGTAGAGCGCATTGCATTACTTGAGGGCGTTACCGACGAAGGGCTATTTTTGTTAAAAACAGCCGCGATTTTCCACGATGCTGGCTTCATTGAAAAATACGATCACAACGAAAGCATTGGAGCCCGCATGGCGCAAGAAATATTGCCAAAATACGGTTTTACAGATCAGCACGTCAAAACGATTGTAGAGCTCATTCATGCTACTGAAATACCACATAAGCCCATCAATAAACTCCAAGAAATTATTTGTGATGCCGACCTCGACTACTTAGGTCGTGACGACTTCGAAACAATTGCAGATAATTTGAGAAAAGAATTGACAGAAATGGGGAAAATTCAGTCTCGAAAAGAATGGGACGAAATCCAGGTCAAATTCTTGAATCAGCATCAGTATTTTACTCAAACGGCCATTCAATCGAGGCAAAAGAAAAAAGCTGAAAACCTGCAAATGGTTATTGATCGTTTAGCTGCTGATCAATACCAAGATTAGAACGGAGGTATTCCTGCCTTAAAGAAGACGACCTGGTGTGCCTTTTTTGCCTTTTTTGTCTTTTGAAGCAATGGTATAATTATAGCCCAGATTCAAAATAGCTCTATTGAGCGCTCCGGGGCTGTAAATACGTTGGTCATACAAGTAAGCCAGTTCTAATTCACCAGCAGCTTTAAGATCCAAGCTGACGCCAATATTCCAACGAATCCTACTCAAGTGGTAACCTGTTTGTCCATCCATTGGGTTGGCAAAAAACTCGACACCGGCATTTGGGCTGAGAAAAGAATTATTTATGTTATAAGCAAGGCTTGGCTTGAAGCGAAGGGCATTTCCAAATTCAGAGCCAAAATCAGAGGTAGAGCGTTCTGCAGAAATTTGATAACGAACCCGAAAACCCAATTGCAATCTTTTGATTTCATGTGCAAATTGCAGGTTAACATTGAGCCGATGCTGCATGCTGTAATTACCAAGGTCATCTTTGGATCCGATGAGTCGGTAATCAAGGGACGGCCTTAGGTATTTATTGACTTTGTATTTATATGAAATTTGAGGAAAGAATGTTTGCAGGCCTGAAACGTCAAATCGGGAGGTAAAGTCAAAACCAATGCTTTGTTTTTTGTCTAATTTATAGGACAACCCCAACTCGTTCCATGACTGGAAAACGGTCGAATTTTGAGCTTTGAGTAGGCCAGGTACCAGCCAGAAAAACAAAAGAAGGCGTTTCATTAGCGCGTTACAATAATTTCACCCAAGTCTTTTACTTCATTTTTACCAATTTCAATGGTAAACTTAACGGGTACTTTGGTGTAATAGTCATCATCGTTATTTCCTACGTTGTTGCCTGTATTGAATACTTCATTGTAAGCAAAAACGGTGTACGTACCAGGAAACAAATTTTTGAATGTAAAAGTACCGTCGTAGTTGCATTCAATTTTATCGTCAAAAACACTGTCTTGGGTTCCGTAAACTATATAGACATCTTCGGTTGCCCCTGGATAACTCACAGTTTGGGTCAGTAAGCCATTTACATATAGTTTTTCGTTGATCGTGATTTTTCCAACTATCTGACTTCGACCACCTTCACCTTCATATTTTTTACAAGCACTTAGCGAAAATAGTGCACTAATAAGGAGAGTCAAAAAGGCTAATTTTTTCATGAATTTTATTTTTTAGGGCAATGTTAAGAAAAAAACAACTTTTGACATATTCTTACGTCTGCATGTTTGGATAAAATTTGATATTTCTGTAATATTGGTCACGCTAAACCTACCTAATGAAACTTAGACTACTCTCCTTTATTTTACTACTCACTTTCTACAGCCAAGCTCAGGTTGTCGTCAATGAATATTCCTGCTCTAATATGACCGGAATTGTCGATGCCTATGGTGAGCGCGAAGATTGGATTGAACTCTATAATACCTCAGGAGCATCTGTTGATTTGACAGGTTGGTTTTTATCCGATAAACCAAGCAACCTTACTAAGTGGCAAATTCCGAGTGGTTCAATTGCAGCAAATGGCTTTAAAATGGTTTTTTGCTCCAAAAGAAACACCGTTAACGGCGCACAATATCACCCAAACTTCAATTTATCTCAAACCGAGGGGGATTGGATTATCCTATCAAACCCGTCAGCAGTTGTTGTCGACTCCTTTAAGATTGTACATCTCACCAAAGCCAATCATTCGGTAGGGCGTTCTACAAACGGAGCCAACGACTTCAAATTGTTTACCACACCAACGCCCAATGCTAATAATGCCGGCGCTGTTAATTTTTATCCACCAAAACCAGTGTTCAGCTTGGCTCCGGGATTTTACACAGGTGCTCAAACTGTTACCATCACTTGCGCCGATCCAACTGCCACCATACGCTATACCTTGGATGGTTCGGACCCAACCGCAACCTCTACGGCATATTCCGGTCCAATCAATATTCCAAGTACCAAAGTTTTAAGGGCTACTGCTTTTGGCACTTCCTTGAGTTCATTCACTGAAACCAACACTTATTTTATCAATGTGAGCCATACTGTTCCAGTGGTTTCAGTATGTTCGCAAGGAGTTTACAGCTTGGTAGCAAATGGCAGCCAGAACCCGGCCAATCGCATCGGTGCATTTGAGCTTTTTGAACAAGATGGTTCCTTTATTGACGAATCAGAAGGGGATTTCAATAAGCACGGCAATGACTCATGGTCGTATCCTCAGCGTGGCTTCGATTTTGTTTGCCGCGACCAATACGGCCACAACGGTGACCTCGAACACCAAATTTTCCCAGAAAAATCTAGAGATGCTTTTCAACGCGTCATCCTCAAACCTGGGGCAAGTGATAACTATCCTTTTGAGCAAGGTGCTCACATCCGCGATGCGTTTATCCACACTTTGTCCATCCGTGCTGACATGAAACTTGACGAGCGCACTTGGCGCCCAGCAGTTGTCTATTTGAATGGCAATTATTGGGGTGTTTATGAAATTAGGGAAAAGGCCGATGACCATGACTACGCCGATTACTACTACGAACAAGACAAGTTCAATATGCATTACCTCAAAACCTGGGGAGGCACCTGGCAAGAATACGGATCACCTAATGCATTGCCGGCCTGGAACAATCTTAAAAACTTCATCCTCACTAACAATATGGGGAATCCGGCAAACTTTAATTACGTCGATTCTTTATTGAGCTGGAAGTCACTTGCCGATTATTTCATGATCAATTCTTATACCGTCAATCAAGACTGGTTAAACTGGAACACTGCCTGGTGGCGAGGCCTTGATACAAATGGCAATCATAAAAAATGGGGTTATGCACTCTGGGACATGGACGCCACCTTTGGCCACTACATTAATTACACTGGCATCCCTGACCCTAGCGCTAATGCGGACCCTTGTAATGCAGAAAACTTGCCGAACCCGGGAGGTCAAGGGCATACTGATATTCTGGAGAAACTCATCAACGAAAATCCCATAGTTGAACAATATTACATCACACGATACATCGATTTAATCAATACGTCGTTTAGTTGTGCGAGTATGATTGCCCTTCTCGATAGTATGGTCAATGAGTTAGACCCAGAAATGACAGCGCATTGTGCCAAATGGGGTGGGAGCTACTCAGGTTGGCAATCAAGAGTTACCCAACTTCGTAACTTTATCAATCAGCGTTGTTTAGCCCTAGAGCAAGGCTTGATCGATTGTTACCAACTTACGGGTCCGTTTCCTGTTACATTTGATGTAAGCCCTGCTGGGGCAGGCACCATTCAAGTAAATTCTGTGAATCCTCCGAACTATCCATGGGTGACCGAATACTTTGGTGGCATTCAAACCTTATTAGCCCCAACAGCGGCCCCTGGATTTATGTTTAGTCATTGGACGGTAACTACAGGTCCGTTAGCCTTACCGGCAACTACAGCAAATAATGCCATCACCATTAACGGCCCAGAAACAATAGTTGCTGTCTTTATTCCAGATGTTCCGGACATAGATGGCGACGGCTGTTTAAACGTCGATGAAAATTTAGTTGGTACAGACCCAAGCAACCCTGATACCGATGGCGACGGAGAAAACGACTGTGCCGAAATTGGAAATATCTCAGCTCCTACAGATACCGACGGCGATGGCATTATCGATGCACTTGAGTCATCTATAGTTGATACTGACGGCGATGGCGTCATGGACGAACTCGATCCAAACAATACCGATCCTTGTATTCCGAATCCAAATGCGGGCCCTTGTGACCAAGATGGCGATGGCCTCACCAACACACAAGAAGCCGGTGCAGGAACAAGCCCAACAAACCCAGATACTGATGGAGATGGTCAAAATGATGGCCAAGAAGTTTCCAATGGTTCTGACCCACTGAATCCTTGCGATCCCGATGACACCTTGCCAGGTTGCCAAATTGACACCGATTTTGACGGACTCACCGATGCACAAGAGGGTGTACTTGGCACCAACCCAACAAATCCTGACACCGATGGCGACGGCATCAATGACGGCACTGAAGTCACCAATGGCAGCAATCCACTTGACCCTTGTGACCCAGATGGTAGCAGCCCAGAATGTGCCATCGGCATTTATTTCCCAACCGCTTTCTCTCCTAATGGAGTAGGCAACAACCTCAATGAAGTATATCAAGTCATTGCTGGAAAAGACATCGCAAGTTTGAGTTTCAAAGTTTTTGACCGCTGGGGAAATCTAATATTCGAATCGGGTAATAAGCAATTTAAATGGGATGGCTCTTACAAAGGCAAGCCTTGTAACAGCGGCGTATACGCCTATATCTGTGATGTTACATATGATACAGGCGCTACCAAGAAATTTACAGGCAATATTACCTTGATTCGTTGATATGAAGTTCACTGCCAGCCTTTTCTTTAGTCTTTGGATGCTTGTATTTGCCATGCGCTCTTTCGCACAAGATTTCCATCTGACACAAATTGACCGCAGTATGCCTTTTTTAAACCCGGCTTTTGTCGGCGCCTACAAGGGTTATGAGCGCATTGGTTTATTGAACCGCAACCAATGGATTGGTACCGGAACGCAATTTCTGACAAGCTACGGAATGGCTGAGTTCACACCTGGCCGCAATTTGTCTAAAGATCGGGCTTATGCCGCAATTGCGCCCTCGTTTGGTAATGACGTTGGTGGAGATTCCCGCATGACACAACGATCTTTTGGTATCAGCATCAGCGGACACTTACCCCTCGCTAAAGGTCATTGGCTCGACGCAGGGTTACAAACAGCCATTCAGCAGCGCAGCGCTGATTTTAGTAAATTACTTTACTATTCGCAATGGAATGGCACTACCATAGACCCAAATGTCTTCTCAGGCGAAGAAAATGATTTTGTCAGTTTTTCGTTTGTCGATGCAGGTCTGGGCATGGCTTATCGTTATGCGCCAAATACTCGAGGCGAATTAAATAATGGCCAATGGGCACTAACAACCGGGTTTTCCTTATTGCATGTCAATAAACCAGTTTTGCAATACAATGCTTTGTCGGCTGATCGCCTTTATCAAAAATTGGTGAGCTATGCACAGTTTTCATTGGGCCTAAATGAAATTTCTACCCTGAAATTTAATTTGGCATATATCAGACAAGGCAGTCACCAAGAAGCAATTTTTGGCGCGTTGTACCGCTTGCAAATGAGAGGGGCGTCTCAAATTACCAACGAGGTCAATAATCGTTTTTTAACCGCAGGCCTATATTTCAGATCTTCTGCTGCAGTTTCACCTTATGTTGCCATAGATTTTGGGGCGTTCGATTTAGGGCTATCTTATGATGCAGACTTAGGCCGCTTGGCGTCGGCATATCGCCATTCAATTGAATTGAATATGAATTATACCTTTGGCAAACATTCTTTGTTTAAAGGTAACCGCCTGCGCTAAGAAATTTGTTCCATTGGGCGGCCTGATTTTTATTCATGACCCTCGGCATTTTGTTTTGAGCCCCCAACTTATTGATACTTTCCAAATACGCGTAAAAAACTTTTGTTGGCAAGAGTTTTAGTGTTGGTGCAGGCATATTATGTTTGCGGACATAAGCGTAGTCATCGTTGATTTGCTGTAATTTATCATCAATTTCTGCCATAATTTCGACACTTGCTTTTTCTTCATCACAACCAATAAACCAACAATGCTGGTAAGTGGTTTCGTCAGCATAGATGGTATATTCAGAAAAGGATAGGTTGCGCTGCTTACTAACATATACCATTGCCTGATTGATGTTGTCTAGGGTGAGGTGTTCACCACAAATACTAAGGTATTGTTTAATCCGACCCGAAATAATGATCTCTTGAGTCGAGGTATCCACAAAGCGCACAAGATCACCAAGCATATAACGCCATAAACCAGCATTGGTGCTGATAACCATTGCATAATCGATGTTTGGCTGCACCTCGCTAATTGTATAGGCGAGGAATTTGTTTTTGAGCTCACCTGATTCTGTGAAATACTCGGCATTGAAGGGAATAAATTCAAAGAAAATACTGTTGTTGAGCAGCAGTTTCATTCCTTTGCGCTTTGGGCTAATTTGGTAACCAAAATAACCCTCACTTGCTAAATAAGTATCCAGTAAAATGACGGGTTCGCCACAGACTTTTTTCAGGCGCTCTACAAAAGGGTCCATATAGACACCACCATGCACATAAACTTTGAAGTTCGGCCAAATTTCATGGATATTTTTTAGCTGATAGTGCTGTACAATTTCTTCAAGTAATAAAACACACCAACTCGGAATACCTGCCATAATACCGATATTCCATTTAGGTGCTTGTTCCACCATCAACGGAAGTTTGGCTTTCCAATCTTTCAGATGGGTGATTTTTTTATTGGGTTTTGTAAACGGTGCGGCAATGAGGGAGGTATGTTTTTTCAGAATGCCGCTGAGGTCACCTTCAAAATGGGCACCTACTTTTTTAAGTTTGGTTGAACCCCCTACGGCTAAAACCTTAGAGCCGTAAAAAGAATCAGATAAATTCAGTTCATGAAGCACAGAAAATTGTCTCAACGAAACACGTTGAAAAGAGCGAATCATTTCTGTAGTGACCGGGATGCGTTTGCTCGGGGCACCCGTTGTTCCGGATGAAAGCGCAAAATATTTGATACGACCAGGCCAAATGTGGTCTTTTGCACCAATGATTGCGTCCTCAAGCCATTCTTGGTAAAAAGAGTCGTATTCTGTAATGGGAACTTGTTGTTGATACCTAGAAACTAAATCGGTGCGCAGTAGCAAACTAGTAAAATGATGCGCCAAACCAAATTTTGTTTTTTTAGCGACCTCGATATTTTGCCGAAGGGCTTCCAGTTGCTGCTTGTAATCGGGACTTTTGCGCGAAATTCTTTTGAAACTGATTGCGGTACTCCGCTGAATTAATTTTCCGATGATAGCCATGAACCAAGAAGCTTAAATTAGAGTAGGCTTCACACAAAAATAAAGAGAAAAGTAGTGCGTTCTTACTACACTTTGTCTTAAATTTGTAAAAAACACCACTATGCAAACTAAAACGTTTATTGTTCCTCAAGATTTTACTCCGGTGGCCGATATCGCCTTACAACACGCCATTGCAACTGCCAAGCCACTTGGTGCCGAGATTCAACTACTTCATGTTGTTTCTAAAGACACCCAAATCCCTGAGGCCTTGGCTCAACTTGAGAACATCATCGGTAAACACGAGCACGAAGGGGTCAAAATTCACCCAAATGTGCGCATAGGTAGTATTTTTGAAGACATCGGCGCCTTTGCTGCTGAGCACCAAGCTGAGCTCATCGTTATGGGGACCCACGGTGCCCATGGCTGGCAACACATCACCGGTAGCCGTGCGCTCAAGGTGGTCACAAGCTCTCAGGTTCCTTTCATCATTGTACAAGAAAAGGCAGTCAAAGCTACAGGCTATGACTCAATTGTAGTGCCAATGGACCTCCACAAAGAAACCAAACAAAAGCTTTCTATTGTAGCCAATTTGGCCAAATACTTCAATTCTAAAGTTCATGTCGTCACCCCAGACGAATCCGACGAATTTTTACGTCACCAAGTACGATCTAATATTACTTTCTCAGAAAGCTTTTTCAAAGATCGCGGTATTGAAATGACAAGCGCATTGGTACCAAGCGCAGGCTTTGACAAAGAGGTTGTTAAATATGCAGTTAGCGTAGACGCAGACCTCATTGCCATCATGAACTTAAATCGCAATAATATCATTTCTGCATTGACCTCCAATCACGAGCAGTACATCATTACCAACGATGCCCTCATCCCGACACTAATTGTCAACCCCATTCATCTTGGCACTGATTACAGCAACATGTTCTCAATGTAAGCATGTCTAAACTGACAACACTTCACGAATTCATCGTTTCCAAGCAAAAAGATTTTCCTTTTGCTAGTGGCGAACTCTCAAGGCTACTCAACGACATCGCGTTAGCTGCAAAAATTGTTTCCAATGACGTCCGCAAAGCTGGCCTTGTTGATCACATTCTAGGAGCTCAAGGTGGTCAAAATGTACAAGGAGAAGAGCAGCAAAAGCTTGACGTCGTTGCTGACGAAGCGTTTATCAGGGCTTTCGAAAATGGAGGAGAGGTTTGCGGAATTGCATCCGAAGAGAATGACGATTTCTTAGCTTTTCAATCAGAGACTGCCAAAAGAGGCAATTATGTAGTACTATTCGACCCACTTGATGGTTCGTCAAACATAGATGTCAATGTTTCTATTGGCACCATTTTCTCTATCTATCGCCGCATCTCACCTAACGGTACCTTAGCCACACTAGACGACATGCTCCAATCAGGAGAACAACAGGTAGCTGCAGGCTATGTCTTGTATGGTTCATCCACTATTTTAGTGTATACCACCGGAAATGGCGTCAATGGCTTTACACTCGACCCTTCTATTGGCGAATTCTTTTTATCGCATCCTGATATGCGCATGCCTGAAAACGGCAGGCTTTATTCTGTCAACGAAGGGAATCTCAACGAATTCAATCCGACACTACGCGCTTATATCGCTTATTGTCAATCCAATGAAAATCAGACAGGCAAACCCTACTCTGGGCGCTATATCGGCTCTTTAGTTGCCGATTTCCATCGCAACCTGATCAAAGGTGGCATTTATATTTATCCGGCAGTGCCAGCTGCACCCCAAGGTCGCCTGCGCTTACTCTACGAATGCAACCCACTTGCCTTCATCGCTGAACAAGCTGGGGGCTTAGCTACAGACGGAAAAACCAGAATTTTAGGAATCAAGCCCACCGAACTGCACCAAAGAGTTGGATTTTATATTGGCTCGAAATTAATGGTTGAAAAAGCAATGGGGCTTTAGCCTCTTGGAACGAGTTTAATGGTGTAGTCCATCACCACAATTCCAGCCCCCGGATCCTTATTGCACTTGACTTCACGCTTGATGCGCTCTTTGATGTCATTGATGATTCGATCTTCAATGCAATTAGTTACTGACTTCACGGTACTTACACCCACTACTTGACCGTCGCTGTTTACTTGTAATTTGAACATGATGCGACACTCGTAGTCAAGTTCGTAGTTCGGGAGTGATACATTATTCAAGCGTACGCGTCCTTTTCCGGAGCCACGCGAAGGCCCAGGTCCGTCTCCTTCAATTCCGTTGCCTGGCCCACCGAATGGTCCATTACCTGGCCCATCTCCGCGCCCGCTGCCACCGCTGCCAAAATAATTGGTGCTTTGTGTGGTAGAACTGGCGTTTGTTGCATTCGGAGAATTATGGTTATTGGAATTACCACTGTTGTGTGTAAAATCACTTTGAGCCGCAGTAGAAACCCTTTCAGTTTGTTCAGCTGGTGGTGCAATGCGCCCCGAACCTGGTGTTCCTCCACCACGGCTACCTCCAGAAACGTCGTCTAGGGTGACGTTATCGATTTGAAATTCTTCAATGACTTCGTCTGAACGCAAGGGAGGGGTATCCACCAACGCATCCTGACGCGCATCAAACTTAATGATAAATGATATGAGTAGTAAGAATAATAGCCAAATAGTACTGTAAATCAAAGATTTACGAGCGTCTTGCTTGGCTTCGATATAATCTAATTGTAATTGATCCATTTTCTTACTCCTTGAATAGGGTTATCCTTCTTTGGTGGCGATGATCATTTTGAGGTCGTTGAGCATGCCAATTTTCAATAAATCGACCAGTTCTTGAACTTGTGCGTCAAAGGGTAGACGTATAATTACGGTGTTGTCTCCAATTTTCTTGGTTTCTGTCACCAAAATACCTTCTAGTTTGTCAAGCCCCACTTCGTCGTTGTCTACATAAAAATGTCGTTGTTGATTTTCATCGAACTTGACAGTGAGTGTTACGTGTTGTTTCTGAGTCTTTTCATTGGCATCAGACTTTGGCAACGGCACTTTGATAACATTTGGGTTGGCCAATGTCGAGATGATCAAAAAGAACAACAACAAGAAGAACATGATGTCGCTCAGTGCCGATGTAGCTACCTCGGCATGAAACCTTCGGTTACGCTTTATTGGCATCGCTTGGGCGGATTAATTTGACAAACTCTAGGTTGATTTTCTGAATGGCTAAGGCATAGTTATCGATGATGCCGTTTAAGAGGTGATAGGCAGTAAAGGCAAGGATACCTACCACAAGGCCAGATCCTGAGGAAATCATTTTTTCATATAAACCACCTGAGATATTTCCGATTGAAACGTTTTCTGAAATTGAGATGCTGTAGAAAATTTTGATGACACCGGAAATGGTACCGATAAAACCAAGAGTAGGGGCAATACCAGCAATTAGGCCGAGGTGATTGATGTTTTTTTCCATCTTGCCAATTTCAATATTGGCAACTTTTTCCATGTTTGCTTCAATTTGCGGAATCGGACGACCAATAGATTGCACCCCTTCCTTGACAACAGACCCGAATGCTGTAAGATCGCGGTTCACTACATCTAAAGCCCCATTCATATTGCCACTGTTGAGTTGGGTTTGTAACTCGCTCATCAAGAACCTATTTTGCTTGGTCATGCGACGGATGTACAAAAAGCGTTCTACAGCAACATAAGTTGTGTAGAATAAGAGCAAGACAATTGGAATGAGAAACACACCACCTTTCATGAGAAAGTCGATGGCTGAAATTTCTTCTACGGTTTTAAAACCTTCTGTGGTTGCGGTAGTATCGCCTTGGGCAAAAAGAAAATGAGTACTTGTTAAAAAGGCAAGTGTTAAGGTGGATTTCACGGAAAACTTCATAATTGCTGTCTATTTTAGTTCGATAAAATTACTCAAAGACCAGTGGCGCTCACTTATCAATTCTTGGAGATATTCACACTGAATTGTTATTTCCAACGTTTGTTACTTGAATTCGTCACATTTTTAAACACAAAGGAGATACTTTCGTTAATTTTGCAACCCCTATGGAACTTGCTACATTTATCAAAGAGCTTGCCAAACATCCTGCCTTGGATCGAAGCGCAGCGCATCTTCAAGAAGCGTCAGCTAAGTTGCATTGGAAGGGTCTTGTTGGTTCAGCCAAGGCACTCATGAGTGCTTCTGTGGCACAACAGGTCCCGGGTGTGCACCTTTTTATTTTATCGGACAAAGAAGAAGCGGCATACTTTCTCAATGATCTCGAAGGCTTGTTCCCAGCTGATAAACGCTTATTTTTTTATCCTGCGTCGTACCGTGTTCCGTATCAACAAGAACAAACCGACAATGCCAATGTCGTTACCCGAGCAGAAGTACTAGAAAGACTTAGTGAACACAAAAACGCCTGGATTGTCACTTATCCGGAAGCACTTTTTGAGAAAATTCCGAGCAAGAAAAATTTAGTCAAACATACCATGCGACTCGAAGTCGGTAAGCAATACAGTACCGATTTTTTAAATGATTTGCTGCTTGAATATCAATTTGAACGTGTTGATTTTGTTTATGAACCGGGGCAATTTTCTATCAGAGGCGGAATTTTAGATGTTTTTTCTTTTGCAAACGAGTATCCATTCCGCATTGAGTTCTTTGGTGATGAGGTGGAGAGCATCCGCACTTTTGATGCCGCCAATCAGTTGTCTATAGCAAGCCATCATTTTTTTAATGTGATTCCAAATATTCAGACTGGTCTGAGCATCGAAATCCAAGAAACACTCCTTGGTTTTGTCGGCAATCAGGCCGTAGTTTGGTTATCAGATGCCGAACGCACACAAGCGATCATCAAGAAAGAGTACGAAAAAGCGGTTGAAATCCATGCAAAAATTGATACACCCGTCAAACACGCTTTGCCCAACGAACGCTATCTTTCGCACATTGAGTGGCAAGCGCAAATTGAAAATTATCGTTTGGTGGAATATGGCCCCGTATATTATTTCAAACAAACCCAACAAGAAATTTTTGAAACCCTTCCTCAGCCAAGTTTCAATAAAGATTTTGAAAGATTAAATTCAGACCTCAAAGCAAGAAAAGCTGCCGGATTCCAAAACCTCATTTTCTCGAATCAACCTCAACAAATCGAGCGCCTCTATCAAATTTTCAAAGACATCGGGGAAGAAGGTGAATTCAGTGCTTTGCCCATTGCACTCCACGAGGGTTTTATTTGCCCTGAGCTCAAACTGGTTTGTTATACCGATCATCAACTTTTTGAACGCTATCATCGCTTCAGGCTAAAAGAAGGTTTCAAACAGGCCAAACAAGCACTTACGCTCAAAGAAATATACCAACTTCAAAAAGGAGATTATGTCACACACATCGACCACGGTGTCGGACAATTTTCTGGTCTCGAAACCATTGATGTCAATGGCAAACCGCAAGAAGCCATCCGTTTAGTCTACAAGGACGGTGATGTATTGTATGTAGGAATTCACTCTTTGCACCGCATCTCGAAGTTCACAGGAAAAGAAGGTAGCGCTCCAACACTCAATAAACTTGGTACACAGGCTTGGTCTAATTTAAAAAACAAGACCAAAAAGAAAATCAAGGAATTGGCCTTTGATTTGATCAAACTTTATGCCCAAAGACGCAGTAAACCAGGTTTTGCGTTTGCCCCAGATAGTTATTTGCAGAACGAACTTGAAGCCTCTTTCATGTTCGAGGACACCCCAGATCAATTCAAGGCGACACAAGATATCAAACGCGACATGGAAGCGCCAAGACCAATGGATCGCTTGGTTTGTGGCGATGTAGGTTTTGGCAAAACAGAAGTGGCTATTCGCGCTGCATTTAAAGCTGTTACCGACTCCAAACAAGTCGCAGTATTGGTGCCAACAACCATTCTTTCTTTGCAGCATTACCGCAGCTTCAAGAGTCGTTTGGCAGGTTTTCCGGTCAATATTGACTACATCAATCGTTTTAAATCGGCCAAAGAAATTACCGCGACACTCAAAAAATTAGCCGATGGTCAGATTGACATCCTCATCGGGACCCACGCCATTGTAGCCGAGCGCGTTCAATTCAAAGACCTCGGACTCATGATCATCGACGAAGAACAAAAATTTGGAGTCGCGGTCAAAGACAAACTCAAAACGCTCAGAGCTACGGTGGATACCCTCACACTTACTGCCACACCCATCCCTAGAACCTTGCAATTTTCATTGATGGGAGCTCGTGACCTCAGTATCATTAATACGCCTCCACCAAACCGGCAACCGGTATTGACCGAAATCATTTCCTTCAACGAGGAGCAAATTCGGGATGCAATAGCCTATGAAATGGGAAGAGGAGGACAGGTTTTCTTTGTCAATAACCGACTTTCCAATATCAAAGAATTATCTGGCATGATTCAACGTTTGTGCCCGGGTGTAAGAGTGGGAATAGGTCATGGACAAATGGATGGCAAGCAACTCGAAAAAGTCATGATGGACTTCATCGAAGGTGCCTATGACGTCCTCATTGCTACAACAATCATTGAATCAGGAATAGACATCTCCAATGCCAATACAATCATCATCAATGATGCGCATCAGTTTGGCTTGAGTGATTTACACCAATTAAGAGGAAGGGTAGGCCGCAGCAATAAAAAAGGTTTCTGTTATTTGATAGCGCCTAAATTCAGCATCATGACCTCCGAGGCTCGGAAACGACTTGAAGCTTTGGTGCAATTTTCAGACTTGGGTTCAGGATTCAATATTGCCATGAAAGACCTTGATATTCGGGGTGCAGGCAACATGTTGGGAGGTGAACAAAGTGGTTTTATTGCCGAGATCGGTTTTGAAATGTACCAGAAAATCCTCAATGAAGCCATGCAAGAACTCCGCGAGCATGAATACAAAGAATTGTTTGAGGAGCGGGTGAGTGATCAGTTCAATGGTTTTGTCCAAGATTGTATTTTTGAAACGGACATGGAGGTCCGTATTCCGGATCAGTATGTGAATCAAGTTGCCGAACGATTGAGTTTATATCAGGCCATGGATAGCCTCAAAGATAAAAACGAGCTTGATGATTTTAGTAAACAACTCATCGATCGTTTTGGTCCGCTTCCAAAAGAAGTCAAAGAACTTTTGTTTTCTTTTGAATTGCGGTGGTTGGCAGAATCTATGGGACTTGAAAGATTGGTTTTGAAATCTGAAAAGCTCGTGGGTCATTTTATTGCCAATCCGCAGTCTCCGTTCTATGAAACGCCGCAATTCCAAGGTATTTTACAAAATATTTTAGCGCAGCCAAGTGGCTATCGTTTGGCACAAAAAGAGGATAAACTCAGATTGGTTATCGAGCCTATACGCCATATCAAAGACGCATTTGAAAAATTGCAGGCACTTCAAATTCTCTAGAGAAGTAATTCCTTGACCTACATCAACGGAATTTTTATTTACTTCAACGCAACTTTGCGTTCATAAATTTGTTTAATCATTATTCACTAAAATTAAAAACATGAAAAATTTATTTGTTGGTTTATTAGGCGCATTCGCGTTGTTTTCTTTCGTAGCAACTTCAGCTGGTCTTTGGTCTTTAGATGGTGCGCATTCTCGTTTGGGTTTCACTATTACCCACAACGGTATCACACAAGTTCACGGAAATTTCACCAAGTTCAATGTAGAGGTAACTACACCAAACGAAGATTTCAATGGTGCAACTATTACAATGAATGCAGAGGCTGGCTCTGTAAATACTGGCATTGAAGCCCGCGATAATCACTTGCGCACAGCAGATTGTTTTGATGCTGAAAAATTCCCTGCAATTAGCTTCAAAAGCACTTCAATTAAAGAAGCACCAAAATCAAAAGGCACTTACGTAATTGAAGGTGAATTAACAATGCACGGCACCACTAAAAAAGTAATCTTGAATGGTGTTCATACTGGTAACAGCAAAAATTATCAGGGTGCAACAGTAGCGGGACTACAAGTTACAGGCGTGGTTAAAAGATCTGAATTTGGAATGGGTCAAGTAAGCCCTGGTCTTTCTGACGAAGTAAAATTACAGGCAGATTTAGAAGTAGTTAAAAACTAAGCACAATGAAAAATCTTCTTGGCTTTCTCTTTATTTTTCTCAGCACACAACTTTCTGCCCAACAGTATAAGTTGGCTGAAGGGTATAAAGTTGCATTTACGAATCCCGATGTAAGCGGAACTTTTGACGAACTGACTGCCACCTCCTTGATTTTTAACGAAGCAGACCTCTCTAAGTCAAAATTGAGTTTTAAAATCAAAGTGGCTTCTATCAACACAGGTAATGGTTTGCAAAACAAGCATGCCCGTGCCGAGGAATGGTTTGATGCAGAAAAGTATCCATACATTGAATTCACTTCAAGTCGCATTGAAAAAACCCAGGACGGGTTCAAGGCTGTTGGTAAATTAGAGATCAAAGGAGAAGCAAAAGAAGTATCAATTCCTTTCACTTTTGCAAAAAAAGGTACCAAAGGCACTTTTATTGCTAAATTTAGTGTGAATCGCAATGATTTTGGGGTCGGTAAAAAGAATTCCGGTGTTGCAGATAACATCAAAATTTCAGCCACCATTCCAGTCATTAAAAAATAAAAATTATGGTAAAAAAAATTATTTGGGCTTTGTCTTCTGGCTTGTTAGCAGGAGGTGTTTCTTATGCCTACGGCGAAATGTTTGAGCAACAACTTTTTGAAGACTATTCCAATGTTGTTCCAACGCCTGCTATCTTTATTTCTTGCTTGGTCGGCACGGTCTTTGCCACATTAGGTTATTGGTTGCTCATGAAGTTCATTCCTTCTTTCGGAGAATTTATTTTTGCCCTAGTTTTTGCTGCAATCACAACAGCTAGCCTAATTGGTGTGCTTGGGTTCACCTTTACAGACGACTCCAGTGAGCTACACCAATTTATTTTTTACGGTTACGCCATGCCGATGCACTTTTTCCCGTTTTTGGCTTGGTATGTCCTGAAGCCATTTTTCGATAAAAAATAAACTGTTTTTGGCACAATACTTGAAAAGGATGCTTCGGCATCCTTTTTTTTATGCAAAAAAGTGCCGTTTTGGACAACGAATTGATTGTATTTACGTAGTAATGATGATGTCTCGATTGAAGCAGTTTGTGTTTGCTCTTTTTTGCCTTATGCTGTATCCAGCGTTTTGGGCACAGCTTGTCACAAATAATTCGCTCAATCCACAAGGGCTTGTACAGAATATCCTTTTAGGAAATGGCGTTACGGTATCAAATGTTACTTATAATGGAAGCCCTGTTGCCATTGGGCAATTTACAGCAAACAACACCAATTTAGGTATCACCAGCGGTATCGTAATGACCACCGGAACCACCTTGCCCAATGGCGATGGTCCGCAGGGTCCAAATGACCAACCAGGTGCAGGCGTCGACAACAACATGGGTGGTTTTCCGTTGTTATCGCAGGCGATCGGCGGAACCCAAACTTATAACGCCGCCATTCTCGAGTTTGATTTTATCCCATACGCCGATACCGTTCGCTTCAAATATGTATTTGGCTCAGATGAATACCCTGAATTTGCACCTCCTAATAACACCACCTACAACGATGTTTTTGGCTTTTTCATTTCGGGCCCAGGCATCACAGGCTTTCAGAATATGGCCAAATTACCAAATGGCGCTGTTGTATCCATCAATAACGTCAATGCCATCACTAACCCCTTTTATTTTGTCAATAATGGCGATGGTAATTCAGCGCCTTACAATCAAAGTCCGCAATACATTCAGTACGATGGCTTTACTAAAGTGCTCGAAGCAGTTTCACAAGTGCAATGTGGCCAAACGTATCACCTCATTATTGCGATTGCCGATGTCGGGGATGGTCAATGGGATTCCGGTATTTTTTTGGAAGCCAACTCTTTATCTACACTAACGCCAGTTGATATCGATTATACCTTGTCTCAGCAAGTATTTGCCAATCCGGCCTGGATGGCCGAGGGTTGTGTCAGTGCTGAAGTAACCCTCGAACGACAAACTAATCTGAATCAGACCATCACCATACCAGTTCAGCTATCAGGGACAGCAACCAACGGCCAAGATTATTCGGGTGTGCCCGCAACCGTGACCTTCCTTCCGGGTCAAACAACTGTCAGTTTCAATATTCAAACTGCAATAGATGCGCAGGTTGAAGGTCTTGAGACCCTAACGCTTACTTTTCCTATTTCAGACCCCTGCGGCAACATTACGCCCCTTGTGCTCGATCTTTTCATCCAAGATAACCAGCCTATGGAAGTGACACTCACCGCAAACAACATCCTTTGCCCTGGTGACCCTGTTACCATCAATTGTGCGGTGCTTGGTGGTGTCCAACCCTTGATATACGCCTGGAGTAACGGCCAAACAGGCCCTAGTATTACTTTTACACCAACAAGCTCATCCTCTATTTGGGTTGCTGTAACAGATGCTTGTGGCAGCGGCCCTGCTTATGATACCATTCAAATACTTGTGCCAGTTTTTCAACCACTGAGCCTGCAAATAAGTCCGGACATCACTGAAATATGCCCCTATATTGAAACGATGATCGGAGTAACTGCAAGTGGAGGTTCTGGTCAATATAATTATTTATGGACGGTCAATAATACTACGGTGGGTGTCTCAGATTCCATTTTAGCAAATCCGGGCAGCACCACAACTTATGTCGTGAAAGTGACTGACAATTGCGGCAATGTCATCGAGGATTCCATGACTTACACCATTCTAAGTCCACCGCTTTTAGTTCAAACAAATGGACCATTTGAAATTTGCCCAGGCGATAGTGTCACATTACAAGTCAGCGCCAGTGGCGGCTATGGGTCTTATTACTACGCTTGGTCCACGCAAGAAACCACTTCGAGTATTACCGTGAATCCTCAAAATTCGAGCGCTTATTTTGTTCAGGTCAGTGATGAGTGTCAAACTTTTAGTGTGGCTGCTGTTGCCTATGTACAGGTTGTTAAACCGCAGGCCAATTTTTATTTTCTGACTCAAGACCCGATGCAAGGCCTGCCTGTTCAATTTGAAAATGCATCTCAAAATGCCTGGACCTACATCTGGGATTTCGGAGATGGCTCCAGTTCTTTTTTGGTGCACCCCAACCATACCTACTTGCAACCAGGGCCCTATGAAATTACACTGACCGCTATCGATGAGAAGGGATGTATCGACAGTATTTCCAAATGGATTACAATTGCTCCTGAACGCTATATATACCTACCCAATTCTTTTACACCGGATGCAGATGGCCTCAATGATTATTTCTTTGGCCGTTTCATTGGCTTAATGAGTGCGAGGTTCTATATTTTCAATCGTTGGGGAGAAGAAATATTTAGCTCAGAACAACTCAATTTTGTTTGGGATGGCACCTATGAAGGGCAACAAGTGCAGGTTGGTACCTACACTTGGTATTTAATTTACGAAATCGAAAAAGGCATCTACAAAGACCTTTCGGGTCATGTCAATGTTATTCGTTAGAAATGATTTCGAATAACTCGTTGAGGTTCGGAGAAATAATGATTTCGATGCGACGATTTTTTGACTTATCGGTCGGATCAACAGGATGATATTCGCTACGCCCCGCCGCCATTATTTGTGCAGGAACCATCTTAGAATTAGCCAACATTAATTCAACTACTGCCGTAGCTCTTAGAACAGAAAGTTCCCAGTTGTTTTTTGGAGAAACACTACTCGTGAGTTTATCTGTATCTGTGTGTCCCTCGACAACAATTTCTAAATCGCGTTCGGTTTCTAATACTTTGGCAAGTTCAACCAGCGCTGCCTTTCCCTCTTCTTCCACTTTTGTGGAGCCAGAATTAAATAAGAGTTTTGCTTCTAAACTCACGTAGATTTTTCCGTTTTTCTGAACTACAGTAAGACCCTGGTTTTCAAAATTTCTAAGTGCATTCGCAACACGGGCTTTCAATAATTGAATTTTTGCATCTTTTTTTCGAATGGCTTCTTCCAATTCATTGACACGTTTCTCACGTTCAATTAACAGCGCTTGCTTCACTTTTAACTCTTCGTCAAGTTTGAGAAGCGCATCCTCTTTGCGCTGTAACTCTCGGGTTTTGGCTTCAAGTTCTGTCTGTAATGTAGCTGTTTCTTTGGCACTGAGATTTTTGAGTTTATCGAAGGAATTTTCTAGTGTTTCGTATTGGGCCTCAAGTGTGGCTTGTTCTCTGGTCATCAAACGGATTGTATTACCAAGCTGATTGGTGTCTCCGCGGAGTCTGCTCACTTCTTTTGCCGCCAGATCGTATTTTGACTGAAGATCCTTTGACAACACTTCGTAGTCAGTGCTACTTTTTTTGTATTTGGCGAGTTCTTCACTACAGCTTTTTTCGCGCTCTAATAGTTCGTTGTATTTTTTAGATGGCACGCAAGCAGCAAGAATTAAACTGCAAAGGATGGATAGGGCTAATGTTTTTTTCATGAGTTCAGTCATTTTTACAAAGATGAGTGGAAATATGGCAGGCAATAGCCCTATTTCTTGATTTTATAAACACTAAACTTTGTATAAAGTAACACGAAGCACATTGGTTTTCAGAAAATGGCACTTGAATTCCGTAACTTTGTCTCATGAGTACAGCTAAAAAAAGCGATGCAAAAGGATTAGAAATGTTGCAAAAACTAACATTTCAAGATATTCCTTCAGTTACAGAAGCCCTCAATTACCTTCGGGAAAAAGGCAAAGCGCACTATCTTCCTAGTATTTTTGAAAGTCTTAAAGGAAGCGAACGCGCCAAACAACAGCTCATTATTGGCTTTCTTTCAGACATCCTCGACACAGATGCTGTCGCGGTATTTATAGATTTCCTCGGCACCGAACCCGATGCTGAAATCAGAAAACTGGTATTATCGGCAATTTGGAATTCAAAAATGGGTTTTGATGAACATTTGCCATTTTTTGTGATGTTGGCTTCGCAAGGTGATTACCTTGAAGCCTTAGATTGCCTCACCGTTTTAGAAAACATGACTGGTCCATTCGAAGAAGCTCAATTACTCGAAGCACAACTTCTTTTAAAGGAATACCTAGAAGAAAAGGCCCCACAAACTGATCAAAAAGCACAAATCATGAGTGAAATTGCTTGGTTTGTGAAAGAACAAAATGAAGGCATTGACGCCGACTTACTACTTGATGATGAATAAATACGATATTTCAAAATCAGTTTTGCAATCCATGACAGGTTTTGGCAAAGCTAATGGCCAATTTCAGGATAAAAAAATCTCTGTTGAAGTGCGGTCCCTAAATTCTAAAGGTCTCGACCTCAATGTGAAATTGCCAAATAGTTACCGTGACATAGATACAGAAATTAGACGCATAGTTTCTGATTTGCTCTTGCGTGGAAAAATGGACCTCGGTATTTACATTGAAAGCCAAAATCAATCGGCAAGTAATTTAGTAAACACTGCCCTTGCTACCCAATATTACGAGTCATTGAAAGCACTCAATGAATCATGGGGGGCGCAAACCCAAGACTATCTTTCAATTGTTTTGAAAATGCCGGAAGTACTTTCGGTACAACAAGAGGCCTTGACCGATACAGAAAGTACATTTGTATTGAATCTTGTACGCCAAGCGGCGCAACAACTGCAAGCATTCAGGACCCAAGAAGGGCATGCACTTGCCAAAGATTTAGTAGCCAATATTGAAGCCATCAAAAACTTATTATCAGCCGTTGCGCCTTTCGAGCAAGAACGCGTCAATCAAGTGAAAGAGCGCATTCAAAAAGGGCTAGCGCAAATAGACGAAGCGCGCATAGATGTCAATCGTTTAGAACAAGAAATGATATTCTATGTAGAAAAGCTCGATATTTCAGAAGAGAAGCAACGCTTGTTGCAACACCTAGACTATTTTGTTGAAACCATGCAACAACCGGCATCAGGCAAAAAATTAGGTTTCATTGCACAAGAAATGGGCCGAGAAATCAATACTTTAGGAAGTAAGTGCAATCATGCTGAAATTCAACGGAAAGTTGTTGACATGAAAGATCACCTAGAGAAAATTAAAGAACAAGTGCTCAATTCCTTGTAACATGACTCAGCGCAAAAGCATAGTTATTTCAGCACCTTCAGGCGCCGGTAAATCAACAATCGTTAGTGCATTATTGAGCAATGATCCGCGTTTAGCTTTTTCAGTATCAGCTTGTTCAAGGGCCCCCAGAGGTGCAGAACAAGATGGCATTCATTATTATTTTTTGAGCCCTGAAATCTTTGAACAAAAAATTCAAGAAGGCGCCTTCTTCGAATGGGAAGAAGTATACCAAGGAATGTATTATGGCACTTTAAAGTCTGAAATGGAGCGCATTTGGGCAGCTGGTCAAGTCGTTGTTTTCGATGTAGATGTCGTAGGTGGGGTCAGAATTAAAGAGCTTTTGAAACAAGATGTCCGCTCTATTTTTATTCAGCCTCCAAGCATTGAAGTGTTAGAGCAGCGCTTGATCAAAAGGCAAACAGATGCGCCAGATAAAATTCAGATGCGTGTTGCAAAAGCACAAGAAGAAATCAAGCGCGCAAACGAATTTGACTTCGTTGTGGTCAATGATGATTTACAAACCGCCATTCAAGAAGTCAAAGCACTCATTGATCAATTTTTACAATCATGAGAATAGGTCTGTTTTTTGGCACTTTCAACCCCATTCATGTGGGGCATTTGATCATTGCCAATTACATGGCCCAACACCCAGACCTCGATCAAGTTTGGTTGGTCGTGACACCTCAAAACCCACTCAAAGCTAAGGAAAGCCTACTTGCCGATCATATTCGGCTCGATATGGCAAGAGAAGCGGTTATGGATTGTCCAAAAATAAATGTCAGTGACCTCGAGTTTAAATTGCCTAAACCGAATTATACGATATCGACCCTGACCCATTTTTGTGAAAAATACCCGCAACATACCTTCAGTTTGTTACTCGGAGAAGACAACCTTCGAAATTTTCATAAATGGTTCAATTGGGAGCAAATTTTAGAGAAGCACCGTCTATTTGTTTATCCGAGAGCCCTAACCCCAGGCGAACTCAGCAACGAGCAACCCAGACTAGTTCATCCAAATATTATAATGGTTCCGGATGTACCCGTTTTAGGTGTGAGTTCCAGTAAAATTCGAGCGTTACTTGCCGACAAAAAAGATTGTAGTTTTTTACTGACCGATAAAGTGCTCAGTTACATCGAAGAACGCGGGCTTTATCAATAGCCACAAAAAAAGGGAGCAATTGCCCCCTTTGTATCTCTTGGTCGTAATTGACCAAATTATAATTTGACAAATTTTTGAGTTCTTGTTCCGAAGGCGTCATTGACAACAACGATATAACTTCCGCTTTTTAAGCGAGAAAGATCAAAGTTCAATTCTAGTTGATTCGCATTTGTCGATTCAAAGGTTTTACCGGAAAGATCCTGAATACTTACGATAGTTTCGTTACTAGGTACGTAACCACTAATCGTCAAAAGTTCTGATGCTGGGTTTGGCGCCACGTTTATCGGACCAAAACCATAACAAATAACAATTTGACCATTGGTTCCTACCATGATGTGGTAACCGTCAAAAGTTACTGCTTGAGTAACGGGTGTAGGAGGAAGACCCGGAAATAATGAAATGAGTACAGTTGCAGTTACTTCAATAGTAATTGGAAAAACACCAACGGTATCGGTGGTTCCATAAATATTTGCGCAACCATTGCTGCCACCTAAATAGGTACAATTACTCACATTACAAGCGTAGTTGTAACCTGGAGGCAAACCAATGACGTCAGATACAGTAAATTGTTGGATAACTGAACCCACAAACGCGCCACTTGGATCAATAGCAGGTGTAACCGAATCAGGAACCTTGAAATTGAGATCTGTAGAGTAAAATACGTTTGGATCGGCCGATGGGAAGTTTTGTGTGGTATCTGGCCAAACGCCGTATGTAGAGTCTACGAAGTTGGCACCAGGTGTGCAAGATTGCGCCGTTGACACAAAGTAAGCCATTGTGAATAAAGAAGATAGGATGAGTTTTTTCATAGCTTTTGATTTAAATTCTGAAGTAAAAGTACTATTTATTTACTGGAACAGTTGGTGAATTTACTTAAGCCACCATATTTTTCTTGGTCAATGGCTTTGCTTACCTTTGTGTCATGGTATTATACAACGTTACAGTAAGTATTGACGCTGCTATCGAGCACGATTGGTTGAGCTGGATGCAACACGAGCATATTCCGGCTGTTATGCAAACTGGCTGCTTCGAGGAATGCAAGCTTTCTAGGGTAAACGGAGAAGAGGACGGCGGCAAAACTTATGCGGTGCTTTATTTAGCCCCTGATCAAGCAACTCTTGACCACTATCAAGCGCATTTTGCTCCGGCGTTGCAAAAAGACCATCTCGAAAGATATCAGGGTAAATTCGCTGCTTTTAGAACCACACTGAACGTTGTAAAGTCTTTTCATAAATGAGTGTCAAACCAAAAAAACAACTTGGCCAACACTTTTTGAAAGATGCGGGTACTTGTCAGAAAATTGCCAAGCAAATTACCTGGACAACTGACACCAGAAAAGTTTTAGAAATTGGCCCGGGTATGGGAGCTTTGAGCAAATATCTCTGGGAAATACCCGAAATTGATCTGTGGTTGCTCGATGTTGATATTGAGTCTATTGATTATCTCAGAGCGCATTACCCAGACCATGCGGAGCGTATTTTATTTGGCGACTTTTTGCGCCTGCGGCCAGCTGAGCTTTTCGGTGATGACTCTTTTATCGTTGTTGGAAATTTCCCGTACAATATTTCTTCTCAAATTCTTTTTAAATGCCTTGAATACCGAAATCAGGTCCCGCAAATTATGGGCATGTTTCAAAAAGAAGTTGCAGTAAGAGTGGCACAAGGCCCAGGTTCGAAAGAGTATGGAATTATAAGTGTATTGCTACAGACCTTCTATGATATCCAATACTGCTTTACTGTGGATGAGCATGTATTTATACCGCCACCAAAAGTTAAAAGTGGCGTAATTCGTTGTGACCGCAATCAGCGCGATGTCTTGCCCTGTGATGAAAAGCTGTATTTTCAAGTAGTGAAAATGGCCTTCAATCAGCGTCGCAAAACGCTGCGAAATTCATTAAGAGCACTGCTCAAAGACCACCCGCTACCTGCTAAATTCGAGAGTCAGCGCCCCGAAAAACTGAGCGTGGATGATTTTATTGAACTGACTTGTTTGATCGAACAATGGACTGCTGAGGCCAAGGCTACGGAATAAAACCGTCTTTTGGTTGGGCGCCAACTTCTTCACCATTTCTAAATAGCTTGCGACTCACGATCTTGCCATTCTCATTGAATGCGATGAATTCGCCATGTTTGAGCCCATTTCTATAATTGATTTCATAAACAAGATGACCATAACGGTCGTATTGTCTGAAAACGCCATCTAGTTCTCCATCGCGGTATTGAGCCACTATTGTCGGGACAACCCCACCAGGGTAGTAGTTGGTCCAGGTGCCATGTTTTTGCCCGTTTTTATATTTACCAACTTCTTTTATTTGAAAATCAAGGTGAGAGTAAGCTTCATAAGATCCATGGAAATTACTGATTTGCTCTTTATAGCCCATTTTGGCAATGCCTTCATTGAGTGTTTTTTGTGTAAAAATTTTGTAGTGCTGTTTTTCTTTGAGTCGGCCATTGCTATAATATAGCAACCATTCGCCAACTTTCAATCCTTCTTGATACGCACCCTTTACACTGACTTGCCCATCGGGTGTGTAGGAAATCCAGGAGCCGTCTAGTTTACCTGTTTTAAATGTAGATTTATTCTTAAGGCGTCCATTTTCCCAGTAATTTTTCCATTCACCCGTTTCTAGACCGCTGTTATAGTTTCCGCTCATGAGCAGCGTGGAATCTTCGTACCAGGTTTGCCAGAGCCCAGTTCTTTTATCTTGTGAATAATTTCCGGTGCGATACAGCGCACCATTTGGGTAATAATATGTCCAGGTACCTGTCCGTAAATCTTGTTGGTAATGGGCAACATAGGAGAGTTGTCCGTTTGGAAAATAATAGTGCCAAATGCTATCTTGTTTTCCTTGACTAAAATAGCCTTTCATATCTAGTACCGACCCTTCATTGAACCAGCGCCATTCACCCGTTTTTAATCCCTTTTCGAAGTAGCCATGCGTCAGTGTATCTTTGTCAGAAGACATCACTAAATAGAGCCCGTGCAGTGAATCTTGGTCATAGCCGACTTGTTTTTCAAGCACACCGTCATAGCGATAGAATTGCCAAATCCCATCTTTTTTTCCATTGTTAAAAGCACCCGCTACCGATAATACCCCATTGGCGGTTCGTTCTTCAAACGGACCCGTTTTTAGTCCGTTTTGAAATGAATAGAATTCTTTGACTACACCATCCACGTAGTAAGAAATTATTTTTCCATTGCCATCTTTTATGGTTTGTCGATGAGGTAATTGTTCTTCCCAATAGGCCATTAAATAAATAGTGTCGTTACTGACGTTTTCAATCGATTTTGGGCTGCCATCAGGATAATAATATTCCCATACTCCTGTTGGGCTTCCTAGCTCGAACTGACCTTTAATCTGTAGTTTGCCATTCTCTGAATATTCTAGATAAGTTGAATCAGGCACGTTGAATTTGAAATAGGATTCTTGCTTTACCTGCTTATTGGGATAATAAAAAACGCGCTTCCCATGAAGCCGGTTACGGTAATAAAATGCTTCCTCTTCAAGAATTCCATCATAAGTGAAAAATTGCCACTTTCCGTGCTTTTCATTGACACTTGGCTTCACAACACCTACATAATACGAACCAATTCCTTGTACATGCTTATTTTGAGCATCCCAATAAAGTTTTACCCGAGGAGAAAGATTCTCTTTGAGGATTTTAAAATCTTGGGCATATCCAGTGGCGATAAACGCAAATAAGACTATAAGTAATCTCATGGGTGAGAGCATTTAACGAAACATAAACCGAAACATGAAAAAGAGGCCGAACGCCACAAAAAGTACGCCGATCACTTTGTTTAAGAAAGTCAGCATGCGTTCATTGACGAAGTTCTTAATTTTTTTAGCAGTGAAAATCTTGAGGATATCAAAGCTAAAAAAGGTAAGCAAAATGGTCCCCAGAAATAAAAACAACATGCTGTTGCTATCGTCGGTGCTTTCTCTTTTGGCCACTGAGGCAACACTGAGCCAATAAAAAATTACCAATGGATTGGCAAAATTGAGCAGGAATCCTTTTGCGATACTGAGGCCTAAATTTCTTTTTGGGTCTTTGCTATCTTTGAGATGGAATTTTTCCGTGACCTCGGCTAGCTCTGCATTGCCCGTCGTAATTTTTGTCTTTTTGAACCAATTGAAAACACCGTAAACAATAAAAATAGAACCGCCAACGATATCAAATAGTTGTTTGTTTTCTCCGGACAACAGCGTGTTAATTTGCTCTACAAATAGCACTGCAAGCAAAATATAAACGATATCGCTGATCAATACACCGAGGTCTAAGGCCAGTGCACTTCGGATCCCTTTAGTGATGCTATTTTCGATCAACACAAAAAACACAGGACCAGGCATCACTGATAAAATGAGGCCAATTGAGAAAGCTCGGAACAATAAATCCATACAACAAAAATAACCTTTCCAAGCACTGAAATACTTTTTAGCATTGAATGTTACGGACACTGCGATGTTTATTTCGGGAAATCCACTAAATTTGTCATTCAATTTATAAGAGATGAAAACATTGCGCGCCAATCAAAAACTGGAACAAATCATTGAAACCGTAGAAAAAAAAGGCATCACAGCTCCATCGCTTGTCGATGATCTCAAAGAACTGCGCGAAATGGCTTTGCTTGAACAAGATCCATTGGTAGTGAAAGTACTCCGTCTTACTTATGAGTTTATCACTGAAAACGAATGTTTTGATGTAGAAGCTCAATACGAAGAGGATGAAGAAGGAAACGAATATCCAATTGAAATTGAAGACCAAGACAATCTTTTGTATTTATTGAATCTTCTTAAAAACGCTGATCACAAAATTAACCGCGAAGAAATCAAAGATTACCGCTCAGCACTCAAATTAGAATTATACTAAGCAACCCTATGCGAAGGTCATTCGTCTGTCTTGACGAACAGCCTTTGTTCATGGTTTTAATTACTTGCAGAAAAACCTGGATAACCTCCAGGTTTTTTTTATGAATTACAAAATTGACAATACTTGGAATCGGGCTGATGCTCAAAATGAAGGGTAGGGTCAAGTAATTCACTGAGTAAAGTACTGAGCCCCTCGTTCACAATTGCTGGAATTGACTTTAAATCCTTTGATTTATCTATATTGAGCGCAAAATCGTCATCTCGATTGATCAAAGATTCAATGCGAGCTTCTTGCGGTATAAAACCATATTTCTCCTGGAAGAATAAACAATAAAGGCTCAACTGTAGGGCGTGTTTTGTCCCTGACAAATTGGTTAGGGCATCGTTTTTAGAGGTCATGTTGACATCTTTGGCTTCCACCTTACCTGATTTGTAATCAATGACGCGATAATGGTTTCCGATTCTATCTATGCGGTCAATATAACCCACAAATTTGAGCGGAATTGCTTGCCCGTTAATTTGGTAAGTTAGTACTAGTTCGAATCTGCCCTCCAGCTGTTCAATGTAGAGCGGTTCATCTAAACTTTCGATATAACGGAGTTCTTTGAGTAGGATCTCTTTGGTAAGATCCAATGCCATTTCAAAACTCAAACGATTTTTTCCTCTGCTAAACAGTTGTTCGTTGTGATCAAAATAATGGAGGAATTGCTTCCTTAATTCTTCTGGATATGCAGTTAGCATCTGAGACACTCCTTTTTCTGTGAGGGGTCCGGGAGTCGGCTGAACTTCATTGCCGTTTTTATCGCGTTGTGCATAGGGCTTGAAAAGTTCTTCTAAACAACTATGAATGAGCGATCCAAAAGTGTGTTGAGCGAGGTCTTCTTCCACTTCATCTTCCTCACCAAATTCAACGACATACCGATAGTAAAAATCAAGCGGACAGGCTAAATATTTTTTGAGCGCAGAAGCTGAAACACCATTGGCCAAGTAATATTGAATGCGCTCTAAAATAGCAGGCGTTTTTTCAATTACGGTATTTTCAACGCTATTTTCGGCCGCGGGAATTTGGTACTTAAATTCTTCCCAAAGAATATTAGGATTGGTTTGCAACCACTCCATTTGTAATTGCAGTAAGTAACGGCTTCTTTCACTGCTTCCTAAAACTTCACTTGCACTGGTGTAGGTAAAGGTGAGTTGCTTGGCTTGATGCAATAAACGGTAAAAATGTTGCGCAAAAATCCCTTGTTTATCGCGGTTACTGGGTAAGCCAAAAGCCGCTCGGAGGTCCATCGGAATAATGCTTTGTATCGGATTGGTAGGCGGCAGCTTGCCTTCATTCATCCCGAGGACAAACACGTGCTCGAAATCGAGTAGGCGGGTTTCTAATAATCCGGTAATTTGCAGGCCATCTGTTGGGTTTCCGAGATATGCGAGATGTGCTTTGGTCCAGTGTTGATAAAATAGTTTCTTGAAACTTCCGAGGGTCATTTCAGGAAAGCCCTCTGCTAATAAATTTTCGAACTGACGGCAAGTTTGCTCAAAAGTAAGAATTGCGGTGTGCTCAAAGTCGTTGTCTTGGGGTATGAGTTCAAGCAACTGGGTATTCAATTGCCTAAGCTGAGTAATGGCTAACAGCCAATTTTGTTGCCAGGGTGCAGCTAATAATTCAATAAGCGTTTGGCTGTTTCCTTGTAAATTGAGTTGAGCGATATGCTGAAAAACGCGGTTGTATCTGACGGTTTGTTTTTCAGCCTGACTGAGCGCCTGCAACGCATTTTGATCGAGACAAAGACTCGTGAATGCATGATGACAAAAGCGTTGAAAATCTTTGTAATATAGCGCTGTGGTTTTGAATTTTTGTTTGTTTTCTTGGACTTGAAAACAGAGGTCAACCCAGGTTCGTATTGGAGTTTGTTCTAAGGGCAAGCCGAGTGTAATATTTGCTTTCCCCACTGTTTTCGGGATGTGTCTGAGCGCGGCGTGTACCAAAGATTCATCGGCAAGTAGTACCAAAACTTCACTCCAATCTTTGGGTTGTAGCGTGTTGAGCTGTGTAGCCAATACTTTTACTTGTCCAATGTGTTGAGCGCATTCAATGACTTGAACTTGATAAGGAGCATGGCTCAGATTATCGTTCAAAAACTTGGGTTCAGAAAGCCCAAAATGTGTCAGGTTTTTGCGCTGAAAGGCTCCTGCTTCGTGGTGTTTGTCCTTGAAATAATAGGCATCTGTATCGATGAAAAAGTCGGCTTGTTTTCGGCTGTACAAAAACTGAATGATGCGTTGTTCGGCACCACTTAGGGCATTAAAGCCAGCGAATATAAAGTGCGTATCTTCGGGTAGCACAAGCGCTGGGTTTTCGGCTATAAAGCGGTAAGCCATAGCTTTGGTGAATGCGCTTTTTTCAGAAAGGGCTTTCAATAAGCCACTGTGCAGCTGTGAGATATGCTCCCAAAATGCCATGAATTTCTTTTGCGAAGCCGAATATTGCGTTTCGTCTATTTGCCAACTTTCTAAGGCTTTTATGGATG
Source organism: Flavobacteriales bacterium (assembly GCA_046073985.1). Lineage (GTDB taxonomy): Bacteria > Bacteroidota > Bacteroidia > Flavobacteriales_D > Crocinitomicaceae > UBA952. The sequence goes on along the minus strand of JBJTNI010000010.1, from coordinate 47,561 downwards.
CAAGGTTTTGATAAAGTTGTTGCTCATTGACTAAGTAACGATCGACGTCATCAAAATCTGACATCAAAATGGGCCCCCAGCTCAGAAATTCCTCAAAGGATTGAGCTTCAGAACCAAGCACTTGTTGATAAACTTCAAAAAGCGTCAGCAAGACCCGAGTTGGGTGCATGATTTTTTTAGGACTCAGCTCAGTTATCCATTGGTCAATAGTTTGAATGGCGGGAGCAAGTAAAGGCCCTTTATTTTGTCGATACAAGGCATTGACAAGATAGCGTTTGGCACGTTCTGAAGGTAAAATGACATGAACAGCCTGCTTGATTTCAAGTTGAGCTAAAATATCTAGTGCAAGTTTGTCAAGGACTTTCATGGTCTTGTCAGTCGAACCAAACTTTTTCAAAAAATGAAAAGGGTCTGTTGGAGTGCATAAATTTATTCCCGCCGTAGCATTTGAGCACTACAAAATAGCCAGCACCAAACTGAATTTGAACAAAGTTGAGCCCCTCGGGATAAGTATCTGAGAGCCCGTAATAAACGATAGAGCCATCGTCAAGGATCTTTTTTGTGATAGGGGCACCAGTTGGCGGGTTGATATAAATACTTGCAATTTCTTCTTGTGAAATATTCGGGTCAAGTGTGAGAAGGTCAATTTCAAAAGTATTTCCTTGACCAAGTTCTCTGTAGATGATTTTTTTGGTACCATCTTCAAGGTCAGCTACATAGGGTTTGCCAGGAAATTTGGCAACCAGCCCAGAAGGTTCATGGGTGTATATGAACTCGGTTGGTTTCTTAAGTTTTTGCTTGGCTTTAGGCGCTTGATCAGCTACAGACCATAGCACAGGTCTGACGCGATAACCTTTTGATCTGAGCATTTGAATGAGGCCGTCGTCTCCGCCCAAATGACCGGCACCAACAGCACAAAAGAAAGAAGTATTGCCTTTTAAAAGCTCCATGAGTTTATCGAGCATCAGTTTGTTGCGCTTGACAATAACTTGCTCGTAAAGTTGATCTTGTACTGATAAATTTGATTTCATGAAGCGTTGCAGCGCTTCTATATCCCCAATGAGATACAGCTCTTTGAGTTTTTCTTGGGTAAATGCGTTGATCCCGTTATCGATAATTTTACGCTCGCTGAGGTTGAACTCGTTGGTTAGAGCGTATTGGTCTTCAAGGGCCTCAAGCGGAACAAACTGCTTGTTGTATTGCAGCCCAAGTACTTGAAACCACGCATCTAGGAACTGCGGCATGCCATCTTCTGAACCATAGAGCGTTGCGGAGCTAGAGGCTGTATTAGTGTAAGATTTTCCTTGGTCGTCAAACTTGGTGTCGGGCAAGTTCTTGCGACTATCCATTGTTTCAAAAAGACGATAAATGTCAGTTTCTAGTACTAAAATAGGTGCTTGATCGAAACACACATAAACACTATCAGAGAGGTCGAATAAAGACCTATCATTGGCATGTAAGGTGCCAAAAATATAAGACTTCACCTTTGATTTAGGATGACTGACTTCCCATAGTAGTTCTTTCTCGGGCAATATCATTTGAGAAAAGCCCAAGGAATAAAAACAGATCAATAGGAGGAGGGTTCTGGCCTGCATTATTCAAAGTTAAACAAATCCCTTGAGAAGCATCAGAGATACTTTAAACTTAGATGAAAATCCTTTGTATGTGATCTTCTGTATATGCATAGGCAAGATATGCCAGAGAAGGCACTTCTTTGGTCAAGATGATTGGGCTTTTTTGACCGAGGGCAATTTTGCCATGGGTAGCACTCAGTTCAAGTGCCGCTGCAGCATTGATTGTCAGGGCATTGATGGCCTCTTCAGGTGTCATTTTTAATTTGATACAAGCCAAGGATAATATATGCATTAGGTGATAACTGGGCGAAGATCCAGGGTTGAAATCACTGGCCAATGCAACGATGGCATTTGCGTCCATGAGTTGTCTGGCTGAACCGTAAGGGATTGATAAAAAGTGCGAGCAACCCGGCAGCAAGGTAGCGACGGTGTCACTATTTGCTAAGGCGCCAACATCGTTCAAATCGAGCTCTTCAAGATGATCTACTGAAACAGCCCCTTGCTGAATGGCCGCAGCTATACCCCCGAGTACAGAAAACTGATTGACATGAACTTTTGGCTTCAGGCCATAGCGCGCCCCAGCTTCTAAAATTTGTGTCATTTCTTCACAAGAAAAATAATTGCGCTCACAAAAAACATCGATGTAATCTGCAAGTTTCTCTTTGGCAATTTGCGGGAGCATTTCGTTGATCAGTAGGTCAATGTAGCCTGATCTGTTTGATTTATACGCTTGAGGAATGGCATGGGCACCCAAGAAAGTCGCCTTGATTTCAAGCGGAAAGTGCGCTTTTAATTGAGCTACAACTCGTAGCATCTTGAGCTCTCCTTCAACACTAAGACCATAACCGGACTTAATTTCTAAAGCACCAGTACCCGCTGCAATCATTTTTTCAATGCGGCCACATGCGGCTTCAAAAAGTGCTTCTTGACTCATGTCGTTGAGTTTACGAGCTGAGTTCAAAATGCCTCCGCCTTTTGCAGCAATTTCTTCATAGGAAAGACCCAGAATACGATCTACGAATTCTTCTTCTCTACTTGCTGCAAAAACGGTATGAGTATGTGAGTCAACGAATGCGGGCAATACAAAACAATTTGTAGCGTCGATGACTTCGACATCTCGCCAATCTGTAATGCCAGGCCAATCGGTCATGAGCCCGTAATCTACAACAGTGTTGTCCTCTAGGGCAAGATAAGCGTTTTCTAGGACCGGCAGCTGTTGCATTTGTTGTCCTCTAATGACATTTGGTAGGTCTTCACCGACCTGAACCAAACCCTTAATGTTTTTAATAAATTGTTTGCGCATACGTATTTTCACTGTAAAGATACATTCAATTTCGGCTTAATTTCGGGTATGTCAATTTCTGCACCATGGCTAAAACACGATGTCCTCGGTAAATGGGGCGAAGACTTTGCTTTACAACATTTAATCAAAGCAGGTTATCTATTGAAATGCCGAAACTACAGATTCAATCGCATGGAAATTGACTTGATCATGGAACACGAGCAAACGTTACTCATTATAGAAGTCAAGACCCGGCAAAGTGCAGCACTAGGAGAGCCTTGGAGGGCAGTAAACTACGCCAAACAACGACAGATAGTTAGGGTTGCAAATTACTATACAAAAGCCATACAATGGCCACATGAAGTCAGGTTTGACATCATTTCAATAGTTCATAATGAAGAACAAACTGAATTGAATCATATCAAGGGGGCCTTTAGCCCAAAACCTTAGTCAGTTCCTTAAATGTGCAAGGCACGATCTGCTGTGGCTGCTAACGCCGCTTCTTTGATCGCCTCAGAATAAGTCGGGTGTCCATGACAAATTCTTGCAATATCTTCAGCTGAAGCACGGTATTCCATTGCAGTTACTGCCTCCATGATGAGGTCTGCTGCACGCGCTGCAATCATATGCACTCCCAAGATTTCATCGGTTTGGCTGTCGGCCAAGATTTTGACAAATCCGCTTGTGTCCATGCTTGCACGTGCACGGCCCAATGCTTTAATTGGGAATGATCCTGTTTTATAACTGATACCTGCAGCTTTGAGTTCTTCTTCAGTTTTTCCAACTGCTGCAATTTCTGGCCATGTATAAACCACCCCCGGAATCAAGTTGTAATTGATGTGCGGGTGCTGTCCGGCAATTGTTTCGGCTACATAAACACCTTCTTCTTCTGCTTTGTGAGCCAACATGGCGCCTCTCACTACATCGCCAATAGCGTAAATATGGCTTTGCGCGGTTTGTAAATGTTCATTGACTTCAATCTGACCGCGATTATTGACACTTAATCCTGCGTTTTCCAGACCTAAACCTGCTGTATATGGTTTGCGTCCAACCGCAACTAGACAATAATCAGCTTCAAGTGTGACCACTTCACCTTTTTTGTTCTCTGCCTTCAGTTCAACAAGTTTCCCTTTGTTTTTTACTTCTAGAACTTTATGCTCGAGGTGGAATTTAAAACCTTCTTTCTTGAGAATTTTAGTAAATTCTTTTCCAAGACCTGCATCCATGGTAGGCAGAATGCTAGGTGCAAATTCAATGACTTCAACGGATGTACCTAAACGGGCATAGACTGAACCTAATTCAAGGCCAATAACACCACCACCAATGACCAACATTTTCTTTGGAATTTCGGTCATGTTGAGCGCTTCAGTAGAAGTAATGATGCGTTTTTTATCAGGTTCCATTCCCGGGAAATAGTTGGGTTTGCTTCCTGTGGCGATGATGATGTTTTTACCTGTAATTTGGGTAGTTTGATCACCATTAATTTGAATCGTATGAGCGTCAACAAAAGAGCCAAGACCATGATAGACAGTCACTTTGTTTTTATCCATGAGGTATTTCACACCTGAACACGTCTGGGCAACGACTTCGTTTTTGCGGGCAATCATTTGTGTCAAGTTGGCTTTAAGCCCACTTATTTCAATACCATGTTCGGTAAAACTATGTTGTGCATTATGAAAATGCTCGGATGAATCGAGGAGGGCTTTGGATGGGATACAACCTACATTGAGGCAAGTTCCACCAAGGGTGTTGTATTTTTCAATAAGGGCAGTTTTCAAGCCTAACTGAGCACAACGCAACGCTGAAACATAACCACCAGGACCAGAACCTATTACTACTACATCAAAAGCATCCATTTTTGTAAATTTTTTTACAAAGTTACTGTTTGTCTACGAACAACCAAAGTCTTAATTTTGCGTTATTATATCGTGCTTAGAATCAACCTCTTTCTCTCCATTGTTTTTTGCCTGCTTTTGCAGCCTGTAAAGGCATCGCATATTATTGGCGGAGACATCTATTATGATTTTTTAGGCAATAACCAATACCGGTTTTTTATTACGCTTTACCGTGATTGTGCCTCAACAGGGGCAGCCTATGATGATCCATTGTATTTGTCTGTTTTCAAACAAGGGAATGTGCATGTTCAAACAGTTCAAGTTCCTTTCCCAGGCTCTGTAATTTTACCGAACAATTTCAATAATCCGTGCGCAACACAACCCACCGGAATTTGTGTAGAGCGCGCCATTTATCAGGTTGTATTGACATTGCCACCCATACCCGGTGGCTACACCGTTTCTTATCAGCGCTGTTGTAGAGGCCCTAACATTACCAATTTACAATTCCCTGATGACACCGGCCTCACGCTTGTTGCCCAAGTTCCCGGATCTAATACAGGCGCAAGTAATAATAGTAGCCCCAGATTTACGAATTATCCGCCAGTTTTGTTGTGCAACAATGACCAGCTTGTGTTCAATCATTCAGCCACAGACCCAGATGGCGATCAATTGGTTTATTCTTTGGTCACGCCCTATGCTGGTGCCAATTCAAATTCTCCTCAACCTCTTCAAATGCCTCCACCACCATACTTCCCAGTAACGTGGCAGGCAAACTTCAATGCAGCAACACCTTTAGGCCCCGGTTCTTCGACGATTATTCATCCCAATACTGGAATACTCACCGTGAATCCAAACCTGATTGGTTTATTCGTTGTAGGAGTTCGTGTACAAGAATACCGCAATGGGCAGCTTATCGGCGAGACCATCCGTGACTTTCTTTTCAGAGTTTTTGATTGCAATATTCAATTGGCAGCGATCTTACCAACCCAAGACCAATTGGCTACATTCAATGGCTATTGTGATGGCCTTACCGTAAATTTTGAAAATAACTCATTTGGTGGCACAAATTATGCTTGGAATTTTGGGGTGCCAAATACAAATGCTGACCAAAGCAACCTCTTTGAACCAAGCTATACATATCCCGCTCCAGGCTCCTACACTGCTCAGCTCATCGTCAATCCGGGAAACAATTGCACGGATACCGCTTACATAGATGTCATCGTTAATAATCCATTGGCACCAACCTGGTCTGCCCCTGATTCCTTATGTCAGAGCCAAGCTTCGGTCACATTTATTGGGCAAGTCAATGATCCTAATGCGACTTTTTCTTGGACTCTTCCGAGTAGTGCATCCATCACCAATGCTGTTGGCACAACTGTACCAAATGTTACATTTAATTCACCGGGTTATCAAGTAGTAACGCTAGAAGCCCAAACCAATTATTGCCAAGCATTATTTACCGATTCCATATTGATTTTTGGAGACCCCATCGCCAATTTTATTGTGCCGCCTCAAGTAGAATGCTTAGGCTATACAATTACACTCACCAACAACTCGCAAAATACTTTTAATTATGCCTGGGATTTCGGCTTTGGTCAAACAAGCACTCAAAACTCACCAACAGTTACCTTCCCAGCTCCAGGGCTCTATACGGTCACGCTAATTGCCTCTAGCGCCGGCACTTGTGCCGATACAATTTCAACTTTAGTACCTATTGGTGAACCCATCATCTTATCAATGACACATTCAGATTCGCTGTGTATTGATTTCTCCTTTTCATTTGATGCCCAAGTTAGTGGCCCCGTTGGGACACAATATTTTTGGGATTTCGGCGCCCAAGCTAATCCCCAAACAAGCACGCAACTTACAGGTAATCAGGTTTATTTCATGCAAAACGGATGGCAACAAGTGTTGTTGATCGGTCAAAATCCGTTGTGTACAGATACCCTCGCCGAAGTAGTTCGGGTTTTTGGACACCCAACAATTGATTTTCTTTTTGTTGAATCTTTGCAATGTGCCCCGTCTGTAGCACAGTTTATCAATCTGAGCCAGACTGAAGTTCCTACTTCCTTTATTTGGAATTTCGGAGACGGCAGTACCTCACAAGTTTTAAACCCGAATCATATTTATACCACACCGGGTAATTACACGATATCGTTAACCTTACAAGAGCAAAGCGGCTGCCTGGATACCTTATACATGGCCCAACAAGATTTAGTCACGGTTCATCCGAGTCCGCAGGCAGGGTTTGTTGTCAGCCCCGATGAAGTTGATGTTTGTGACAACGAAGTTTCATTTACGAGTCAGGCGATGGCTGCTGTGAGCTATACGTATTATGTAGAAGACAGAGGCTTTGTTTATCACGACCCCAATTTTGTACATGCCTACCAGACCGGAGGCACGGATATTCCAATGCAAGTTGTTGCCAACGCATTCGGATGCACAGATACCGCTTATGCAAAAGTGGAGGTTGCACCATTTACGATTTACGCACCAAATACATTCATCCCTGATGAGAATGGTCGAAACGACCTTTTTAAAGTAATTACAGATTTTGAGGTATTTGAATGCTCCTTAAAAATCTACAACAGATGGGGAGAAGTAATTTATGAAGCTGATAATCTTGATGAAGGATGGGATGGCACCTACAAAGGCAACGTTTGTCAGGACGGGCAATATAATTATGTTTTAAAATTCAAGCCCTGTCACCAGCCAAAAATCATGAGGCAATACGAAGGAATTGTTCATTTATTGCGCTGAGTCACGCAACACGAAGTTTTGTCCGAGATAAACTTTTCTGACTTGTTCGTCTGCCGCTAGTTCTTTGGCGGTTCCTGATTTCAAAATTTTTCCTTCGAACAAGAGGTAAGCTCTGTCTGTTATAGACAGTGTTTCTTGAACATTATGGTCGGTAATCAGGATGCCGATATTCTTTTTTTTCAGTGCAGATACAATAGACTGAATGTCTTCCACGGCAATTGGGTCTACACCAGCAAAAGGCTCATCTAATAAAACAAACTTTGGATCCGTAGCCAGGGCCCGGGCAATTTCTGTTCTTCGTTTTTCACCACCAGAAAGTCTGTTTCCGAGATTTTTACGAACGTGAGTAAGGCTAAATTCTTCTAGTAATTGCTCGAGTTTTTCAAGCCTTTCTTTTGGCTTCAATGGCCCCATTTCTAGAATAGCCAAAATGTTGTCTTCAACACTTAGTTTGCGAAAAACAGAAACTTCTTGGGGCAAGTATCCGAGGCCCAATTGAGCTCTTTTGTACATCGGAAATTTTGTAATATCGGTCTGATCAAGGAAAACCGTACCGCTATCGGGCCGTACTAAACCAACCATCATGTAAAAAGAGGTGGTTTTGCCGGCACCATTTGGACCCAATAAACCTACAATTTCGCCTTGATTCACTTCAATACTGACGCCATCAACAACTTGGCGGCCGCGATAAGATTTACTGATATTTTCTGTCGAAAGCTTCACGTAACGAAAGTACTAAAAATTCAATGAGTAACGCGCTCTGATGCCAAGTGGGCTCGTGCCTGGAATCTGGTGTGTGGCACGGTAAACGAGGTCTACACGAATGACTTTTAAAATATTTTCAACTCCAACTGCCAATTCCACATACGGAATGCCATTGAAAGGTCTCACAAATGTTGGTATAAGCAATTCTTGCTGGTGTATTGGTGATAAACTACCCAACATGATTCTTTCGGTTGTTACCAACCTAAATTTAGTTTGTTTTAATAATGGAATGCGATCAAAAAATAAGCCTTCCCAATGGTTTTCAGCAAAACCAACAACATAGCGATCGCTGATGAATTCAATGAAGTTAACCATGTTGAAGGTACTTGTGAGCAGCCATAATGATTGATTTCCTTCGTGTACTTTCAAAAAAGGATAGGCTGTCTGACCATGAATGTAGCCAACATTGAATCCGTAGCGCATGCGTCCTAACACGCCCAATTGGGTGTTGTGCTCAAATTGAAACTCATATTTTTGATAATTATAGGCGCTGCCAAAGATATCCTTGATACCAATGATGCTTTGAAAGGATAAAATAGGGTAGGGAGACCTCAGCGCAGTGCGGTCAAAAGAACCAGAAAGGAATTCTTCGTCTTTGGTCCAGCGGATGCGTGTGGTCCATTCTGCAGTTGTAATTTGTTTCAAACTGAAGGTATCAAGCCCAATTGCCTGTTGATAGGTTGCTAACCCCAGTGGCGTGTAGTTTTTCCATTCAAAGGCACCATAAACAATCAAGTCTTTCTTGATGTCTTTTTCAAGACTTAGCCCTGCTTTTTGTACAAAAGTGAGCTTATCAAAAGGCGCTGTACTGAAGAACGTTGCAAAGGAGGTCCCCATTGATGCAGCGGTAGGCGATTGTCCAATTTGCTCGATGTCATAGCTATAGTAGCCAATGAGCATCCCGCGTTTTTTCGGGGTTATATTGTAACGAACCCGAATGTTGTATTTAAATTTTTCATCGCCAAAACCATACGCCAACCGACCACCAAGTTCGAGTCTTTTAGAGAAATCGTTGGAAGTTCGCAATGCGAGTGCAACCCTAAACTTTTCTGCAGGGTTGACACTCAAAAGGGATGCTGCTGATCCAATTTCAATTTTTCTTATCGGCCAATAGCCAGTGGTAGCAAAATAGGTTAGTTTGCGCATATTTTGATAAAACGGTTGTGCCTCCAGAGAGTCAACCATTTCTTCTATGCGTTCTTCTTTATCGGTGAGGGCTTGAGGCCTCAAGGTTTCCCATTCTTGATCAGTGCGATTTTTGGCATTTTCCAAGACCTCTACGGCGTTATCAGTACGGTAAAAAGCTTCGTCGTAGGGTTGATTGATGACAAAATTGCTGCGCTTACTGGTTTTTCTACCTACGAACCCCAGTAATTTTGTTTTTTCTGTTGCCTTGAAAGAGATCACCATTCTTTCTTCGGTAAGCATCCATACTTCTTTTTGAACTTGTTCAAAGCGATGTTCGAAATAAAATTGATCGATGTAGTTGAGGTTGGCACTTTCGGTAATTTGGGCTGAAATTTGCTTCACGGCGTAGGTGGTATCGTGGATCCACATGTGTCCTGTAAACACTAAATCACCGGTGCGTTTGGGTACAAAGCGCAATTTGTAACACCAATCTGAACCGATGAAAGTAGAGTCATCGAGATAGAAGTTGTAGTAATTACGTGCATAGGTTGCCAAGGGGCTGATAAAAGATTTATTGAACAAATCGTAAATGTTATCATATACGTTCAGGTCCAGGTACATATCACCTAAAAATTGGGTCATTTGCATATTCTCGACCCCAGTGATGCGGGTGGCACTCACCACTTCTTTTTTGACCTTCGGATCTTTGCGAAAATAGTAATCTGAAACACTTTCGGACAGAATAATAGGCAAAAGCGCTTTTTGAATACTATCTGTTTCCATGTACTCCTTGACCAAACCTACTTTATCGATGATATCTCGTTGAAGTAAGCTAGAATCGAGGTTGTTGATGTCTAGTTGAATTTTGTTGTACAGGTGGTATTCGTAAGCACCAAGTTTTTCTTTGTTGTTGACATCCTTGAAAGAGATTACCTTTCGGTGCAATTGCGCTCCACGGGATTCTTTAGGTGCTTTGATCAAAATTTCGGCAACTTCTTTGTCTTGCGTTTTGAGCTTCACATTGATTTCTTGCCCTTGATCTTTTTGAACGGCTCTTTTTACTGTTTGGTAGCCGATGAGTCGAAAAGTCAGGGTATCAGTAGCGTAGTAAGTACTGATTTGATAAAAACCTAAGGTATCTGTTTTTGTGCTGATCTTGCTATCTTGATACTGAATCAAAACAAAAGCTATTGGCTCGCCTTTTTGATCTGTGACGCGTCCGGAAACAATGGTTTGTTGTGCCCAAATAGGCAATTGAAACAACAAGAAAAAAAGTAGCAGGGTGCGCATCATCAGACTATTTTTCTTCTTCTTTGCTCACACGCTTGGCAACCAAGATGCTAATTTCAAAAAGTAAATAGATAGGAATGGTGACAATGACCTGCGAAATGACATCTGGCGGTGTAATGACCGCTGCCAAGATCAAGATGACGACAATTGCGTGTTTGCGGTATTTGATTAAAAACGCCGGTGTGAACAAACCAATTTTAACGAGTAAAAAGGTCACAATTGGAAACAGAAAAAATAAACCCGTATAAAAAACTGTAGAGAGTACGGTACTCATATAAGAGGCAATGGTAACATCTGTTTTAATATCCGGAGAAATTTGAAAGGACCCAAAAAATTGGACGCTCAATGGCGCAACTACGTAATAACCAAATAAGATCCCTGTGAAAAACAAAAGGCTGACATAAAATACGATCCCTCTTGCCATTTTTTTCTCTTGCATCTTGAGACCGGGCTTTACAAAAGCCCACAATTGATAAAAGATGTAAGGGAACGCTAAAACGACACCGCCCATTATGCTCATCATGAGGGCATATGAAAATTGCCCCGAGAGTGTGGTGCTTTGAAAGTCAATGTTGATTTGTTCAACGCAGACACCCAAGTGCTCGCAAAGTAGTCTGAAACTGATGAAATTGGGATCAACCATGTTGAGAAATATGCCCTCCATGATTTCACGTTGGTAAATCCAGATGACGGAAGCAAAAATAATAACGGCAATTGCCGCTCGCAATAAGCGCCAGCGGAGTTCTTCGAGGTGATCCAAAAAAGACATTGGTTGGTCTTCAGACATGGTGTAAAATTAATGAATAATTCAGCAATTTGATATTTTTAGAGAAGAACGTAAAACGTTTACGATGTAGAGCTAGAAATTTGTATCATCAAAACACAGAGCGATGACAAGAAATTTCAAAATTCAACACATTTGGTTCAACGACCAAGATGCAGATGTAACAATCTCAGGCATGATGCAAGAAGACGTTTTGTTTTACGAAACAAAACTAGTGATCAAAATGTCAAGATTGAACGCTGTGATCAATTTGATCCAGAAAGAGACAGGGCTGGAAGTCAGTGAATTCTTGTGCAGGTATGAATTTGGATTCATTACAGAATACCAAATTAGCTTTCCGGAATATGCACAGTGTTACCTGAGCTTGAATGAGCTTCTTGGAAATCAAGAAGACTTATTGAAGAAGATAGTTGCCTAATTAAGGTTGAATATAGACCGTTTCTTCATTGACGGTTTCAGGCTCAATTTTAATAATGCCTTGGCCCACTTTATTTGCTTTTTGTGCTTTGATGTCCAAGACTGCAACACCAGCTTGACCTAACTGATAAAGCTCGTTGTAGTTGAAAGTAGCTAAACCATTGGCATTTGTGTAAGCAGTATCGTAGACAGCAACTTGTTGAGGTGTACTTTGGGTGTTGGTGCCATAGAGCACAACCATTGCGTTTGAAACACTTGCATTGGTTTCGTCTTTTACGTAAATATGAGCTACGGTATCTAGTTTTTTACGACATGAGGTCAAGGAAACTAAAGTAATTGCCGCGAATGATAGTAAAATGAGCTTTTTCATGAGTGCTTCTTAGTTGGGTAAGTAGATGGTTTCAACAGCTGTGGTATGCACCTTAGCACGTGTGTAACCGTAGGCCGTTTTGTTGTTGTATTTCACTATGATATCGAAATATCCTGTTTTTCCGTTTTCGCCAGAAATGGCAAAATAAGGATTCATGTCAAAGGTTGTGAAACCCGAAGAGTTGGTATAGGTGGTGTCGACCCACTCAAGTGTGGCAGGTTCAGATTGCATATCGCCAATGATGATGACTTTAGCGCCATCTATTAATTGGTTTGAAGAAGAGCGGACAAAAACTTTAATGACCGCTGGATCTGTTGGTTCGCAGCTCCCTAAAATAAATAGTAGAGTTACAGCGAGTAGGCTAGTTAAGATCGTTTTCATAGGTTTCGAATGTTCCAAATTTACGTTAAATTTTCAAATTTTAAAACTTCTAGGTTTCATGCTTATTGTAAGGTCAAGAGTACTTGATTGCGTTCTTGTTCTTTGATTTCTTTGATTGCCGAACCATTCAAACCAAAATAAAAGCCGTTGACCTTTATTACCATCACGCCAATCTGACCGGGTTGATAAAAAGAACTCAAGTCAAAATAGGCCTTTCCGGCAGCATCTGTGGAGGTAGTATCATCGATTGCAATTGCGTTGTGCGCAGTATCGGTTGGCTCGGCTTTTAACCAAACTTTTGCGTTAGGTAAAATAGTGCCGGCATCCGTAATAACACTTACCTCTAAGGTGGTAGGCGCAGGTTCTTTGCAAGCATTCAAAATCAGTGATAACAGGAATAATCCTATAAAACCAACGCGTGCTGAACGCAGCAGCTTTTTTTTCTTGTACATTTGCATATAACCCATGACCAATGACTTAAACAAGCGAAGGCCATAAAAGGTTACAATTTTGCAGCAGAAAAATGAACATCGAAGATTTATCCAAAGAGCTTTCATCGGTTGCCATTCAGAACCAAACCGAACTCGAACAATTCAGGATCCGTTTCTTGGGTTCTAAAAATATTCTCAAAGACTTATATGCCGCGCTCAAAGACATTCCTAATGAGCAAAAGCGCGCTTATGGTCAGCAAGTCAATGAGCTCAAGCAGCAAGCAGAGTCCATTTTTGCTGCTGCAAAAGCAGCACTTGCCGTTTCAGAAAACCAAAGCCCTAAAGACGACCTCACCAAACCAGCACCAGATCCAAACGTCGGTTCACATCATCCGCTTTCTTTGGTGCGTCGCGAGATCATCGAAATTTTCAATCGGATTGGTTTTATTGTCTCTGAAGGCCCTGAAATCGAAGATGACTGGCACAACTTTAGCGCCCTAAATTTTCCGCCTGAGCATCCGGCTCGCGATATGCAAGATACTTTTTTCATAGAAAAAGGCGAGCAAGAATGGGCCTTGCGCACCCATACCAGTAGCGTTCAGGTGCGTGTCATGGAACAACAACAGCCACCGATCAGAACAATATCTCCGGGTCGCGTTTACCGAAATGAAGCAATTTCTGCGCGTGCACATTGCTTTTTTCATCAGGTGGAAGGCCTCTATATCGATCAAAATGTGTCTTTTGCAGACCTCAAACAAACGCTATTGTTTTTTGCTCAAGAACTTTTTGGCGCACAAACCCAAATTCGCCTTAGGCCTTCCTATTTTCCGTTTACGGAACCAAGTGCCGAGGTTGATGTTTCGTGTTCGCTTTGTGCAGGTAAAGGTTGCAATGTTTGTAAATACACTGGTTGGTTAGAAATTATGGGTTGCGGTATGGTTGATCCTAATGTCCTTGATGCATGCGGCATCGATTCCAAAAAATTCAGCGGTTTTGCATTCGGAATGGGGGTAGAGCGCATTGCACAGCTCAAATACCGCGTCACTGATTTGCGTCTTTACTCAGAAAATGACATCCGTTTTCTCAAACAATTTACCTCTGGTGTATCATGAGTTGGCAACATTTAACCGACACTGCACAATGGAATTCTATTTTAGAGGCTTCAATTGAGCAAGCACAGGTCGTTTTCAAGCACAGTACCCGTTGTTCTATTTCTGCTATGGCACTCAACAGATTTGAAAACACAGATTTATTTAAAAAAGAGGCCTATCCTTGTTGGTTCCTTGATTTAATTCAATACAGAAATATTTCTGATCAAATCGCAATAGATACACAAGTGCAACACGAATCGCCACAATGTATTGTTTTACATCATGGTAAAGTTGTTTATGAAGCCAGTCACGGCCTTATTGATGGGCACACAATCTTAGAAAAATTGAATAGTAACATATGAAGAAAATCATTATTTGGCTACTTGTCATTGGTTTGTTGGTGGGGTTTTTAGCTCCACTTTTCACAAAAGATGAACTGACAGATGCCGTAGCGCCAAGTACCTTTGGATTCAAGGAAAATTTAGCCACGTCCTATGGTCAAACTATTCCAATGCCCATTTCTAGCTCGGATCAAACAGCGCAAATTACCCTGAGCATCAATGATTCAGTTGTACTAGACATCAAACAACCAAAGTCAAAAGAGCTCTATTTTTTAAATACAAAACAATGGAAACCAGGAGCCTATGTGCTCGATCTCCAATCAAAAGATAAAGACGGACAAACCTATTCAGAACAGCGAAATCTGCGCATTTTGTCAGACCTCAAGCCTGAAAGATGGACGGTTTCAAGTGTGAAGCGTTATCCGCACAATACCAAGTATTACACGCAAGGCTTGACCTTTTTAAACGGGCAACTTTATGAAAGTACCGGTGATCCAAACCAAGACGGTAGCTCTTTAGTAGCACAAATGAATTTAGCCACTGGCGAACCCTTACCTAATGGTGCAAAAGTTGGTTTGGATGCAAGCAAATTTGGCGAAGGAATCACGATTCTCAATGGTGAATTATTTCAGCTTACCTGGAAGAACCAACAGTGTTTTGTTTACGATGCCAAGACTTTGACGCTCAAAAAAGAATTCAGTTATGTTGGTGAAGGTTGGGGTCTCTGCACCGATGGCAAATCATTGATCATGTCTGATGGAACCGAAAGAATCACGTTCAGAGATCCAAAGACTTTTGAAATCATTCGTACTATTGAAGTTTATACCAATGAGGGCCCTGTTCCACAGCTCAATGAACTTGAATTCATTGACGGTTACGTATATGCCAACATATACTCGACAAATTATATTGTCGTTTTTGAACCAACATACGGGAGGGTAATTGCGCTAGTCGATGCCACAAAAATTGTCAATGAAGGCCGTGGCAATGGCGAGGTGCTCAATGGCATTGCTTGGGAAGAAAAATCCAAAAAACTGTACCTCACCGGAAAATATTGGCCAACTTTATTTGAAGTCAACATTCAAAAATAGGGCTCATGGATACTTACAGAAAAGATTGGTCAGAAATCAAGAGTAACGACAGCTGGTCGATTTTCAAAATCATGGCAGAGTTTGTCGAAGCCTATGACAAAATGGCCAAAGCCGGACCCTGCGTTGCCATTTTTGGTTCGGCACGCACCAAAGAAGAAAACCCATTTTATCAAAATGCTGTTGCGCTCGGAGAACGACTAGCTGCCGTCGGATACGGAGTCATCACGGGCGGAGGCCCTGGTATCATGGAGGCAGGCAACAAAGGTGCCAAGCAAGGCGGAGGTGTTTCTGTGGGGCTCAATATTGACCTACCTTTTGAACAATTTCACAACCAATACATCGACCGAGATCACTTCCTTGAATTTGATTACTTCTTTGTACGCAAAGTGATCTTTGTCAAATATTCACAGGCTTTTGTCATCATGCCCGGAGGTTTTGGCACACTCGATGAATTTTTTGAAGCACTCACGCTCATTCAAACTAAAAAAATTGCAAAACGCCCAATAGTACTTTTTGGCGTGGCTTATTGGAAGGGCCTTTTCGACTGGATTGAGCAAACCATGTTGTCCGAACACTATATATCAGCCTCTGACTTATCGCTCTTTAAAATAACCGATGACATCGATGAAGCAGTTCAGTTCATTGATGACTTCTTCAGCTCGCATGCACTTTCTCCAAATTTCTAAGCATCTTTGTACATTCATTCTTATCAAACTATGTTAGAAAAGATCAAAAATATCCTCCGGTTAGCCATCCCATTTGTGCGCACAAAATTGTTTTGGAAGCATTTTGGTTTGGTGATCCTTTTTTATTTAGTTGTCGTATTTGGCACTATTCTTTACCTAGATTTCGCCACCAATCATGGTCAAAAAATTAGGGTGCCGAATTTTGTAGGCATGTCAGGCGAGGCAGCTAAAAACAAGATTGAAGAGCTAGATCTTACTTATCAAATTCTCGACAGCATTTATGATCCGTCATTACCTGAAGGAACAGTCATTGAACAATTAGTTGAACCGACTTCTACATCTTGGGTATTTGTAAAATCTGGCCGAATTATTGGCCTTAGACTTTCTAAAAGAACCCAACTTGTAGAAATGCCAAGCCTGATTCATAAACAAATTCAGTTCGCACAAAGCATTCTAGAACAACGTGGTTTGCGCTTCATGATTCAATACAAACCTACCTCAGAAGCAAATGGTTCGGTGCTTGATCAGCGCTATAAAGGCCGTAGAATCAAAGAAGGCGAACGCCTACCTATCGGTGCAGTTGTTACACTTGTTGTGGGGCAAAATGACGAAGGAGAGCCAATTCCTTTGCCTAATCTGATCGGATTAACAATGGCCGAGGCTGGTTATATCTTCGACACATTGGGCGTAAGTAGTTACTCATTTATTTGCCCAGACTGTCTCAATAGCCAAGATTCTTCGACGGCCAGAATTTTTTCGCAATCTCCAGAATATATTGAGGGAACAACCGTTTTTAAATCCACTCAATTTATTTTATCCATGCAAAAAGGTGGAGACGGTCAAAACCCATAATTTATGCGCTTTAATATTGCTTTCTTATTCGTTGTAATTGGTTCGCTTTCCTTTGCTCAAGGAATTGAAATGGGCCCTGTTACACGTAACTTTCAATTAGCTGAAAGGCCACAACAGCTTAAAAGCACCACCAACCTCATTGATAGCACATTTTTCTACACACCAGATACGTTGTCTCTTCCTTTCTTCGATGAGTTTTCATCTGATAAATTTCAAAAATATATTGTTGACTACTCAGCACCTGGCCTGACCCAACAGCAATTTTACCAACTTTTGGATCCATTGAACTTACAAGCACTACCTAGTACGACAGCTTTTACGGATCAGGCTACTTTTCGCCGCATCTTTGACATCACGACTAGTTCTTATACCGATTCTATTTTTCCAACCGTTGCGGTTAAAGTCGGAGACTTCACTGCCTTCCCCATCGTTTATCAAACATTGAACTTGTATCCGCCATACTACATCTATGATACCATTGGCGTGCCTGATACTCCAGATACCGTTTGGGTTCAGAATCCAAGTTTTATTCAAGACCAGGCCACTATTTTTTTCTCCACGCTGAATGACCCCAATGCATTATGGCTAGACAACTTTGCATACCGCAATGCGCGTTTTGCCGTTAATCCGAGGTCACTGGGTGTAGTAACATTTGATGGACTCGACCAATACGGCTTTCCATATGCTATCGGAACTTCATTAACAAATACAGCTGACTACTTACATTCAAAACCTCTTGACCTCAGTCCATACACTGCCGAAGATTCGCTCTATTTTTCCTTTTTGGTTCAGCCCCAAGGATTTGGTGATATCCCTGAATCTTCCGATTCTTTGATTGTCGAATTTTATGCCAAAGATCTCGATCAATGGATTTGGATTTGGTCCATGCCTGGGGATACCGTTAAGCCATTTCAGGTGGTGCATATTCCTGTAACAAATGCGCAATTCTTCAAAAAGGGCTTTCAGTTCCGCTTTAGAAATTACGGTGCTTTGTCTGGTTCATTAGATCATTTTCACATCGACTACGTTCATTTACGTGCCCAATCAGATATCGCCGATACGCTTTTTAAAGATTTTGCATGGGTGTACCCTATCAATACACTTTTGGAAACATACACAGCGGTTCCTTGGGATCATTACAAGGCCAGCACCACTAACCATATGTCAAGTGCTGTTTCTGTAAGTATTCACAACGGTAGTTCAAATCCAGAGAATAATAGTACAGCCGGTCAAATAAACTACAGCTATAACGGAACTGTACAAGCAAGCGCCGGAATGCCAGGCTTTGTTTTATCGAATGGCCAACTCAATTATGCACCTCAAACTACTTATAACTCTGATCACGACCTAAGCGCTATTCCATTTGCAACCAATTTACCAGGAGACGAACAAGTCTTCAGAGTCAAAGGTAGCATTGCAGCTCAATTCCCGAATTTAGGACTCAATGACACTACTGGCTTTTATCAGAGTTTCTCTAACTTTTACAGCTACGACGACGGCAGTGCTGAGGCTGCATTCGGACCAACTGGAGCACAAGCAAGATTAGCCATTCAATTTGATGCCTACGAACCAGATTCTTTACTCGGATTGGCTATACACTTTGTGCCTTCCGTGACAGATGTCAGCTCAAAATTATTCCTCATTAGTGTCTGGTCGAATGAAAATGGCCATCCTGGTCAGTTACTCTATGAAGACGACGTATTTTTTCCGCGAACACCTGCCTATGGCAATGACAGAGATATTTTCGTCAATTACTTTTTCCCTGATACTCAGAAAATCAGTGTTCCGGAGTCATTTTTTGTAGGATGGCGTCAGCTCGATCCAGAGCGTTTGAATTTAGGCCTTGATCGCAACATCGATCATTCAGATAAAGTTCAATACAGCGTAGATGGTGGTTTTACTTGGTACACTTCTCCATTTGAAGGGTCCGCTATGCTAAGACCAATATTTTCAACTGCTCTTGATGCTAGTTTGGGCGTAGCCAATCTAAATACTCCAAAACCACAATGGAGTTGTTATCCGAATCCAAGCTCGGGTATTGTAAACTTCGTTGTCCCTCAACAATTTGAAAATAATTTGATTCAAATCAGCAACATGCAGGGTCAAGTGGTTGGGCAATCGATGGGGGCTGAATTCGATACGACAAGCCTCCCTGATGGCATCTACATGCTACAGTGTTTGGGCTCTAACATGACTCCGCTCAAACTTATAGTTCGATGAGTGAAGACCAACAACCAGATCTCGAATTAGAGGAAGCAGAAGCAGATCTTTTCGAACACCACCGTTTTAAGGCAGACCCCGGACAAGAAGTAGTGCGTATCGATAAATTTCTGATGGACCGCATGGCGGATACCTCCAGAAATAAAATTCAAATTGCCGCTAAGAATGGCAATATTCACGTAAATGGACAAGCTGTCAAGCAAAATTACCGCGTCAAACCTGGCGACGACATCGCGATAGTCTTGCCTTATCCGGTCAGAGAAATAGAACTCATTGCGCAAGATATCCCACTTGAAATAGTCTATGAAGATGCCGATTGTTTAGTGGTGAATAAACCGGCTAATATGGTGGTTCATCCGGGCTATGGGAACTACAGTGGCACCATGGTCAATGCGTTGGTGTATCATTTCGACAACCTGCCTACCAAACCCAAAGATTACTTTGGAAGACCTGGCTTAGTGCATCGGATAGACAAGCATACAACTGGGCTTTTAGTCGTCGCAAAAACCGAGCTTGCACTCAATGATTTGGCCAAGCAGTTTTATGACCGAACTACAGAACGCCGCTATTTAGCGTTAGTTTGGGGAGATGTTCAAGATGATGGCACGGTGGAAGGGCATATTGGTCGGTCCTTAAAAAATAGAAAGGTTATGACCGTCTTCCCGGATGGTGCCTACGGAAAACCCGCGATCACACATTACAAGGTGGTTGAGCGCTTTGGATACGTTACTTTAGTGGAATGCAAGCTCGAAACCGGACGAACGCACCAAATCAGGGCGCACATGCAGTACATCGGGCACCCATTATTCAACGATTTAGAGTACGGTGGAGATCGCATTTTGAAAGGCACAAAATCGGCGGCCTATGAAAAATTTATGGCCAATAATTTTGAGCTTATTCCGGGGCAAGCCCTTCATGCCAAAACACTGGGCTTTGTTCAACCCTCTACAAAAAAATATTTAGAGTTTGATTCTGAGCTCCCTACGGGTTTTGAACGATTGTTAGAGCGCTGGCGAACCTATTGTTCGGATTTTAAATAAAATTTCTCTATTTTTGCTTTCCTTGGTATAGCCAAGCTAAAACTACGCTTTATGAAACAACTATTCATTGTCGCAATTTTATCATTATTTTCAGTAGCGGTCAGCTATGCTCAAACTCAGCCTGATCCTAAATTTGTGCGCCAAGCCAATGAAGTTTTTAACTCAGGAAACTATTTTGAAGCCATCAATGTATGTCAAGATGCTTATAAAAAACTAGGTGCAAGAGGCTCGCTCAGACAAAAAGGAGACATGGCATTCAAAGTAGCTGAATCATACCGTGCAATTGAAATGTTCGATAAAGCCAATGATTGGTATGGCACTTGTATTGAATTGAAATACTTCGATGTTGTTCCAGAAGTGTATTACTACAAAGGCGACATGCAGCGCATGATGAAAGATTTTGACAACGCGCTCAAAAGCTACCGCGAATACAAAAGAATCGCTCCAAATTCTCGTTCAAAAGAATTGGCTGATGTCATGATGGCTTGTGAAAAATACAAGGGGTTTGACGATTTTGAATCATCTAAGCTAGTTGTTAAGTCGGAAGTCAAAATCAACACTAAGCAAATGGACATGGCTCCGTCATTCATGGATAAGAAGGGTAAAGTAATCGTTTTCAGTTCTTCTCGTGACGAAAGCACAGGCGCTAAAAGAGACCCAATTTCAGGTGAAAAGTACATGGACCTTTATGTTGCCGAATACGATGTAAATGGCAACCCAACAAATGTAAAATCATTGGATACAAAAGGAGTGGTTAACACCACCCAAAATGAAGGTTCAGCTTGTTTTGATTCCAAAAGAAAAGCTATCTATTTCACGCGTTGCCCGAACGCAGAAAAAATGGATCTTGGATGTCAAATCTGGACAGCTGTTTACAGTGGCGATGAATTTGATGATCCAAAAGAAATCAAGTTAACAACTTCTGATACCATTTCAGTAGGCCACCCTTGTTTATCACCAGATGACCAAATGCTCATATTTGCATCTGACATGAGAGACAACGGTAAAGGCGAGAAATCTTTCGGTGGTCGTGACCTTTGGTACGTTAATTTCGACAAAAGAAACAAAACTTGGGATTCCGTTCCTCACAACATGGGCCCAATGTTCAATACAGTAGGTAACGAATTGTTCCCTTCTATTGGTCCAAATGGTCAACTTTACTTTGCATCTGACGGCTTGCCAGGAATTGGTGGTCTAGACATTTTTGTAGCCCAAAAAGAAGAAGGAGCCAACAAATGGACTGCTGTTAAAAATATGGGCTTCCCATTTAACTCAGAAGGCAACGACTACGCAATGTCAGATTTTGATGGTAAATCTGGTTTTTTCACCTCTGAGCGCAAAACTACAAGTAACCAAGAATATGCTCCAGACATCTGGAGTTTCAATACTCCTCCAAACCTCTTTGACCTCCGCGTTACTGTCTACGAATCAGGCAAAAAAGCGAAGAAATTAGAAGGAGCTAAAGTTTATGTTACCGTTAGCGATGGTACTCAGTGGGAAGGTATAACAGATGCCAAAGGAAAAATCATTTGGAAAGACCGCGCTGATAAAAAAGGTCGCTACATTCTTGCAGGCAAAGAATATACACTGAAAGCTGAAAAAGAAGGTTTCTATGAAGACAAAAAAGGCGCTAAACTATCTACAGTAGGTTTAGAACAAAGTCAAAGCTTTATCATCGAGATGCCATTACTTCCTGTTGGTGTTATCCGCACACCTGAGGTCCGTTATGTATTCGATCAGTGGGTATTTATCAACGATGCATCTTGTATGTCGCTTGACTCCTTGAAGTTCCTCGATAGCATGCTCAAAGAGTATCCAAACATTACAATTGACTTATTCTCACACACAGATGCACGAGGTGGCGATGTTCGCAACCAAGTATTATCTGAAAACAGAGCAAAAGCCGTATACAAGCATTTAGTAGAAACTTGCGGCATTGACCCACGCAGAATTCGCCCGATCGGTCGCGGTGAGGCTGAACCTGCAACTTGGGTAGATGAAAACGGCCAAACAGTTGTGCTTACTGAAGATTACATCAATCAATTCAAAACTTCAGATAAAGCGAAGTTTGAAATGTTGCACACGATCAACCGCCGTACTACTGCTAAAATCACCAGTACAACTTTTGATCCAGCTACTGCTCCGGCACCAAATCCAGATTACACTAAGTTTAAACCACTTCCAAGATTATAATCTTAAAGGCGTCGAAAGGCGCCTTTTCTTTTGAGAGATGAGAAGGCTACTACAAAAAGTTGTTTTTTTCTTTGAATTACAATCATTTGGGGTCTGCGAATGGTGGGCCCGGCGCTTGGGTATACGCACCAACAAAGTCCGTTTGGGCTTTATATACTTTAGTTTTATCGGCCTTGGTTCTCCAGTGCTCTTGTACCTTATAATGGCCTGGATCCTCGAACACAAGCATTATTTCAAATTTCAAGCTAAGCGCAAACATTCAATCTGGGACTTATGAAAATCCTTATAACCGGTAGCAATGGCCTTTTAGGCCAAAAAGTTGTGGACTTATGTCTTGCAAAGGGCTTATCATTTTTAGCCACCTCTAGCGGTGAAAATCGCTACAGTCAATGCCCAGCTGCTCAATACCAAACTTTAGATATCACTGACGAAGCCAATATAAAATCGGTTTTTGAGGCCTACTTGCCCACACATATCATTCATACAGCTGCCATGACAAACGTCGATGCCTGCGAAGCACAGCCTGAAGCTTGTGACCTCGTGAACAGGCAGGCTGTTTACATGTTGGCAAAAGCGAGCAAGGCAATTGGTGCACATTTTCAATTGTTGTCTACAGATTTTGTTTTCGACGGCGAAGCGGGCCCTTACAAAGAAACAGATCAACCGCATCCGTTAAGCGTTTATGCGCGCTCCAAACACGAAGCAGAACTCTTGTTACAAGAAGTAGAGGGTTTGAGTTATTCAATAGTTAGAACTATAATAGTCTACGGACAAGGCGAGCAGCTTTCTCGTTCTAACTTGATTTTATGGGCCAAAGAAGCATTAGAAGCTGGCAACCCACTTAATATTGTCGACGACCAATTCAGGGCGCCAACCTGGGCTTCAGATCTTGCTTGGGCTTGTGTACGCATTTGTGAACTTGATCAAACAGGTATTTTCCACATTAGTGGACCTGAAACAATCTCAATTTATGATATTGTCCTGAGGGTGGCAGCCTACTACCAGCTTCCGACCAATCAAATGACTAGCCTCAAGAGTAGCACCTTGAATCAGGCGGCAAAAAGACCCCCAAAAACAGGCTTTATTTTAGACAAGGCGAAGGATGTCCTTGGTTACCAACCACACACCTTGGAAGAAACTTTTGCCCTTTTAAACTAGAAAAAATTATCTTTAACTAAATTAAACTATATACTATGAGCGTTTGGCGTAAGAAACCAGTTAGTCATTTTGAACGAGACATGAAAAAAAATGACCTGAATCGCGTTTTGGGTCGTTGGGGTCTGACATCTTTAGGAATAGGGGCAATTATCGGTGGAGGAATTTTTACCTTAACCGGAATTGCAGCCCATGACCATGCTGGGCCGGCTTTGGCTTTATCTTTTGTAATTGCAGGAGTTGGCTGTCTTTTTGCCTCTTTGTGCTATGCCGAGTTTTCATCTATTTTACCTGTTGAAGGATCTGCATACGCTTATTCTTACGGCACTATGGGCGAGCTTTTCGCTTGGATTATAGGATGGAATCTTATTTTGGAATACATGATGGGCGCCACCACAGTAGCTGTAGCCTGGAGTGGTTATTTTGAAAAGTTATTGCATCAATTTGGCATTGATCCGCCGATGTGGCTCATGAATGATCCTATTACTGCCGCTGAGAAAGCGCAACAAGCGGGAATTGCCGCTCCTGATTTTGCCTTTAACCTACCAGCGTTTATTATTACTTGGGTAGTAACATCGATATTAATAAAAGGCATCAAGGAAGCGGCCAAAACCAATAACCTCATCGTTATACTCAAGGTTGCAGTAGTTCTTTTCGTCATTTTTGTAGGTTTCTTTTTTATCGATACAGATAACTACGTCCCTTTTATTCCAGAGACAGTTACCAATCAAGATGGCTCCACTTCATTTGGTTGGTCAGGTGTAATCACAGCTGCTACAATTGTTTTCTTTGCTTACATTGGTTTTGATGCAGTTTCGACGCAAGCAGGAGAGGCAATTAACCCGAAGAAAGATGTCCCTTTTGCCATCATTATGTCTTTGGTAATCTGTACAATTTTATACATTGTTGTTTCATTGGTACTCACAGGGATGGTGCCTTACAATCAACTAGACATCAAAGCACCTGTTGCTTCTGCGTTTGAAGGTGTCGGTATGCCTTGGGCAACAGTCATGATTACTATTGCAGCAGTGGCAGGCCTCACTTCAGTAATGTTGGTAATGATGCTTGGCCAGACACGTATATTTTTGGGGATGGCCAAAGATGGCCTCTTGCCTTTCAATATTTTTGGCAAAGTCCATGAAACTTATAAAACTCCATACAGAAGTACCATTTTAGTGGGTGCCGTGATTTCCATTGTTGCTGCAGTTACACCAATTGACAAAGTATCAGAAATGTGCTCAATGGGTACTTTGCTTGCCTTTGCCATGATCTCTATCGCCGTTCTAATCATGCGTATCAAGCAACCAGAATTAGAACGTCCGTTCAGAACCCCTGCGGTTTGGTTTGTGGCTATAGCTGGTGCAGCTTTCAACTTTGGGCTGATGTACTTTGTGCGTCCTGACACTTGGGTTGCATTTATTGTTTGGTCAACACTCGGGCTCATTGTCTATTTCTTATATTCTCGCAAGCACAGCCACTTAAATGATTATGCTTTTGAAGAGTCATTGAAAGGTCATGATGCCATTGTCAATGCTTCGGAAGAAGATTAATGGCTGAGCAAACAACAAAAAAATTAGGATTACTCGACGCAACTCTGCTTGTGTCGGGTTCCATGATTGGTTCAGGAATCTTCATCGTTTCGACGCTCATGCTGCGCGATATTGGATCGCCAGCTTGGCTCTTGATTTTATGGGTACTCACGGGCCTCATTACCATTTTTGCGGCACTGAGTTACGGAGAGCTCGCTGGCATGATGCCAAACGCTGGTGGGCAATATGTTTACATTCAGCGCGCCTACGGAAAAATGGCTTCGTTTCTTTATGGCTGGACCGTATTTACGGTCATTCAGACAGGCGTTATTGCTGCTGTTGCTGTAGCCTTTGCGAAATATACTGCCGTATTTTTCCCGAGCTTAAATACTACTCTACTTGATTTAGGATGGTTAGCGATTACAAAGGCGCAACTGATTGCTATTGCTTCGGTTGTCTTGCTGACATACTCCAACGCTCAAGGCGTTCAAAACGGAAAAATCATTCAATTTGTATTTACGGCAGCCAAACTTTTTGCTTTGGGGGGCCTTATTGTTTTGGGGCTTTACATTGGCCTCAAAACAGATGTGTTTAGCATCAATTTTGCCGATGCCTGGAAGGCAAGTAAAACCGTTATTGCCAATGGCGGTGACAAGATTTTCCAATTACCATTGACCGGTTGGGCCTTGGTAGGTGCCTTGGGTGCAACCATCATCAATTCGTTGTTTTCGGCCGATGCCTGGAATAATGTGACGTTCATTGCCGGTGAAATCAAAGATCCAAAAAAGAATATCCCTAAAAGTTTGTTTTTTGGCACCTTAATCGTCACGGTCATTTATGTACTTGCCAATGTCGCTTATTTGGCACTATTACCAATACATGGCAGCCCTTCTGCGAGCTCTCCAATTGATCAAGGAATGTTATTTGCCAGTAACGATAGAGTAGGTGCCTCAGCAGCGTATGTCATTTTTGGAGACGCAGGTATTTTACTGATGGCGGGCCTGATAATGGTCTCCACATTTGGTTGTAACAATGGGCTCATTTTAGCGGGTTCGAGGCTATTTTATGCCATGTCCAAGGATGGTCTATTTTTCAAAAAAGCAGGTCAGCTCAATCAAAAGTCAGTTCCTGGTAGGGCGCTCTGGATTCAATGTCTTTGGGCAAGTGTTTTATGTCTTTCTGGCAAGTACGGAGACTTACTCACCTATAGTACTTTCGCGAGTCTCCTATTTTATATTTTGACCATTTATGGCATCTTTAGGTTGCGCAAACTAGAACCTGATGCTGAAAGACCATACAAAGCTTGGGGCTATCCCTTTATTCCAGCAATTTACATATTAATTACTTCGGCCATTTGTATCGATTTGCTTATCTATGACTTTCGCAATGCTGGGATGGGCTTGTTTATTGTATTACTCGGTATTCCGGTATTTTACGTAATCGAGGCAAGAAAGAAGGCGACCACTTCCAATTAAGGGGCCCTGATGGCGTTAGCCGTCCATGAAAAAACCATTTATCCAAATCTCTAAGCGCTTAGAACGAGGCGCATTTGTTTGGCTGTTGATCAGTGCCATCATTATTTTTACTCCAAGAGTTTACATGCTCTTGAATCCGCCAAAACAAGCTTATTTTTGGACCTACAACTGGCCTCAACAGCATTTCAAGCGCAACTATCCCCAGCAAGGGTATTCAACGCCGAAGAAAGTCAAGTTATGGAAAAAATGTCATCCGGAGTCACTCAGTTCAGCAGATTGGCAAAGGTTGGGGCTTAGTCCAAAACAAGCAGCATCGTTGATCAAATACAAAGTAAAATACGGTCTTCATACTTATAAGCAGATGCAAGAAATTCGGGTTTTAGACAATTTCATTTTATCGCAAATCAAAGATTCTCTTGTTTTCGAAAACACCCACACTACGAGTCAGCAGCGGCATCAACAAATTGTTCAGACAAGCAACCTTGAAAATAGCAAGCAAAACCTTCACCATGCAGCTCCAATTCAACTTCAAAAACTCGATTTAAATGCTGCCACCATAGAAGAGCTGGTTGCTTTGCCTGGCGTAGGGAGCTATTCTGCCGAGAAAATACTGAACTACCGGCAAAGATTGGGTGGGTTTCTATCTTTGGAACAGTTAAAAGAAGTGAAAGGATTAAACTCAGAACTGATTCAAAAAGCATTGCCTTTTTTGGTTCTCAATACAAAAATTCAAGAACTGGCTTTGAATACAGTAACTATTGACAGACTCAAGCAGCATCCATATTTAACTTGGAACCAAGCAAATTCAATTATTAAAATGAGACAACAATTGGGAAATTTTAAGTCTGTAGAACAAATCAAACAATCGGTATTAATTGATGCGCAAACTTTTGAAAAACTAAAGCCTTACTTATCTTTGTGACATGACAATTGAACAACAACTCAAGGCAGTAATCAGAGATGTTCCTGATTTTCCGAAACCAGGCATCCTATTCAAAGATATTTCGACCATCATGCTTGATCCAATAGTATCCAATGCGGTGCTCGATCATTTGGTTTCTTTTTATGAAAACAAAGGTCTTGATGCTGTTGCAGGGATTGAAAGTCGGGGCTTTTTATTCGGCTATCCGTTGGCTATGCGTCTTGGCTTACCATTTGTATTGATCCGAAAGGAAGGTAAGCTGCCTTATGAAAAAATCAAACATGCCTATGAACTTGAATACGGTTCTGCTGTTATTGAAATGCACGCTGACGCGGTTCAAACTGGGCACCGTGTCCTAATTCACGACGATCTGCTAGCCACAGGAGGCTCAGCCGCAGCCGCAGCTACGCTCATCGAACGCGCTGGCGCTACAGTTGCAGGCTTTAGTTTTTTGGTCGCGTTGGATTTTCTGAATGGAGAAAGTGTGCTTAAAAAGTTTAGCGAAAATTGTAATTCTCTGGTCCATTACTAGGAAAAATTATAGCAATCAACATCAATCAACATCAATCAACAACATGAGTATCGAACTTAATGAACAGCAGCAAATGCTCGCACAAATGGTGCGCGATTTTGCGGAGCGTGAAATCAGACCCCACTACAAAAAATGGGACGACCTCGAAGAATTCCCGATCGAAGTCATGAAAAAAATGGGAGAACTAGGGCTGTTAGGAATTTTTGTTCCGGAACAATACGGCGGCTCAGGTCTTTCATATGCCGAATATGCCACAGTCTTAATGGAGCTAGGTAAGGTATGTGGAGGTATTGGGCTTAGTGTTGCGGCCCATAATTCTTTGTGTACGGGTCATATTTTTTATCATGGTTCCGAGGCGCAGAAACAAAAGTACCTCCCAAAACTCGCTACTGGCGAATGGATCGGCGCATGGGGCTTAACTGAAGCGAACACTGGATCTGATGCCATGCGCATGAAAACCACGGCGGTGCAAGATGGCGATTATTGGGTTCTGAATGGCACAAAAAATTGGATTACGCATGGTCTTTCTGGCGATGTTGCCGTTGTACTCATTAGAACCGGAGAACTACTAGACAGTAATGGTATCACAGCGTTCATTATTGAAAAGGGAACACCAGGTTTTTCAGCCGTCAAAATCAAAGATAAGTTAGGAGTAAGAGCCAGTGAAACTGCAGAGCTCATTTTTGACAACGTTCGTATTCCAAAAGAAAATGTAATTGGCGAAGTAGGGCAGGGTTTCAAGCAAGCGATGCAAATTCTAGATGGCGGCCGTATTTCAATCGCTTCTTTGAGTTGTGGAATTGCCAGAGGTGCTTTTGAGGCTAGTGTAAAATACGCCAAGGAGCGCGAGCAATTTGGCCAGCCAATCGCTCATTTTCAGGCTATCGGTTTTAAGTTAGCCGACATGGCCACTCAAATTGAGGCGGCTGAGCTACTTACATACCAAGCGGCACATAAAAAAGATACCAAACAAGCGGTTACAAAAGAGGGGGCATTTGCCAAATATTTTGCTTCTGAAGTTGCTGTGAAATGTGGCAATGAAGCGGTTCAAATCATGGGAGGCTATGGCTACACGAAAGAGTACCCAGCCGAGAAATTTCTTCGTGATGCCAAGCTCATGACCATCGGTGAGGGTACCTCTGAAATTCAAAAACTTGTGATATCCAGAGAAATTTTAAAATAAACTTTGTAGAATTGATTTTCTGTCGTATCTTTGCGACCCAAACTTTTAAAAAAGAGAACTAAGCATATGTTGATCATTCCAATTAAAGAAGGCGAAAACATCGAAAGAGCGTTGAAGAAGTACAAAAAGAAGTACGAAAAAACAAACGTGATGAAACAACTACGTGGTCGTAAGGAATTTGAAAAGCCTTCTATCACACGTCGCCAGGAAGTCATTCGTGCTGCCTACAAACAAAGAATGCAGAGCCAACAATTGTAACAAATTCTTGGTCTATACGTATATCGAAAGGAGCTTCACGCTCCTTTTTTTATGCTCCAACAATTCGAAATATATCTGCGCCAAGAAAAGCGTTATTCCTCACATACTTGTTTGGCATACCTTCAGGATTTAGCGCAATTCAGCGAATTCAATCACTGTAAAGATCTTTCAGATTGGCAAGAGCAAAATTCAGCAACTATCCGCTCTTGGATGGTTCACCTCATCGACTCAGGAATTACAAATCGCAGCGTGAATCGGAAGCTAGCGGCCTTGCGGACTTTTTTTAAGTGGCTACAAAAAGAAGGGAAAATTCAAGCCACCCCAATGAGTAGGGTACAGGGACCCAAAAGTGAAAAACGCCTCCCTGTTTTCATCAAAGAACAAGAGTTACATCCAAATAGAACGAGCCCACTTTTTTCTGACAATTTTGAAGGACTCAGGAGTCAGTTAATTGTCGAATTGTTTTATCAGACAGGTATTCGTCTTTCAGAATTGATTCAATTGAAAGATGCAGCTATTTCAAGTCAAAGCATCAAAGTTCTTGGTAAAAGGAACAAAGAACGGATCATTCCTATTTCACAGGAATTATTTGCCCTTATTGAACGTTTTCGTCAACAGAAGCAAATAATGGGGCTTGACCATCCGAATTTTTTGGTGCGTGTAAACAATGAGCCACTTTATGCGCAAATGGTTTATCGCCTTGTCAAATCTGTACTCATAACCATAAGTGCTGCGGAAAAGCAGAGCCCCCACGTTTTGAGACATACATTTGCCACGCATATGCTCAATAATGGCGCAGGATTAGAAACATTAAAGGATCTTTTGGGGCATGCCAATTTATCGGCTACGCAGGTTTATACACACAACTCTTTCGCTCAATTGAAGCAGGCCTATCAAACGGCGCATCCGAGGGCAGTTAAAACACGTTAATTTAACTTATAAAGAGTTGAATTTACCTATCTTTGCGGCATAAATTAAGTTATGAAATTAGCAACAGTAGGAAGCGTGGCTTTTGACGCCATTGAAACTCCATTCGGTAAGACAGATAAAATTGTAGGTGGAGCCGGCACATATATAGCTTTGGCTTCTTCTTTTTTCGTCAAAGAACAGAGTCTTATTTCAGTGGTTGGTGAAGATTTTCCACAAGAAGTCTTGACTGAACTCGAGTCAAAAGGAGTAGATATCAGCGGAGTAGAAGTTAAAAAAGGGGAAAAGACTTTCTTTTGGTCTGGCCGTTATCACAACGACCTCAACTCAAGAGACACTCTTGTAACTGAATTGAATGTTCTTGCCGATTTCAAACCAGTTGTACCTACTAAAGCTCAAGATGCTTCATTTTTGATGCTTGGTAATTTAAGCCCTGAAGTGCAGTTGTCTGTTATTCAACAAATGAAACAGCGACCTCAACTTATTGCGATGGACACCATGAATTTCTGGATGGATATCGCTTTGGATAGCCTCAAAGAAACACTGAAACACATCGATGTGCTCATCATCAACGACGAAGAAGCTCGCCAACTTTCAGGTGTCTATTCCTTAAGAAAAGCGGCAGCAGTAATTCGTCAAATGGGTCCTTCAATTTTGATTATCAAAAAAGGCGAGCACGGTGCATTACTTTTTCACGAACAAAATATTTTTTATGCGCCAGCCCTACCGTTGGAAGAAGTTTTTGATCCAACTGGTGCCGGAGATACCTTTGCCGGAGGTTTCATGGGTTATTTAGCTGCTGCAGACCGCCTTGACTTCGACAACATGAAACGCGCTATCATTGCTGGTTCAGCACTTGCCTCATTTTGTGTTGAGAAATTTGGTACACAACGCCTAAAAGAAATTTCAAGCACTGACCTTCAGGCAAGAATGCAAGAATTTGTTTCACTTTCTACCTTCCAACTCTAATTGAAATGGACTTACAACAACACATCAGCCAACTAGAAGCATTATTAGCACAAGAAGATCTTGCGCAATTAGGTCGTGAAGCGGGTCAAATCAAGCAACTTTTTGAAGACCAATTGATCGAATTAGAGCGCATAGAACAAGTCAATAGACTGGAGGCGCAAGATAGGTCCGAAAAATACGAGGAAATTGATTACACCGAACTTAAAGCACAATTTTTTGCGCTTTATCAAGAGTTCAATGTCAAACGAAAAGCGCAACAACAGTTGCAGCAGACGCTTGAACAGCAAAATTTAAAACTGAAAAAAGACCTCATTGTTCGATTGAAAGAAGTCATTGACAACGAAGAGAAAATCGGTACAGCTTTTCAGTCTTATAAAGAAATTCACGAGACCTGGAAAAAAATAGGCGCCATTCCGCGCGAACACAGGGAAACCATACAAAAAGAATATTCTCGTTTACTTGAAATTTTCTTTTACAACATCAAAATTTACAAAGAGCTCAAAGAAAATGACTACCGTCGTAATAAGCAGCTCAAAGAAGACCTCATTTTCAAGCTCAAACAATTGCGTGTGTCTCAGGCTTCACTGCGCGATCTTGAAGCCCAACTGCATGCATTACAAGACGAATGGGAAGAAATTGGTCCAGTATTGAATGAAGATTGGGAAACCATGAAGGTTGCTTACTGGGATGCCGTACGCAGCATTTATGATAAAATCAACGAGCATTACGAAGCGCAAAGACAAGTTTTAAAGGCCAATATTGAAGCCAAGAAATCAATTGTTTCCGCTTTGCAAGAACGATTAACAGCCCTTGACTCATGGACCAACGCCAAAGAATGGGAAACGCAAACAGCCTACATTTTAGAATTGCAGGCACAATGGAAGACCATTGGTTCAGGTGGCAGAAAAGAAAATGAAGCAGTTTATGCTGAGTTCAGAGCTCTGTGCGACACATTTTTTGCAGCCAAGAAAGCTTTCAACAAGGACAAAGATGCTGCAAGTGCTGAGGTAGCTAATAAAAAGAAAACGCTCATTGAGAAAGCAGTTTCCATCAGCACCTCACAAGATTGGAAAAACACAGCCGAGGAACTTAAAAAGTTGCAACGACAATGGCAAGATTTAGGTTCAGCGGGGCCTCGTTATGAAAACAAACTTTGGAAAGAATTCAGAGAGGCTTGCAACGTGTTTTTCGATGCCAGACAAGCCCATTTCGGTCAGCAAGATGCTGCCAATGAGGCTAATTTGACTGCTAAAAAGGCACTCATTGCCCAATTAGAATCTTTGACCTTACCAACTGATAAACAAGAAGCTTTAGCGCAGTTGCGCTCTCTTCAACAACAATTCAATGAAATAGGCCCGGTTGGCATCAAAGAGCGTCAAAGCACCTATGAAGCTTTCAAAAAGCATATGGACGAGCACTACAAAGCGCTCAAATTAGAAGGTCAAGAAAAAGAGCGTGTACTTTTCCAAGCAAAATTAGAAGGGCATCTATCTTCGCCTGATAAGCAGAAATTGTTACAATCAGAAAGAAATGACATCCGTAAGCAAATTGACGCGCTTCAAAAAGAGGTATTCACTCTTGAAAACAACCTCGGTTTCTTTGCTCGTTCTAAAGGAGCAGACCAATTAAGAGCAGATGTTCAAAAGAAAATCGAAGCCGCTCAAGAAAAAATAAAAGGTCTGCGTGCCAAACTCAAACTCATTCCGAATGAATAGTTTTATCAACTTATTGTTGCTGCTTGTAAGCTTGCCAACGCTATTGGTTTCTGTCTTTATCGGCTTTGACTTACCTGTTGAATTTCTAAAAAGTACGGCAGCCGAATTGCCTTACATCAAAGAGTTGTACTTTACATTAGGCCTACTCATTTTAATTATTGGTTTGCGCAGAACTGTTCGCCGTTGGATGGGTGTTTCAATGGTTAAACAGCAAGACAAATTTGTTTGGAATCAGCAAATTAGTACGGAGCGAAGCAAACGCGTATTTGTATACAACGGACTTGAGGCACTGGTATTTTTAAGTTTAATCATTGCCCATTTGTTCCTCACGACAAGTGCTTATTTCATTGTAATTGTCTATTTTATCTTACTTACTGACTCCATCCTTTTTGTTCTGATGAATCAGAAAAACTTCAGAGTAGGCCTCAGTTCTAAAGCTATTTTGGTTGCCGACCGCGAAATCATCTTGATTTACCTTCACGGGCTCAGAAAGGTATCCGTTAGTCAACAAACTATATACTTTGATTACATCGAAGACCTCCAACTCACTTTTCCACTCGATTGCATTCAAGAGGATCAAAAAACGGCTTTTTTCGGTGCTTTAGAGGCACAAATAGACCGCGACCACGTGCTGTTTCATCACACAAAGTAAGTTTTACTAACTTCGTGTCATGTCGTTACGGGCTCCCAAGAAAATATTGATTCTCCGATTCAGCTCTATTGGCGACATCGTTTTGACCTTTCCAGTTGTCCAGGCACTAAAAGTTGCTTATCCGGATTGCCAAATCGATTACGTCACCAAAAAAAGTTACCGTTCCTTACTCGATGCTTGTGTAGGGATCAATCAAGTATTTATTTTAGAAAGTAGTTTACGCAGCCTCAAACAGCAAATCGATTTTCGATCTTACGACGCAGTATTAGATTTACACCATAATCTCAGGACTCAACTCTTAACTGCGTTTACAAGAGCTAAAACCTTTCGTTTTCCGAAAAATAATTGGCAAAAATGGTTGCTTACGCGCTGTAAAATCAAACCAGTACAACGCGTACATGTAGTTGAAAGATACCTCCAGACCCTTCAAGCCGCCTTTAGCCTAGAAATAATGACGCCAGAAGCGAATTATTTGGTCCCTGTTCAGGATCAATTTTCAATAGAAGATCGCATTGGTATTCGGCCTAAACAATATATTGCAGTTGCAATTGGCGCTCAGTTCGCAACAAAAAGACTACCTACTGATTTGCTCATAGAATTGATCAACAAATTGCATGCGCCAATTGTACTTTTAGGTGGGAAAGAAGATGAGATTGTTGCGCAACAAATAATCAGCGCGCTTGCTCAACAACAAATTGTATCAATGGCAGGGCAGCTCAGCATTCATGCCTCTGCTTGGGTTGTAAAAAATGCGGCTGCATTGCTCACGCATGACACTGGTCTCATGCACATTGGTGCTGCTTTTGACGTGCCAATTCATTTGATATGGGGCAATACGACTAGAGATTTTGGGATGTATCCGTTGCGCCTCGAACAAGAAAACTGTTTCCAATATGAAGTGCCGGACTTGCAGTGTCGTCCGTGTTCAAAGATAGGTCATCAAAGTTGTCCGAAAGGGCATTTTGCCTGCATGCGCAACCAAGATTTAAGCCTCATTGCCAAACAACTTAATGCGACTGAATTTTAGTCGTTTTTTTCTTCGTCAAAGAATAGTTTTTTCAATTCAGTAGCCTCGTCTGGCTTCATTTTACCTGCTAAAATAAGTGCCAATTGTTTGCGTCTGAGTGCGCCATCAAAACGCGCTTTTTCTTCGGTAGTTTCTGGGATTAAAGCAGGCACTTGAATCGGATTTCCATTTTGATCGACAGCAACAAAAGTGTAAATGGCTTCGTTGCATTTCTCGCGTTGGCCCGTTACAGCATCCTCGACAAAAACATCGACAAAAACCTCCATTGATGAATTAAAGGCACGAGATACTTTCGCCTCCAATGTGACTATAGACGCATGGTTAATCGGCTTCTGAAAAGAAACATTATTGACAGAAGCGGTCACGACCACTCTTTTAGAATGACGGTGTGCAGAAACGCTTGCTATGACATCCATCCAAGCCAATAATTGACCTCCAAACAGATTTCCTAATGTATTGGTGTCGTTTGGCAAAACAATTTTTGTGGTAATGGCCAGCGTTGAAGAGGCGGTATTTGCTTTCATGAGTCAAAGTTAAGCAAAGGATTTTATTCTCATTATTTAAATTGACAATGTTAAAATTTGATTGACTTATTGTATTTTTACCAACAACTATCATGCTCTTATTGAATCAACTATGAAACATCTCTATTTTTTAACAACATTTCTATTTGTTTTAGGGTCATCTACTTCTGTATTCTCTCAGAACAACAAAAGAACGCCTGACCCACAAAACACCAGAGAAGGCGAAAGCGTAGAATACTGTATAACACACAAAAAGCATGCGGCATTACTCAACAATGCTGCCTATTTAAAAGGAATTCAAGAAGCTGAGGCTGCTTATGAAGTAGTGGCTAAAAAAGGCAATCAAAATAAAGGAACCATCTACACAATTCCTGTTGTTTTTCACGTCATGCATTTTGGAGGCATTGAAAACATTTCAGACGAGCAAATACTCAATGCACTGGCTATCTTAAACCGCGATTACCGCAAACAAAATGCAGATACCGCCAATGTTCATCCTGATTTCCAAGGAATGCCGGCCGATATTGAAATCGAATTCAAATTAGCTACAATTGCACCAAATGGCCAATGTTTCAATGGCATTACCCGCACGTTTTCACCAATGAGTTATCAAGGTGACGACGGAGATGCACAAGTTGACGCCATCATCGCCGGCAATAATGTTTACAATGGCACTTGGGCGGGCAATAAATACCTCAATATTTTTGTTTGTGGTGATATCGGAGGTGCAGCAGGTTACACTTACAAGCCTAGTACTTGGGCTGCGACCTCAATGAAAAATGGTATCTGGATCTTACACGATTACGTGGGTGCAATCGGAACAGGTGGGGTAGGCACAAGCCGCGCTCTTACCCATGAGGTAGGCCATTGGCTCAACCTCGATCATACTTGGGGAGGCAATAATAACCCAGGCAATACAACAAGCTGCTCCACAGACGACAACGTCCAAGATACGCCAAATTGCATCGGGGTTACAGCTTGTTTACTTAATTCTAATACATGTAACTCTGACAATAACTATTGGGGCTTTGATATCCGCGACAACGTCGAGAATTACATGGACTACTCTTATTGTTCCAAAATGTATACTGAAGGGCAGCGCACACGCATGCGCAATGCACTTCAAGTCGCAAATACTGGCCGCGCCAATGTAGTATCAGCAGCCAATTTAGCAGCAGTAGGGGCAACAGGCACAACATACTTATGCCAGGCCGCATTCAGTGCCGATAAAGTGACTATCTGCGCTGGCAATGAGGTTCAGTTTTCTGATGAGTCTTATAATGCAGTTTCAGGATGGTCATGGGAAATTACACCTACCACAGGATGGTCCTATGCAACAGGATCCAATTCCAGCTCTGCAAATCCAGTGGTTGTATTCAATACACCAGGCATGTACAACATTCAGCTTACTGCCACAGACGGAACAAACAGCGACGTTGAAAACAAGCCATCTTATATCCGTGTGCTCGGCACTCCTGAAACATTGCCATATTGGGAAGGATTTGAAAACTACACTTCATTAAATAACTTACCGAATTGGGAGGTTTTCAATGCCAACAATAACAATGCATTTGAGTTAGAATCTTCATTTGGTCATACAGGTTCAAAATGCGCCAAACTATCCAATTTTGGCCAAACTCCATCCAACATTGACGAGCTCATTTCAACCAACATTGACCTTTCTGGCATCGATACTACCTCAGGCACTGTTACGCTTTCATTCCGTTATGCTTATCGCAAACGTACTGCTGCAGATTACGAATATTTGAAAGTATTTATTACTGGCAATTGCGGTGAAAACTGGGCTCAAAGAAAAACGCTAGGTGGCAATCAGCTTTCTAATCAAACAGCTGTCACTTCGTGGGCACCTTCTTCACAGGCCGATTGGGTTACAGTTCACATGACAAACGTAACAGCCAATTACTATACAGATAACTTCAGAATGCGTTTCCGTTTTGAAGGTGAAGGAGGTAATAATTTCTACCTAGACGATATCAATATTTACAGTGGAGGACCTTCAAATGATTTGGTGGTAGCTGGTATTGAACACCAAAATTTAACTGAATTAGCACTTTATCCCAATCCAACAGATGCAGATCTTCATCTAACTTTTAGTTCGTTGGTTGCTGGTGCTGCCAAGTTGAAAGTGACGGACCTAAGCGGAAAAGTAGTTCAGTCTTACCCACTTTATCTTCAAGAAGGTAAAAATATGATCATTACACAAACCAATCAATTGGCAGCCGGATCCTACTTGCTTCAACTTGAATTTAACAACGCAATGACAACGTTGCCGTTTGTGATTGAATAATCTATTCCTGATTTAAATATTGAAATAGGAGTTGTGCTTTTGCAGCTCCTATTTTTTTTGCCACTTCGTCTGGTCCAGCTCCTTTCATTTTTGAAATGGTCTTGAATTCATGGAACAATAGGGCAATGGTTTTAGGCCCCAAGCCTTTGATCTGGTCAAGCTGAGTATGGAGTGCCGATTTACTGCGTTTATTGCGATGATGACTCAAGCCAAAACGATGTGCTTCATCTCGGAGTTGCTGTACTAATTTCAGTGCCAATGAGCGCCTGCTCAAAATCAAGGATTTCGAAAATCCTGGTTTATAGATTTCTTCTAAGCGCTTGGCGAGTCCGACGAGTTTTAGTTCGTGTTGCAGGCCCAATTCTTCAATGGCTTCCAATGCAGCACCAAGCTGCCCTTTTCCACCATCAATGATTACTAAATCGGGTAATTTCTCGCCCTCTTCTTTTAAGCGTTTATAGCGCCTTCCAACTACTTCTTTCATGGTTGCGAAGTCGTCTGGTCCTTCAACAGTTTTGACATTGAAATGACGGTAATCGGCTTTGCTGGGCACACCGTCTTTAAAAACAACACAAGCTGAAACAGCATTGGTACCTTGAAGATTAGAATTGTCAAAACATTCGATGTGATTAGGAGCCACAGACAAACCAAGTACCGTCTGCAATTCTAACACGGCTTGCATCGATGAGTTTTGGACACTTGTAACGGCATTCATGGCTTGCTTTCTTGCTTGAAGTTGCGCATGTTTGACATTATTTTGGGCCATTTCAAGCAGTTGCTTCTTTTCGCCAATTTTTGGGTAAACCACTTTCGCATCATAAAGAGGAATCTCTTTGGAAAGGCCAATAATTACCTCTTTTGCTTTACTCGAAAAATGCGCTCTAAGTTGTGGAATAATGTTTTGGTATAATACCTCGAGTGGTTCGTCAAGCGGATCTTCGATACGGGTGGCATAAGTATGTACAATACTTCCCTCGCGGATAACTAAAAAACTCACCCAAGATAACTGTTCATTTTTTTCGATGTAACAAACGTCAAAATCTTGTCCGTGATCAGCTACCACCATTGATTTTGTTCTGAATTGTTCTAGCGCCAGGATGAGCTCCTTACAATGTTGGGCTTGCTCAAATGCATGCTCAGATGCAAATTGTTGCATTTGTTTTTTGAGCGATTGTATGAGTGAAAAGTTCTTGCCTTCTAATAGGAGTTTAATCACCTTTAAAGTTTCCTCATATTGTTGTCCACTTTGTAATAATTGACAGGGCCCAGCACATTTTCCAATATGATATTCAAGACAAACTTTGTATTTGGCTTGTGCTAGTTTTTGTGGTCTTAAATCCAGCGCACAGGTTCTAATTTGAAAAAGCTCCCTTATCAATTGAAGTAACGCATGCATTCCTTTTACATTCGGATAAGGGCCATAATAAATAGAACCATCATTGAACTTTCTTCTCGTCGAGAAGACTCTTGGAAAAGCTTCATTTTTGATGACAATCCAAGGGTAGGTTTTGTCATCTTTGAGCAGGACATTATAGCGCGGCCTGTAACTCTTGATGAGGTTGTTTTCCAATAGTAAAGCATCGATTTCAGTTTCAACCACTGTAAATTGCAGGTCAGTAATTTGCTTCACTAGCGTTCTGGTCTTGCCATCGGCATGGTCTTTTTGAAAGTAGGAGCTTACACGTTTCTTTAAATCTTTGGCCTTGCCTACATAAATGACCTTACCTTTTTGATCAAAAAATTGATAGACTCCCGGATGATGGGGCAGGGTCGCAACTTTGTTCAATAATTCGGTCTGATCTTTCACGGCTCAAAAATAGAAACAATTGCAGATTAACTCACACTTCTTATCTTTGTCAGATGCTGGATGAGTTTATTTTAAATGCCTTGAAAGAAGATATCGGCACTGGTGACCACTCTTCTTTGGCCTGCGTGCCCCAAGATGCCCTATCTGAAGCTTTTTTACTCATCAAGGAACCGGGTATTCTTGCAGGAGTAGACATTGCCAAAAGAATTTGTGAGCTTTATGACACACAAATTAGTTTCGATCAAAAGCTATCCGATGGTGCAGCTGTTAAGCCAGGTGATATCGCCTTTATTTTAAAAGGGTCATCTCGGTCTATTTTAGCAGTTGAAAGACTGCTGCTCAATTGCATGCAGCACATGAGTGGAGTAGCTACCCAAACGGCCTATTATGTCCGCTTAATAGAAGGTACAAATTGTACGCTATTAGACACCCGAAAAACGACTCCTGGCATGCGCATGCTCGACAAATATGCAGTCAAAATAGGTGGAGGTGCCAATCACAGAATTGGGCTTTACGATATGATCATGCTCAAGGATAACCATATCGACTACGCCGGCGGATTAGCACCCGCTTTGGCTCGCACTAAATCCTATCTTGCGGCGCAAAATCTCCAATTGAAAGTCGAGGTTGAAGTACGATCTGAAGCCGAATTAAAAGAACTACTTGCCTTACCTCAAGATTATCATCGCATTATGCTCGATAACTTCAGCCCCCAAGAATTAAAAAGCGCCCTTCAACTCATACCTCAAGGAATTGAAACCGAAGCATCCGGAGGCATCACTGCCGCCACGATTAGAAGCTATGCTGAAACAGGAGTACAGTTTATTTCCGTAGGTGCCCTAACACACTCGGTAAAAGCCCTTGACATGAGCCTTAAGGCTAGTCTTTAAACCTCGCAATCGCAAAAAGATTACTTTCGTCTTTGACGCAATATACCGTTATCGATTTTTCCCTGTTAAGATTTGGCTTTAAAG
The DNA here is from genome assembly GCA_046073985.1 of Flavobacteriales bacterium. GTDB lineage: Bacteria > Bacteroidota > Bacteroidia > Flavobacteriales_D > Crocinitomicaceae > UBA952. The sequence continues at coordinate 7,073 of JBJTNI010000010.1, read as the reverse complement.
TAGCACTGATTTGCAAAAAATCTGTTGAAGTGGTTTCTATTTTATCGATATAAATCTCGTCTTTGAATGAAAGGCCTTTCATTTGGCCAATTTTATAAATAGCCTCTTTTACACACCAAATAAAAGTGTACCACTCAGTTAGATTAAATTGGTCAGCTTCGTATAAATTCTTTTCATGCTCAGACGCAAATTTATCAATGACTTTGTGGATTCTATCTTGAGTGGTTTCTACATCAATGCCAATTTCAAACGATGCCGTACAAATAGTCACGAGATCTTTGGTGTGAGAAATCGAAATAGCGGTATTTGTATCATCAGCAAAATAGGGCTTGCCACTGGCATTATATTTTATTGGAGATTTGATTGCCAATTGATTGCGCAATTTCCTCGCGCCTAAAAATTCTTTTTTTCGCTTGTCGTTTTGAAATTTTTTGAGTTGAATTTCTTCCTCCGGAAATAGAAATACATCATTGGCAGAAAGGGAAGACAGCCCTGTACTCAGTACTTGAATGCCAAATTTTTTATACAGGGTTTCTAAATTCATAAACAGGCAAAGGAACGTTTGGTGAAAATTCCCTTACAAACTTAGAATAGAATTTTGATGAATTTTATGTTAAGAGGATGGATTTTTCTATATTTACATTCTTTAAAAAACGAGATATAGTAAAATTTATACGCATTCTTATGGTGGGTAGACTGAAATTATTGCTCTTAAGTGTTTTGTTTGTAAGCACTTATGCATTTTCACAATCCGGTCTCGGTACGCTTCGCGGTACCGTTACTGATGAAGCTACAAAAGCTCCTCTTGAGTTCAGCAAGGTCTTGTTGAAACAAGCCGGCGCAATTCGTGGTAGTGCATTAACAGATGAAAAAGGAAAATTCCAGATCAACGGTATTCAGCCTGGCTCATATGATGTCGAAGTAAGAAACGCTGAAGGGGGTTATCAAACACTCTTACAAACAGGTGTTTCTATTTCGCCTGATCGCATCACTTTCCTCGATAATCTTTCTTTGAGTAGCAAAACCCAAGAAACTAAGGAAATTAAAGTAGTTCGTTACCGAGTTCCGCTCATCGACAAAGATGGTGGTGCTTCTGGTGCAACAGTCACCCGCGAAGACATCGCACGTTTGCCAGCTCGTTCGGCATCTGCAGTTGCTGGAACAGTTGGTGGTGTAAACGTAAGCGAAGGTTCCGGAGCAATTTCTGTACGTGGTACTCGTTCAGATGCCACTTACTTCTATATTGATGGTATCAAAGTACGTGGATCTTCTAACTTGCCAAAATCAGCTTTAGAAGAAGTATCTGTAATTACTGGTGGTGTACCTGCTAACTACGGTGACGTAACAGGAGGTATTATCTCCATCACTACACGTGGGCCGTCGTCTGTATATTTTGGTAGTTTAGAAGCAGTTACTTCAGGTATTTACTTTAACGGAGCAGATCCAAATGGCTATGATGGAAAAGTAATTGGCCTTGACAAATTTGGATATAACCTTGTTGAAGGAATGCTCTCTGGTCCGCTACTAATGCAGCGTGACTCTCTGGGTAAAAAAACACGTCCACTATTAGGCTTCTTAGTGTCTGCCAACTATACTGATCAACTCGATTCTCGTCCTTTGGCTGGAGGCTCTTACCGCGTTAAAAAAGAAGTCCGTGACGAATTGCTTGCCAATCCACTCAGACCAACTTCTACCGGTTTTGGAACTTTCCACAACGCTTTATTTTTACGTGCTGACGACTTCGAAAAAACTCCTTGGCGCATGAATGCACGCAATTCTGTGTTTTCAGCATCAGGTAAAATTGATGTCAACACCGGGCCAACTGTCAACTTGCAGTTTGGTGGTTCATTGAACTACTCTCAAGGCAATTCATATAATTACGGTGGTTCTCTTTTGAACTTCACCAACTACGGAGTAGGCAAAAGTCTTGACTACCGTGTTTATGGTCGTTTGACTCAACGCTTTAACAATGACCGCGAAGGCTCTAGCTCAAAAATCAAATCTGCACTATACAGTTTAATGGTTGACTACTCAAAGTCATTCAATGAGTCCTATGACCCAAATCACAAATACAACTTATTCAACTACGGACATGTAGGTAAATTCGAAACTACCCGAATTCCTTCTTACGAGTTTGATCCAAGTACACAAATGTACATTCACAACGGTTTCCGCGATGTTGAAGTTGCGTTTACACCGTCTGAAACAAATGCAGCACTTGCAGCTATTACAACTCAGTACTTCAATATTTACGAAGGAAATCCAATCGGACGCTACGAAAACTTATTCCAAATCCAACAAGGAAATGCACTCAGAAATGGTGACCTCCCAGGTAGTGTTTACGGTATTTGGGCAAATATAGGTTCGCCTTCCAATGGCTTCGGTAAAACAGAAAACGATCAGTTCCGTGTAACTGGTGCTGGTTCTGTTGTACTCGGTGATCACTCTATTTCATTAGGTTTTGAATACGAGCAGCGTGTTGACCGCGGCTGGACGAGCGGAGACAACGGTCCTGTTGGTATTTGGTCTATTGCACGTCAGTTGGCCAACTTCCATATCAAAGAGCTCGACCTCAATTCAGGTGTAGTCACTGACTCCGGTTCATTCAAAGCCATTACTTATAATCGTTTGAATTCTGGAAACGCTGCTGATCCAAATGGCAATGGCCTCTATGGTGGGCAAATCAACAACGACCAACAATCATTCTTTGATTACAACCTTCGCCAGAAATTAGGCTACAACCCAGCCGGAACTGACTATGTTGACATCGACCAATACGACCCAACACTTTTCCAATTCGATATGTTCTCGCCAGATGAGTTGCTCAACAGTGGTCAATCATATGTTTCATATTGGGGATACGACCACACAGGTAAAAAAGTTCGTGGCAACACCGACATCAACAAATACTTTAATGAATTTGATGAAAACGGCAATTACAAACGATTTGTCGGTGCTTTCCAACCAATTTATATGGCTGGTTACATCATGGATAAATTTGCATTCAAAGATATCGTCTTTAACGTAGGTGTTCGTGTTGACGTTTTTGACGCCAATCAACCTGTCCTAAAAGACCCTTACTTATTCTATACAGCAAAAACTGTGAAAGAGGCTCGTGCACTTGCTTCCAACGATCCTAACCAATATTCGTGGGTAAATTTACCAACTGGTATGGGCGATGACTACGTTGTCTATGTCAATGACGTCAATAATCCTTCAGGCATCAACGGTTTCAGAAATGGTTCTCAGTGGTATGATGCTTCTGGTACGCCTATCGAAGACCCATCTAAAATCCGCGGTGCAGCTGGTATCGCACCATGGCTTCAAGATCCATCACTTGAAACACCAACTGCAGATGCTTTTGAAGACTACAAAGCACAAGTTAATGTCATGCCGCGTATTGCTTTCTCATTCCCAATCTCAGAAGAAGCATCTTTCTTTGCGCACTACGACATCCTCACCAAAAGACCAACTTCTGGTTTCCGTTTCAACCCTTACGAATATCAGTTCATTCAGTCTCGTAATGCGGTCATTAACAACGCCAACCTAAAACCAGAGAAAACCGTCGATTACGAACTTGGCTTCCAACAAGTAGTAACGAGAACTTCCTCAATCAAAATTTCTGCATTCTACCGTGAACAACGCGATAACGTTCAGTTAATCAACGTATTTGAGGCATATCCAGTTACGTACAAAACATTTGGTAACCGTGACTTCGGTACCGTTAAAGGTTTGACTATTGCTTATGACATGCGTCAGACAGGTAACATCCGCATGACTGCCAACTACACTTTGCAGTTTGCTGACGGTACTGGTTCAGATGCAACATCAATGTCAGCTCTAGTCAACGCAGGTCTTCCAAACCTACGCGTCATCTTCCCTTACAGCTATGACCAACGCCATGCCTTCAATGTAACCTTTGACTACCGTTATGGTGAAGGTCAAGACTACAATGGCCCGATGATCGGTAAGACACGCATATTAGAAAACACAGGTCTAAACCTCATTGCTAATATCAACTCAGGGTCTCCTTATTCTTCCCAAACTTTCATCACTGACGAAGGAATAGGTAACCTCAATGCTGGTATCAATGGTACCTTAAATGGCTCACGTCTACCTTGGCAGTACCGTTTAGATATTCAGGCTGATAAAACATTCTCTCTTGAATACGGCAACAAGGAAAACAAGAAAAAAGCTGCATTCTTACAAGTTTATGTTCGTGCCACTAACTTGTTCAATCAATTCAATGTCTTGAATGTTTACAGAGCAACAGGTAACTGGGACGACGACGGCTATTTAGCTGCTGCGGCAAGTCAAACATCTATCCAAAATCAAATAGATGAACAATCTTTCCGTGATTACTACTCCATGAAGATTCAAAATCCGTTTAACATCAGTATACCTCGCACTATTCGTGTCGGAGTAAAATTTGATTTTTAAGAAAGCATTAACGAAGTACTATGAAAAAGCAATTCATTGCCGCGTTTTTAGGTCTAACTGTAGCATGCACTCAAGCCCTTGCATACCTAGGCCCCAATGACAAAGACTACAAGCCAACGGTAAAACCAAAGGCCAACTGTAGCCCTGCAACAGCAAAACTAACCATGAAATTCAATGATGTTTCTGCACTCATTGAACAAGGAGGTAGTATGTTCCAAAACCGTGCTGCAGGTGTAGCAGCCTATGAAGTACCAAAAGGAAGTAACCGCTTCGCTATTTTTGCTGGTGCACTTTGGATGGGTGGTACAGACGTCAATGGTCAGTTAAAATTAGCCGCTTTGCGCTACCGTTCTGGTAACGACTTCTGGCCTGGTCCGTTAACTGTAACACCGGGTACAGGAAATTTTAATCCAATTAATCCTGTCGGTGACGACGCAGTCAGAGATTTTGGAGAGGCAAACATCGATCCAGATCAATGTATCGCCTATGACAAATTCTACACTATTCGCAAAGCTGAGGTAATTAAATTTAATCTTTGGTGGGAATGTAATGCGGGTGTTACAACTGAAGGTTGTGACGAAATTACTGCACCTACGAACGATGAGTTGAATCGAATTTACGGTTGGCCAGCACATGGTGACGTCTCTAGAGGCCAAGACTACTTCTTAGCACCTTACTACGACCGCGATCAAGATGGTAACTACAACCCTGATAACGGTGATCACCCATGGTATGACGACATCCTAGGCCGTGACGACATCGAGTGTGGCATTGACCGTCGTATTTCTCTTTTTGGTGACGAAACACATTGGTGGGTATTCAATGACAAAGGAAACATCCACACAGAAACCAACGGAGATCCTATTGGTATGGAAGTACGTGCACAAGCCTTCTCGTTTGCTACAAACGACGAGGTAAACCGCATGACTTTCTATAACTATGAATTGATTAACCGCGGTACCCAAACCCTTTACAATACTTACTTCTCACAATACCTCGATGCTGACGTTGGTAACTATGCCGATGACTACACTGGTTGTGACGTCTCTAGAGGTCTTGGTTACATGTACAACGGTGACCTCATTGATGAGTCTGATGGCGGTAAACTAGGTTATGGTGAAAACCCTCCAGCCATTGGTTGTGACTTCTTTGAAGGCCCTTACCAAGATGCAGACGGTATTGATAACCCTGGTCCTTATTTTGATGAAGCTACACAAACTGAAGTAGTTCCAACAGTAGTTGATGCATTGGCCAATAACGGTATCGTTTACAAAGGAATCGGTATCGGTTACTCAGATGGCATTATCGATAACGAGCGTTTTGGAATGCGTCGTTTCACCTACTATACATCTACTTCCGCATATCCTTACAATGACCCAGGGCCAGCTGCTGAATATTACAATTTCATGGAAGGTCAGTGGGCCAATGGTTCTGAAATGTATTACGGTGGTCTAGGAACAGGTACTGGTGGTTCCCAAACTCTTTCCGATTACATGTTCCCTGGAACATCTGACCCTTTACATTGGTCTACTCAAGGTGAAGATATGTCTGGTTTGTATCCTAACGGATGGGATGAAACCACAGGAAACAACCCTTTTGGTGACCGTCGTTTTGTGCAGTCTGCTGGGCCGTTTACACTACGTCCTGGAGCTGTCAATAACATCACAGTAGGTATTGTTTATGGCCGAAGCACTGAAGGTGGTTTGATGGCATCAGTTGAGGCAATGAAACGCGCCGATACCAAAGCTCAAGCCCTATTCGATGCTTGTTTTAAAATTCTATCTCCACCAGACGCCCCACGTCTGACTATTCAAGAATTGGAAAACGAATTGATCCTCATGATCGATAACCCAATTTCATCGAATAACTACGAGGAGGCTTATGCTGAAATCGATGAAATCAATATTACTGATCCAACAGTAGATCGTTTCTACCGTTTTGAAGGGTATCAAATTTTCCAATTGAAAGCACAAGATGTTTCGATTGCAGACATCGCCGATCCAGACAAGGCGCGTCTAGTTGCACAATGTGACATCAAAAACAATATTTCTCGCATCATCAACTTTGAATTTGATGAGGCGTTAGGATTCTCTGTTCCTGTTGAAAAAGTTGACGGTGAAAATGCAGGAATAAAACATTCTTTCTCTATTAAAGAAGATGCATTCGCTCAAGGTGCCCGCGCCCTAGTGAACCATAAAACATACTATTATGTTGCGGTGGCTTACGCCTACAATCAATTCAAGGAATACGATCCAAATGACCCGTTATTATTAGACGGTCAAAAGATTCCTTACATCTCTAGCCGCCTCAATTATGATGGTACTGCTATTTCGCCAACATCTGCCATCCCGCACAACCCAATGCCAGAGGCAGGCGGAACTGCGCAATTGATTTCTTACGGATCATCTCCACGCATCACGCGTTTGGACGGTTATGGAAATGGCAACCGCAGCTTAGAGTTAACCGACGAATCATTGAAAACCATTCTTAACGATGGTTACATGGCCAACCCTACCTATGACTACGGTGCTGGTCCAGTGAACATCAAGGTAGTGGATCCACTGAACTTGGCCAACGGTTATTTTGAGTGCAAATTCCGCGACTACACAGCACCAAACATTGGCAATGGTGCC
>JBJTNI010000009.1:0-7007 GCA_046073985.1 Flavobacteriales bacterium | reverse complement strand
CCGCATTTTTGAGCTAGCTCCTCTTGTGTGAGTCCTTGTTTTTTCCTTGCTTCTTCAATGAGTACTCCAATTTTAAATGCTTCAAATTGTTGTTCCCAAGCAGTTCTGTTTGGAGAACCAACTTGCCCATATTTTTCATCAAGTAATTGATCAAAAGTTGTGGTGTTAGGATTGTTTTTCATTTTACGCTCTTTCAATCAAAGTTAACTATTTAGACAACATTTTCAAAAAAAATCTATTGTCAAAGTTAATTTTGAGCGACCGAATGGAGTTCAGTATATACCCTTACCAAAACATAATTTAATCAACTATAATTTACCACAAGCTGCAAAATCTTCGTTTAAACTTTGAAAAATATAACGCTCCCATTGTGGGAACAAAAAATATAACTTAATTTTGTTCGTATCATGAAAGTCATTCAAACGGAACAAGATTATCAAGACGCATTAGCGAGGATGTCCACTATTTTTCATGCTCTCCCAGGTACGAAAGAACATGAAGATGCGGAATTACTTATGGCTTTAATAGAACATTATGAATTAAAGCATTTCCCTATTTTACCACCCGAGCCTGTTGAAGTAATAAAATTTCGAATGGATCAACTCAACCTGAAACGCAAAGATTTAGAGAAATGGATTGGAACGCGGGCAAGAGTATCTGAAATTCTAAACGGAAAAAGGTCATTAAGCCTCAAAATGATTAAAGTATTGAGTAAAGAACTTGGCATTCCGGCTGGAGCTTTGTTGAGATAAAAATACTTCACACCACCCTAAACACCTGCAAAATACTTCCGGTATCTTGTGAGATGTAGGCACTTGTTTCAAAAGGAAATTCCATACTGATGAAGCCGCAGGTTTTGAGTAAATGTCTTGGACGACCAAGGTTCATGGCTAGTTCGCTGAGGCCTTCGTTATGGCCCACCACTAACATTTCATCTGAGGTTTGGAGTGCGCAAATTTCGCTGAGAATTTCTTGTTTGGATGCTAAATAAAGGTCATCTATGAAACGAATACTTGCCGAGGGCCAAAAATCTTGAATTTCAGACAGTGTTTGACACGTGCGTTTGGCACTAGAGCACAAAATTATTTTCGGATCAATAGGATGTGCTTTCAGGAAAGTTTTGAGCTCAGTTATTTGCTCGTAGCCACGGGGCAATAATTCGCGGTCGAAGTCAAGACCTGTCGTTGATTGAGGATTTGTTTTGGCGTGGCGTAAGAGGTGGAGTTTCATTCTGGCCTTTCGCTTAACAATTGAGCAGCTTGTTTCATTGCAACTTCGTGAGGGATGACCTTACCTTCGTTAACTTCTTTAAGACTTTGTTCTAACACTTTGTCGAGAAGATTTTCATGCTCTTTATCAAAAAGACAGAATGAATTCAAAGGCATTTTTGAAACTGTTGTTTGATTTTTGCTAGTATTCTTCATCTTGTGATTTTATTAAGTGCAGAACTAAAGTGAAATATAAATTTAGTGAAAATTATAAGGTCTATTTGATCAGGGAAGTTTAATTTTTTCAAGAATCACATTTAATTTGTTTGGGTTTTGTCTGTTATCCCAAATGAGTAGAATCAGGATATTCTTGATATCAACAATATAGAATATGCTTAAATCATCTATAATTATTTTTCTGATAGGACCTTTTTTATAGAGCTTGCCAGAGTTTGGAAATTTTTGAATCCATAATATAGCTGCATCAATTTTTTCTAACAATTGATTTGAATACTTCTCACTTAGAGTATGTTCTATCCAAAAGAACAATGTATGATGTAAACTTCTAATAGCAAGGTCAGCCCAAACAACTTTCATTTTTTTGATCAAAAGTAGCCTGGAATGACAAAAGGTTATTCCGTAGATTTCCTGATGAAAATCAAAATTTATTTCACCAACCGATCATACTTCCCTCGCATATAGATGACGATGCCTAGTATTACACCTGAGGTGTTGGCAAGGGCGTCCCAGACGGAGGGTTCGCGACCGGGGATGAGACCTTGACCAAATTCTAAGAAGATGCCAAAGAAAATCATCGTGATGATCAGCAACCAAAGTGGCCAACGTTGAAATACAATGAGGCTATTTAAGCAAAGGATTGTATAGGCAAAGCTGTGGCCAATTTTGTCATTGCCGTAAGCTTGGAAATTCATGTTGGCTGGTGGAAGCAAGGAAAGAATGATGATGCCGATAACCGTTAAAATCCAGGTAATTCGAAAGAAAAGTTTCCAGTTCATTGATTTCACTTCTTCCATTGTGCAAGCGTTGGCAAAAGGGCATCTTTCTCTGAGAGCAGGATTTCTGAATGTGGTATTTGCCAGTCAATGCCGAGTGCAGGGTCATTGTATAAGATACCGCCTTCGTGGGCTTTGCTGTAAATGTTGTCTACTTTGTAGGCAAAAACAGCAGTTTCAGACAGCACCACAAAGCCATGCGCAAAACCCCTCGGGATGAAAAACTGTTTTTTATTGGCTTCGCTTAAAAGAATGGTTTCGTATTTTCCGAAGGTTTTTGAATCTGGGCGTAAATCGACAGCAACATCTAACACCTCGCCCTGCAAAACGCGCACCAATTTGGCTTGCGCAAACTCACCTTCCTGAAAGTGCAAGCCGCGCAAGACTCCGCGGCTAGACTTCGATTCATTGTCTTGAACAAATGTTGTGGGTGCTATGTGCTCATCAAACCAGCTCTGCTTGAAAGATTCCATGAAATAGCCACGTGCATCTTCAAATATAGTTGGTTCTATGGCTACTAAACCATCAATAGATGTTTGAACTACTTTCATTTGTCAAAGCGTTTGAGTAGGTATTGCCCATAACCCGTTTTAGAAAGTTCTTTGGCTAATTTTACCACCTGCATTTTATCGATGAAGCCCATTTCATAGGCAATTTCCTCCAAGCAAGCAATTTTGAGGCCCTGGCGTTTTTCGATGGTTTGGATAAAACTACCCGCTTCTAATAAAGATTCATGCGTACCAGTATCGAGCCACGCATAGCCACGGCCCATGAGCTCAACACGCAGGCTGTCTGCGTGCAAATAGTGCTCATTGACTGTCGTAATTTCTAATTCGCCTCTGTGCGAAGGTTTGATTTGTTGGGCAACTTGTACTACATCGTTGGTGTAAAAGTAAAGCCCTACAACAGCGTAATTTGATTTGGGTTGTGTTGGTTTCTCCTCAATGGAAATGACCTTGCCATTGGCATCAAACTCGGCCACGCCGTAGCGCTCTGGGTCCGAGACCCAATAGCCAAAAACGGTAGAAGCGCGCTCGTCTTGGACGTTAGCGACTGCCTTTTGCAAGAGTTTGGAGAGGCCTTGGCCGTAAAAAATGTTGTCGCCGAGCACCAAACAGACATCGTCTGAGCCAATGAAATCTTTGCCAATGATAAATGCTTGGGCCAGGCCATCTGGTGAGGGTTGCTCTGCATAACTAAATTTCAGACCAAGTTCTTCGCCGCTGCCTAAAAGTTTCTTGAAAAAAGGAAGGTCGTCAGGAGTAGAAATGATCAGAATTTCTTGAATGCCCGCCAGCATCAGTACCGAAATGGGGTAGTAGATCATGGGCTTGTCATAGATGGGCAATAGTTGCTTCGAAACTCCTTTGGTGATGGGGTGTAGGCGTGTGCCCGAGCCACCTGCTAGTACTATTCCTTTCATGGTTTAACGGTTTGCATACATTTGTTCATAATAAGTTTGGTAGGCTCCGCTTGTTACTTTATTGACCCACTCCTGGTTGTTGAGGTACCAATCTACGGTATTTTCAAGGCCTTGCTCAAAGGTGATAGAAGGTTTCCAACCCAATTCTGTTTCCAATTTAGAAGCATCAATGGCATAGCGCTTGTCATGGCCAGCACGGTCTTGTACGTAGGTAATGAGCCCTGCGGCACTGCCTGTTGCGCGGCCTAATTTTTGGTCCATGAGTTGGCACAAGAAGTGTACAAGTTCAATGTTTGTCCATTCATTGAGGCCACCCACGTTGTAAGATTCACCAACGCGGCCCTTATGAAAAATAGTGTCAATGGCACTGGCGTGGTCTTCTACCCACAGCCAATCTCTGATGTTGTCACCTTTGCCATATACCGGAAGTGGTTTTTCATGGATGATATTGTGGATCATCAACGGAATGAGTTTCTCAGGAAAATGATGAGAGCCATAGTTGTTAGAGCAATTGCTCATTTTGATAGGCAAACCGTAAGTATGGAAATAGGCCATTACAAAATGATCCGAGGAAGCTTTGGAGGCTGAGTAGGGGCTGCGTGGGTCATAAGGAGTGGTTTCTTTGAACAAACCGGTGTCGCCGAGGCTACCATAGACTTCATCGGTGGAGACATGATGAAACACGTGGTTGGTTTCGTTGCCCCATGCCGCGCGCGCTGCTTGCAAGAGTTGTACGGTGCCCACCACATTGGTCATGACAAATTCCATTGGCCCTTCAATACTGCGGTCTACGTGGCTCTCGGCTGCCAAATGAATAACATCTGTAATTTGGTGGCTTTCAAAAATGCGCTTGAGGGCTGCAGCATCGCAAATATCGGCTTTTTCAAAGCGGTAATTGGCCGCGTTGTCAATGTCTTGGAGGTTTTCAAGGTTGCCCGCATAAGTGAGCTTATCGAGGTTCACTACCAAGTATTCAGGGTAGTTTTTAACCAAACGGCGCACAACATGAGAGCCGATAAATCCTGCTCCGCCGGTTACAAGTATGTGTTTTTGAAAGTTCATTTATCTTTCCGAGATTTCATTTTAATAAAACGAATTACAAAGACCAATACGTGAGGTCTTGAATTTGATTGCGGTACGAACCCTTGACATCTACCAAAATTCCTTTGCCATCTTTCAAGAGCGTCTTGAAGTAGGCTTCGTTATGGTGGGCAAATTCTTCGTGGTTTACTGCCACAATAATGGCATCGTAGTCATGGCGCAATTCTTGGCAAAGACCAACGCCGTATTCGTGTTCTAGTTCAGCAGAACTGGCGTGTGGGTCAATGACATCTACGTTAATCTGAAACGATTGCAGTTCTCTGATGACGTCAATGACTCTGGAATTGCGGATATCTGAGACGTTTTCTTTGAAGGTAGCACCCATGACCAAAACATGTGCTTCTTGGATCATTTTGCCTTGGGCAATGATCTTTTTGGCGGTTTGCTTGCCAATGTAAAAGCCCATGGAGTCATTGACATAGCGCCCCGAGTTGATGACCTTACTGTGGTAGCCCACTTGCATGGCTTTGTGCACCAGATAATAGGGGTCAACGCCGATGCAATGCCCGCCCACAAGACCTGGGTAGAAATGCAAGAAGTTCCATTTGGTACCAGCTGCCTCGAGTACATCAAAAGTATTGATGCCTAGTTTATTAAAAATGATAGACAACTCATTGACCAACGAAATATTGACATCGCGTTGGGTGTTTTCTACAATTTTGGCTGCTTCTGCTACCTTGATACTTGGCGCACGGTGTACGCCTGCAGCCACCACCAATTCATAGACTTTAGCGACTTCTTCCAAAGAGCTAGCGCAAGAACCCGAAACTATTTTGATGACATTTTGCAAAGTGTGTTGTTTGTCTCCGGGGTTGATGCGTTCTGGGGAATAACCCACTTTGAAGTCTTCTTGGAATTTGAGCCCTGACACTTCTTCTAAGATAGGAATGCAGTCTTCTTCGGTGCAACCTGGGTAAACCGTTGATTCAAACACCACGTAATCGCCTTTTTTGAGCACTTGCCCAACTGTGCGGCTGGCACCAAGCAAGGGTTTGAGGTCTGGAAGGTTAGAGTGGTCAATGGGCGTCGGTACAGCCACAATAAAAAATGTAGCCGCACGAAGGTCTTCTATGTTTGAGGTAAACTGAATGCTGCTGTTTTCAAAATCTGTGGCAGCCAGTTCCCTGGAGGGGTCTTGCCCCTTGCGCATCATGTCAACGCGCTCTTCATTGATGTCAAAACCAATGACATCTATCTTTTTGGCAAATTCAAGCGCAATGGGTAAGCCTACATAGCCCAGGCCAATGACAGCTAATTTGGAGTTTTTATCGAAGAGGTCTTGGTAGATCATGGCTAGTTATTGATTCGAAAATTGTGCGTCGCGGACTTGATAAATGCGTTCAATGATTTCTACAACCTTCAGGCCTTCAAGGGCGTTGGTGGTAGGCGACGTGCGGCCATTGAGTGTATCAATGACGTTTGTGATGACATAATTATGGTTGGCTGCTGAGCCTTTGTAGGGGCCGTAGTCATTGCCAGGGTTGGTAGGGGCAAGTTCGGGCATTTCATAACCGCTGATATTACAAACTTCTACTTCATTCATATATTGTCCGCCAATTTTTACCGAACCATTTTTACCGATAATCGTCATGGATGATTCTAAATTTTGATTGGCTACTGAAGTAGAGTAGTTGAGGCTACCCATACCGCCATTGATGAAATCAAAACTCACAAAGCCAGAGTCTTCGAAATCGGTGTAGTCTTGGTGATTGAAGTCGGCAAATTTGCCTTGAATGTTGGTGATGTCGCCAAACAACCAATACATGATATCAATAAAGTGGCTGAACTGTGTAAAAAGGGTGCCGCCATCGAGGTCTTTGGTACCTTTCCAGCCACCTGCTTTGTAATAGCGTTCGTCACGGTTCCAATAGCAATTGAGTTGCACCATATAGATGTCTCCTAAGACTTTGTTTTCGATGAGGTCTTTGATCCAAACAGATGGTGGCGAATAGCGGTTTTGCATGACGCAAAAAACTTGTTTGGAGGCCTGCAATGCTTTGTAAATAACTTGCTCGCAGCTTTCTTTACTGAGGCCCATCGGTTTTTCACAGACTACATGTTTGCCTGCCTCAAGCGCTTTGATGGCTTGCTCGGCGTGGAGGCCATTTGGTGTACACACATTGATGACATCATAGGCAAGATCACTGGCTAAAAGTTCGTCAAGAGAACTAAAAAAGGGCACCTGAAAATCATGGGCACCGCAAGCTTCAGCTCCGCGGGGGTCTACTAATGCCACGAGTTCGCCCTCGGCGTCTCGGCGAA
>JBJTNI010000008.1:0-45627 GCA_046073985.1 Flavobacteriales bacterium | reverse complement strand
TTGATTGGTAAGTTCTTTACCGTCGGCTCCTAGACCATTGCGATTGATTTCTAATGACTGACAAGCTTTTTGCAAGGCCTCTTGAAAACTACGGCCAATGCCCATTACTTCACCAACAGATTTCATTTGAAGACCAAGCTGGCGATTGGTACCCGGGAATTTATTAAAGTTCCAACGCGGTATCTTTACGATGACGTAGTCAAGGGTTGGTTCAAAAAGTGCTGAAGTGGTTTTAGTGATTTGGTTACTGAGCTCATTGAGGTGATATCCGATGGCCAATTTAGATGCGATTTTGGCAATTGGGTAGCCCGTAGCTTTGGACGCAAGCGCAGAGGACCTCGAAACCCGCGGGTTGATTTCAATGGCAATGATGTCTTCTTGGTCATCGGGTGAGACAGCAAACTGTACGTTACAACCCCCAGCAAAATTACCGATAGAACGCATCATGTTGATGGCCATATCGCGCATCTTTTGAAAGGTCGTGTCGGAGAGTGTCATGGCCGGAGCAACTGTGATAGAATCACCGGTATGAATACCCATTGGGTCGAAGTTTTCGATCGAGCAAATGATCACAACGTTATCGTTGGCATCGCGCAAGAGCTCGAGTTCGTATTCTTTCCAGCCCAAAAGTGCTTTGTCAATCATGACCTCATGGATAGGCGACAACTGCAAGCCTCGCTCGAGTAAATTGTCAAATTCTTTGGGGTCATGTAAAATACTAGCACCTGATCCTCCTAGCGTATAGGAAGGGCGAATACAAAGTGGGAAGCCAAATTCTTGGGCAATTTCTTTTCCTTCAAGGAAGGACTTTGCCGTTTTTTGAGGCGCCATTGGGACACCGATTTTGAGCATGAGCTCGCGGAAAGCTTCGCGGTTTTCGGTAATTTCAATGGCGTTGATATCTACACCGATGATGCGAACACCGTGTTGTTCCCAAATGCCCATTTCGTCGCACTCGATACAAAGGTTGAGGGCTGTTTGCCCGCCCATAGTTGGTAGAACCGCATCGATTTGATGGTTTTCCAGAATTTGGACAATACTTGCTGGTTCAAGAGGCTGGAGGTAAACGTTGTCAGCAACTACTTTGTCGGTCATGATGGTGGCCGGATTTGAGTTGATGAGCGTCACTTCTATTCCTTCCTCACGGAGTGATCGGGCTGCTTGAGAACCTGAGTAGTCAAATTCACAGGCTTGACCGATGACAATAGGACCACTACCAATAATGAGAACGGATTTGATCGACTGATCTTTAGGCATAAGGGCTTCAATTTACTAGTTTCTTTGAGCGAAACCTTCGCTGCAAATTGAGCACAAATTTAAGTTAAATTCAGTCGATAGCGGCATGTCTTGCCGATTGTTTTTTAACAAAATGAAGGCAAAATGTTAATTAAAGCCCGTTTAGGCACAATGTCGAGAGATAAACTGCAGTGCCAAATGATTAAAGGTTTCTGCCTTTTCAAAGTTTACCACATGACCACACTGTGGTACTACACTCAGTTCTGACGCAAAATCTTGATTGACCAAAATGCGTACAGGATTCAAGAACATGTGGTCTTGTTCACCCATGACATAAAGGGTTGGGATCGTTTCTGGCTTCGAATTGATATTGGTTAGATAAGCCGTTAAACGCGCTGTGAGTTTGAACCACCTCTGAAATTCTTTATCGACTACCTTTTTGGCTTCATTGACAAACAACGACCTCGATTCTTTGTGATTAGCGCGCGGCATCATGATGCGAGCCATTAATCTGTAAAGAGACATTTGCGGCAGAAAGCTATATAGGATTCTGCCCATTCTTAAAATAAAGCGCGAACGTATGTTTAACTTAGTAACAGCGCCGGCAAAGATCATGCTCTTGACGAGATCAGGACGCTGTGCCCGCAGAGATTTGATAACGATAGAACCAAGCGAAACCCCAACAAAATGGGCCTTTTGAATATTTTTTTGCTGCAATAGCTCAATGACATCAGTTGCAATTAATTCAAAGGAATAGGAATTTTTAGTGCTTAATTTTTGACTCTTGCCATGTCCACGAAGGTCGAGTACCAGAACATTGTGTTTTTCGCAAAAATCTTTGAGTTGTTTGTGCCAAATTGACGAGCTCCCTCCTGCCCCGTGCACGAATACAACCCATTCATTTGAACTGCGGTGTAAAAAGGATTTAGAATAGAGCATGAACAAATATAACAAAAAAAGGGCTGCCAATAGACAGCCCTTTGTATTGCTTAGACTTCAACTTATTTATCTTTGACTTCCTCGAAGTCAACGTCTGTTACTTCATCTTGTGCGTTACCTGAAGCGGTGTCTGCACCTGGCTCAGCTGCTCCACCTTGTGCATTGGCAGCATTGTACATTTCTTGAGAAGCTGCACTGAATACTTCGTTGAGTTTATCCATTGCAGGCTGCAAATTAGCCATGTTTTTGGCATCAAATTCTGCTTTAAGGGCTGCAAGCGCATCTTCAATTGGCTGCTTTTTGTCTGCAGGAATTTTATCGCCGTATTCTTTGAGCTGACGCTCCGTTTGGAAGATCAAAGAATCTGCTTTATTTACCAATTCAGCTTCTTCACGACGCTTGTTGTCGGCATCAGCATTAGCTTCTGCTTCAGCTTTCATGCGTTGGATTTCTTCGTCAGACAAACCACTTGAAGCTTCAATTTTAATAGATTGTTGCTTGCCAGTTCCTTTGTCTTTGGCAGAGATATTCATGATCCCGTTAGCATCGATGTCAAAAGTAACTTCGATTTGCGGAACACCGCGCTGAGCAGGCGGAATATCTGACAATTGGAAACGACCTAGTGTTTTGTTGTCATTGGCCATTGCACGCTCGCCTTGTAGCACATGAATGTCTACTGAAGGTTGGTTATCAGATGCTGTTGAGAATACTTCTGATTTTTTAGTCGGAATAGTGGTATTGGCATCGATGAGTTTAGTGAAAACTCCTCCCATTGTTTCAATTCCAAGAGAAAGTGGAATAACGTCAAGTAATAAGACATCTTTCACTTCACCAGTAAGTACACCTCCTTGGATAGCGGCTCCAACAGCAACCACTTCGTCAGGATTCACGCCTTTTGATGGTGCTTTACCGAAGAAACGCTCGACAGCCTCTTGGATCACTGGAATACGCGTAGAACCACCCACTAAAATTACTTCATCGATGTCAGACGGGTTGAGACCTGCATTCGAAAGAGCAGAACGGCACGGTGCAATTGTGCGCTCAACAATCGTTGAAATGAGTTGCTCAAATTTAGAGCGCTGTAAGGTTCTTACCAAGTGCTTAGGA
Organism: Flavobacteriales bacterium; assembly: GCA_046073985.1. GTDB lineage: Bacteria > Bacteroidota > Bacteroidia > Flavobacteriales_D > Crocinitomicaceae > UBA952. The sequence continues at coordinate 42,345 of JBJTNI010000008.1, read as the reverse complement.
ATGCCATTGACCGGCATGATATATGGCAAGTTGATTTCAGAAGCAGTAGTTGAAGACAACTCAATTTTAGCTTTTTCAGCCGCTTCTTTCAAGCGCTGCAATGCCATAGGATCTTGACGAAGATCGAGGCCTTCTTCTGCCTTGAATTCTTCCGCTAACCAGTTGATGATTGCATCATCGACGTCGTCACCACCAAGGTGTGTATCACCGTCAGTTGCCAAAACTTCGAAAACGCCATCGCCTAGTTCAAGAACCGAGACGTCATGAGTTCCTCCACCGAAGTCAAAAACAACAATTTTTTGGTCGACACCTTTTTTGTCAAGACCGTAAGCCAAAGCTGCTGCTGTAGGCTCATTGATGATTCTTTTAATTGTTAGACCAGCAATTTCGCCGGCTTCTTTAGTTGCCTGACGCTGCGCATCGTTAAAGTAGGCAGGTACTGTAACTACAGCTTCTGTTACTTCTTGACCAAGATAATCTTCGGCGGTTTTCTTCATTTTTTGAAGAATCATGGCAGAAATTTCTTGCGCTGTATAGAGACGGTCGTCAATTTTAACGCGAGGTGTATTGTTATCACCTTTGACAACTTCATAAGGTACGCGAGCTACTTCTTTTGAAGACTCTTCAAAACTTGTACCCATGAAACGCTTGATTGAATAGATCGTTTTTGTAGGATTTGTGATGGCTTGACGCTTTGCAGGATCACCCACTTTACGCTCACCGCCCTCAACAAATGCAACAACAGATGGCGTAGTGCGCTTGCCTTCTGAGTTGGCAATAACGACAGGCTCATTTCCTTCCATAACCGAAACACATGAATTGGTTGTTCCGAGGTCGATTCCGATAATTTTTCCCATTTTAAATTAATTTTTGATAACTGACTTAGTCAAGTTTTATGCCATCCCAAAAAACCCACAGAATGCTGACATTTTGAGTCTAATTCACAATTCTTCAATGCCTTTTTGTCAGTTTTGCTGACATTGGTAACCTATGTTACTTTTAAACTGCTTGTAATATGTAACTTTGATGTATGATTTTTGGAAAAGGTAGTAAAATGTACAGCATTTCAAAGATGAAATGCCCACAATGTCAAGAAGGACAATTTTTGGTTTCCCATCCTTATGACTTCAAATATTTAGGTGATGTCAGACAACATTGTGATGTCTGCGACTTAAAATACGAAAGAGAGCCCGGTTTTTACTATGGCGCTATGTATGTTTCTTACGCTCTTGGGGTTGCATTATTTGTGACAATTTGGACCTCTTGCAACCTTTGGTTTCCTTGGTTATCGGCTTGGTGGCAAATTGGATTAGTCGTCTTCTTCACAATTGTATTATCGCCTTATCTTTTTGCACTTTCAAAAATTATTTGGGCTAATTTCTTCATTTCATATGACCCAAATGCTAAAGTCCGAAAATAAACTTCAAATGCTCCGTGATCACTTGGGCTACATTCTTGAAGATGGTCTGCTCGAAGAAATGGCCCAAGTAGCTAAAATTCGCGAGACTGCCACCGATGAAATTGTTGTCAATGTAGGCGATCAACTTCAAATGATTCCAATTGTCATTGAAGGATCTATTAAAATTTCGCGAGAGAATGACAACGGCGAAGAGTTGTTGCTCTACTATATAGAAGGTGGTGATACCTGCGCAATGTCTTTGCAATGTTGTACACGCAAAATAGACAGCCAAATCAAAGCTACATCCATGGAACCGTCACTTCTTTTGATGTTTCCAGCAGAAAATATGGAGCACTGGCTCGATCAATATAAGTCATGGAGGCAATTTATACTCAATAGCTACCACACCAGAATGATCGAACTCATGGAAAGTATAGACGCCATTGCATTTATGAACCTAGATCAACGCTTACTGAAATACCTTTCTGACCAAGCAAAAATTTTAGGTAGTATTGAAATTCACCTGACTCACCAGCAAGTAGCTGATGATTTACATTCGTCTAGAGTAGTGATTTCCCGTTTGCTCAAGCAGCTAGAGGTTAAAGGAGAAATCAAATTACTTCGAAATAAAATAATCTTGAATAACTTCTAAACTTTTTTGATAATAATTTGTTAACTTGGGGTCTATAAACCTAAAAAACAACTTATTATGAAGAAAACATTACAATTAGTCAGTGCCATTCTGGCATTGGCGGTTGGGTGGAATGCAAGTGCGCAAGGGCTTACCTGTGCAACAGCTCTACCCGTAACACCCGGCACTTTTAGTGCCAGCACACTTGTTGGTACACCTTCAACACCAGGTCTAAATGGCAATGGCGTTGCACTAACCGCAGGGTGGTATGCTTACACCCCAACTTCTAACGGAATTTTAAATATCAATTCATGCGGTGGGGGCGCCGATACGCGTTTGTGGGTATGGTCTGGTACTTGTTCAGCCCTCACACCTGTTGCCAATAATGACGATTTTACAGGTTGTATTTCAACCGGAACCACCGCTTATGCATCTAAAATCGAAAACATAATTGTTACTACAGGAAATACTTATTATTTCGAGTGGGATAACCAATGGGAAGCAACAGGCTTTACATGGAACTTTACTTTCACTGCTTTGCCAATGAACAACGACGCAGGCATTACATACGTAACAAACCGCTACACGCGTATTCCGATTGCGCAAGCAAGCGCAGGTATACCTTTTGGAGCAACCATCAATAACTTTAGTGGTTCAGCACTAACAAATGTTGTACTAACTACTGAAATTTTTGAATTACCGAACACCACAACCCCTGTTCAAACTCTAACTAGCACACCTGTAACGCTTGCTATTGGAGCATCACAGGTCATTTCATGTGGCACATGGGCACCTGTTCTTACAGCTTCTAAATCTTATCTTGTAAAGTATACCAAAACACAAACACAAGTTGATGGCGTTACTTCAAACGATGTAACAACTCAAAACCTCACCCTTGACTTCAATTATTATGCCCGTGACAACAATACTTACCTCACTGGTTACAACTGGAGTTCTACCAACTTTACTTGGAAACAAGGTAACTTTTATAATTTTTACGGGGCAGACAACGTAACGGGCGTTGCCTATTACGTGGCAAGTACTTCCACTACACAAGCCTACAATATTTTAGTTTATTCAGTAACCAATGGTGTTGTCAGTACAAATCCAGTGTATACTGGTCCTAGTATCACTGCCAATGGAGCTGGATGGAAATACCACACTTTTACAACTCCACTTGCTGTCACGGCAGGTTCTGAATTTTTATTTGTTGTGAACCATGCCGGAACGGCAGGTTTTGCGCTGGGCGTAAGTTCAGCAACACATACAGCCGGAAAAAGCGTTATCAAAGTGGGCACCGGTGCCTGGACTAGTACAGAAACCTATGGTGTTAATGTTGTCTTCATGATGCGTCCGAAATTTGGATCTGATCCAACCAGTGACATAGCCTTCTTAAACAATAGAAATCCCGGAGGTGAAACAACTAAAACACACACTCGTCAGTCACTCTCTGGCAATGACTTACAATTTTGGGCACGCGCAACAAATATTGGTACTGCAACCGTTAACGGCGTAACATTGACTGTTACAGTTAAGGACGCAAGTAACGCTACGCTTTACACTGCCACCAGCGCTGCACAAGATTTAACCGTTGGGCAAATTGATACGTTTACAGTTGCCAACTTTAATATTACTACATTAGGTGCATATTCTGTAGAGTATGTTTTCAATAACACTGGAGATCAAGTTCCACAGAACAACAGTAAAACTACATCTTTTACCAGAACTACTGGTGAAATGTCAAGAACAGTTGGTATTACAGGATCGCTTGGTTTAAATGCCACAACTGTAGCTAATAACATTGTATTTGGTAACAACTATACGCTATCTCAAAATGATTACCTCGATTCAGTGATGTTCGTCTTGAACCCTGGTACACCTGTAGGTTACGTAGCTAGTGCCAATATTTACGGAACCACCCTTAATGCCACTACTGGTGCTATGGTTCCAAACCTCACACCAATTGCATCAACAGTGACTTACACGACAACTGCTGCAGATAATCTCAATGGTGCAATAATCAAATTACCAATTTCAGGGGGGACACTCAACCTGACACCAGGTACTTATTTTGTTGGTGTTTATCAAGCCTCATCAAGTATTGGCAATATTCGTTTGGCTACATCTACAGACTACGGTAGTCCAAATACAGTTTTTTACCGTTGGGATCAATCGAACTCAGGTAACTGGCAATCTCCAGCATCGATCAATTACTCTTTTGTAGTGAATCCGATCTTTAAGTCTTGTGTGGCCTATAACCAAACCGTTGCTACTACCGCTGCTTCTTGCGGAGCCAACGACGGAGCTGCAACAGTTTCTACAACAGGCGGAACAGGTACTGTCAACTTCAACTGGGCCAACGGAAACTCAACTGCTACCATCAGCAACGTGGCCGCTGGTCAATATGGGCTTACACTTTCTGACATCAATGGTTGCCCACTTACTTTCAATGTTGTAGTACCAAGTCAGTCAAATCTTACGGTAACAGCTACAACACAAGATGTTACTTGTGGAGGTCAATCTACTGGTAGCATTGCACTCACTGCTAGCCAAGGTGTTACACCTTATGTTTATTCATGGGCAAACAACTTAGGTTCTTCAGCAACCTTATCGAATATTCCTGCCGGAACATATCAGGTAACTGTTTCAGATGCGACGGGTTGTATTGTCATTTTCAACGACACTGTTGTTGAGTTGTCCAACTTAACCGGAACCATGAATGGCACCGATGTATTGTGCAACAGTACACAAACTGGCAACCTAGAAATCAGTGCTGCAAGTGGTGTGGCTCCTTATTCATATCAGTGGTTAGGCTCAAGCAATACCAGTACATATGTAACATCTGTAGGACCAGGCACTTACACATGTGTTGTAACAGACGGCCTTGGTTGTACAGATACAGTTGTAACCGTTTTGGCTGTTAGTAATATTGCTGCAACGGCAGCTGCATCTAACCCATTGTGTTATGGCACAAACACGGGAAGTGTTACTGTCACCGCTACAGGTGGACTAGCACCATATACTTATGACTGGGCCGGATCAACTGCTAGTTCTGTAACGTTATCAGGTTTAGGTGAAGGTGCCTATTCTTGTGTAGTTACAGATGCCTACGGATGTAGCACGAGTGCTTCCGCAACGGTTTCTGAACCAGCTGCCTGGACAGTTAGTGCAGCGGTAACACCAGCAATTTTTGGAACAGACGGAGCTATTGACCTCAGCGTAAGTGGCGCAACTAGCCCGTACACATTCAGCTGGAGCAACGGCGCTACCACAGAAGACCTCAGCGACCTAGACGGTGGAGATTACATCGTGACAATCACTGATGCTTCGGGCTGTAGTTATACGGACACCATTGAAGTCAATTCATTGGTTGGTTTAGAAACACAAAATCTTGAACAGACGCTTGTTTATCCAAATCCAAACAATGGAACCATGTTTGTTGTTGGTGCTGCCGTAGAACAAGTAGCACTTTACAATCAACTTGGACAGCGCATCGCATTTGAAACGATTTCATTAGGCACTGGTGCTCTTGAAGTCAAAGTAAATAATGTGGCTACGGGTACTTACATCCTTGAATTGCAAGGAGCTGAGCAAGTACTTAGAAAATCTATTCAGATTTTTCAATAGTTGAAATATCCAATTCTTATTGAAAAAGGTCGGCGCAAGCCGGCCTTTTTTCGTTATTTTAGAACCATGAAACTGCTCCAATATTTGAAATATGCCATCATTTTTTGCTGGTTTCCAACCCTTTTATTTGCTCAAATCAGTATCAACGAAGGCTGCAATAAGAATGGAAATGTCGAAATGGACGAAAACGGAGACTACCCAGACTGGATCGAATTATACAATAACAGCACAAGTAATGTCAATTTACTCAATTGGAAACTCTGTGATCAAGCTGATCCGCTAATAGCATGGTCATTGCCCAACGTCAATTTAGGGGCCAATTCTTTTGTGCGCATTTTTTGCAGCGGGAAAAATAAATTTGGTACCCCGCCTTTTTTAACAGCTGGTACATTTAATAATTTTCAGCCAAATGCCGGATGGAATACGCATCAATTGACTTCGAATTTTATATGGGATGGTAGTTCAAACCTACTGATCAATGTTTGTTCTTACAACGGCTCTGGCTACACAGAAAATTCTGTTTTCTATCAGAGTACTACTGCCTACACATCTTGCATGGCCAGTTTTGCAGATGGTTCGCCTGCAGCTTGTTCGAATAATGCAGGTCAAAGTTATTACCAAAGGCCAAATATCAAACTCAACAATGTCGTAATTGGCACCGGCACTGTTACCAACAGCAATACGGATTATCCTGCACCCTATGGCAATTGGTACTGGGGGTCAAGGCATCAAATCCTAATCAGAGCCAACGAATTAATTGCTGCTGGTTTAACTCCCGGCCCCATTAGTTCTTTGGCTTTTCAGGTGGCAAGTACCAACAGTGAGTTCTATGATTACATTGAAATTTCCCTGAATCAAACACTAGCCAGCGAGTTATCTTCTGAGTTTTACCCACTTCAAGGCCAACAACTGCACACCAATTTCAAACTTGATGGGCAAGGAGAAACCGTTTATTTATATGATCCAAGTGCGGTACTAAAAGATCAGTTAGAGGTGCGCAGCCCTCAACCCAATGTTTCTATAGGACGCTTTCCAAATGGTTCCACAAATATTGTCTGGATGCAACCGACAGTTGCTCAAAGCAATAACAATACTTTGGTTTACACCGACACACTTTCACAACCACAAATTTCTTTACAAGGTGGCTTATATTCCAGTGCTCTGAGCGTGAGTATCTCAGCAAATTTTGACCCTGCTGTTGCTAAATTGGTTTACACACTCAATGGTCAAGATCCTACTTCAAGTTCTGCTGTTTATACATCGCCAATTACAATTTCTTCCAACAAAGTATTACGTGCACGCGTTGTACCACTTAACTCCAACAGTAATTTACTCCCCAGCGACCAAGCAGTAGCCACCTATATTTTCAATATATCACACACTACCCCTGTTTTATTGGTTTCTACACCCAACACAAACTTATTTGGAGCAAGCGGCATTTTTGACAATTGGGCGATGGATTGGCTCAGGCCTGCACATGCTATTTTATTGGATACTGGTGCTACGCATCCGGTGTTGATTCAAGGTAATGCAGCTATCAGGGTGGATGGTGGCGCGGGCGGCAGTCGGTCCCAGCCACAACACTCTTTTCGTTTGATTTTCAATCATGGAATTTATGGGAACGATTCATGGAATTTAAATTTATTACCTGATCGACCAAACCGTAGTAAGTACAGTGAAATATACCTTCGAAATGGCTCGAATCAATACTTAAAACTACCTTACAAAGATGCAGCTCAAGTCCGCATGATGAGCGAAGGCACTCAAAATTATTATTCGAGTTATAGGCCGGTGAGTGTTTATATCAATGGTGCTTATTTTGGACTTTACGAGCTTCGAGAAAAATTCAATGCCGAATATTTTGAACAACACGATAACGCCAATAAAGATTCTGTTGAATTGCTTTCTTTGAGTTATTGGTACAATTTGATCTTGCGCGCAGTGGAAGGAGACGTCAATAATTTTTGGAGCGCTTATGATAGCTTTAATGCGCTAGACCCAAGCCAAGCCAATTATTGGGAAGCAGCAGATCAATATTTCGACATGAAACATTACACTGATTATATCATCGCTGAGTCTTGGATGGGAAATGTCGATTGGCCCGGAAACAACATCAAAATTTACAGATCTGACAAAACCAATCAGCGCTGGCGCTTCGCCCTCATTGACCTTGAACTCTCTTTGATGCCTAATGGCTGGACCAACTGCACAGACAATCACCTCAATCATATGTTGGGGCAACCCGAAACAAATCCTTACATCAACATTTGGAAGCAAAGTATTCAAAATATCACCTACAGAAATTATTTCATCAATCGCTTTGCGGATTTAATGAATACAAGTTACAGACAAGAGTACTTACTGGCGAACGAACAAAAATTTTATGAGTCAATGTTACCCGAAATGCCGCTACAATTTGCGCGCTGGGGCGACCCTAATAATATAACAGCACAAATGGATGCTTTTACTGCTGACCACGAAATGTTTAGAGATCAGTTGCTTTGTAGATCAACATTTGTATTTAATCAGTTGCGTCAGGTTTTTAACCTCACAAAAAAAGTGCAGGTGGAACTGGATGTTTATCCGGCAGAGGCTGGCACGATTCAATTGAACAGTATTGAACCACAAATATTGCCCTGGAGCGGCACCTATTTTGATGGCGTTCCGGTGCAGTTAATAGCGCATGCCAAACCCGGTTATGAATTTTCGCATTGGTTAGCCGCTGGCAATATTTCTGACTCACTTCAAGACTCTTTGGAAGTGAATGTCACGGATAACACCCAAACTTTTACGGCTATTTTTAAGGTGCTTCCCCTACCTCCTGCCCCTCAAGATTTAGTTTTTCAATTACAACCAAACCCGAGTAGCCATTTATTTGTCTTGGCAAACAACTTTGCGGAAGCTGCAAGCCAATGCACGTTAGTTGTAAGAGATATTCATGGACGCGACATCAGAAAAATAAAGCTTCCTAATCAGTCGAGTTATGAACTTGACTTATTGGAGGAAAGCTCAGGAATTTATTGGATTGAAATCTACAAGGATCATCAACGCATTCAGGTTTTGAAAGCCTTGAAAATTTGAGTGCGTTTAAGAGAAAAGCAAAGCTAGGGCTTCATAAGCCATGAGTTCTCCGTGCTGTAGTTTCGTCAGAATTTCATGGTATCGCTGCTGTTGGCTGGCATCTGTCATAAATTGTTGCCTCAGTGTTTCTTCTATCAATTGTTCAAAAAGCTGAACCTCCTGTTGGGTCCTTTTGATTTGCAAATAACCCCTCGACTCCATATGAGCAAAAAACTTTTCAATCTGCTGCCATATAGCCGCTAAGCCTTGGCCATTCAAGCCCGAGGCACAAAGAACAGGAACATGCCACGCATCTGGGCGTTGAGCGAAAATATGCAACGCGCTTGCATACTGTGTTCTGGCATTTTTGGCAGCTGGCTCGTTGTCGCCATCGGCTTTATTGATGACCACGGTATCGGCAAGCTCCATAATGCCGCGTTTCATTCCTTGTAATTCATCGCCTGCTCCTGCCAACATCAATAACAAGAAGAAATCGACCATGCCATGCACCACAGTTTCGGATTGCCCTACGCCGACTGTTTCGATGATGATGATATCATAACCAGCCGCTTCACAAAGCAAGATGGCTTCCCTGGTATTTTTTGCAACACCGCCTAAAGTTTTTCCGGCAGCACTTGGGCGTATAAAAACAGCATCTTTCTGCGAAAGTTGCTCCATTCGGGTTTTATCTCCTAAAATACTACCTCCGGTAAGTGAAGAAGAAGGATCAATTGCAAGGACTGCAATTTTATGACCTTTTTGTATCAATTCTAGGCCAAAACTTTCAATAAAGGTACTTTTTCCGACACCAGGAACACCGGTAATGCCTATTCTTTTGGCCGATTTAGCTAACTTTTTACAGGCCGTCAATAAGACATTAGCCAAAACACGGTCTTGTATGTTTTCACTTTCAACTAAGGTGATAGCCGCACTTAAGGCTGCTCGTGATCCGTTTTGGATGCCTTCAAGCAGTTCCGAAGGATTTCTAAATTGCCGTTGCACTTTGCGCGCATGCAACCAGTTGTCTATATGTTGCTGGTCAGGCTTCAAGTAAAGATTTGAGGGCGTTCATGGCGTTTTGAATATTTTGCTGAACCTGTAAAATAGATGCGTCCATCATGTAGCACGGAGCGGTAATGATGCGGTTTTCGTGGTCTACTAATACCTCGCCCAACTGCATTTCATTTGGAAGGGCACCAAGTGTAGCAATACCATCGTGGAAATCTTGTATTTGATACGGTGAGCTTCCGGCAGTATGCCCTAAAGTAAGTTGCAAAGAAACATTTGGCAAGGCAAGGGCCAATAAAACAGGACTCACGCATAACGCAACGATCGGTTTACCCACGTTGTAAAGATTGACTAACAAGAGCTTGACTTCCGGTAAAAGCTTTCCTTGAGGGCCGTTAAATGCCCAATCACTGAAATTTTTAGCACTGCCAAAACCTCCTGGAATAACGAGTGCATCTATATCGGCCGGTACCACCTCGTTGATTTTAATGATTTGACCTCTGGCTATACGCGCTGCTTCTTCAAGCATGTTTCTTGGATGTATCTGAATTTCACCTGTGAGATGATTCACAACATGGTATTGAGGCGCGTCTATGCCGATGCAAACAGCTTCAGCGCCCATGCGTTCGATTTCAAGCAAAGTCAATACTGCCTCTTGAATTTCGGCTCCATCAAAGACGCCACAACCCGATAACAAAACTCCTATTTTCATCTCTTCGTTTGAACTAATTTACGATATAATTCTTCGTATTTAGGCAATATTTCCGTAAGACTGAATGCTTTAGAGCGTTCTAAAGCTCCTTTTTTGAATACTTTAAGCACCTCTTGATCTAACAAATAGCGGAGATTTGTTGCCATGTCATCGATATCGCCAACTGCCGATAAAAAGCCTGACTCTCCGTGAATATTGACCTCCGGTATGCCACCAGTGTTGGAAGAAACGACCGGGACACCCACAGCCATTGCTTCTAGGGCTGCTAACCCGAAACTTTCTGTTTCAGAAGGCAATAAAAATACGTCGGCAATTTGCATGACATGAGCGGTATCTCGTACTTTACCCAGGAAGATAACATCTTGGCAAAGCTCGAGTTCACGGCACAAGCGCTCACAGGCGTAACGATCTGGGCCGTCACCCACTAGCATTAGTTTACAGGGCTTAGAAGCTCTTACTTTGGCAAAAACACGAATGACATCTTCGGTTCTTTTGACCGGACGAAAATTCGAGACATGACAAATGATGAACTGATCATCTGGAGCATACTTGGAGCGTATGTATTGGCGGTGATCGGCGTCTGTAGGTAATGGCGGCACAAAGTTTGGGATGACCTGAATTTCGTTGGTGACTTTAAAATGTGCAAGGGTGTCTTGTTTTAGACTTTCCGAAACTGCAGTTACTGCATCGGACTGATTGATGCAAAATGTAATGACAGGCTCAAATGAAGGATCTTTGCCCACGAGCGTAATATCTGTTCCGTGCAACGTTGTTACAAATGGTACGTCGATGCCTTCTGCTCTTAGAATTTGTTGGGCCATGTATGCCGCTGAAGCATGTGGAATGGCATAATGCACATGGAGGATATCGAGGCGTTCATACTTCACTACATCGACCATTTTGCTGGCAAGTTGAGTTTCGTAAGGTTGAAAATCAAACAAAGGATAGTCCGTAATAGAAACCTCGTGATAAAAAATATTTTCTCGAAAAGAACCCAAACGTACAGGTTGCGAATAAGTGATAAAATGAACCTGATGACCTTTTGCAGCGAGGGCTTTACCGAGTTCGGTTGCTACCACACCACTGCCGCCAAAAGTTGGGTAGAGTACGATGCCTATTTTCATTATTGTTGATCCAGTGGGATAAAAAATGTGAGTCTGTAAATGATAGGAAGGATACGCACGACTTGTCCGTATTCATTTTTAATTTTGAAAGAATAGCTGCTTCGAAAAGGACTATTTGGTGCATTGATCACATCGTAAAAAAGGGCGGCATTGAGCCTGACTTTTTCACCCAATTTGAGGTAGAAACCGCCTCCTACCATGAGCGTCGGTGACCAGGGCTTTACTACTTGTAACGGATTTGCAAAACTAAAAGGACTCTTGAGGTATTGAAATTCTACACCACCAAATATTTTTTCTTGGTAACGCACATGCGCAAAAAGTCCTCCACCCCAAGTGGTCATGTTGCTTTGTACCCCAAGATTGTTGGACCAAATGCGTTGTACGCGAAAGGACGGTCCTACTAACAGATTGTCAGAAAGCCTTGCCGCGTATTTCAATTCTCCACCTAAGGCGCCACCAAGGTTTGAAAAACCAACATAGGGTTCAAGACCTAATTCAGACCCTTGGTATTGCAATTGAGTATATGCCATTTGCGGCAAGAACAGTAGCAACACGAATAAATTTTTCATGTGATTCAAATTTCTAACAAAGATACAGGATTTGTACCCTCATCGCTTCTTTGTATCTTTGCAAAAATTTTCAGATGAAGTTACTAGACGGAAAAGCCACCGCAGCACAAATTCAAGCCGAACTTAAAGATGCCGTTCAGGCTAGAAAAGTAAACGGGCAAAAAATCCCACACTTGGCAGCCATTTTGGTCGGAAACGATGGAGGATCTGTTTCTTATGTCACTTCAAAAGTGAAAGCTTGTGAGGCCATCGGCTTTGAAAGCACCCTGATTCGCTACGACGAAACTGTCCCTGAAGATATCTTACTTGAAAAAGTACAAAGCCTGAACGAAGACCGCAGCATTGATGGTTTTATTGTGCAGTTGCCCTTGCCAAAACACATCGACGAACTCAAAATTACCCAAGCAATCGATCCGAAAAAAGACGTAGACGGTTTCCATCCGAGAAATTTGGGTAACATGATATTAAACTTGCCGGGATTCTTGCCGGCCACACCTGCAGGTATTATGGAACTTTTGCGCCGAAACCAAATAGAAACTGAAGGTAAAAACTGTGTGATTTTAGGGCGCAGTAATATTGTAGGTACACCCCTATCAATCATGTTGGCTAGAAATACCAACCCAGGAAACTGCACTGTTACCCTTGCACACTCCAAAACCAAAAACATCAAAGCACTATGCCGCGAAGCAGACATCCTCATTGCCGCAATTGGCAAGCCTAACTTCGTGACAGCAGACATGGTGAAAGACGGAGCAGTGATCATTGACGTAGGCACCACCAGAGTAGAAGACAGCAGTCGTGAACGCGGTTGGCGATTGGTTGGCGATGTCAAATTTGATGAAGTTGCTGAAAAAACGAGTTATATTTCGCCCGTTCCAGGCGGAGTTGGCCCCATGACAATTGCTTCATTGATGATGAATACACTCAAAGCCATGGAGCTCAAATCTAAGTAAGCCATGCAAGAATTTCAGATTGAAGGAGACTACATCGAACTCATTGGATTACTCAAAGCTATGGGCATTGCCGAAACTGGAGGCCAAGCCAAAGCCATTGTCGATGAAGGGCTGATCATGCGCAATGGCGAAGTGGAAATGCGCAAACGCGCCAAACTCGTAGTTGGAGATTTGATCGAACTAGATGACTTGCAGATCAAATTAACATGATCCGAACTACTTTATTGTTCTGAAATCTTGTCCTGCTTTGATGCTCAGGATGGTTTCATAGATCAATCGGATACAGTTTTCGACATCTTCTTTTTGAACCATCTCTACAGTTGTATGCATGTAACGGAGCGGCAAAGAAATGAGCGCACTCGTTACCCCTTCATTTGAGTATGCAAAGGCATCTGTGTCGGTTCCTGTAGACCTAGACACCGCCGCTCTTTGGAAAGGGATTTTTGCTGCTGTTGCCGTCTGAATGATCTGACGCAAGAAATTATTTTGAACTGCCGGGCCGTAAGTAAGTACGGGGCCCTTTCCTCCTTGTTGATCGCCATTTTCAATTTTATCGACCATTGGTGTACCTGTGTCATGACAAACATCGGTAATGAGTGCAAGATTAGGTTTGATGCGGTGCGCCATCATTTCAGCACCGCGCAAGCCAATTTCTTCCTGAACTGAATTCACAACATAAAGCGTAAATGGTAGTTTCTGCTTGTTTTCTTTCAATAAACGTGCTACTTCGGCAATCATGAAGCCCCCCACTCTGTTATCGAGCGCACGGCCTACATATTTGGTTTTATTCAAAATCATGAATTCGTCTTCAAAAGTTGCCACACAGCCCACATGAACACCAAGTTTTTCAACCTCTTCTTTACTAGAACAACCACAATCTAAAAAAATATTTTTCATGCTTGGCGTTTCTTCCTTTTGCTGGCGCATATGGATCGCTGGCCACCCGAAAACGGCTTTCACCAAGCCTTTCTCTGTATGAATGTTGACGCGTTTTGACGGCGCAATCATGTGGTCTGATCCACCATTTCTGCGCAAATAAATAAAACCATCTTTAGTGATGTAATGGACAAACCATGAAATTTCATCGGCATGGGCCTCAATGACCACTTTGTAGTCGTGCCCAGGATTAATAATGCCTGCAACAGATCCATAAGCGTCTGTGATGTAGTCATCGATGTAGGGTTTGAGGTAATCGAGCCACAGTTGCTGACCCGAGGTTTCAAATCCTGTTGGGCTTGCATTGTTGAGGTAGTTTTCTAAAAATTTCTCTGATTTTGTGCTGATTATTTTTTTCATATTTAGCGAATGAGTGTGATGTTTCCTTTGATAATATTTTCTAAGCCGCCTACGCAGGTAACTTGGAGGTAGTAATCAAATACGTCTGGGTCCAGGAGTTTGCCTTTGTAAGTGCCATCCCAACCTTGGTCTAGTTTGTTGGTTTCCCATACAAGTTCGCCCCAACGGTCATAAACCCTAAAAACAAATTCATAGATGTACTGACCCCTGACAAATAATAGATCGTTTTTGCCGTCTTTGTTTGGACTAAATGCATTTGGAACATAAACATAAGGCTCTTGACAAATGCTGTCGTAAACTTTAACCAACACCGTATCGGAACCACTACACAGGCCATCCGAAACCTGAAGTGTAAAAATGCTTGTTTCTGCTAAAATTGCAGTTGGGTTTTGGACATTACTTGCACTCAGATTGGAAGTTGGGGTCCAGGAATAATTGTAGTTACCTGTTGGCTGTCCTAATAATTGCGTGCTGGTATTTGGTAGAATGACAAGTGGATTTGCAGTAGCGACAACACTTTGTGGATTGAACGCAGAGACATTTATAAAAATGGAGTCTTGTAAGAGACAATTTTGAGCAGTGAGTATGCTTACATAAACATTTTGCGACTGATTGAGCGTTACTGTTGCGCTTTGTTGCCCTTGGCCCGAACTCACTATTGAAGCAGGCGCCCATATGATTTGTTGAGGAGTAAAACCGAGGTCAAGTTGCAACGCGAGAGGCGCTCCTGCACAGCTACTGTTAGGACCACTTAAATTGATTGCTTGGGCTTGTATCTGTATGGAAACACTATCAGTAGCAACGCAAAAATCAGAGACAACTTGCACATAATATGAGCCATTTTGAGGATCATCAAGGTATAGCTGATTTGAACCCTGAGGATTCAAAGTATCCGAAAATTGAGGATTCGAAGACCAAATTATCGCATTCAAATTTCCTGAGGTGCTCGCAATTAGTGTGGTATCTGTAGACGAACACAGGAATAAATCAGATGGCGCTTGTACCGTGATTGATGGCCCCACAACAATTTGTATTGATGAACTTGCCGTGCCTTGACAGATTGAATCTGAAATTTGTAAACTGATGAGGTATGTTCCGGGTTGGTTGTAGGTCAGTTGTGGTTCGTATGTATTTGAGTCTTGAACGCCATTACCGAAATCCCAAAGAAAACTTGTGGTGGTTGTCGAGTTATTTTGAAGTTGAATGAAAAACGGTGCGCAACCAATTGTATCTGATACCGAAAAATTGGCTTGCAATGGCGTATCAAAAGCCAAGTATACTGAATCGAGCACACTACAGAAACCGTTGCTCGCCTGACAATAGTACCAACCGTCTTGGGCAACTATAACTGTTGAGTCTTGGGGGTTATTCAATGCAGGGTTTAAACTTGCTGAAGCAGACCATATGAACTGACTTGCAGTTCCATTGGTTTGGGCAACAAGCAAATATGGGTTAGAACTACACAAGCTGATGGTATCATTAAGGTTGAGTGTGATGGAATCGAGCACTAAAATTTGAACTTGGGCGGTGTCGGTGATCAGACAAACGCTGTCTGTTACAAATAAATTGATTTGATAAGTACCAGGATTAGTAAAGGTGACCGTTGGGTTAAAAATTACGGAAGTAGTATCGCCATTGCCGAAGTCCCAGAGATAGGAGTCCCATTGGGTTGAAGTATTTTGCAAGGTAATGCTGAGGTCTTCACAGCCCTGCACCACTGAACTGGAAAACTCAGCACTCGGAATGAGTTCAAAATCAAATTTGAAAACCAAATTGTTGCAATTGGCGCTGTTGTTCGTATTGGACCAAACCCCAGCAGAAGTTGGGAAATCAGAATGCCCGCCACAACCGCCACAAACCGACTGATACACGACTCCATTCTTGTCAAAACGAGAAGTGCCACCATCTACATGTTCGTGAGCAATTGGACCGCCCA
Organism: Flavobacteriales bacterium; assembly: GCA_046073985.1. Lineage (GTDB taxonomy): Bacteria > Bacteroidota > Bacteroidia > Flavobacteriales_D > Crocinitomicaceae > UBA952. Next base: position 26,030 of record JBJTNI010000008.1, on the reverse strand, counting down.
AATATGAACCATACAGCAAACCACTCATGTTGTTCTGCAAAACCATCAGGTAGAAATCAAAACCAGTAGTTGAAGATTGAAACGCATTAGGACTAACCGGCATTCCGCTCAACGGCGTGCTTTGTAAGATGTTGGCGCCCCAGCCAGAAATATAAATATTGCCACAAATATCGACAAGAAATGCAGCAGGTGAAATATTGATTTGAGCAGAACCATTGCCTATTACTGTCGAAGCTAGATTGGAAGTGAGTTGGTTATTGAGTTTGATCACAAATTGGCTACTACCAGGATTACTGTAGCTTGCATTTGTTACAGGAAAAGCACCCCCCACAGATTGCCCTAACAAAAAGACCTGATTATTGCGGTCTATTTCTACAAAAAATGCTTGGTCATAATTACTTGTACCTACATAACTAGCTTTAAGTATACTATTACCAAGTGCATTGAGTTTTGCCACAAAGCCATCTGTTTTGCCTCCGTTGTATGTACTTTGATAGGCACCGGTGGTTCCGGCCAAATTATTGGATGAGGTGCCGCCTGCAAAAACAATTGCGCCGAGCGTATCTGTCTTGACGGAATAAGCGGCGTCATCCTTATTGCCTCCATAAAACGAGGAAAACTGAAGTGCGGTCATGGCATTATTGAGCCTAAAAATGACGGCATCTTGCCCGTTTGCTTTAGTCGCTTGAAATGCGTTTTGGGTAGGAAAATTAGCCGACCTACTGCAACTCGCTATCAGGATGTTTCCTTGTTTGTCAAGGTAAATTTCACCTCTGAATTGATCGCCGTAGTTGGTAGTAAGGGAGTCATAGGCGGCAACTGAATTGTAAGGTAAACCAACACTCCGATAAGACACCCCATCGTTTTGATTGCCACCTACGTAAGTTGAGGCCAACAAATTTTGCCCGTTGGCACTTAGTTTTGACACATAGATATCGCTACCCTGAGTACCAAAATAGACACCATTATACAAGAAGTTTGTATTGGCCAAACCACCACCGTGCGTGCTTTGAAATGCACCCGGACTTATCGGAAAATCAGTACTTGAGGTGGCACCGAATAAATAAATATTATTCAAAGAATCGCAAACCAAACTGTGCGCAGTTTCTGTGCCTTGATTGTTGTCACCGCCACCGAGAAATGAAGACCACAGCATACTGCTACCGTCCGGCGAATAACGCGTTACAAAGACATCGGTAATGCCGTATCCTCCGCTCAAGGATGTAAAATTTGAACTGGTATCAAAGCTACTGAGGCTAGGTAGCGGGAAATTATTGCCATAAACTACGCCAGCTGCAAATGCCGAGCCGTCGTAACCGTAGGTGGCAGTCATGCCAAAATTATCTGAAATGGCACCGTTATAGGTAGCGAAAACTAGCACTGGATCAATGATCAAAGGCAAGCTTGGATCATAATTGCCGAGTTCAAAACCGATGCTGCCGTCAGGGAATTGTTTGTATTGACAACGGATCGTTCTTTTTTGATCTCCGATCAATTGATAGGCCATCAAACCCTGTTCAGAAAGTTCACCTAATTCGGTTTGAATTTGAAGTGTATTGGATTTTACTTTGACAGATTTTGCACCCTCGTAATGCCAACGAATTGAATGCGGATCAGAAGAAGGTTCAATGATAAAACTGTATTTATAAGCGCCCTTTTCGACAGAAAAAAGGAGGTCAATGCCCGTGTATAAATTTTGAAAAGCGACTTTTTCAAACGCACGAACATCACTGGCATATTTAGTTTCATCCTGACCTATAAAAAATTGATAATGATGCGCTTTTAGATTGAGCCCCTGGAGTTGGGCTTTGGTATTGCAATTTTCAAATTTTTGGACAAAAAGCGCACTTGGAATTTGAGGGTTAGCTATTGTTTCATGCCGATGATGTGCAGCTTCCAAGGCAGAATAGTCTGTTATTTGAAACAGCAAGCGATCCTGACCCATCCAGATTTTATTGGGGCCTTCTTTAGCCAAGTACAGTACATCTTGCGGCCATTGACCCTTGTTGGGGACAAATTCTTGTCCTTGAAATTGTGCAAAACTTTGCAGTGGCAGCAAGCCAACAAGAAATAAAGACATCCAAGCCAATAGCGCAGTTCTGATCATATGTGCTAAGTTAAGCATTTAGCGTAATTTTGTAACTCACTTTTTACCATGTCTAAAACGCACAATTCTATTTGCCAACTCTTTCAAATCAAATACCCAATTATACAAGGTGGCATGATCTGGTGCTCTGGGTGGGAACTCGCCTCTGCGGTTTCCAATGCCGGAGGATTGGGTCTCATTGGAGCGGGCTCTATGTATCCAGAAATTCTCGACGAACAAATTCAAAAATGTAAGGCCGCCACCAATCAACCATTTGGTGTCAATCTGCCTTTGCTTTATCCGAATATCGAGCAACACATTCAAACTATCATCAAGCACGAAGTTCCTATAGTTTTTACGAGTGCCGGTAATCCAAAAACCTGGACCCAACACTTACAGGCTGCTGGCATCAAAGTAGTTCATGTGGTCGCTAGCGTTAAGTTTGCACAAAAGGCCGAGGCAGCAGGTGTCGATGCCATTGTTGCAGAAGGCTTTGAGGCTGGTGGGCACAACGGCCGCGACGAAACAACGACACTTTGTCTGATTCCGATGGTCAGAAAAGCGGTTGGGCTACCTGTCATTGCGGCCGGAGGAATTGGCACAGGAGAGGCCATGCTTGCCGCCATGAATTTAGGCGCCGATGGCGTGCAAATGGGCAGTCGTTTTGTGGCCTCCATTGAGTCAAGTGCGCACCCACATTTCAAAGAAGCTGTGCTCGCTGCTCAAGATGGCGATACCCTACTTACCCTCAAAGAACTGACGCCTGTGCGTTTGCTCAAGAATCCATTTTTTGAGCAGGTTCAGCAAGCGTACGCTGCGGGCGCTGGCACCGAGCAATTACAAAATTTATTGGGCCGGGGGCGTGCCAAAAAAGGCATGTTCGAAGGAGACCTGAACGAAGGTGAACTAGAAATTGGACAAGTAGCCGGTTTATTTGATAAAATCCTGAGTGCCCAAGAAATTATAGAACAAGTGATCAGTAGCTATAACTATGCGCTGTCTCAACAACAACCCTTTTAAATGATCCACTTCGAACGATTTACCTTACCCAACGGTTTGCGCGTGATTTTCCACCGCGAAACTTCGAGCCCCATGGCTGTTGTCAATGTTTTATATGACGTCGGTGCCCGAGATGAAAACCCGCAGCGGACAGGCTTTGCACATTTATTTGAACACTTAATGTTTGGTGGCTCTCAGCATATTGCCGATTTTGACGCACCATTGCAAGCCGCCGGCGGACAAAGCAATGCATTTACTAGTAATGACATAACCAATTATTACGATATTTTACCTGCTCAAAACATTGACACTGCACTTTGGCTCGAAAGCGACCGCATGCTGTCTTTGGCATTTACCGACAAAAGCCTCGAAGTACAGCGCCAAGTAGTCATTGAAGAGTTCAAGCAACGCTATTTAAACCAACCTTACGGCGATGCATGGCTTTATTTGAGGCCATTGGTCTATAAACAACATCCTTACCAATGGGCTACAATCGGTAAAAACATCAAGCAAATTGAAGATGCCAGCATGCAAGAAGTGAAAGATTTTTTTCACCATCATTACCATCCTTCAAATGCAATTTTATGTATCATCGGAAATTTTGATTTAGCCACCATACAGCAAAAAGTAACGCATTACTTTGGAGATATCCCAGCGCAAAAAAATAAAGCACGCAATCTTCCAATCGAGCCAAAACAAAAGCAATTCAGAACCAAAACGATCATTCGAAAAGTTCCGGCTACCGCGTTTTATTACGCGTTTCGAATGGGTAAGCGTACCGACCCTGATTTTTACCAAGCCGATCTTTTGAGCGATTACCTTGGTAACGAGAAAACAAGCCCACTTTACATTGAACTCAAGAAAAAGAAAAAGTTGTGTGCCGAAATTACGGCTTACATTACTGCATCTTTTGACGACGGTTTATTCATCATCAGTGGAAAACTACAACAGGGAAAAACGATAGAACAACTTGAGAGTGCCCTGTGGCCTTTATTGGAAAAAACGGGTCAGAAAGCCATGAGCAAAAGTTCCTTACTCGAACTTCAACTCAAACTGCGTACTTCTCGGGCTTTCCAAGATCAAGGACTGCTCAACAGAGCCATGAATTTGGCTTATTTTGAACTACTTGGATCTGCGCAAATGATCAACGAAGAAGCGCAACACTACCAGCAAATTAGTACAAAAGCGCTGCAAAATTTTGCCATGCATACTTTGCGCAAATCAAATTGTTCACGTCTCATCATTCAAAGTCAAAAAGATGCTCAATAGAAGCCAAGCCCCTGCACTTCATCCCATTGAACACATCGGATTTATCCAGCCAGAAATCATCGAACTTACCAACGGAGCTTCTATATTTTGGCGCAACGGCATCAACAATGAAACCAGTAAAATAGAATTGCATTTCAAAGCCGGAAGCTCGGTAAGCACGCCAATTATTGCTTCCTTGTGTGCAGGTTTGCTCATTAGTGGGACAACAAGTAAAAGTGCACGCCAAATTCAAAAAGCGCTCGATGCCCTTGGCGCCTACTACGACGTCACAATTACACAGAACGAAGCTATTGTGAGTCTTTATGCGCTCAAAGATCAACTTCTAAGCGCCTATACCGTATTTCACGAAAGTTTATTCAATGCCAGCTTTCCAATTAAAGAACTTCAGGACCTCATAGCTGAAAGGCGTCAAAAATTCATGGTTCAACAAGAAAAAGTGAGTTTTTTAGCGCAAAGGCAATTTCAACGCAGCTTTTTTGCGGGCAGTTCATACGCTCAGCAAATTCAGCTTGAAGATTACGATGCTGTAGCAATAGAAGAGATCAAAGCATTTCATTCGGAACACTACCTGAACGGTTTGCTCGAAGTTTTGGTAATTGGTGATCTAGAGACAAGTCATCTTCAGGAACTTCAAAATCTATTGCTTCAGTTCAAAGCGGCCGAAAAGCACCCTGAGCATTTTACTTGGCAAAATGAAATCGGAGCCATACACATAGAGCAAGAAGGTGCCTTGCAAAGTGCGCTTCGCATTGGCCGCCCTTTATTCAATAAAACACATCCAGATTTTTGTGATTTCAGCATACTCAATACCATTCTTGGCGATTATTTTGGCAGCCGACTCATGAGCAATATCCGAGAAGATAAAGGTTTTACATATGGCATAGGCTCCTACCTTGTTGAACATCAGTCTTATGGTTATTTTGTGATCGGGACAGAAGTAGGTGTGCAAACGAGAATTGCAACTTTTGAAGAAATTCAAAAAGAATTTGATCGCCTAAAAAATGAAGAAGTTCCGCAGGAAGAATTGGATTTAGTCAAAAATTACATGCTCGGTCAGTTGCTTAAAAGTGCCGATGGCCCCTATGCGATGCTTGACCTTTTTTCGAATGTTCATCATTATGGCCTGACACTCGAATTTTATGACCACCTCATCGAGCGCATTAGAAATATCACTCCTCAAAGAATTCAAGAATTGGCCAAGCGCTACCTTAATTGGGAGGAAATGTTGATTATTTCTGCCGGATAGCAACCTTTATTATTGGGTTTCCGTTATACTAAAACTCAAGTAAATACGTTATTCAACGGATGTTTAGGCTCATTAGTGTCCTCAGTTTTCTTCTCCTTACTTTTTGGAGTTGGTCTTCTCATGTTTTGGGAGGCGAATTGACCTACAAACATCTCGGTAATGGATCTTATCAATTTGAACTTGTTTTTTACCGAGATTGCAATGGCGCAGATGTCAATGCCGTCTCAGAAAACATCAGGGTTTGGAACCATCCCAGCCTCACCAACATTCCAGTCATTTTTGTACAACGCACCGACTTATCACCAAGCTGTACACCAATTAGTGGAGGTCCGGGCCCCTTATTATGCGGAACTGGCAACAATGGTGGCAACGGCATCGGTGCCATCGAGAAAGTCATTTACAGGAGTGCTCCGATTTTATTAACCGGCACACCACCAGCACAGGGTTGGGCTTTTACTTATGAAAATTTTTCAAGAAGTGGTGCGCTCACAAACCTCACTAACCCCGCCAGTTTTGGCATTACGCTTTCTGCTAAAATTTACAATTTGGCGCAACCCGATGACTCTCCGGTATTTAACCAAGACCCCTTATTTGTCAGCTGTGCCGGACAACCCTATCAATACAATGCGGCAGTCTCTGATGCCAATCAAGATTCACTAGTCTTTGAATTTGGAGTGCCCTACGATTATTTTCCAACCGGCGCATACAACCCACCAAGCAACCCAGCACCAATTCCATTTGAGCCGGGCTTTAGTGCAACAAGCCCCACTCCTGGCCCAAGTTTCAACGCCAATAATATTGCTGCTCAATTAGATCCTACAAGTGGAATGCTCACCTTTACCTCCTACACCATTGGCAATTATGTGGTCAAAATGGTCGTCAAGGCATATCGTGGCAACACACTAGTTTCTCAGACTGAAAGAGAAATGCAACTTGTTTTACAGGCGTGTAGTTCGAATAATAATCCGCCGGTAGTCGCGCCTCCATTTAATGGCGGAACCTCCTACGAATTAACGGTCAATGCCGGTGATCTCGTCTCCTTCAATTTAGCAGTTACAGACAACGATCTTCAAGCCAATGGCAGCCCACAAAACATTACACTCGAAGGCAGTTTGCCCTGTAGTACAGGCCCTTGCCCAAGTTTAGCTTCACCACTTCCTATTTTGGGTGCAGCCGCGATACAAACACAATTTACTTGGCAAACGACATGTGATCATTTGCTGGATAGTCAAGGGCAAGCATTGGTTCAAAAAAGCTATCACTTTGTTTTCAAGGCCAGTGACGACGTGTGTCCGGTGCCACAAGTAAGCTTTACTACCATTACCATACATGTCTTGAATCCGGGCCTTATTGCTGCCCCTGAAATTAACTGTATCCAAACTGCCAATAACAATGACCTTACTTTCTATTGGACAGCTGTTAACCCTGCCAATCCTAGCACATTTTCAGCTTACCAAATATATTCCGTTCAAAATGGCTTGTTAGGAACGGATTCTAATATGAATTCAACAAGTTTCACCATTCCAGCAGTCAATGCAAGCCATGATTTCTATTTAGCAGTGGCCTCGGGTTGTGCAGGTTCCTACCTCAGCTTTTCCGACACGGTTAAAAATATTTTTCTTACGGTTAGCAATCCGAATGATGGTACAGCAGTATTGAATTGGAATAAACCTAAAAATCCGGCAGCAGCCGCTTATAATTCTCATTATTATATCTATCGAGAGTATCCAACCAACTTTTTTAACTTCTTAGACAGCGTTCCTTATAACCAAACAAGTTACATAGATACCATCGACATTTGTAATTCTTTTATTCGATATAGGGTCAATCTGAAAACAAGTACCTGTAATTTCAATTCAAACAGACCCGGAGGTAACTTTACCGACATGATGACACCATTTATACCAGTCATCCAAAGCGTAGGGTTTGATACCTCAACGCAACAAATGCAGATTCAATGGGATACAAATCTTGCACCTGACACCTATGGCTATGTCATTTACACCTATGACAACAACGGATTTTTAATTGAATTAGATACTTTGTTTGGGCAAAATAACACGAGTTACTTATACAACGTTGGCGCTGCAGGGCCATTTACTTACACAGTTGCCGCTTTTGACTCCTGTTTTACTGCTACCACCCCTCCTACCTATCAAACCTCAGCAAAAGCGAATTTGCACACCTCTATTTTAGCAACTTATCAAATCGATATGTGCCCTCAAACAGCTCTACTGAACTGGAGCCAATACATCGGCGCGGGCGCCATTAATTACGAAGTCTGGATGAAGCACAACAATAACTGGAGCCAGCTACTTACCACTACAGACACCTTTGCCACTGTTCAATTGCTTAAAAATGAAGCTTATTGCCTCTATGTCAAAGTCAATCTACAAAACGGTAATAGCGCTTTTTCGAATCCGTTGTGTTTCACAATGCCCCAACCCGCACCACCAAGTTTTCATTACTTCAGAGTAGCGAGTGTTAAAGAAAAAGACGTCGAACTAAAGGCATGGGTAGATCAAAGTGTAGGGGTAACGGAAATCATTTTTGAAAGAAAAGACACCAACGGAATTTTTGAAGTCATTGGAAGCGCCACTGTGAATAATAACCTTGCGGTCTTGCTAGACGATGATGTCGATACCAAATGGGGCCCCTGGACATACCGCAGTATTTACCTCGACAGCTGCCAAAATCTTGGTGCTTATGCCAATGAAAACACAACCATCTTTGTTTCTGGCAGTGCCGACCAATACAACATGATCAATAGTTTAAATTGGACGCCCTACACACAATTTGATGGCAACATTCAAAATTATCAAGCCTTCAGAAATGCTTATGGCACCTGGGAAAGCATTCCGTTTGCTATTTTACCAAATGGCACCTACCAACTGCTCGACGACGTCTCACAACTCAGAAACAATGGTGAAGTTTGCTATCAGATCATGGCACTCGAAAATTTAAACCAATACGGCCTGGTAGACAGTAGTTTTTCTAATGAACTTTGTCTAAAATATGATCCGCTCATGTTTGTACCAAATGCTTTTACCCCTGATGGGCTCAACCCTGTATTTCTGCCTGTTGTTCAAAATGTAGATCCTGAAAAATATACTTTTAGCATCATCGACCGTTGGGGGCAAGTCGTATTTGAAACCAACGACCCAACAAAAGGCTGGGACGGCATCATTGAAAGATCTGGTTTACCAGCCACTAACGATGTTTTTCAATACCGCATCGAACTGATTATTAATAAAACCGACGCCATAGTGAAGCAAGGCTCAGTGACACTCATCCGATGAAAATGCAGCGTGTATTGATCATTCAAACGGCTTTTTTGGGCGATGTCATCCTTGCGTCACCTGTTTGGGAAGCTCTGCACCAAGAATACCCTAATGCCCAACTTGATGTTGTGGTAAAAAAAGGGAATGAATCTTTACTTCAGACACATCCGTTCATTCAAAATGTATTTGTTTTTGATAAAAGTCAAAAATTCAAAAATAGTTGGGCCTTGGGTAAAATCTTGCGCAAACAACGCTATGACCTCGTTGTCAATTTACAGCGCTTTGCCAGTTCAGGCATACTGACACTTTTAGCTCGAGCAAAAGAATCGCGTGGTTTTGACAAAAACCCTATGTCTTTTTTCTTTTCAAAACGCTACAAGCACGAAATGAAACCTGATTGGCATGAAGTAGATCGCAATTTACAGCTTGTTGCAGATCTCGTAAATCAACCTCAACGAAGACCGCAACTGCATCCAAGCACTACTGATTATCAGAAAATTGCTGCTTTTCAAAACGATAGCTATTATTGCTTGGCGCCAACAAGCGTCTGGTTTACCAAACAAGCACCTCAAGAAATCTGGCTGAAATTAATTGACAAATTGGTAGCAACCAACGCTCAAATTTATCTTCTAGGAGCACCTTCTGACCAAGCTTACCTCGAAGAATTAAAAAACAAAGCCCAAGGAAAGACGAACATCGTTAATTTAGCGGGCAAACTCAGCCTTTTGCAATCTGCAGCACTCATGAGTGGCGCTAAACGCAATTATGTCAATGATTCTGGCCCACTGCATTTAGCTTCAGCAACAAATGCACCCACCAGCGCCTTTTTCTGCTCAACGGTTCCTGAATTTGGTTTTGGTCCGCTCTCTGAAGACTCCAATATCATTGAAGTCAAAGACCTCGACTGCAGACCTTGCGGGATACATGGTCATCGAAGCTGCCCTAAAGGACACTTTAAGTGTGGTAAAGAGTTGCCATTAAGCTAAGGGAAAGGCCGGATCTGCCAAATGAGCGTGTTCTTGCTCATTGAGTTGTAAATCCTTGGCAATAGAATTGACGCCTGGCAATACTGAAAGATATATAATCAGCGATAAAATAGCCATGCCTAAATACAAAGGATTTCCTGTAAAAAAATAAGCAGCCAACACCATTAAATTTGGTCCTTCCAACAAAGAAAAGCGGATCATCAATGCCGCCTTATAGCAATCTAGCTTTTGCTTAAACTGACTTTTTTCACTGACAAACTTCACACGATTTTTAAAAATAAAATGAGAAGCAACGAGCCCACCTAAAGCAATTGTAGGGATAAAATAAGCCATAATATCGTCCGGATGAAATTTACCGAAGTCAACAGGTTTGTGGTAATTCACTAAAAAAGCAAATGCTGCCACCAGGGTTTGTACACCAAAAATGGTCCAGTAAGTAATACGCGTGCTACGGAGATAACCTCCGCTGGTTTGAATAAAAGTAGCCATAGTTTGAAAGTGTTAACAAAGTTGAATATGAATGTTTTAGCTACACTAATATAAACAAACTTCACCACAGCACCTCACTACGAATAAAAAAAGCCATCCGAAGATGGCTTTGCGATATAATGAATATTGATGCTTAAGACAAGACTTGCTTCACGAGGTCTGCGGCTTCTTGGAGTTGAACCGCGGAGTGAACATTGAGGCCAGATTCGTCGATGAGGCGTTTTGCTTCTTCGGCGTTGGTGCCTTGAAGACGCACGATGATTGGAACTGGAATTTCACCGATGTTTTTATAAGCATCAACGATTCCTTGAGCAACGCGGTCACAACGAACAATACCTCCGAAGATATTGATCAAGATTGCTTTTACATTTGGATCTTTTAGGATGATGTGAAAAGCTTTCTCAACGCGCTCAGCGTTTGCTGTACCACCAACATCGAGGAAGTTTGCAGGGTTACCACCAGAAAGTTTGATGATGTCCATGGTGGCCATTGCTAAACCAGCACCGTTCACCATACAACCTACATTTCCGTCTAATTTAACGAAGTTAAGACCCGCTTCATCAGCTTCCACTTCGGTTGGATCTTCTTCAGATTTGTCACGAAGTGCAGCTAAATCAGGATGACGGAACAAGCCATTGCCATCTAGACTTACTTTGGCGTCTACTGCAATAATTTTGTCATCTGAGGTTTTGAACAAAGGATTGATTTCAAACATGGATGCATCGATTCCTTCGAAGGCTTTGTAAAGCGCAGGAACGAATTTGACCATATTTTTAAATGCATCTCCGGAAAGACCAAGATTGAAAGCGATTTTGCGCGCTTGAAAACCTTGAAGACCTACTCTTGGGTCTATGAATTCTTTAAATAGTAACTCTGGAGTGTGTTCGGCTACGTGTTCGATGTCCATTCCTCCTTCTGTAGAGTAAATGATGACGTTTCGCCCTGACTCGCGGTCAAGTAAAACTGACATATAGAATTCTTTGACTTCTGTTGGGCCAGGATAGTAGACGTCTTGTGCAATGAGCACTTGATTTACTTTTTTACCCTGTGCACTTGTTTGCAGTGTAACGAGGTGTCCACCTAGTATACCCGAAACTTTTTCTTCAACTTGATCAATGCCTTTGGCGAGAACTACACCATGAGAACCGGTTTCTTGAACGGTTCCTTTACCGCGTCCACCAGCGTGGATTTGGGCCTTGACGACATACCAAGAGGTGCCTGTTTCTTCAGTTAGTTTTTTAGCCGCTGCTACTGCATCGGATACTTTGTCTACTACTATACCTTCTTGAACGGCAACACCGTATTGTTTGAGGATAGCTTTTCCTTGAAATTCGTGTAAGTTCATGCGATCAAATTTGCGCCGTAAAAGTACGCTTTTTTAATGAGTCCTTAATTAATTATTTTATCTTATTTGATTTTTCCAAGAGGAGTCAATGTTACGAGAGGCAAAAGATTTTTTCTTGAATTGCTGAACATCATGCCAAATGGTATCAAGCGCAAAAACCAACGCTTTTTCTTCTTCTTGCATGGCATCTTTCAATAATGAAGGATCCGAAAAGTGTTCTTTGACAAAGTTAGTATCAAAGTGCCCGCTCCTGAATGCAGGGTGCTTCAATACAAATTTTCCGAAGTCAAGGGTAGTTTTGACACCTGAAATTTGGTAATTATCTATTGCCAAGATACAACGCTCAATGGCTTCTTCACGGGTTTTCCCCCATACAACCAATTTGGCAATCATGGGATCGTAGTAAATTGGAATTTCCATGCCTTCCTCAAAGGCGTCGTCCACACGCACGCTTTTTCCGGATGGAATGCGATAGCGTTTTAAGGTTCCGATATCTGGTGTGAAGCCGTTGAGGGTGTCTTCTGCATAAACACGCACCTCAATGGCGTGTCCGTTGATTTGTAATTCGTCTTGTAATTTCGGCAAACGCTCACCACGGGCAACACGAATTTGCCACTCGACGAGATCAAGCCCAGTGATTTCTTCGGTAACTGGGTGCTCAACTTGCAAACGCGTATTCATTTCAAGAAAATAGAAGTTGAGCTTACCATCAATCAAAAACTCGACCGTTCCCGCTCCTTCGTAGTTACAAGCTTTGCATACAGCGACTGCCGCCTCGCCCATTGCTTTTCTGATTTCAGGTGTAAGCACTGCACTTGGCGCTTCCTCTACAACTTTCTGATGGCGTCGTTGCACCGAACATTCGCGCTCGAATAAATAAACAGCATTTCCATGCTGATCGGCAAAAACTTGAATTTCAATATGACGGGGCTGATCTACAAACTTTTCGATGAATACGGCGTCGTCACCGAAAGAAGAACGCGCTTCATTTTGCGCTAGTGTCATTTGCTCTTCAAATTCGGCTTCGTGCTGCACCAAACGCATGCCTTTACCACCGCCTCCAGCTGATGCTTTGATAAGAATTGGGTAGCCTACCTCGGCTGCAATTTTCTTGGCAGCTTGGACATCTGAAATGGCTTCGTCTACACCCGGGACCAAAGGCACATTGTAAGATTTGACTGCTTGTTTGGCAGAAAGTTTGTCTCCCATGACCTCCATTGATTCAGGGGACGGGCCAATAAGTTTAATGCCAACAGCTGTCAGTTTTCTTGCAAAACCTGCGTTCTCAGAAAGAAAACCATAGCCTGGATGCACGCCATCGACGCCTAATTGCTGACAAATTTGAATGATTTTATCTTGTTGTAAATAACTTTCTGCGGAAGGGCTTTTTCCGACATAAACTGCCTCATCGGCCTCCAAAACGTGTGGTGAGTTGGCATCGGCATCTGAATAGATGGCCACACTTTTGATGTCCATCTTTTTGAGGGTTCTAAGCACGCGTCGAGCGATCTCTCCGCGGTTGGCTACTAGTACTTTTTTCATTGGAAGGTAAAGTTACAGGTTGTCTGTGTTTTTTTGGTCGTGGTTGACCTGATTTTTTTGGACTTTTTACAAACAATTGCTTGACTTGCTTGACAAATGCAAGTTCAGAGAAGTGATTGAATTCTTCGTAATAGGATACCCCAACACCTTGAGTGAAAGGACCTTGGTTTTCATTTACGGAGTTCGTGTTAGATTGATTGAATGCACGTACTCTGAAGTTGTCTTGTACTTTGTATTCAATATTGACATCTCCAATCATGGTATTTGAATTGAGCTTTGAACCATCGGCGCTAGCACTTCGGTTTTCGACACCGAAACTTCCAGTAATGACCAATTTGTCATCAAGAAAGCCTTTGGCAACACCTAACTCGACTTTACTCTCACCTGCCACGACGTCTGAGCCGTAGTCTACATTGAGCTTGTAGTTGTCTGAGAGCTTGCCTAAAGCAGCATTAATTTGAGATTCAAGCAAATCAAGTGCAGCGGATCCGCCAGCAGATAAATTTCCTTTCAGCGGCTGAAATTTACTGACGAGTAAAAGTGAAAAGAATTGTCGGTTCAATTCGTCTGGATCTGCTTTAACGCGATCGAGAAGGGTTTTGCCAGTTTCTGAAACTCGGGGTGCCACTAGATCAAAAGAAATTTTCGGAGAGAGCAGCGTTTCAGAAAGTTTGAGGTAACACAAAATCTCTTGATTGACAAGCGTGTTGTCTTGAATTTCCGGACTCAATTCCAAAATAGATGCACGTTTAGGCGTTACGGTATTGATCGTAATATCTGCGTTGTATGGGTCTCCGGTCCATTCAATTTTAGAGCCCGCTTCGATATCAAATGTTTGTTTGATAGAACCCAAAGCGAAGTTATAGCGGCTTCCACCGGCAATTACATAAGGGCCATTCATTGTGAGTTGGTCAAATTGATCGAGCTTGATGTTGAGATCTCCAGCGCCTTTTGCTGTAATTTCGTCGCCTGTCTGCTCGTTGAAAATCAATTTCATATTGGCGTCAGGTGTAATGTGGAAGTTAAGGTCAAGATTGAGGCCTGTAAAATCGAGTCCTTCATCTTCAAATTTCTGCTGCACACCATGAGTGACGAATTTGACGAAGTTATCTTCGTCGTCAATTTCAGACATACCGTACATCGGGAAAATGACATCTGTACCCTTTCTAGTGGTGGCATCTACAGTAATATCCGTATTATTTGCCGTACCAAAAATGTTTGCCGTTCCTCTACCATAGGCTTTACCATAGTACACATCGCCTTCTTTGTACTTGGTATTCAATAATAAAAAGCGGTCAATTGGTGCCACTTGGTTGGTTCGTGGGTCAATTTTTTTGATATCGTCTTCGAAGTTGATTTGAATATCGTAGTTCCACTTGCCAAATTGCTGATGGTTGATCGCACTCGACAGATAGGCTATGTTGCCTTCGGGGTCTTTTATAGGGAAATTATCCAAGAAGAATGCATCTTCTGTGACTTGAATCTGGCCCTCAAGTTGATATTGCACACCCAATAAAGCAACTTCAGCAGCACCATTTTGCAACCTGAGTTTACCGGAAAGTTTTGGATCAGCTGGGCTACCGAGTACCCGTATACGGCCGTTTAACTTGCCCTTGATGCCTTTTACAACTTCGGGGTCCAAAAATGCATTGGCAAACGAAATATCAGTTTGTTTGAAATTGAGGCCTAGATCTAGCTCGTCTGTTTTGATATTGTACAGACCATCAAAATCAAAGGTTCTTTCATTGCGGTATTGAAGCGTTCCTTCTAACAAAATGCTTTTACGGGCATCATTCCAATCGGAATGCAACATGATATCACCCACCATTTGACCGTCAATTTCAAATTGCTCAAGGTTTGCATCTGCCAAAATATTGAGGCTATTGTTGGGCGTTGAAAGTGCTCCCCATCCACTGAAACGTCCGTTCAACTGATTGGGGAAATCAAGCAAATTACTGAGCTCTGCTAAATCCAAACCTATGACATCAAAACGCAGTTGATCTCGAAGATTTGCTGATAAACAACCATTGATTTTAACCAACTGATAACCTCGATGCAACTCGAAATTGGATACATTTAGCTCAGCTGTAGAAAGCAAAATATCAGACTGATTGGCAATTTCCCACTGAATACCATTGATTGTAAAGAAAGAGGGTTGCAAGTTGAAATTCAAGTAGTCGTCTGGCAAAATGGTAGTGCGCCACTTCAATTCAGAATAATCGTTGGTATTCGGATCCCATGAAATAGCAGCATCAATGACGCCTTTGGCACCTGAATTGATGAATTTGAGGTCATGAAAATTGGTAGAGTCAGCAAAAGAAACCAAGGCAATTGCGAGATCTCCGGTAGTTTGATCTTTGGTAATTACTTGGTTGAGTCTAATTTGCTCAAATCGAAAATCTTGGTAACGCAAAGAAGGGCTTGAAATATTGAGCTGTAAATTTTCGTTGGGCGAATCAAAAGATCCGTTTATGCGGGTATTATTTGCCAATTCGAGCTCATTTGCAAAAATGGCCAACAATTGTTTGGCATTTCTAATTTGCAAATCGAATGTAAAGTCGGATTTACTTTGTATAAGAGCAGATGAACTTGGTTCTAATGAAGGATAAACAATGGACAAATGATGGCGTAAATCAGTGGCAATATGATCGAGGTCTATCAGTCCTGCAACATTCAAATCGAAGATTGGGCTGCTGAACTGTAAGAATGTGTTGTTGGCACTTTGACTAAAATGAACTTGCGCCAATTCGGTGAAAAGACTTTGCTGATCTTCCAAATATACAAGATTGGTGATAGAGGCATAACCGCTGATATCTGCCCACGATGGCCCCTGAATACCACCTCTTAAATGAAACGAAACCTCGTTATTTTCTCGGGTGCCATAACCGAGTTGTGTGAGGTCAGCCCGAGCAACATCGATGTCAAATTGCTCATTGAGTTCACCAGCAACCGACATACGCAATGAAGTTTGGGCGCTCAGGTGTGGATCTTGGATTTGCACCTCAGCCTTGAGCTGATTTTCTAGAATACTGACATCATTAAGGATGATATTTTGATAGCCGTAATTTTGAAATTGGAGCTTTTTCAATTGACCCTTGAGTTCATTGAGCGCATAAGAACCATCGGGATAAACATCTAGGTTGAAACGCACGTTCCCTGAACAAGCACCTAAATCGGTATAAGCGGCCAAAGGCCCAAGGTTGAAATTTTGCAGCGTTAATAAGGTGCTATCAGATTGAATACCAGAAAGGTTCAGTGAAGTTGCTTCTTGCTTGACTCGAAGTGGCGCTAAGGCAAAATTTCCGAGTTCAGTTTGCGCCTTTTGGATACTGATTTGAAAATCATTCAGCCCCCCTTTCAAATTTGCATTTTTCAATTCGAGATAAGCCAAATCTTCGATTTCCACAGGAATTTGGAGCGCAGCAACACCTTCGGGTAAGTGCAGGTTTTCGAGGTCTTGAAAATCTAAATGCGCAAACTTAATTTGTTCCTTGAAACGAAGTTGTTCTGTGGCCAGGCGAAAGTCGGGTAAAAGTAAATTTGCTCTGACGATGGATTTTTGACCAAATAAAAATTTGAACTGCTGTATGGACAAGCGTTTCAGCTCGTGTTGCACGCGTCCGGAAACAAAAACGCGTTGATCCATGCCTTTTAAATCGGGGACAAAATAACTGAGGTCCTTTAAATGAAGCTGACTCATTTGCAAAGCCACATCAAAGCGAACGCGATCGTCAAAATGCTCGAAATCTGAGAGTTGTGATGTTCTGAGTGCTAATAGTGGAAAGTAAACTTTACTGTTCTTGGTGCGTAGGTTGACATATTTTAAGACAACTCCAGTCTTGGAGATATCTACTTTTGCTGCGAGGTGCTTCAGATCAAAACCAGAGCGCTCTTTGAAGCCCAAAGAACGGAGCCACAACGATTGGTGCTCACCCGCACTTTGGATTTGATCGGCAACTAAATGTAAATTTTCAAGGGCAATATGATCGTAATCCACGCCGTAAGCAAGGGTGTCTTTGCGCAGATCATGGTAGCTGAAATTGATGCCCTGCAAGACCAATTGCTCGAGTTGTATTTCCAAGGGATTTGAGTTTTCCTTTACAGGTTGGTCATTTCCAAAATAATCAATTAAAAACTGAAAATTGTAGGTGCCGTTGTGAGCCGATCTATTTAAATTTATAGTTCCGGTATCAATTTTTATTTTCTTGATTAACAATTGTTTATTAATCAATTTTATTTTATCAAGATCAACGAGTAAATGCGCTAAATTAACCAAGGTATTCCCTTGTTGGTCTTGTATAAATATATTCTTTAAGTCAACATGCTTAAACAACACTATATCAACCTTTTCTATTGATATTTTTGTATTTAACTCGGTTGAAAGATAAGCAGTGGCTTTTTCAGCAAAATAACTCTGGACTTGCGAGTTTCGAATGGCAAAAACAAAGACAAAGACAAGCAGCAAAAGCAGCTCGAAAAGTAGCGAGATACACAGGCCCGTGATTTTAAGTACCTTTGTCATGTTTGTTACAAAATTAGCAATCTTTTGACAGCAAAAACCAAGATTATATTAGGCATTGAATCCTCCTGCGACGACACCTCCGCAGCGATCCTCGTAGGAAACCAAATTCGTGCCAACATTATTGCCAATCAAACAGTTCATGAGCAATTTGGTGGCGTAGTGCCCGAATTGGCCAGCAGGGCACATCAAGAAAATATCATTCCAGTGGTAAGTGCAGCCTTGAAACAGGCACAAATAACACTTCAAGAACTCGATGCCATTGCCTTTACGCAGGGCCCAGGCCTAATGGGTTCTTTAACGGTCGGGACAAGTTTTGCGAAAGCGCTTGGGTTGGCTTTAAATATTCCAATTGTTGGCGTACATCATATGAAAGCACATATTTTGGCCCACCTCATTGACGATGCCTCGGATTACAAACCCGACTTTCCATTTCTTTGCCTTACAGTTAGCGGCGGCCACACCCAAATTGTGCGTGTAGACAAACCCTTGGACATGACCGTTTTAGGTTCAACCATTGACGACGCTGCAGGCGAGGCCTTTGATAAAGCAGCTAAAATGCTCGGTCTACCCTATCCTGGCGGCCCACTCATTGATCAATTGGCACCGCAAGGAAATCCGAATGCATTTCAATTTGCCAAACCACAAATACCTGAACTCAATTATAGCTTTAGCGGGCTCAAAACATCTATTTTATACACACTTCAAGCGGCTGAAAAAAACGATCCACAATTCAGACAAACACATTTGCACGACCTCTGCGCCTCGATTCAAAATAGCATTGTTTCCATTCTGTTACACAAACTAGAAAAAGCGGTCAAAACGACTGGCATCAAATCTGTAGCTATAGCCGGGGGTGTTTCTGCCAATACTGAACTGCGCCGAAGACTGCAAGAAAAAGTTAAGGAAGGTTGGAAAGTGAGTATCCCTAAAATGAGTTACTGCACCGACAACGCTGCTATGATCGCCATGGCTGGTTCTTTTTACCTTCAAGAAGGACAAATTGTTGATCAGCAAGTAGCCGCAGATCCGCGTCTGAATTGGTAAGGCAAAGCCCCAAGATTTGCCAATATTTTTCGTAATTTCGACCTATTCATAGTTAAAATCCATGCGATTACACGCTTTTTTTCTTGTATACTTCTCATTGTTAAGCACTTGGGCGTTCTCCCAAGAGAAAATTCATTGGAGCTTTGATTATGTTGCTTTTCCTGCTTCTATACAAATCAGCGCAAAAATTGAAAGTGGCTGGCATCTTTATGCCCTCGACTTAGACCCAAGTGTTGGCCCTGTACCAACTCAAATTGTTCTGGAAAAAAATAAATTAGTCAAAGAAATTGCTCCCTTTACAGCAACTGTGCCTGCCAGAAAATCCTTTGATGCCAATTTCGGAGCCGAACTTTCTTTTTACGAGCAAGAATTTCATGCTACTAACCGCTTGCAAGTAAAAAAACCAACAACAGTCAAAGGCGAACTCACTTATATGCTTTGCGACGACAAGCGTTGTTTACCGCCTCAAACCGTGCCTTTTGAAATCAAAGTCACACCTTACAAATTAGAAAAATTAAACTAACACCAATGAAAGCTCTTCTTTTTAGCATCCTCTTTTTAGGCTTATCCTTCACGAGTAGCGCCCAAGATTTCATGAATCAATTCATCAAATGGAATTGCACCGTTGAAAAAATAGACGAAAGCCATGCCAACTTGGTTTTTACGGGCAAACTTGTACCAGAATACCACATTTTTAGCCTCAAGCACGACCCTATGGCTGCAGACGGAACTGGCATTGTGCCCGAATTCAAGTTTGTCGCCAACAAGAACTTCAAAACCATAGGTAAGCCATTTGAATTAGGTGTGCCACATGTTCAAAAAGACGAATTAGGCACTTCATTGTATTTTGAAAACAAAGCTGTCTTTAAACAAAAAATAGAAATTTTGTCTGACGAAGCCTTTACCGCTAGCTGCAATCTATTTTTCCAGCTTTGTAACCACGAAGGTTGTCTGCCACCATTTGACTACACCGCCAAATTTAAAGTAAGTGGATACAAAGCCTCAGGAGCTGCTCTTGTCGAAATAGACACCACTACAACTGCACAGGTAAGTAACACTGACACCAACAATACCACAGCTACAATCGATCAGGCACCAGCGCCAATTCAACAAAAAGATAAAAAGAAAGATTCGAATATGGTCATTTTTATTGCGGGCTTCATAGCTGGTTTGGTTGCCTTACTCACGCCTTGTATGTTCCCAATGATTCCGATGACCGTTACTTTTTTCACGAAACAGTCAAAAACGCGCAGAGAAGGGATTTTCAAGGCCTTGATTTATGGCGCGTCCATCGTTTTGATTTATGTGGCGTTTGGCCTGATTTTCACGGCAATTATGGGGCCACTTGGTCTGAACGACCTTTCCACAAACGTATGGATGAACCTCATCTTCTTCAGTATTTTTGTTTTGTTTGCATTCTCTTTCTTGGGTGCTTTCGAAATCCAATTGCCTAACTCCTGGGTCAACAAAATGGATAAACAAGCAGACCGCGGTGGTTATCTGGGCATCTTCTTTATGGCCTTTACACTTGGCTTGGTTTCATTCTCCTGTACAGGCCCTATCATCGGAAGCTTACTTGTTGAAGCTGCCACTTCTGGCTCTTACCTCACCCCAGCTGTAGGTATGACCGGCTTTTCTTTGGCGCTTGCCATTCCATTTACCCTTTTTGCGATTTTCCCAGGATGGCTCAATAGCCTGCCTCAATCAGGCGGATGGCTCAATTCAGTTAAAGTAGTTCTAGGTCTTACTGAACTTGCTTTAGCACTTAAATTCTTATCTTCTGTAGACCTCGCTTACCACTGGGATCTACTCACCCGCGAGTGGTTTGTAGGTATTTGGTTTGTGCTCTTTTTCATCATGGGTATTTACCTTTTGGGCAAGCTGCAGTTCTCTCATGACTCACCAGTACAAAAACTCAGTGTGACGCGCTTTATGTTTGCGCTACTGGCCTTGGTTTTCTCTGTTTATCTTTTCACAGGAATGTTTGGTGCGCCGCTCACCCTCATCGATGGCATTGCACCTCCGCGCACGCACTCAGAAGACAACTTCCGTTGGGTCAATGGCGGTCAAGAAACCGGGTTAGTCGAAGATTCCATTTCTGCTGCCTATGCAGCCGATATGCATCCGGTGGGTGATGGTTCAATTTTGGTATTCCACGACCTCGATAAAGGCCGAGCATATGCCAAAAAACGCAACTTACCTATTCTACTGGACTTCACAGGCCACGCTTGCCAAAACTGTCGCAAAACAGAAAGCACTGTCTGGACCAACGACGAAATTCGACCTTTGCTTCAAAAGAAATTCGTGATTATTTCGCTGTACGTCGATGACCGCGAGCTATTACCAACCAACGAACAACGCGTTTCTAAATTGAGCGGACAAATCAGAACCGTCGGCAACAAATGGGCCGACTACCAAATGACACGCTACAAGAGCTTTCAGCAACCATTGTACGTTGTCACCGACCACGAAGGCAACGATCTCACTGAGGCCATCGGCTATACGCCAGAAATCAACGCTTATAAAAAATTCTTAGAAGGCGGTATGCAGCGTTTCAAAGGGCAATGATTGTCTGTATAGCCGAAAAACCAAGTGTTGCCCGTGATTTAGCGGAGATTTTAGGTGCCAAAAACCGCAAAGATGGCTACCTAGAAGGCAATGGCTATGCCGTAACTTGGGTATACGGGCATTTGTGCTCACTCAAAGACCCTGAAGACTACAACCCCAATTGGAAATACTGGAAATTAGAGGATTTACCCATCATTCCTCCGCAATTCGGCATCAAGTTGCGCGGAGATGACGGCGCCAAAAAACAGTTTCATGTCATTGAGCGCCTGGTTAGCCAAGCTACAGAAGTCATTAACTGTGGTGACGCTGGGCAAGAAGGAGAACTCATACAACGTTGGGTTTTGCTCAAGGCCAAATGCAAAGTCCCTGTAAAACGCCTTTGGATTTCCTCACTTACCGAGGAAGCCATCAAAGATGGATTCAAGAAACTAAGGCCCGGATCCGATTTTGACAGCCTTTTTGCAGCAGGCAATGCGCGTGCTGTTGGCGATTGGGTATTAGGCATTAACGGAACCAGACTTTTTACACGGAAGTATGGCAAGGACAAACAAACGCTATCTGTGGGGCGCGTTCAAACACCTACCCTAGCCCTCATCGTTCAACGACAAAAAGAAATTGAAGCTTTTAAGAGCGAGACTTTCTACGAACTCAAGACAATCTATAAAGAAACAGAGTTCAATTGTCAGATAGACAGACTAAAAACCAAAGAAAAGGCAGAAAAGGGACTGGCTTACCTTCAAGATAAACCCTTTGAAATCATCAGTTTTGAGCAAAAAGATGCCAAAGAAGGTAATCCAAGACTCTATGACCTTACCTCACTTCAAGTTGATGGCAACCGCTATTACGGATATTCAGCAGAGGAAACACTGAATAAAGTTCAGAGCCTTTACGAGAAAAAACTAGTTACCTACCCTAGGGTAGATACCACTTATCTTTCAGAAGATTTACACCCAAAAATTCCTGGAATTCTCAATGGCCTCCGAGACTACAAGCGTTTTACAGAGGTGCTAGCTGGAAAGCCCATTAAAAAATCAAAGCAAATTTTTGACGATAAAAAAATCACGGATCACCACGCGATTATTCCAACCGGCGTTGCACCGTCAGGCATCAGCCCCGATGAACAGCGCATTTATGACCTCATCGTTCGAAGATTCATTGCCGCATTTTATCCTGAATGTAAAGTTTCCAATACAACTGTATTGGGCAAAGTTGAAGCTTTAGAATTCAAGGCAACAGGTAAACAGGTGCTTGACAAAGGCTGGCGTATTGTTTACGAAGATTTGAAAGCTCAACAAAGTGCCGCAGAGGACAAAATTCTGCCGTTGTTCGAAAAAGGAGAAAACGGGCCACATGAACCCTTCATCCATGAAGGAAAAACCAGTGCACCAAAACCGTATACGGAAGCTACTTTACTGAGGGCAATGGAAACCGCAGGCAAGCTTGTAGACAACGAAGAAATGCGCGAGGTCATGAAAGAAAATGGAATAGGTCGACCTTCTACCCGAGCAAGCATCATTGAAACCTTGTTCAAGCGGCAGTACATTGAAAAGAAAAAGAAGAATCTATTTGCTACACCAACTGGCATAGCGCTCATCGATAAAATATCTTTTGATCTGTTAAAAAGCCCCGAATTAACGGGTCAATGGGAGCACAAACTCAGAATGATTGAACGCGGCACCTACGAGGCACAAACATTTAAAGACGAATTGTTTGTCATGGTCCGAGAACTCACTGATCAAGTGATATTCAATCATTAGGTTAGCGCCGATTCAGCTGCATTTACATGCGTTGTGGCGCCTCTATACCGAGTAGTCTGAGACCCTGAGCAATGGTTTGTTGGACCATAGCACTGAGCGCAAGCCTGAGCTGACGCAGGTTTTCATCGGGCTCTATTATGATCTTGACACTCTGATAAAAAGTATTGTAAAGTTTGACTAATTCATAGCTGTAATTGGCAATGACGGCAGGCGAATAATTTTTGGCTGCTTCTTCGATGATTTGCGGAAATACACTCAATTGCTTGATGATTTCTTTCTCTTCTGGCTTGAGCATTAAATTGAGCGGCAGTGCTGCAGGCTGATAACTAGCCTTATTGAGCAAGGTACTAATTCTGGCATGGGCATATTGAATAAAAGGCCCAGTATTGCCAGTCAAATCGATGGATTCTTCTGGATTGAAAAGCATGCGTTTTTTCGGATCAACCTTGAGCAAGTAATATTTCAAGCCACCCAAACCTATTTGGCCATAAAGTGCTTCGCGTTCTTGTTCGGTCAGTCCATCGAGGTGCCCGCGTTCTTGGGTCATTTCTTTGGCAGTTTGAGTAACTTCATCGATCAAGTCATCGGCATCTACCACAGTCCCTTCTCTGGATTTCATTTTACCACTTGGTAAATCAACCATACCGTAACTCAAATGAAAACAGTTGTCTGCCCAAGTGTAGCCGAGTTTTTTCAAAATTAAAAACAAGACCTTGAAGTGGTAATCTTGTTCATTTCCGACTGTATAAACCATACCATGAAGGTCTGGGAAATCGGCAAAACGATCAATTGCAGTACCGATGTCTTGCGTCATGTATACGGCAGTACCATCAGAACGCAGCACTAGTTTTTCGTCGAGGCCTTCTGCACTGAGGTCAATCCAGACAGAGCCATCGGCTTTTTGATAGAAAACACCTTTTGACAAACCTTCCATGACTTGATCTTTTCCGAGTAAAAAAGTATCTGATTCATAGTACAACTTGTCGAAGCTAACCCCCATTTTCTGGTAAGTTTTTTCAAAGCCGTCGTAAACCCAACCATTCATGGTTGTCCAGAGCAAGTATACCTGTGGGTCACGGGCTTCCCACTTCACTAACATATCTTTTGCTTCTTGCAAAATGCTTGTTTGATTTTTCGCAAGTTCTTTGATTTTATCATCAATGGCCGCTTGCGCCTTTTCATCTTTACCAATTTTTGCTTGCTCAAAGTTGCTTACGGCTTCTTGAATCGCCGCAGGCGTATCTTTAAAATCTCCAGACTGCCAACTTTGTATAATAGATTTTGCTTCGGCCTGTAATGCTTTATCAAACGCTACATAATATTTACCAACGAGTTTATCGCCTTTCAAGCCAGTATTTGACGGCGTTTCTCGTTCGCCATTTTCATTGAGCGGTGAAAATTTTTCCCAGGCTAACATTGATTTACAAATATGTATGCCGCGATCATTGATGACTTGCGTCCGAACCACTTTGTGTCCGTTGGCTCGCAAAATTTCGGCTACCGAATAACCAAGGAAATTATTGCGCAAGTGCCCCAAATGCAATGGTTTGTTGGTATTTGGTGAAGAATATTCTACCATGACGGTAGGCTTCGAATTTGGAATTTGTAAACCGAAATTGGTTTGTGTTTGCATTTCATTGAGTTGCGTCAGCCAATGGCTTTCTTGCAACACAATATTTAGAAATCCATTGACGACAATACAATGTGAAACACCTTCAATATGGGCTTCGATCCAATTTTTAAGTTTTTCGCCGGCTTCTTGAGGCGAGCAGCGCAATATTTTTACAAATGGAAATACAACCAAAGTGAGGTCACCCTCCATGTCTCGGCGTGTAAGTTGAAACTGAATGAGGTTAGCAGAAATTTCGGTGCCAAATAAAGTCGGCGCAGCTTCAAGTAGTGCTTTTCGGATATAGTGTTCCATTGATTAGTGCAGGTGTCGAATAATGTGTTCAATTAAAAATAAAGCTTGTTCAGCCATTTTGTTTTTTTCGTCGTCAAGACACGGATTCACCTCAACAATTTCTAAAGCGCAAAGGCGTGTATCTTTTGAAAAATACTGCAATATAGCATTGGCCTCCTCGAAACTGATGCCGTTTGGAACAGGCGTTCCGGTGCCATAGGAGGTCTCTAACGGGTCTATGCTATCTACATCAAAAGAAACATAAAGTAAATCGCAAGCAGCTAGCTTTTGCGTGATTTCTTCCAAACAAGTTTTCAAACCTTTGTGACGGAGTTCAGCTACGGTATAATTTCTGAGACTCAACTGAGCCATGACAGCTTCTTCCTCCGCTTCGGTATCTCTGACACCTATGTAAACGAGGTCTGATGGGTTAAAAGCTTCAGATTTAAGAGCGTTCCAGTAATTCTTTGTGGTTGGGTCGAGCTCGTTTTTAGCTAAATCGAGGTGGTCCAAGCCCAAAGCGGCTGCAATAGGCATACCATGCATATTGCCTGATGGAGTTGTGTATGGCGAATGAATGTCGGCATGGGCATCTATCCAAATAACGCCGATACGCTTGTTTGGATAATTCTTTTTTAAGGCCGCTAAAGTACCAGCAGCCGAGCTGTGATCACCGGCAATCAGAAGCGGGAATGCATTTTGCTGAATACTTTGTGTAATTTGGGCTTCTAAAGACTCAAAAACTTTTTGCAACCCATCAATATTCTTTGCAAATTCAAACGGGCTTTGACGGTCGAGTAGCTCATTGAAATGGGCCGTTGTTTTGACTTGATAATCGGAAAACAAGCTACTGCCTTTTGTTCTGGCGGCAGCTCTGATCGCTTCAGGACCAAGAGAAGCGCCACGTGTTCCAGCACCAATCTCGGAAGGATTAAAAATAAAGTGTATTGCTTTTGGCATATTGGGACCCTTTGGGGGCTGAGGCAAAGATAA
>JBJTNI010000007.1:0-16410 GCA_046073985.1 Flavobacteriales bacterium | reverse complement strand
TATCTACGAATCTTTGGTGGCCATCTCTAAAAGAGCCAATCAAATTTCTACTGAACTCAAAGAGGAACTGACTCAAAAATTGCAAGAATTTGCAACTCACACAGACAACCTCGAAGAAATTTTTGAAAACCGCGAGCAAATCGAGATCTCTAAGCATTACGAAAAAATGCCTAAGCCAACAGCTATTGCTATGGAAGAGTTGCTCGAGGAAAAAATCTACCTCCGCAAACCTGAGGCCTTGCAATAAAAATGTTTGGTAAGCGCATCCTTCTTGGTATTACAGGAGGTATTGCCGCCTACAAAACAGCCTCCTTAGTTCGCCTACTCAAAAAGAGTGGGGCAGAAGTGCGTTGTGTTCTTACACCCAATGCAAGTTCTTTCATTAGCCCCTTAGTGCTAGCTACGCTTTCCGAAAATCCAGTTCATATCGAATTTTGGAACAAAGAAACCGGTCAATGGAACAACCATGTAGAATTGGCTTTGTGGGCCGACGTCATGCTCATAGCACCGGCAACAGCCAATACGATTTCTAAAATGGCCAATGGGGCCTGTGACAACCTTTTATTGGCTTGCTATTTATCTCTCAAAGGTCGTTGCGTTGTGGCACCAGCCATGGATCTTGACATGTATCAGCATCCAAGTTTTAAAAGAAACCTATCGACTTTAATGCAAGATCAAGTACAGGTTATTGCTGCAACTTTCGGAGCGCTGGCCAGTGGTTTGGAGGGCCAGGGTAGAATGGAAGAGCCTGAAAATATTTGCCAATTCTTAGCTGATTTTTTTGCCCAAGAGCAGCCTAGTGCCAACCCAACTGCTCAAAAAGTTCTGATTACTGCGGGTCCAACCCAAGAAGCACTTGATCCGGTGCGCTATATCTCAAATCATTCTACAGGTGCAATGGGCTTTGCTTTGGCACAAGCTGCCCTGCAAAATGGTCACGAAGTAATTTTGATCAGTGGCCCCACACAATTAGATTTGTGGCATCCTAAACTTGTGCGCATCGATGTACAAAGCGCTGCTGAAATGCTTGCTGCGGTACAGTCCAATTGGGCAAAAGCTGACCTCGGGATATTTACGGCCGCTGTTGCAGATTACCGCCCTGTAATTGTTTCAAGTCAAAAAATAAAAAAATCAGAGGAACAACTTCAGCTAGAACTTCAAAAAAATCCGGATATCCTCGCTTGGGCAGCCGCAAATAAGCAACAACAAAAAGTGGTTGGTTTTGCCCTCGAAACAAATAATCAAGAAGAAAATGCGTTAAAGAAACTGAACTCCAAAAACCTCGACTACATCGTTCTGAATACACCAAAGGCAGGTATCAGTGGTTTTGGTTCGGCAACTAATATTATTACTATATTCGGAGCTAAAGGTCAAAAATATGCTTTGCCATTGATGTCAAAGCATGCAGCGGCCCATGCTTTGTTAGAAATACTCAATGAAAAATCACATGAGAACTAGTCTGATTGTTTTATTTTTTGCTTGTTTTTCAAGTTTGGTTCAAGCCCAAGAACTCAATTGCCAAGTCAATATAGTTGTAGACAACAAAGTAGAAGTCAGTTCCACGGAGCAAGAAATCATCAACCAGATGAAACAAAGCATCACCGAGATCATGAACAATACGGCCTGGACCAAAGATAAATTCAAGACCGAAGAACGCATCAACTGCAACATACAAATACAGATCAGAGAGATCCCATCGACAGGAGCCTACAAAGGTGATATCCAAGTTTCAAGTGTCAGGCCGGCTTTTAACAGCAATTACAATTCAACACTTTTTAATTTTCAAGACGAAAATTTTCAGGCCGGTTTTTCTAGAGGGGCTGTCTTGAATTATGTTCCTAATCAATACCGAGATAACCTCACTTCCATTTTGGCTTTTTATGCCTACTTTATCATTGGCATGGACTACGATTCATTTTCACCAAAAGGAGGGACGCCCTATTTCCAAGAAGCACAGCAAATTGTCACACTCGCTCAAACAGGAGGTGCGCCAGGTTGGAAATCTTCGGAAAGCAGCAAAAGAAATCGATTTTATTTGGTAGACAACATGTTGCAACCTGTATTTGAACCTTACAGAACGTGTCTTTATATGTATCACCGTCAAGGTCTTGATCAGCTATACGACAAAAAGGCTGAGGGTAAAAAATCAATCATGGCTGCTTTGAATTTACTGACGCCTATCATGGCAACCCGACCAAATACAGTCAATATCGTAAGTTTCTTATTTGGCAAAACAACCGAACTTAAAAATATCTTTTCTGATTCGGAACTCAAAGAAAAGCAAGACCTCGTCAATTTGCTCAAAAAACTGGATCCTGCTAACGCAACTCGTTATAATTCAATCTTGGAATAATGTTGCTTTACTTGCGCATTCAAAATTTCGCGCTCATCGATGATGTTACGCTGCATTTCGATCGGGGTTTTAGCGTATTAACGGGTGAAACCGGTTCCGGAAAATCCATTATTTTGGCGGCAACCAATCTGATTCTCGGAGAAAGAGCTGACCTCAAAATCATTGCCCCCAACGCTAAAAAGGCTGTTGTTGAGGCGCAATTCGCCGTATCTGAATCGCTCAAGCCATTTTTTGAGCAACACGAATTGGATTACGATTCACAGACCATTATACGTAGAGAAGTACTCAGTGAAGGGAAGTCAAGAGCTTTTATCAACGATACACCAGTGCAATTAACCGTATTGAAATCGTTGACAGAGCAGTTCATTCAAATACATTCACAATACAACACGCTAGAACTCAAATCCAAGAGTTATCAGCTTCAATTACTCGATGTATTAATAGGGCTAGAACAAGAACGCAATATTTACGAAAAAGAATTTCAGCACTATTCGCAACTGTTAGAGCTCAGGCTTCAGAAAGCACAAGAACTTGCTCAATTACAACAACAGCAAGATTACAATGCGTTCATGTTGCAAGAACTTGAGGCCTTGCGTTTACATGATCCGGCGCTCGAAACACTAGAACAAGACCTCGACCGTTTTCAATACGGCGAACAACTGCAATTGGCTTACACTGGTGTAGAAAGCTTGTTGCAAGAAAATGGAGTATACGATCAACTTTATCGCCTCAAACAAGAGCTTGAAAAACCTCGGCAAATTGATCCAGCGCTTCAGCAATATTACGAACGGCTTTCGGCCATGCTCATTGAAATCAAAGAATTGGCGCGCGATGCCGCTTCTTTTTCTGCTTTAGAACTCGATGTTTCACAGCAACAACAGCTTCTACAATGGCAAGATCAGCTCAACATGTGTTTGTTGAAGCACCGTGTACCAAATGTTGCAGAATTGAAGCGAGTGTATGAAGAACTCGCTTCAAAAGTGGGTAACCTCCAAGACTTATCCCATGAACTGACTCAACTTGATCGAGAAATAGCCAGTCATCGAACCAAAGTGGAGCAACTGGCATCTGAGTTACACTCCAAAAGATCTGCCGGTGCACCTGGCATCAGTGAACGTCTCCAAAAAATACTCCATGGACTCAAGTTGCCACACACAACGCTTACTTTTCAACTCAATCAAACTGCTGAACTTCAATTAAATGGCTACACCCAAATTCAGTTGTTGTTTTCCGCTAACCTTGGGCATCAGCCTGTTGCTGTCGAAAAAGCAGCCAGTGGCGGAGAGTTATCTCGTCTGATGCTTGCACTACAACAAATGGTCTCGGAGAAAAAAGCTTTACCTACCATTATTTTTGATGAAATTGACACCGGTGTTTCCGGAGATGTTGCCCTCAAAATGGCGAGCTTATTGCAAGAAATGTCTAAGAATGGTCAATGCTTAGCCATTACGCATCTTCCTCAAGTTGCTGCCAAAGCAGCGCATCATTTCAAAGTAACCAAAGAACTCGTTGATCAAAGAATGCTGACCAGCGTGAACTTATTATCGATGCAAGAGCGTCGTACAGAAATTGCGCGTCTGATGAGTGGTGAGCAAATTAGTGATGCCGCGCTGCAGCACGCCGACAATCTTTTAGCCCAATAGCAATGTTAGAAGTAAGGCAACCCGAATTTGCTTTTTCACTTTCGCATCAGTCTACAATATTATTAATTGGGAGTTGTTTCTCTGACGAAATAGGCCAGTGCTTGATTCAAAATGGATTTAAAGCAACGGTTAATCCTGGCGGCACAATTTTTCATCCGTTGGCTTTGGCTCATTTATTAGAATGGGCACTTGACGAAAACTCGCAGTTGCGCAGCTTACAACGAGAAGATATTTGGCTCAGTTGGGATTTATCTGGAAGTTTTTATGCCTTATCCGAACAAGAACTTCAGCTCAAATTAAAACAACTTCAAAAGGATCTTTATAAATATATTTCTGAATGCACCCATTTGATGGTGACATTTGGTACGGCATGGGCATATAAGCTTCAGCAAGATCAAGTTGTGGTGGCCAATTGCCACAAACAAGCCAGTTCTTTATTCAATAAAGAAAATTCAGCTGTAGCTGAAATAGTGGAACGTTGGCATGCCTTAATTGAAAAAATTGTGGTGATCAATCCAGGTATCCAATTTATTTTCACCGTGAGTCCGGTGAGGCATTCCAAAGATGGGCTATTTGAAAATAACCTGAGTAAAGCGCGTTTATTTTTAGCCATTGAAGCGCTAACATCCTTAAAACAAGTGTATTATTTTCCGGCTTACGAATTAGTCAATGATCAATTGCGCGATTATTCCTTCTTCAAAGCAGATAGCGTACATCCGAATGCCAAAGCGACTCAATTTGTTTGGAATTTTTTGAAGCAGCATTACACAGATCCAAATACTCAGAAAGTGCTTAAGGAATGGGAAATCTTGCAAACAGCCATGAAGCACCGTGTCTTATATCCAGAAAGTAAAGCTGCTGAGCTTCATCGGAAAAATTTGAAAAAACATCAAGAAGACTTCTTCTTGAAAAATCCTCAATTCAGGACCATTCTGCTTTAAATTGCTTTAAAAATTGCAGCATAAATTCGTGTCGCTCTGCGGCTAACAAACGCGCACTTTGTGTTTCCATGCGATCTTTGAGTAACAGCAATTTCTCGTAAAAATGATTGATTGTGTGCCCTTTGTCTTGGGCATAGGATTCTTTACTGTCGTGAAGCGTAGGCAGTACTTCGGGAAGATACAATGCTCTGTTTCGGCTGCCACCATAGGCAAAAGCACGTGCAATTCCGATAGCGCCAATGGCATCTAGTCTGTCGGCATCCCGAACAATCTGACCTTCAAGCGTTGTGGGGCTATCTGCTACCAACGCGCCTTTATATGAAACGACCGATATAACTGCACCGACGTTTGTGGCCAGTGTTTCAGTACACCCAAAGCTCTGTAAAAGTTCTAGGGCCATTTTTGGGCCAGCATCGAAGTCGCCGCCGTTGTATTTGTGATCCGAGATATCGTGAAGCAGCGCTGCTAATTCAATGACTAATGCATCGCCACCTTCCATTTTCTGGAGCTTTAGTGCGGTGCGTCTAACCCGGTCGATGTGCTGCCAATCGTGGCTACCTTCTTGCCCGATGAATTGAGCTTTCACATATTGCTCCACTTTTTCGAGCAGCGTTTCCATTAGATTTTTTGAAAGCGTTGACGGGCGATATTACCGTTGGCACTTACTTCAATGAAATAAGTACCTGGAATTAAATTGTGTGTGTCAATTGCTGTTTGAGAACAACTCAAGATTAAATGCCCAAATAAATCATACAATCGAACTTGGGTAAAACCTTCGATCTCTTTAATTTGCAAACGATCAGTACAAGGATTCGGATAAATTTGCAGCCAATTTTGTGTCAGTTTATGAGTGCTCACGGGGTCATCGATATTGACATGGATGTCATCTAGGTACAAAATATAGTTGTCTATACCACGCAAAACAAATGCGATATAAATTGTCGAGTCGTTGTAGCCTTGTTCACTTAAATTCACTTCGCGAAAGGTCCATTCAAAGTTTTCTTCATTGACATTGCCAATGGTATCTGTAAAAGAGGTTGGGTCTGTGTTGGTAGTTGACACCAATACAAGGTAGTCGTCAGGGTAGGAGGGGTCATGAGATTTCGCTTCCCAGTTCAGGTAATTGCCAAAACTTCCAAGGGAAAGTGCTGGGGTAATGAGCCAACGATTTGCGGTATCTGCATTCAAGAAATAGGAGCTCGCAGCGGCAACGGTATCTTGTGGGTTTTCGGGGTCAGTGGTGGTAATCCAACCACTTGCAAAAAGCTCCATGCCAAGTGCTGGAGCCTCGTTATCAAGATTCAATAATGTATAATTTGCCGGAATACCCGTTTGAAAGTTGGTATTGAGTAATTCAGTTTGTGCAAAGAAACTGAGGTGGTTGACAAATAATAAGAGGAGCAAAAAGCGATAGTTCATGTCGTAAAGATAATAAAAGTGTTAGTCAACGAGTGTAATCAGAATTTCGTTGAACTCTTGGTAAAAGACGTCAAACTCACGCAGATGTTTCTTGAAGAAGGCATAAATTGTTGGCCAGTCTTGTTGGTTATAAAAATTTACACCTTCTAAGTACCAGTAAATCCTGCCAATTGTTTGCCCTTCATTGTTCAAAAACTGAGGTTCCCAAATGGTTTGGACCGACATATTTTGCTCTAAAACGACCTTTAGTTCAGTGAGTTGCTCCCAGAAAATGGATTGAATCGCAGGGTCTTTGAATTGAATGTCATAACAGATGGCAACTTGTTTTCCGTCACAAACCAATCGAAGGTAGGTGTTTTTAACTTGGGTAGGATAATTGATCCAGTTGACACGCTTTCCAGAAGAAGAAAAGCAGGCACGCATATGGGTTTTGAAACCCAACCAAAAAGCTTCGTTCCAGGCTTTGCGTTCTTCTTTGGGTAACATGAATTATTTGTTCCCTTTGGCGTGATCTGCTAAAAACTGTTGCAGACCGATGTCTGTCAACGGATGTTTAACCAAGGCTTTGATGGCAGAAAGCGGGCCCGTCATGACGTCAGCACCGATACTTGCACAATTGATGATGTGCATTGGATGACGCACAGATGCCGCTAAAATTTCAGTATCAAAAGCATAGTTGTCATAGATCAAACGAATTTGTTCAATGAGTTGTAATCCGTCGGTAGAAACGTCGTCTAGACGACCTAAAAACGGTGAAATGTAGGTAGCCCCAGCTTTAGCAGCAACCAAAGCTTGGCCTGCTGAAAAGATCAAGGTACAGTTGGTGCGGATTCCTTTTTGAGAAAAATATTTGATTGCTTTCAAGCCCTCTGCGATCATCGGGATTTTTACCACGATATTTTTGTGCAAAGCCGCTAAAACCTCACCTTCTTTGACCATTCCTTCAAAATCAGTTGCAATAACTTCAGCACTGACAGGACCGTCTACAATGTTGCAAATGTTGATGTAGTGTTGTAGAATGTTTTCTTGGCCTGTAATGCCTTCTTTGGCCATTAAGGATGGATTAGTGGTTACGCCATCTAAAATACCCATGTCATGGGCTTCTTTGATTTCTGTAAGGTTAGCGGTGTCGATAAAAAATTTCATGGGTTTATTTTTTGCGGTTTTTGAGCATTTCTTGTTGTTGGCGTTGCATTTCCTCTAGTTTTTCTTGGAAACGCGATTTTTTCTTTGCTTTCGGGTTTGCGGAACTGTTGGCTTTTCTTTCGGCCATTTTGAGCTTGAGCTTTTCTTCATCTACAAAGAATCGTTTGATGGCAACCATCATTAAAATCGAAAGTAGGGTAGAAATAAAGTAGTAATAACTCAGACCTGCAGAATAGTTATTGAAGAAGAAAATCATCATGAACGGGAAAATATACATGATTACGCGCATGTCTGGCATACCAGGTTGTTGTGGCGTTTGCATGTTACCGCTGTTCATGTAGGTGTAGGCGAGGGTGGTCCCGGCCATGAGTAACGTGAACAATGAAATGTGATCTCCATAGAATGGAATATGGAAACTGAAATCGAGGATAGAATCAAAGGAACTGAGGTCAGTAGCCCACAAGAAACTTTTTTGACGCAGTTCAAATGCAGCTGGGAAGAAGCGGAATACAGCCAAGAGAATAGGCATTTGCAAAAGCATTGGTAAACAACCAGCCAAAGGGCTTGCTCCGGACTCTCGGTAAAGAGTCATCATTTCCATTTGTTTTTTCATGGCATCCTCTTGCTTCGGATATTTTGCCGTAAGTGCATCCACTTCAGGTTTTAAGATGCGCATTTTTACAGATGAAACAAACATTTTCCATTGCACTGGCATCAAGATAGTCTTGATGATGAGTGTGAGTAATAAGATGGCCCAACCAACTGCCATGCCGTTGTCAACCAATAGATTAAAGATAGGTTGAACTGCATATAGGTTGATCCAGCGGAAGAGCCCCCAACCGAAATTGAGGATGTCGTCATAGCCGCTGTCATAGCTTTTCAATACTTCAAAATCATTTGGGCCAAAAAACCAATTGAAGGTGGCTTTGTTGTTTTGAAAGTCAAGTGCTAGGTTTGAACTGTAACCTTTGAGGTGAGTCCAGGCTTGCGGATGACCATCTTTGAAATTTTGAATAAAGAACTTTGTACCATTGGCAGGGAACGGATTAGCGGGCTTTAGAATCGAAGAGAAGTAACTTTGTTTGTAGGCTACCCATTTGATGTCTTGCTCTGCTTTTTTGGCCTCGCTTGCGGTTTCACTGAGGTAGTCAAGGCCATCTTCGGTTTGCTCATAACAAATGGTAGATACACGGCGTTGTTCTGAGAATAAACGTTCGGTTTTGCGCAGATCTGCTTCCCAATTGAGTAAGGTGTTGTCTAGGATAAAACCTTTGTTGTCCAACACTTCAATGGTGTAATCGAGGTCGTGTCCTTCATTGAGTTTATAGGTTTGAAGGATAGTTCCTTGGGCAAAGTTTGCTTTAAAAACAATGCTGTTTTTAGTTTTGCTAACTCTTTCGAACAAATAGTGCTTGGTAAATAATTTTCCTTTAGCACTGCTTAAAATCAATTGGTTGTAGGCATCGCCTTCTTTGAACAGACAAAGCGCAGCGTCTTTTTTGTTAGCGAAGTCTTTGTACGACTTGTATTTTTTCAAATAGACAGCTGAAATCATGCCACCTTTAGAATTGAGCTCAATCAAGAGGTCGTCATTTTCAATAGTAGAGACGCTTCCTTTGGTAGCTACTTGAGTAGTAGCTGATGAACTACTGGCCGGGACAGGCTGAACAGCTTTTTCAGTTTTGGAAGCTTTTTTACTAGCAGCTTTAGCTTCTTTTTGTTGTGCGGACTTAATTTCTGCTTCTGAGGGCTGATTCATGACAGAAAATACCGTAATGATCAAGCCGATGAGCACAAGCCCTATTGTTGAATTGCGATCCATGGGTTTATTTAGATTGGTGATGGAGTGCCGCCTTCACAAAGCCAACAAAGAGTGGGTGAGGGGCATCTACTGTACTTTTGTATTCTGGATGAAACTGAACGCCAACAAACCAAGGGTGTGTAGGGATTTCGACAACTTCTACAAGGCCGGTTTCAGGGTTTTTCCCGGTGGCGATCATGCCTTGAGTTTCGTATTGCTCGAGGTAATCGTTGTTGAATTCGTAGCGATGACGGTGACGTTCGGTGATGTTGATGGTTTGGTATGCTTTGGCAGCATTAGAATTGGGCTTCAATTCACATTTGTAGGCACCGAGTCTCATGGTGCCTCCCATGTTGGAAATCAGTTTTTGCTCTTCCATCATGGAAATTACTGGTGCATTGGTTTGTTCTGACATTTCTGTAGAATGCGCATCAGACAAGCCCAGTACATTGCGCGCAAATTCAATGACTGCAATTTGCATACCGAGACATATACCTAAGAAAGGAATGTTGTTGGTTCTGGCATATTGTACTGCCGCAATTTTGCCGTCGATGCCGCGTGAACCAAAACCAGGAGCCACTAAAATGCCATCGAGCCCTTGTAATGCTTCTGAAGCATTTTCTTCTGTAAAGCTTTCTGAATGTATCCAGGATAATTCTACTTTGGTTTCGTTGGCAACTCCAGCATGAATAAATGCTTCTGAAATAGATTTATATGCGTCTTTTAGTTCGACATATTTACCTACTAGACCAATTTTAACGGTGTGTTTTGGATTTTTGAGTCTGTCTAGAAAGGCCTTCCAATTATCTAGTTTGGGTGCTTGTTTTTTAGATAAGCCCAATTTTTCTAGTACAACTGTGTCAAGCTCTTCTGTCTGCATTAGAAGTGGCACATCGTAAATGGATGCTGCATCACGGGCTTCAATGACTGCATTGACCGATACATTGCAGAATTTGGCAATTTTTTGACGCAAACCAAGTTCGAGTTCGTGTTCGGTGCGGCAGCAAAGGACATCGGGCTGAACGCCTAATTCAAGCAGTTGCTTAACAGAGTGTTGGGTAGGTTTTGTTTTGAGTTCGCCAGCAGCTGACAAATAGGGGATAAGCGTTAAGTGAACGACGATACAATCGTTTTCGTGTTCCCAAAGCATTTGACGAACAGCTTCTACATAAGGCAAAGATTCGATGTCTCCGACCGTGCCGCCAATTTCAGTGATGACAATATCAAAAGTGCCATTTTTGGCCACAGCTTGTATGCGCTCTTTGATTTCGTCGGTAATGTGCGGAATAACCTGAACGGTTTTGCCCAAATAGTCGCCTCGGCGCTCTTTTTCAATGACAGACTGGTAAATACGGCCAGTTGTTACGTTGTTTGCTTGTGACGTTGGGACATTTAAAAAACGCTCGTAGTGCCCGAGGTCGAGGTCTGTTTCGGCGCCGTCGTCGGTGACAAAGCATTCGCCGTGCTCATAGGGGTTGAGGGTTCCTGGATCAATATTGATATATGGATCTAGTTTCTGAATGGTGGTGGTGTAACCACGTGCTTGTAAAAGTTTTGCTAATGAGGCAGAAATGATGCCTTTACCTAGAGAAGAAGTGACCCCC
This sequence comes from Flavobacteriales bacterium, assembly GCA_046073985.1. GTDB lineage: Bacteria > Bacteroidota > Bacteroidia > Flavobacteriales_D > Crocinitomicaceae > UBA952. The sequence goes on along the minus strand of JBJTNI010000007.1, from coordinate 5,503 downwards.
CCGGTTACAAAAACATACTTGGTTGAATTGGACATATAACGTTTGTAACTACGGGAAACAAAGGTAATACATTCATTGCCTTTGGCCTAACATTCTTGACAAATTGTTGATATGTTTATTTCTTTTCTTGCCAAGTGAAATAATTACGCGGCTGCTGAGGCCGATTTTCTTCGGGCTCGGTGAGGGGCGCAACCTCTTGAAGACCAGCGTGGCAATCGGCTGGTAGTTGTTGATAGAGTTTTGTGCCGTCGGTTTTCCAAGCCAGCATTTCATCAGAAACCTCTTTGATAATTTTTGCAGGATTTCCCACAACAAGGCTGCGTGGTGGAATTTGCATCTTGGCAGGCACAAAACATAGTGCCCCGATGACAGAACCTGCACCTATGAGTACATCGTCCATTAAAACTGCATTCATGCCGATAAGGCAGTTTTCTTCTAAGGTGCCTCCATGAATAATAGCACCGTGTCCAACATGTGCACCGGCCTTTAAATGTACGGTCGTTCCGGGAAACATATGGATTACGCAATTTTCCTGGACGTTGCAGCCATCTTCGATAATGATTTGTCCCCAGTCTCCACGCAAAACAGCGCCAGGTCCAATGTAAACGTTGTTGCCAATAATGACATTGCCTGTTACATTGGCTTGTGGATGCACAAAGCTTGTAGGTTTAACAACTGGAATGAAACCATTGAAAGAATAGATTGCCATTTTTATTAGTTTGAGTTTTTAAAGATAATAGGAAGGTATGAATAAGTAGTTCTTGAAGATTATTAATTACAAGACTCATTATTCTATTTAACATAATATTAATTATATAACAATTACAACAAAAGTAGATTCCAAACGTTGTTTATCTTTGCACTGTGTTTAGTACTGACCAACAAACCCTCCACGACCTCGAGTTTGAAGCCATCAAAAATTGGCTCGAAAAATATTGCATTGGCCCAACAGCGTTGCAACAGGTCAAAACTTTACAACCAAAGAATCAGTTCCAGGTACTAAAGCAAGAACTCAAAAGACTCGATGAACTGCGGCAAGTTCGGGTTCATGGCGAAAAATTTCCGTTGCTAGAATTTGAAGAACTCGAACAAGAAATTAAATTGCTCGGAATTCAACGTTCTGTAATCTCGCTAGAAGGATTTCGCCGCATTTACCAAGCTTCAGAGTTAGTCAATGCTTTGGTGCTGTTTTTTGAAAACGCCTTGTTTCAGTATCCCTTGCTCAAACAACTCACAGAAGATGTCTATTACACCAAAGAAATCATCGAGCAAATAGATCAAGTTTTTGACCGCAACGGCCAAATCAAAGACGACGCTTCTTCAGAGTTAGCTGAAATCAGAGCGCGCATAAGGGTTTTACGTAATCAAATCAATAAGAATTTCGATAAAGAATTGCGCCGTTATAATAAAGACAAGGTGCTTGCTGAAACGCTCGAAACTTTTGTCAATGAGCGCCGCGTATTGACCGTCTTGTCCACTTTTAAAAGAAAGGTTCCAGGCAATATTCACGGATCAAGTAAAACAGGCAGCCTCACTTTCATTGAGCCACTTGTCAATGTCCCACTGAACAACGAACTCGAATTCCTATTCGACGACGAACGCAAAGAAATTCACCGCATTTTACAGGCTTTAACAGCTTTAATGGTGCAGTACCGTCCGCTCATAGGAGCCTATCAACTTTTACTCACGCGCATTGATTTTCTAAATGCCAAATGCAAACTGGCTTTAGAAATGGAAGCAGTTTTGCCGGCCATCGGACAACATCCAGGTTTTCAACTCAAACAAGCCTATCACCCACTTTTGCGTAAAAATAATTTGGCGGTTGGCAAAGCTACATTTGCGCAAAACGTGAGTCTTGTCCAGAAAGCTAGAATGCTTGTAATTTCTGGTCCGAATGCCGGCGGAAAAAGCATTACGCTCAAGACAATTGGTTTGCTACAACTCATGTTGCAATCGGGCTTGTTAGTCCCGGTGGCACCTGATAGTCAGATGTGTTTTTTTAAGCAAATTTATTCGGATATTGGCGATAATCAATCCATTGAAAATGAGTTAAGTACATACTCTTACCGTTTGCAACGCATGAAGTTCTTTTTAGGTCGTACAAACGCACAAACTTTATTGCTTTTAGATGAGTTTGGTACCGGATCTGATCCTGAACTAGGTGCGGCTTTAGCAGAAGTGTTTTTTGAGAAAATGTACGAACTCAAAAGTTTTGGCGTAATTACCACTCACTACAGTAATATCAAGCTCAAAGCCGATGAATTGCCTCAGGCCCTCAATGGTTGTATGCTTTTCAATGAGAAGGACCTCTCCCCGCTTTACCAATTTGCGATGGGCCAGCCTGGAAGCTCTTTTACTTTTGAGGTTGCGCAACTCAATGGCATTTCTAAGCAATTAATTGCCGAAGCCAAGCAGCGCTTGAACCAGCAAAAAGTGCGTTTAGATAAATTGCTTAGCAGCTTGCAAAAGGAACGCAATCAGTTACTTGCTCAAAATAAACGCTTGGAAGAAGCTGCAAAAATTGCTGAAAGGACTGGTTTGCAGCATCAACAAGAAATTGAAAAATTACAGCACAAGCAAACACAAGTAACACAAGTGCAAGAAACAAGTCAGCGTCAATTGCAAGCGGGTAAAAAAATGTTGGCGTTCATTGAAAAATTCAACGCAAGCTCCAGAAAAAAAGAGGTCAATACGGCATTGTTTCAGGAATTGGGCCAGTACCTAAGGCTTGAGAAATCCAAACAAACCATTAAGAAAAAAGCGCCAATCCCCTCTCCTACTCAAAAACCGTCAAAAAAAGAAGTACAAAGGGCTGAGAAGTACGAGCAAGAAAAGATTCATGTAGGTAGCAAAGTTCAATTGATACAGACCAATCGGATTGGTGTCGTAGAGCAAATGAAAGGCAAACAACTCTCGGTAATCTTCGGTCAGGCTCGTATAAAAGTAAGTTTGGACAAACTCCGTTATTTATCGGACTAAATTTAACACAAGTTACACATGAATCCCTTTGATTTTCCGTACCTTTGCGGTCAATTTTTAATATTTAGTACAAGAAAATGAGCAATACAGCACTAGGAAACCATATTTTGGTGGAATTTATGAATTGTGATCCGCACGTCATGAACGATGTAGCGGCCATCGAACGCGATATGGTTGGCGCAGCCCGAAAAGCTGAGGCCACCGTTATCAATTCGACGTTTCACCATTTTTCTCCTTACGGAGTTTCTGGTGTGGTAGTTATTCAAGAAAGTCACCTCGCCATTCATACATGGCCAGAATACGGTTACGCAGCTGTCGATGTCTTTACATGTGGCGACATGAATGCCTGGATTGCATTTGATCACCTCAAAGAATGTTTTGGTGCTAAATCTTATTCTGCTATTGAAATGAAGCGTGGCTCAGTTAATCTACTGACGCGCAATGATTTTGACATCACAACTGCACGTGAAAAAGCGGCTGAATGGCGCAACCCGGATTTCTATACCCGCAATGTTTGGTTTACAGACAAAGACGAAGATCAAGCGCTTTCTTTGCGCTTTACGGGTGATGTTTTCTTTGATGTGCAGTCGCCATTCCAGCGAGTTCGCATTTTGGAGTCGACTAAATACGGCAAAATGCTTGCTCTTGACGATATGGTCATGACCACCATCAAGGACGAATTTCACTACCACGAAATGATTTCGCACCCGAGCCTATTCACCCTGCCTCATGCCAAAAACGTATTGGTAATTGGTGGTGGCGATGGCGGAACCGTTCGTGAAGTTTTGCGTCACAGCAACATCGAAAAAGTAACCATGGTTGAAATCGATGGTGAAGTCATTAAAGCATGTAAAGAGCATTTACCTGAAATTGCAGCTTCTTTCGACGACCCACGTTTAGAGCTAATAGTCGATGATGGCATTGCTTTTGTCAAAAATGCACCAGATTCGGTCTACGACCTACTCATTGTAGATGGTTCTGATCCTGTTGGCCCTGCAGAAGGATTATTCAGTGTAGAATTCTATCAAAATTGCTACCGTACCCTTAAGGCTGACGGTATTTTAGTTGCCCAAGGAGAATCTCCAAAATTCAACGAAAAAGCCTTTGCAGAACTCAATCAAACACTCCAAAGTATTTTCGGTGCCAATAATGCACCTGTAGGCTTGTTCTTTGTACCGACCTACCCTACCGGTATGTGGAGTTTCCAATACGGTATCAAAGGTGCTGCTGACCCACGCAAACTCACCAATACAGATGCCATCAAAGCTTTTGTAGCGGAAAAAGGCCTTCGTTACTACAACGAAGACATCCACTTCTCTACTTTCGCGCTTCCAAATTTTGTAAAGCAATTAATTCAAAAATAACATGCAAATTTCCCACAACAAGGTCGTCACCTTGACCTACAAGCTCTCTGATCACACTACCGGAGAACACATCGAAGAAACAACTCCGGAAACTGCCTTGACCTTCTTGTATGGTGTCGGTGGGATGATTCCTGAATTTGAAGAAAAACTAGCCGGTAAAACAGCTGGTGAACATTTCGACTTTCATATCCTTGCTGCAAATGCCTACGGCGAGCAAGATCCACAACATATTGTGATGCTCCCGTCAAACATCTTCCACAACGAAGACGGACAGTTTGATGCTGCGATGTTCCAAGTTGGTAGTTTAGTACCTATGTCTGATAGCGATGGCAACCAATTGCGTGGCCGTATTCTTGAAATCACGGACGAAACCGTACAAATGGATTTCAACCATCCACTAGCCGGAACAGACCTCCATTTTGCAGGGACAATTTTAGAAGTTCGCGAAGCAGATGCAGACGAATTAGCACATGGTCATGCACACGGCCCACACGGTCATCAGCACTAAGACACAACAATTTAGCTACTTCATTGTTACAAGCGTGTATCGGTATATTTCGGTACACGCTTTTTTAATTCTACTAAGAAATGGCTACAGTATTTGAAACCAGACTGATTGGCAATATTGGCAAGGACGCACATGTCAAAAACATGGAACGCGGAATCGTTGCAATTAACTTCCCTGTTGCGCACAATAAAAATTGGAAGGACAAAAAAACCGGTCAAATGAAAACCAAGACTACTTGGGTCAATTGTACGATCTGGAAACGTGAAGGATCAAACATGCGCATCATCGATTTTCTAACAAGAGGTACTTTGGTGGAAATCATCGGCACCCCATTTGCCAAGACCATCACCATGGAAGATGGCTCTTCTCGAACAGAAATTAGACTCAATGTTTCTAAAACAAACATTTTAAGACCATCTAGTCGCGATGACCAAGATGCCACCTCTTACGTTGATCAGGAAGACGAAGACGATCAATACCAAACTACCCTCGATGATTTTTCGATGGATAGCGATGATTTTGAATAACTTAGAAAAAAGATGAAAAAAAGTAATGAATTTTTTAAATAATTCACTTTTTGAATTCGAAAAATTACATATATTTGCATCCTCGAATTGAGACATTCCTCCTTAGCTCAGTTGGTTAGAGCATC
>JBJTNI010000006.1:0-47184 GCA_046073985.1 Flavobacteriales bacterium | reverse complement strand
TACTTCTTTGAAGATTCATAACAACGCGATTTCCGTTGATATTGATCTTCATGAGAACGGGAACTTCACCGTTCTTTTTTGCTTTTGTTCTGCTGATATAGAAGATCAACGAGAAGTTTGCTTTCTGACTTGACGACATTTTGGCACTATTTTTTACATTGTGCCCCCCTTTTATTGTTACAAAATTACATTTCCAAGAGGTAAAAACGAAGCATAACTCATTGTTTTTCAGTCTTATTATGTCTATTAGCGTCTAACTGCTTGGTTTCCTTTTTTCAGTTTCAAAAAGGAAACCCCCTAAGAAACCAAGCTGCTCTACAACCCTAGACTTTACTAGACTGTTTTTAAAAACAAAAAAGCGTGTAAATGCTTGATTTACACGCTTTAGACTGTTTTGGACAATCTTCCAGTGGAGAAGATGGGATTCGAACCCACGACCTCTTGACTGCCAGTCAAGCGCTCTAGCCAACTGAGCTACATCCCCAAAAAATTATTTCGCTTGTAGCGTATCTTCCATTGAAGAAGATATGGCAGCTTTGTCAAGTCTAATTTTTGTACCTTCTGATTGAATAAGGACTGTTGCATCGGAGATTTCAAGAATTTTACCGTGAATACCACCGATTGTAACTACTTTGTCACCTGGCTTCAATGCTTCACGGAATTTTTTCAATTCTTTTTGCTTTTTCATTTGTGGTCTGATCATGAAGAAGTAAAAAACTCCTATCATTAAAACGATCATGACTAATTGATTTGCACCTGCTCCCATAGTTTGTTAAATTTTGCCTACAAATGTAGTTATTTTATTCGACCTTTTATTTGAAGTACTGTAATATTCGGCTCAGTGTTGGTCATGAGCGTTACAGCCTTATGAATGTTTTTGGTATGGAGTTCGTCCGTGTTGATTTCAGCCTTAATGATGGTTGATTCACCGGGTAAAATTGGTTTTTTTGGTTTGTCTACAACAGTGCAAGAACAAGATGGCTTGATTTCGCCAAATACCAATGGATAGGCACCCGTATTGATCACTTTAAATGTGGCTTTGATGCGTTCACCTTTCATCACGGTTCCGGCTTGAAATACACGTTGAGGGATTTCCATTGTGGTTGCTTTTCCAACCTCAATTTCGGTGTTGTTTTTACAACCTACAAGCCCTAAAATTAAAAAGCTGTAGAACAAAAGCGCTTGCATAATTTTCATGAGTACTGTTATTTTGTGATCATTAGTTCAATAAACCTCTACCCGATTTTTGTATGCGTTTTTCGGCTGTAAGTTTCTCGATGGCTTTGTCGAGGATACCATTGATGAAGACATTACTCTTTGGCGTACTGTAAAACTTCGAAATTTCGATGTACTCGTTGAGTGTGACCTTCGTTGGGATGCTTGGGCAAGATTGCAATTCAGTGAGCCCCATCTTCAAAAGCAACATATCCATTTTTGCAATGCGATCGAGCTCCCAGTTGTCAGCGAGCGCTAGAATATCACTTTCATGCGCAGCATCTTGCTTAATAGTTTCGTGTAAAAGGGTCAAGATGTAATCGCGTTCGTCGTCGTTTTCTTTGAAAAGAGGTAAAATTTCAAAAGCTGAACCTGACTTCCAAGATTTGATAGTTTTAATGGCCATTGAGGCACACAAGTCGAGGTCATCGGCCCAATAAATCGATTTTTCGTCAAAGAAGTTTTGAATGAGGGTAGAATTGGCAATTTCTTGCTTGAAAACCTGCAGCGCAAAGCTCATGTCTTCTTCGATGCCTTCTTGACCGTTATTCATGTGTTCAAAATAAACCTCAGATTCTTGTAAATTGAGGTGCATTTTTCTAAATATTTCCTGATTTTCAGCACCTAACCAGTTGACTTTTCGCTGCTCTGATACTTTATAAAGCGCAGAGGCATTTTCAATGGCGGCAACCAAAGTGTTGTCAACCCATTTCATGTTAGGATTGAGTTCTTCGGGTGTTGGTCTCATTTTTTTCTTTAGCTCAGCTTGTCTATTTTGGGCAGCTCGTTTCATTTCGGGCAAAGCCAATAACAAGTAGAGGTACATGTCGTACATTCGTTCAATCGATAACAAAAGTTCTTTCTCAGCTTTTGAACGATCGGAGTCAGCACTTTGGAAAAAGGCATAAAGCACTTGTAGTACTTTGATTCTTAAATGTCTTCTGTTGAGCATAATTAGATGTTAAGACTGCCTTTTGATTGCACGCGTTCTTCGGCTATTCGGTTGGCCACCTGATAACTTGGCAAGCCTTCTTGTTTAGAACGCACTAAAATGTTGTCTATGGTGGTGTAAATTTCTTCAGCCTTTTGTTTGGCCCACTCTAGCGAAAGACCTTCAACTTCAGAAAAACAATTGATTACTCCGCCAGCATTGAGTGCAAAATCTGGTGCGTAAATAATGCCGCGATCCATTAATATTTGACCATGCTTGGCCTCTTCTTTGAGTTGATTATTAGCTGCTCCGGCAATGACTGCACACTTGAGCTGCCCGAGCGTATCGTCATTGACTGTGGCACCCAAAGCACATGGCGCATAAATGTCCATGTCAATGCCATAAATTTGATCAGGAGCTACAACCTGTACGCCATGCTTAGCACTTAATTTTTGCAGCGCTTCTTGATTGATGTCTGTGATGGTGACAACTGCACCTTCTGCAACAAGATGCTCCACAAGATAGGCTCCAACGTGTCCAATTCCTTGGACAGCTACTTTTTTACCTGCTAAACTGTCAGTACCAAATTGATGCTTTGCAGCGGCTTTCATACCCATATAAACGCCAAAGGCAGTAACAGGTGAAGGGTCGCCGCTTTTTCCAGGCAAACCAACAACATAGTTTGTTTCTTTACTGACATGAACCATGTCTTCAGGAGAAATCCCGACATCTTCAGCGGTTATATATGACCCTGCCAAAGCGTTGACAAAACGTCCGAATCTTCTAAATAAAGCTTCAGACTTCATTGTTTTGGAGTCGCCGATGATAACAGCTTTACCACCACCAAGATTCAGATTTGAAATAGCGTTTTTGTAAGTCATACCTCGAGAGAGACGCAAAACGTCAGTAAGTGCTTCTTGTTCGTTTTGATACATCCACATACGCGTACCTCCAAGCGCAGGTCCGAGCACCGTATTATGTACAGCGATAATGGCTTTTAAACCAGTTGCTTTATCGTTACAAAATAATATTTGTTCGTGCCCCATGGCTGCCATGGGTTGTAGAATGGGATTCAGGGAGGAATCAACCAACGGAGAGATTGTCAATTCAGACATGTTTTTGAAATGAGTTCGTTCACTAATTCTTATTTGACGTAAATTTGCAAGTCAAATAGCTTGGCAAAAGTAGAAAAAAACCATGAAGTCCCTTCGTTACATCAACAAATACTTTAAGAAGTACAAATGGCGCTTCCTATTCGGCATTCTCTTTACAGTCATTAGCAATTATTTCGGCGTGCAAATGCCTGCCTTTTTCAGTGATTCTATCGATCGCTTTCAGAGCAATTTAGATTTACAATCAAAAACAGACTACCTCTATCTTGCCTTAGAATTAGGTGCCATTTACATGGGCTTTTCGTTGCTCAAGGGTTTCTTTTTATTTCTGATGAGGCAAACCATTATTGTGATGTCAAGATTCATTGAGTATGACCTCAAGAATGAAATCTATCAAAAGTACCAAGAACTCGACCAAAGTTTCTACAAAAAGAACGCCACCGGAGACCTCATGAACCGCATCTCTGAAGATGTTGGCCTCGTACGCATGTATGCAGGTCCCGGCATTATGTACACCATAAACCTCGTTGTTTCTTTCATTTTGATTGTCACCAAAATGATCACCATTTCACCAAGCCTTACCTTTTATGTGTTGCTCCCTTTGCCAATCATGTCTATTCTGATTTACAAGGTTTCTTCAACCATGAATAAAATGAGCCTCGCTGTCCAAAAAGAACAATCGTTTTTAAGTACCTTGGCGCAAGAATCTTTTGCTGGCATCCGCATCATTAAAGCTTATCAGCGCGAGCAACAAGTTGCTGATAAAGTGAGTGAATCCGCTGAACGATACAAGAAACAGAGCATGCGTTTGGTTTTTGTGAATGCCTTTTTTAGTCCTACTATCATCTTTTTGATCGGTCTTAGCTCTATGATTGCCATTTACTACGGTGGCCTATTAACGTTTGAAAAGAAAATGACCGTCGGTGGCATTGTCGCCTTCATCATGTATGTAACCAACCTGACTTGGCCCTTTGCTAGTTTGGGCTGGATATCTTCCATTATTCAACGTGCAGCTGCTTCACAACAACGCATCAATGAATTTCTTCAAACCAAAGCCAAAATTAAAGATGTGCACAATCAAACGCCAGATTTAACAAAGGGCATACATTTTGAACATGTTGATTTTCAATACGAAGATGCCCAGCAACGGGTTCTTTTCGACCTTATGTTTACCGTAAAATCCGGCGAGACGCTAGCAATAGTAGGTCAAACAGGTAGCGGTAAATCGACAATTTGCAATTTGGTTGCCCGACATTTTGACCCCTCGAGCGGCCAAATAAAAGTTGGTAACGACAACTTAAAAGAAGTCTCACTCTTGCAATACCGCAAGCAAATTGCATTGGTACCCCAAGATGTCTTTTTATTTTCAGATACCATTGCCAATAACCTCAAATTCGGCTCTGAAAATGCCGATCAATTGCAACTTGAAGATCTTAAAGCTGCGTGTAAAAGCGCACATGTCCTTCACAACATAGAAGCATTCGAGCATGGTTTTGATACCATCCTAGGTGAAAGAGGCGTTAATCTAAGCGGTGGCCAGAAACAACGAATTTCTATTGCACGCGCCCTACTTCGCGATCCTAAATTGCTCATTTTAGATGACTGCCTTAGTGCAGTAGACACAGAAACAGAGGAAATCATCTTACAGGAACTCGAACGTTTTTCTGCAAACAGAGCCACAATTATTGTTTCTCATCGCATTTCAACCATCAGAAATGCCACAAAAATCATTGTTTTGGAAGCTGGACGCATTATTGAAGCGGGGTCACATGCAGAACTTTTAGCACAAAAAGGAGCCTATTTTGACATGTATCAATTGCAGCTGCAACAAGAGCTCGAGGCGAAAAACAGTAATCCTTAATATCTTATTAACAGTTGTTTGTGCGTCTTTTTTTGAAACATTGACGCAATCGTTTGCGTACATTCGACCAAACCATAAAACAAACAACTATGAAAAAACTAATGATTTTTGTAGGAGCATTAACATTGACTGGGTCTTTGTTTGCTCAAAAGCCTGCTAGTGATGACGCACGTTATTCATTAGAAGGATTAGCTAACCTAAATACCAGCAATGGTATGAGCTTTACAGCGCCTTCTTTACGCTTGCGCTATTTTGCCACTGACAATATTGCAGCTCGTGTGCAGTTTGGCTTTGGGGGTGACGGATCTTCAGTGGTGAACACACCTAGTAAGGAATCGCATGCTTATGCCAACCCTACTACTGGTGGTGAAAACGGAACCGTTGATATCGCACGTAGTGCCTGGGATTTAAAACTAGGAGCTGAATACCACCTTTCTGGCACCGACAAAATGTCTCCATACTTTACAGCAAACATTGGTTTTGGAAAAGGCTCAGAAGAGCAAACTTGGACAAACGTATTCTACTCAAATCCACTTGATCCTACCTCTGACTTAGCTTATGCAAATGGCTTTTCTGTTACTGCTGCAGGAGGATACAGTACTTTTAGTTGGGGACTTGGCGCTGGTTTTGACTACTATGTAGCTGACAACCTCTATTTAGGTCTTGAATTAAACCTTACTAGTACTGCAGTGACCAACGACGACGTAGTTAAAAATGTTACTACGCCAGCATCGGCTACTCCTACAACGTATACTACGCTTGGAAATCAAATGACTTACACCAATATTGGTGCTGCTCATGGATCAGTTCGCATTGGCTGGAGATTCTAAGCATTTCCACTAAGAAAGTTAAGGGGGAACTTCGGTTCCCCTTTTTTATTGCTTTATTTTTAACTTTGCGATATGGATTTAAGAAAACATGTGGAGGTTTGCTTCACGCCAGGAGAATACCCTTATTACAAAGATGAATTTGAAATAGTAGTAGTAATCGATGTTCTCAGAGCAACGTCTGCTATTTGTGCAGCTTTTGACAACGGCATCAATTCCATTATTCCTGTGCCAACCGTTGAAGAAGCTTGGGCTTACAAACAAAAAGGATATTTGGCTGGTGCAGAACGTAAAGGTCAAATTGTAGAAGGATTTGACTTCGGAAATTCTCCTTTCTCCTACATGCGTGAAGAATTCCGTGGACAAGACGTAGTACTTACAACCACCAATGGTACTAAATCTTTAGATGTTGCCAAAGATGCTGAGATTGTTGTGGTAGGATCTTTCTTAAACTTAGATGCACTTTGCAAATGGTTGGCCCAACAAGATAAAAATGTTCTTTGCCTTTGTTCAGGCTGGCAAGATAAATTCAATTTAGAGGATACTATTTGTGCCGGAGCAATTTGTCAGTATTTAATCGGAACCGGCAACTTTATTTCCGACGAAGATTCATCTATAGCCGCTAAGTATCTTTACCTTTCTGCCAAAGACAATTACTTTGGCTACTTGAAGTCGAGCTCGCACCGCAGACGCCTCAAAAATCTCAACCTCAATGAAGACATCAAGTATTGTCTGACTCCAAATCAAACGGAGGTCATTCCAATACTCAAAGATGGCAAACTTATCAAACACTCCCTCTAAACACCTCGTAAAACTCCTATTTATAGGGCTTGTACTTTCCATTTCCGGTACCAATCAACAACAAACTCAATGGGGCTTTGCAGGTCACCAGCGCATCAATGAGTTTGCTGTTTACCTATTACCACCCCCTTTACAACTTCTTTTCATAGAGCACCTTCAAGAACTCATTGCGCAATCAGTTGCTCCAGACCAACGTAGATACATTCAAGAATCAGAGGCAGCAAGGCATTACATTGACCTCGATTTTTATTACAAAAAAGGTGAAAATCCGTTTTGGAACTTGCCTCAAAATTGGCTAGCAGCAAAAGAATGCCACGGCGAAGACACTTTGTTAGCACATGGCATTGTTCCTTGGCATGTCATCCACATGAAATTCAGACTTCAAAAAGCTTTCGAAGCACAAAATTTGGCGGCCATTTTAAAAAATGCTGCTGAAATTGGCCATTACATCGCAGATGCTCATGTACCACTCCATACCACCCAAAACTACAATGGACAGCTGACTGGACAACATGGCATTCATGGCTTATGGGAGAGTCGGCTTATTGAACTAGAGGCCGAAAATTACAATTATTGGATTGGCTCAGCGAGCTACTTACCCTCTGTTCAAAAAGCTATTTGGCAAGCTGTTGCAGCTTCTCATGCGGCTTTAGACAGTGTGTTTAACTTTGAAATATTGTGCAGTACACGCATGAAAGAAAGCGAGAAATATAGCTTTGAACAACGAGGAAGTGTACTGACAAAAGTATATTCTAAAAAATTCTGTCAGGCGTATCATACGCAACTCAATGGAATGGTTGAAAGGCGTTTGCGCGCAGCAATTTTAATGGTGAGTAGCGTTTGGTTTACAGCGTGGGTAGACGCCGGGCAACCTGATTTGAGCCAAGTTAATGCAAACTTGCAGTCAAAAATTGACACACACGAAAAAGACTCTTTGCCTGTAATGTCTCATCGTTGGAAACAACGGAGTTGTCATTAATAAACTAAGATAACTAGTGTTTGTCAAGTGTTACTAACAAACACTAATTCAAGCTTCTGTAGCGAATTCTTTTAGGGCCTGCATCGCCTATTCGTTTTTTACGATTTTCTTCGTATTCTGAGTAGGAACCTTCAAACCAATACACTTGAGAGTCGCCTTCAAATGCCAAGATATGGGTGCAAATTCGGTCAAGAAACCAACGGTCATGCGAAATTACTACGGCACAGCCTGCAAAATTCTCAATGCCTTCTTCTAGGGCCCTTAGCGTGTTGACGTCAATGTCGTTGGTTGGCTCATCGAGTAGCAACACGTTGGCTTCTGTCTTGAGTGTCATGGCCAGATGCAAGCGGTTTCGTTCTCCACCGGACAAGACACCTACCTTTTTATTTTGATCAGAACCATTGAAATTAAACTTGGATAAATAAGCCCTCGAGTTGATCTTTTGATTGCCAACCTCAACGTATTCTAAACCATTAGAAACAACTTCAAAAACTGTTTTGTCTGGATGAATGTCTTTGTGAGATTGATCAACGTAACCAATTTGAACGGTTTCTCCGACTGTGAACTCGCCCTTGTCTGGTGCTAATTCATTCATGATCATTTTGAAAATGGTCGTTTTTCCGGCACCATTAGGACCAATGATACCAACGATTCCTGCTGGAGGCAATTTGAAATTGAGATCATCATAGAGTAGTTTATCTCCAAATGCTTTAGCCACATGAACAGCGTCAATGACGTTATTACCAAGACGTGGCCCATTCGGAATAGGAATCTCTAAACGCGCTTCTTTTTCTCTGCTATCTTCTGAGAGCATTTTGTCGTAATTCTGTAAACGCGCCTTACTTTTTGCTTGTCTGGCTTTAGGATTCATGCGCACCCACTCTAGCTCTCGTGCCAACATTTTTTGGCGCTTAGATTCCATTTTTTCCTCTTCCTGAAGACGTTTTCCTTTTTGTTCAAGCCAAGAAGTATAGTTACCTTTCCACGGAATACCCTCACCTCTATCGAGCTCGAGGATCCAGCCTGCTACGTTGTCCAAGAAATAGCGGTCGTGGGTAACCGCTATGACTGTTCCTTTGTATTGTTGAAGGTGTTGTTCTAACCAATCAATAGATTCAGCATCAAGGTGGTTGGTTGGCTCATCAAGAAGCAAGACATCGGGGTTTTGCAACAACAAACGACACAAAGCTACACGGCGGCGCTCACCACCTGAAAGAGTACCAATGAGTTGGTCATCTGGCGGACAGCGCAAGGCATCCATGGCACGCTCAAGCTTGGTATCGAGCTCCCAGGCATCCATGGCATCAATTTTATCCTGAACTTCTCCTTGCCTAGCAATCAATTTGTCCATTTGATCTGGATCAGACATCACGGCTTCGTCCATGAAAGCATTATTGATTTCTTCGTATTCAGCCAAGACATCTACAATTTCTTGTGCACCCTCCATCACGATTTCCTTTACTGTTTTGTTAGGGTCTAGCTCTGGTTCTTGGGGTAGATAACCTACTGAATAGCCCTGAGAAAACACCACTTCACCTTGAAAAGATTTATCAAGCCCAGCAATGATTTTCATGACTGTAGATTTACCAGATCCGTTCAGACCAATGATACCAATCTTGGCACCGTAAAAAAACGAGAGGTAAATATTTTTAATGATTTGTTTTCCTTGTGGTGTCACTTTGGAGACACCTACCATTGAAAAGATGATTTTTTTATCGTCTGACATGCTTGTTATTTTTCTAACTCAAAATTTTGATAAGACTTGCTTTGTAATACGTGAATGGCTTCTTGTAAAATTTCGTTGGTATCATTGTAAACTTGGAACATTTCGTTGGTTCCCCAGAGATCTTGGGCCAAAACAGATTTCAGTCTTAGTTTCAACAATCTTTCACTGCGCTTGTAATCTTGTTCATTGAAAAGTAAAGTACTGTCTTCTTGGGCAACATAGGCAAAGAATGCATCCATGAATGTGGCATCACAATTGAAACCTGCTTTGAATTCTTTGATGGTTGGATATTTCTGAAGCAAATCTTTGCGATTGGCATTGACATAGTTGAAAATAAAACTATTGACATGACCTCCTTGAATCAAATTGGCAAAGTACGTGGTGCTTTCAGTTGTGTCCAGTGCAACAAATACATCTGGCATGATGCCACCACCTCCGTAAACGGTTCTTTTTGTTTTGAGCGTTTTGTACATCAGAGAATCTGGTAATTTGATAGAATCTTTGAGAAAAAATTCACCATTTAGGTAGCGCTGGCTTAAATCTTTGCGGTAAGTCTCGGTATCTTGATATGGCTTTTGAATGTGTCGGCCCGTTGGCGTATAATAACGTGCAATAGTCAGGCGGATTTCCGAACCGTCGCTCAGTGGCATTGGTCGCTGAACCAGTCCTTTACCATAGGTGCGTCGTCCGATAATTAGGCCGCGATCCCAGTCTTGAATGGCACCAGATAAAATTTCACTGGCACTTGCAGCATATTCATCCGTTAAAATGACCAATTGCCCTTCTTCAAAAAGTCCTTTTTTAGACGCTTTGAGGTCGTAGCGAGGCTGAGCCCTGCCTTCAGAATAAACAATGAGTTTGTCACCAGATAAAAATTCGTCTGCTAATTTGTGGGCAGCATCAAGCAAACCTCCACCATTACTTTGCAGGTCAAAAATGAGGCTTTTCATTCCTTGGCTTTTTAAGCTTTGAAGAGCCGATTGCACTTCTTGAACGGTTGTTTTTGAAAAACTATTGAGCTTGATGTAGCCTATTTCTTTATCGATCATGTATGCAGCATCGACAGAGAATACTGGAATTTTGTCTCTTGTAATATTGAAATCAAGGAGTTTGCCTTTGCGGTTGACAGTTACTTTCACTTTTGTGCCGAGGTCTCCCATTAATTTTTGTCTGACTTGATCGTTTTTGATACCAATACCCGCCACGGAAACACCATCGACTTGTACGATTTGATCCCCGGGTAAAATTCCTAATTTTTCAGAAGGACCACCGGGAATAGTAGCAACTACACTGATCGTATCTTTCATGAGTTGAAAACGCACGCCAATACCGACAAAACTACCGTTGATAGTCATTTGAGCGTCGTCGAGTTCTTCTTTTGGAATGTAGGTGGAATGTGGGTCGAGTTCTTCGAGTAAGGCTACAATTGCAGACTCTGTTAATTTTGGTATATCGGGTTGATCTACGTAAAAACGCTCTACATTTAAAAGCACTTCAGTGATTTTTTGAGAGGCGTTTAGTGAATTGTTGTTTTGTTGTCCAAAGGACAAAAAACTAAAGAGGAATATAGATAGGAAAAATTTATGTTGCATGGCGTAAATTTACTGAACACAAAAATAAACATCTGCTCATCACTTGAGCTAATAAGTTTAACTTTGTTTTGAACATATGCAGCAAAAAAAACGCAAATTATACTGGTATCAAAAACGCCGAGTTAGGCGCGCTACTAAACGCACTGTCAAGGCAAGTGGCTATGTCCTGACATTTTTAGGTTCGGCTATCCTGCTTTATGTACTGAGTGCCTTTTTACTCTCTAGAATTAGTGTTGAAGGTAAAACAAAGAAAAATGCGCGAATAGAAATTTATCTAATGAAATCTGGCGTTCATACAGACTTCGTTGTGCCTGTCAAAAACGACATCAAAGATTGGCGCACCGAATTTCCTTTAGCCAATACAGCATTTAAGGACAGCCTGAGCACACTCTTATCGATTGGTTGGGGCGATCAAAATTTTTACATGAACACACCCGAATGGTCTGATCTCACGCTCAAAACAGCCGTTACTGTACCTTTTGGAATTGGGCCATCTGCCATTCACGCAACCTACTACCAACAATTGCTCAATGACCGCCCCATCATCCAATTGCGGCTAACAACACAGCAATACAAAAAATTGGTGCGCTACATTGAAAACGCTTTGGTTCGAACTAAAAGTGGTTGGCAAACAGTTTACATCAAAGCCACCAAACCAGGTGTAGTCACTGGAAACGATGCTTATTATGCCGCCTATGGTCGTTATAACCTGTTTTCAACATGTAACACTTGGGTAAACAATGGTTTAAAAGCGTGTCAACAAAAGGCATGTTATTGGACTGCTTTTGCTGGCGGAATTTTTTATCAATATGGGAAATAAACTGCTCCTTTTTGCTTTCTCTACTTTATTGCCTGCTATGATGCTAGCTCAAGATTATATTTTATTTATCAATGGCTACAGAGGTCCTAAACACGACGCTGAAATTACCAATAATCAGTTTCGCGAGAAGGACCCAACCGGCTACTGGTACGCCCTAGACGATTCCATCATCAAAAGATTCCCAAATGCCAAGCCTCTTTATTTGGACGCGCATCATCCTATCACTACCTCAACTCACTTGACCATGACCAAGGCAGTGCAGTCCTATGTTTTTTCTCGATTTTGCTGGTTCAGACGCAAAAGCACCTGGGTCATGAATACGACCCCTAATCCAAACGGATTCGAGATCCGTGTAGAAAACGGTATCAAAGCCGCCAAATTACTCGATAAATATTTCTCAGAAAACCCACCTGGTAAAATACATGTCGTATGCCATAGCATGGGTTACGCTTACTTTTTAGGAATCATTGATGTCCTTTCTCCGCGTTACACCTTTGGAAAAGCACTTGTTTTGTCTGCTGAGGCAGCCAATTCAGGGGCCCGAGATTGGTCTATATTTGAAGAAATTTGGCAATACGGAGCCAATACAGGTGTCCCGACCGCAGACCCAATATGTTTTCAAGACGGCATAGCACCTCAACAAGCAGTGCCCGGCATTGATCATTTACCTCCATCAACAAAAGGCGGGCGCATTTACATTCCAAGCAACTATCCTAAAAGTAAACTTGGATTTATCAAAAGCCATCACCTTGCTTATTATGATTGGTTTTACTGGATCAAACCCTCTGATCACGGTTATTTCAGTGCTGAGTAGTTTTTCTATTGAATAGTGTGTAGCTCAATGCGGCAGCAATAAAAAAGAAACACGCTGCAAACGAGATCGCATAAGACGGGTTGTTATCAAGTATATTTTGATACAACCAACCAAAGCTAAGTGTCTGTATGATCATCGGAATCACGATCATCATGTTGATGATACCCATATAAACCCCATATTTTTCTTTTGGCAATTCAGGAACAACCATCAAAAATGGAACCCCCATGATACTAGCCCAAGCAATACCTAAGCCAACAATATTGATCATCTGGACGGTTTGGTCCTGAGTTACTGAAAAATTGAGTAATCCAAAAGCGGCAAAGAGCAACGATGCGGCATGTACTTTATGTGCAGCAAACTTCGATAATATGCGCATCAAAAGCAGGGCAACGATAAAAGTGACAATATTGTATCCGGCATTGAGTAACCCTGTAAAGCTCACTGCTTTTTCAAAATCCGGATGCGCATTCATTTTAGTACCGAGTGGTATTTTATAAATTGTTTGGGCCACTGAAAGTGCCGCAAATTGCCAATAAATGAACAAAGCATACCATTGAAATAGATACATGATCGCCAATTTCCATAAAACGGAAGGCATCCCTTTGATTGCGCTGAATATATCGACGATTGGAGCAAGTATATTTCGTTTTGTTTCCTTTAATTTTTTCAACTCTTCATCCGAAGGCGGCACTTCTTTGGTCTTATACATCGCCCACAAAATAGTTGTAATAGAGGTGATGCCACCAACGAAAAAGGCTACATAGACCCAGTAAGGCAAACCATTGATACTCTTCTGCCCGAGCCACTCACTTTTTTGAAATAAATACAAGCATAAATTCGCTAAGGTGATTCCGAAGCCTGTGAAAAAACTTTGAATTAAAAATCCACGACGTTGTTCATGCTCAGGTAAAACATCTGCTACAAAGGCCCTGTAGGGTTCCATTGCTGTATTGTTACCGGCATCTAAAATCCAAAGTAAACCTGCAGCCATCCAAATGGTGCTGCTGTAAGGAAAAGCAAATAATGCCAAAGAGCAAAGAATGGCACCTATGAGAAAATAAGGCTTGCGTCTTCCCAAGCGAGGGTGCCATGTTTTATCGCTCAAAGCGCCAATGAGCGGCTGTACCAGAAGACCTGTCATCGGACCAGCCAGATTCAACAACGGTAATTCATCGGGGTTTGCCCCAAGCAACATGTAAATTGGATTGATGGCCGTTTGCTGTAGACCAAAACTGTACTGAATTCCGAGAAATCCAAAATTCATGTTCCAGAGTTGCCAAAAACTCAAACGTGGGAGTTTAGAAGTCATTTGAGTTGTAATTTAAAATGATAATCGATGAATGCATCAGCTTTGCTCGCCTGTTTTGCAATTATTTCATGCTCAATTTTTAGCACGCGTTCTACAAATTCATCTTGCGCCTCATTGCCTCTATTTCTTGCCAATCGAAGTTCTGTCGTTTGGGTAAAGTCTCGGGACATAAACAGATTAAAATCTGAATTTTGTAAAAAGAATGAATACGTCCCCTCAATGATTAAAACTTGTACAGACCCAAGCTCTAGGTTGGATTGCGAAATGCTATTGGCGTAATAATCAACTGTTGGGACCGTAAAATGATTTTCGTTTGATTTGAAATCGGCAATCAAAGAATTCAATAGTTCTATATTGACTTCTTGAGGTCCTACATGAGTTATATCATTGAGCCTTTGCGCATGATTGCTTGCAGGAGGCAAAAAGAAAAAATCATCCATATGTAAAACACAGGCGCTGATAGCATTAGTCTCTAAAGCTGCCTGCAAAGCTGTTGCCATGTGTGTTTTCCCACTTCCCGATTCACCGGCAATTGCTACCACCACCTTAACTGGCTTATCAAAAAGATCGAAAGACTTGAGTAACTCCTGAGCTGCATCTAGGTTTAACAAGTTATGATTGATTTTTTCTCCTATCATTTTGCAAAAATTGATTTGATTTGTGCGGGTGTAGCACACATAAAAAGATATCCAGCAGCCGAAAAACACATTTGGGTCTTGCCGCCTGGTTGTAGTTTGTTGGTAGAAATGTATTCTGAAAAATTCATGTGGTCTGTTTTGTTTAGAAACTGTTCATAGCTTGATGCCATTTGCGAACTAAGTTGAGGTACAAAATTTCGAAACCCCATGGCTAATATACCAGACATGACCGGCCATGACCCTCCGTTATGAAAATGGTAAGGTTTATTTTTAAAAGCATAATTATATTGATGTTCAAGCAAAGACCACGCCTGATCTTCTTCTTGAATAACAGGCCAAAACGAAGGGACAAACAAGCGCTTTTCGGCGTCTTGGAATTGTTGAACATAACTTGCCACTCTTGTGCAGTCAAAACCGAGTAAGAGTGCCAAACCATGTGCAGCTGCATCCCATTGCATAACATATTGTGCAGCATCAAAGCATGCTGGCATATAAGCTGGCTGAGCCTGTTGAAGTTCTTGCTGGATCCGTGGATGAATGGTTGCAGATGTCGGTACTTCATGATCAATGCTAAAATTGGAAAGAATTGCCACGCGCACTCGCTGCATTTTATGCCAAATTTGGGTTTCAGACGGCCAACATTGAGCGTACAAATCCAAAGCCCAAAAGCGCAATAAATTATCGTAAAGGGTATACCCAGACAATACATATTCATCTGCCCAATTCCCGCCTAACGGTGTGTATAATAAGTCCCGGGCATTGAATTCCCAGGCATCAAGAAGGCCTAGAACTTTGTCTATTTTGCCTTTGAGTTGTTCTTTTAATTCGAGGTCATTTGTTTTTAAAATAAACAAACAAGACTGGATGACCCACCAGGTCTGGGCATCAACTCTGCCTACTAATGTGCCGTAACTTGGCTGTAGATTGCCGTGATGGTCGACGGCCACATTGGAAGGTATGATTCCGGTTTGGTTTTGTTGAGAACCAAGTGTTAAAATACTTGCTTTAATAGAAGGATACAAAGCTTCGTAATCGTGCAGCAATATAGCTAGTGCTGTGATCGCACTGTCTCTGGACCACACCCGGTTGTAATTCTCGTCGCCGACTGCTGTGGCCAAGAAACCAGCTTTAGTGGCGCTGTTTTTAAAAACCTGAAAAGCTTCTTCTTTGTACATAAGACCCTCTATAAAAAAGAAATGAGGTGTAAAGTTACACCTCATCCCTTTCACTCTAAAACAAAGTTTTAAAAACGGTAACGAATGCTAATTGCCGTAGAACGACCCGCAATAGATCTTGCTCTTACGTAATTTGACTGTCCAGCTGTAATTGAACCTTCTTCAGATTCAGTCACGCCGATTGCATTTAATACGTTGTTTGATTGTAGCATCACGCTCAGGTTTTCGATTGGAGACCAGCTGATGTACGGATTCAAGTAAAAATACGCGCTCATAACCAATTCGTTGTTATCTTGAGCAAATGAGCTACCAGTACCGATAAGGTTAGCACCAATTTGGAGGTCCTTATTGATGTTGTAAACTGGTGTTACTGAATAGATAAGCGGTGCCTGACGACGTGGAGTTTTACCCACATTGCTTGGTGTCACTTCATCTACAGCAATTTTAGCGTTGGTGTAAGTTAAGTTTCCAGAGATTTGGAAATTCTTGATCGTATAACCAGCCTCTAATTCAAGACCAACAGCGTTGTAGGTGCGGTCAAAGAATTTTTGTGTTGTTGCCTCGAAGTTTTTCTCGTCAGTTTGTGCAAAGAAAGCAGTAGCATTTAAAAGCACGCCATTTTTACGCATTTTGTAACCCAACTCAGCTTGTGAAGTGAAATCTACCACATTGTTAGCAGCAGTTAGACCTCCTTGTGGATTCAAATATGTTCCAAAAAGTACGCGGTCTGCACCTGCACGACCTCCTTTAGAGTAGCGAGCAAATACAGCACTTGCCTTATCAAGTTTGTAGTTTGCACCTACAGAATAAGAAAGATAGTTCCAGTTATAATTCACAACACTCGGGTTGTTGTTATCAATCATGGAAACGCTATTTTCTACAGCAGAAATATTACCGTTACCATTGATGTCATTCATTGGAGACTGTACTGAACCAGCATAAGTTCCGTTGGCAGTACCCATGTCGTAACGAGCACCAACAGACAATGACAACGCATCTGTTAATTCGATGTCACTATTCAAATAAGGAGCAATGATGTTGTAAGCAACGTTGTAATTGCGTTGGCAGCAATTGCCCCATGCAGGTACACCATAAGCTAACAATCCGTTTTCAGTCATTGCAGTTGAAGCACCTGTAGAGTCAATGCGATTTAAGTCAAGTAATTGACCATATCCGTTATCAGCATCAGCAGCACTCATGAGGTATGAATTCCACAACCAAGACATGTTTAATTGCTGCGTAGCTTGGTAGAGACCAAAATTTAAGTTACCAAAAGAGGTTTCTTTGTTGATATTGTAATCGTTGGTCATGTTATTGAAGTTGTTCAATTTTGTGTTGAACAAGTGCATCAACATCAAAGTCTCACCTTCATAGTTTGTACCATCTTGGTTAGTCACAGCATAAGTATTTCCTGTGCCAACAAGACCAGATGCAATGGCTGATGTCGAGCCAAAGTTTGCTGGGAAAGGAGCTACAAAACGTCCGTTTACACCTGCATAACGAGAACGACCCGTGAGCGTCCATTTGTTGCCTAAATCAAACTTAAATTCAGTACCAACAGCAGTATAATTTGAAGTCATGCCATTATGAACATTGACCATTTCTGGTTGATTCGCTTCGTTTAACGCCACTACATTTGACATAAATGGTGTTTGCAAACCACCTGTCAATGCATTGTAGCCGTTTACAGAACCCCAAACCGGAGCTTCGTTAGAACCACTTACTGTCATTGGCATTGGCATGTATGCAGCAGTATGATCTCTGAGCGCTTTTACATAAACTTTGACATAACCGTTGTCAAACTCTTTCAATAAATTTGCTTTGATTTGACCACCGTCATTACCATTGAAACCGATATCTCTTGGTCCTACTCCTTGACGATAGAATCCACCAACGTGCATGTAAAGACCATTTCCAACTTTTGTTCCGTATTCTACATCAGAACGTAAGTTTCTGTAGTCAACACCAATAGAAGTAGCAACTGAACCTCCTTCGCGGCGGCCATCTTTAGAAATAAAGTTAATGATACCTGCAGGAGAGTTGGAAGCTAAAGTAGAAGCAGAACCTCCACGTACTGACTCAACGCGTCCGATGGTTGCATCTGCACGTACAAATTGATCTTGTGTACCAAAAGCAATATCTCCAAACTGAAGCACTGGCAATCCGTCTTCTTGAATTAAGAGATACTTTGAACCGCCTGTTGCAAGAGGAACCCCGCGTACAGATAAGTTGGTATTTCCGTCACCCGCAGAGGATTCTGAACGAATACCAGGGATTTGACGGAAAATTTCAGCAGTAGTGCGCGGCGCAGATCGTTCTATTTGATCTGGTCGCAAGGTAGAAATCGAAATAGAAGAACTGAGCGCAGCCTTTGGATTGGTTACACCGGTTACCACTACTTCATTGACATTTTTCACAGAATCTTTTTCCTTGCCAACTTGTGCAAAGGTTGTCTGTGCGACACCAAGCTGAAGCATTAATAAGCCAGCCAAGGTCTTGACATTTAAGTAATTTTTGTTTTCCATAGTTTTAGTTTTGGTTCGACCAAATTATAGGAATTTCAGATTAACAAAACATGAAATTGACGAGCAAAACCATGCAAACGATTGCGCAATCGTTTGTGCAATCGTTTGCGGTTGAATACTTTTTCACATTTTTTTGATTTGTCCTAAAAAAATGGCATACTTGTAACCATGAAACCGATGACAATTAAAGATTTGGCCAATTTTTTAAATGTGAGCCCCTCTACGGTTTCTCGTGCGCTCAATAATCACCCAGATATCAGCATAGAAGTACGCCAACGCGTTCAACAGCTTGCCGAAGAATTACAATTCAAACCCAATAGTTTTGCGGCCAACTTCAGAAAAAAGCAATCCAAAATAATTGCTGTTATCTTACCAAAGATTTATAGGTCTTTCATTCCGGATGTCATTGAAGGCATTACAAAAAAGCTCAATAGTCATCAATACCAAACACTCATGCTCATTACAGAAGATGAGTTAGACAATGAAATAGCAGCCATCAAACAATGCTGCGACATGCGTGTAGACGGCATTTTACTTTCATTGAGTAATCAAACCAAGAACTTGGCTCACCTTGATCTTTGTAAAAAGCTCAATATTCCTTTGGTATTATTTGACAATACATTGGAAAGCAACACCTTCCCTACTGTACATATCAACGATGCCGCAGCAGCGGCAACTTGCGCCAAGTACTTAAATGAAAAGAAAGTCAAACGCGTTGCTGCCGTTTTTGGCCCCGAAGAATTGAATATCTCAAGACACAGAAAATTCGGTTTTCAAAATGCCCTTGATCCGTCAATTCAAATGGATGTCTGTTATGCCAAAGACGCTAATGCTGCCTACCATTTTGCGATGGATCAAATACAAAACAAACAAACCTCTGCATTTTTTGGGATCTCGGATGAAGTATTATTGGGCATTATAACTGCCATCAAAGAGAACAAACTATCCAAAAAAACAGAAGTAATTGGGTTCTCAGATGGTTTGACCATGCCTTTTTTACACAAGCAACTGCGTTACATTTTTCACGATGGAAAAATTGTAGGTCAACATGCAGCAGACCTCATCTTGCGTTGTATGGAAGACAACCAGGTGGATGCGCCCGATGTCGAAATCAGCGTTGAATTATTTGGCATTACGGTCTGATTGCTACATTATTTCTAACTTTGAGCTAGAAATGCAACACAATCTCAATTTAAAACCCTACAACACCTTCGGCATCGCTGTAAATACTCAGCATTTTGCTGTTTTTTCAAACGTAGAACAGCTGCCGGGCTTGGTCAACACCTACCCTGGCCTCCCTTTGCTCATTCTTGGTGGAGGCAGCAATGTGCTTTTTACCGAAGATTTCCCCGGATTAATCCTAAGAAATGAAATCAAAGGAATAGAGAAAATCGCCGAAGACGACCATCATGTTTATATCAAGTCAGGAGCGGGTGAAGTTTGGCACGAGTTTGTGCTGCACTGCATTGCTCATAATTGGGCAGGCCTAGAAAATTTGTCTTTAATCCCTGGTTCAGTTGGCGCTAGCCCCATGCAAAATATTGGCGCCTATGGCGTTGAAATCAAAGATGTATTTCATGAACTAAGTGCCTTTCACATCGCGAGTGGTGAAATACATCAGTTTGACAACAAACAATGTGAGTTTGGATACAGAGAAAGTGTCTTTAAACGCGCTCTGAAAAACCAGTACGTCATCATTGACGTTACTTTTAAGCTGAGTAAAAATCCGGTTCTGAAAACCAGTTATGGCGCCATTCAGCAAGAGCTTGAAAAACTTCAAATTTCGACCCCAACTATCCGAGATATTTCTAACGCTGTGATTCAAATTAGGCAATCAAAACTTCCAGATCCAAAAGTACTGGGCAATGCCGGTAGCTTTTTTAAAAATCCGGTGGTGAGTATGCAGCTATTTGAAAGCATCAAAGAACAATATCCGGAAGTATCTTTTTATCCAATTTCTGAAACAGAAGTTAAACTCGCTGCAGGCTGGCTCATCGAGAAAGCAGGATTCAAAGGTTTAAAAGTCGAGAACTGTGGTGTGCATGACAAACAAGCATTGGTTCTTGTAAATTATGGCGGCAGTACCGGACAACAAATTTTAGATTTATCTACACAAATAATTGACCAAATACAACAACTTTTCGGCCTGAAACTAGAGCGAGAAGTTAATATTATCTCATCCCATGAAAGTATCCTATAACTGGCTCAAAGATTTTTTAAATTTTCCATATTCTCCTGAAGAACTAGATGCCGTTTTGACTGAAACTGGCCTTGAAGTGGAAGGGATTGAGCATATCGAAGACGTCAAGGGAGGCCTCAAAGGTGTTATTGTTGGAGAGGTCTTGAGTTGTGAAAAACATCCGGACGCCGATAAATTAAAAGTGACTACTGTATCCATTGGCACCAATGAACCTTTACAAATTGTCTGTGGCGCACCAAATGTCGCACAAGGTCAAAAAGTATTGGTTGCCACTGTCGGAACCACTTTATATCCGCAACCTGATCAAGCATTTGAAATTAAAAAGGCCAAAATCAGAGGCGTCGCTTCCGAAGGAATGCTTTGTGCTGAAGACGAACTCGGGATTGGTCAAAGCCATGACGGCATTTTGGTACTCGATGCAAGCGTTCCGGTTGGTACCGAGGCAGCTGCATTATTTGAATTACAAAACGATGCTCAGTTAGAAATTGGCCTAACTCCTAACCGCGCTGATGCTATGGGGCATATTGGCGTTGCGCGAGATATCAAAGCTTACATGCACATGCACCTCAATGTCAGCTCCGACTTAAATTGGCCTGCCATTGCTCAAATCGAAACCAACGGAAATTCACTTCCAATTGAAATACAAGATCAATCAGCCTGCAAAGCGTATTACGGCATCAAACTCAACGAAATCAAGGTTGAAGCCTCTCCCGCTTGGTTGCAACGCCGCTTAAAAGCAGTTGGCATCAAACCCATCAACAATGTGGTCGATTGTAGCAACTATGTCATGCGAGAACTTGGGACGCCACTGCATATATTTGACGCTCAACAAATCAAAGGAAATGTTTGTGTGCGTAGCGCAAAAAAAGACGAGTCTTTTGTTGCTCTTGATGATCAAAGCTACAACTTAAAAGGCTCAGAACTTGTTATAGCTGATCAAAATGGCCCGCTCTGCTTAGCAGGCATCATCGGAGGTAAATATTCCGGAGTAAACGAAAATACTTCCGAAATACTCATTGAATCGGCCCTTTTTGATGCGGTAAATATTCGAAAAGCGGCACGCCAGCATGGCTTCAATACGGATGCATCTTTCCGTTTTGAACGCGGCGTTGATCCAGAATTAACGCTTTATGCTTTAAAGCGTTGCGTTTATTTACTTCAACAAATAAGTCAGGCACAAGTAAGCAGTAATATCTTTGCCTTTGAAGGTCATATTTCTCCAGCAATCGAACTCGAACTCTCCATCGAGGATGTAAATCGACTCATTGGCACTACCCTAGATAGCAGCATCATTGAGCGCATTCTCATCGATTTGGATTTCAAAATTCAAAATAAACAAGCTGGAATTTTGAAAATTCAAGTGCCAAGATACCGTATAGACGTTACCAGACCAATTGATGTCATCGAAGAAATCCTCAGAATTTACGGACTCAATCAAGTGCCGCTTCCAGACAAATGGAATTTCTCATTGCCGGTTAGGCCAAAATTTTATGCAGAAAAGTACAAAGAAAGTACTGCTGAATTTTTAGTGGGGCGCGGCTTCTCAGAAATATTAAACAACTCCTTGAGCAAGCTTTCTTATGCCGAGAAGTTTCCTGTTGCTTCGCAAAACAAAGCTATTGAAATTCTCAACCCCTTAAGCCAGGACTTAGGTATGCTACGACAGACCTTGCTTTTTGGCCTACTTGAATGTTTGCAACATAACCAAAACCGACAACAATCCAATCTGCGGGTTTTTGAATTTGGCCATCATTACAACGAATCAGAAGGCAAACGCAACGAAAAGATGCAATTGGCTATGGCCATTATTGGGCAACACAGCCCTGAAAACTGGCAACACCCAGATCCAAAAACTATGCTTTTCAATTTCTTTCATATCAAAGCTGAAGTATTGGCTTTATTCAAAAGATTAGGGCTTGACGCCCAAATTCAAGAGCAATCTTTTGAAGACCCCCATTTTGAAGATGGAATTTCTTTTGATCTGAATGGTAAAACCCTAGCTACACTTGGTTGGGTAAATCACAACATACAAAGCGCTTTTGACCTCAAACAAAAGCCATACATCGCTCTACTGAATTGGGATGACATCATGCATGCTATCCGCAAGAAGCAAATTACCTTTCAAGAATTACCGAAGTCTTTTGCAGTCAGACGCGATCTTTCTTTATTGATAACCAAAGAAACAAGTTACCACGAACTCAAGAAAGCCGCATTCAATGCTGAACGCAAACTGCTCCAAGAAGTTCAATTGTTTGATGTCTACGAAGGTAAAAATATAGACCCAGAGCTCAAGTCCTATGCACTCTCGTTTTATTTACAAGACAATTCGCAGACATTGACGGACAAACACATCGAAAAAGCGATGCAACTAATTACTCAAGCTTTGGAAAAAGCTTGTGGGGCAAAAATCAGGATGTAAAAAAAAAGGGTGTTAAGCCGTGAGGTAACGCTCCAAATTGGCATTTGAAACCAATTCTTCGGCACCTAAAATCAGTAATGATTTAACCTTATTGGTTTCTAACCAAAGTTCAAAATTGGTGATTCCTACTCGTAGGGTTCCGTTGATATCAATTTTATGAACCGGTTTTTGTTGTTTATCAAACAACGCTTTTATTTCTAAAATGTCTTGAGATAATTCTTGGTTCTGATTGAAAATCAATAGACTATCTGTGGCTTCAAAAAAATCAGCTGGTTTATCTTGTGCTAAAATCAATTCTTGAGCTTGTGCATTTGCCCAATTTTGAATGGCACTTGAAAATTGATTACCGGCTAATAAATAAATTGACGCTACTTTCATTCTTCCTCTAAAATTGTCCGCAAATATAGTGCTAATAAGCACATCCTTACTTTTCGTAACCTAAAATTTTGAGGTAATCTTGGGCAGTTTGCTCATTACTAAATACTTCCGTCTGAATTTTTCCATCTTCATCGCGACGGATTAAAATATGTTTGGGCTCTGGTATCAAACAGTGCTTCAGACCGCCATAACCCCCGATAGTCTCTTGATAAGCACCCGTATTGAAAAAGCCAATAAATAAGGTATTGTTTTTGTCAAACTTAGGCAGGTAAATTGCGTTGGAATGCTGCTCTGAATTATAGTAATCATCTGAATCACAAGTAAGACCGCCTAGCAATACACGTTCGTAGTCGTCATTCCACCTATTAATGGGCAACATGATGAATCGTTGGTTAATTGCCCATGTATCGGGAAGGTTGGTCATGAAAGAGGAGTCGATCATGTTCCATTTTTCTCTGTCGTTTTGTTGCTTTTGGTGCAAAACACTAAAGATGGCGCCGCCACTTTCTCCTACTGTAAAAGATCCAAATTCAGTAAAGATGTTGGGCTCGGGTATGTCGTTGTCTTGGCAAACGCGCTTTACTTGAGTCAGGATTTCTCTGACCATATAAGCGTAGTCAAAGTCAAAGGCCAATGATTTTTTTATTGGGAAGCCGCCACCTATATTTAGTGAGTCCAGTTCTGGGCAAAGCTTCTTTAAATCAGAATATACACGCAAACATTTCGTGAGTTCATTCCAATAGTATGCCGTATCGTTGATACCAGTATTGATGAAAAAATGCAACATTTTGACACGTACTCGTGGGTTCTCTTTGAGAATGGCTTTATAGAACGGGACAATTTCTCGGTACCGGATACCTAAACGGGAAGTATAAAACTCAAATTTAGGCTCTTCCTCTGAGGCAATTCGGATGCCAATATTCAACTCTTTGGTAGTGGATTGAATGAGTTGCTTAAGTTCATCGATGTTATCTACGACAGGCACAATGCGCAATTCATCTTCTTCGATGAGCTGAGCGATGTTATCGAGATAAGGCTTTGGTTTATAGCCATTACAAATGACATAACTCTTTTGCTTAAGCTTGCCTGCAGCATGCAAACTCTTGACGATATCGATGTCAAAAGCCGACGAAGTTTCGATATGAACGTCATTTTTCAGCACTTCGTCCAAAACAAAGGCAAAATGCGAGCTTTTGGTGCAGTAAGAGTAGTAGTAATTCCCTTGGTAACCCAAGTTCATAATGGCTTCACGGAACCAACCTTTGGCACGTTGTATATTATTTGAAATTTGAGGTAAATAATGGAACTTGAGTGGCGTACCATGTTCATGAACCAAACGCATGAGGTCAATTCCGTGGAAAAACAAGCGGTCCTCGCGCAAGAAGAACTCGTTTTGAGGAAAATCAAAGGTTTGGTCAATCAGATCGATGTATTTTGTTCTCATGTGTTTTTCAAATAATAACCGAGTTCTGTACGTAAATATGGTGCTTTAGTTTCGCTCTTTGAAACAGATTTTCAGCACGCCTAAATTTTGTGCAAAAATACTGCTTTTTAAATGGATTCTCAGTGCTTGAAAACACTACTTTTGGGTACAGCAATTTTCCATGTCATACTTAGACGAATTAAACGAAAGTCAGCGGGTAGCCGTTGAACACATCTATGGGCCAATTATGGTCATCGCCGGCGCTGGCTCTGGCAAAACCCGCGTGCTCACTTATCGCATCGCTCACATGATGGAACAAGGAGTCGATCCGTTCAATATTTTAGCGCTCACCTTTACCAACAAAGCGGCCAAAGAAATGACCGAAAGAATTGGTCAAATAGTTGGAGGCGCCGAGGCCAAAAACATTTCGATGGGGACTTTCCACTCCGTCTTTTCTAAAATTCTGCGCTTCAATGCAGAACGCATTGGGTTTCCTAATAACTTCACAATCTACGATACCCAAGACTCCAAAAGCCTCATTAAAGACATCATTAAAGAGTTCAATCTAGACGATAAAACCTACAAACCCAGCATGGTTTTTGGCAGAATTTCTGCCGCCAAAAACAACCTTATTTCTCCTGAGGCATATTTGGCCAACGAAGAAATTCAGCTTGAAGACAAACAAGCGCGCAGGCCAGAAATCGGCAAAGTATTTCAGGCCTATGCCAATCGTTGTCAGAAGGCAGGCGCCATGGACTTCGATGACCTCTTATATTTTACTAACGTCCTAATGCGCGACTTCCCTGATGTCTTACACTATTACCAACAAAAGTTTCAGTACATTTTAGTCGACGAGTACCAAGATACCAACTATGCCCAATACCTCATTGTCAAAAAACTTGCCGCAGCATATCAAAATATTTGTGTCGTTGGCGATGACGCTCAGAGTATCTATTCGTTTAGAGGTGCCAACATCGAAAACATCCTCAATTTCAGAAAAGATTACCCAGATTTTGCACTTTATAAACTCGAACAAAACTACCGCAGCACCAAAAACATCGTAGAAGCGGCAAACAGTGTCATCAAAAAAAACAAAGACCAAATTTTCAAAACGGTCTGGACAGACAATCAAGAGGGTGGCAAAATAAAAGTATTGCGTTCACTCACAGATAACGAAGAAGGTCGCAGTATTGCTCAAGCTATATTTGAAAAGAAAACCGCTGAAGGTGGGCGCTTTCAGGATTTCGCCATTTTATACCGTACCAACAAACAATCAAGGGCCTTTGAGGAAGCTTTGCGCAAACTCAATTTACCCTACAAAATTTACGGTGGGCTATCCTTTTACCAACGCAAAGAAATCAAAGACCTCCTGGCATATTTCCGCTTGGCGGCCAACCCTCATGACGAAGAAGCATTCAAACGCGTCATCAACTATCCAAAACGCGGCATTGGCAAAACGACCGTGGAAAACCTCATTATCGCCGCCAACAAATACAGCACCAGTATTTGGGAGGTCGTGAAAGATTTCAACCAATTTCCAGCCGATGTCGGCGCTGCTGCAAAATCAAAAATATACGAGTTCGTAACCATGATCGATAGTTTTGGTGCCGAACTCGAAAAAGTAGATGCCTATACCCTTGCCGACCGCATCGCCAAATCTTCAGGTATTATCCGCGAACTCATTTCAGAGAAAGACAAGGGCCCCGAAGAAGTCGAGCGCTTTCAAAACGTCGAAGAACTCTTGGCGGGTATTCAAGAATTTGTCAAAGGAAACGAAGACGGAACGCTCCGAACACTCGCTGACTTCATGGTAGATGTAGCTTTACTTACCGATGCAGACCAAGAAAATCCGGAAGAGCGCAATCACGTCAGTCTCATGACCATCCACTCGAGTAAAGGGCTCGAGTTTCCTCATATTTTTATCGTGGGGCTCGAGGAAAATTTGTTCCCTTCCCAGATGGCACTCAATTCGAGGTCTGAACTCGAAGAAGAAAGGCGCTTATTTTATGTAGCGCTTACCCGTGGCATGAAAAGCTGTATGTTATCCTATGCCACAAGTCGTTTTACTTGGGGGCAACCCATTATGTGTGAATCTTCGCGCTTTATTGACGAAATCGATCCGCAATACCTGCAATTTGAATCTGCAAACCGCAGTAGTTCTGGCCGTTCCTTAATGGGTTCTGGTGCAATTGATCGCGGCTTCAGCGGAGGGCTCAACAAACCACTTGGTGGGCCCGCTCCAAAATTGCGCTCGTTAAAAGAAGTGAGCCAAACGACCAATGCAAGGCCTTCAAACAATGATGCTGCTCACGAACAACTAATGGTCGGGACAAACGTCTCACATGACCGGTTCGGAAAAGGAAAGGTGCTCAAGATAGAAGGTGCTGGACCTGACAAAAAAGCTACTATTTTCTTTCCACAACATGGCTCCAAAACTGTCTTGTTGCGTTTTGCGAACCTTCAAATATTAGCAGATTAACTTTAATTGTCGGATGCGTACAATCAAATTAATCCTCTAATAAATCAGGTCTACGATCCTTGGTTCTTTCGTAAGCTTGTGCTTCTCGCCACGCCGCGACATCTTTCGGATTGCCACTCAACAGGACCTCAGGAACTTTCATCCCCATAAATTCAGGTGGCCTTGTGTAGACAGGTGGTGCTAATAGATTATCTTGGAAAGAGTCCGTGAGCGCCGATGTCTCGTCATTCAATACACCCGGAATTAGGCGTACAACTGCATCAACCACGATGGCTGCAGCAAGTTCTCCCCCACTGAGCACATAAGATCCAATAGAAATTTCTTTAGTAATGTATAAATCGCGGATGCGCTGATCAACTCCTTTGTAATGACCACACAAAATGATGATATTTTGTTTCAAAGATAACTGATTGCACAGCGCTTGGTCTAAAACAGCGCCATCAGGGGTCATGTAAATGATGTCGTCGTAGTCGCGTTCTGCTTTCAATTTTTCAATGACCTTCGAGATGGGCTCTACGCTCATGACCATTCCGGCACCGCCACCATATTGATAATCGTCCACGTTGCGGTGTTTGTTGTCAGCGTAATCGCGCAAATTGTGCACAAATATTTGCGCCAAGCCTTTGTCCTGGGCACGCTGCATGATGGAAGCAGCAAAAGGACTTTCGAGCAACTGAGGAAGTACAGTAATGATGTCTATACGCATGTCACAAAGATAAGTCAATTCCGTGCATTTTACTACCTTTGCACAAATACCTATTATGATCCAATTATCTGAGCGTTTACTCGCCATGGAAGAGTCCGCGACCATCGCCATGGCTAAAAAAAGTCGAGAACTTAAACTACAAGGAAAAGACGTCATTTCTTTGTCTTTAGGCGAACCTGATTTCAATACACCCGAGTTTATTAAAGACGCGGCTGTGCAAGCCTTAAAAGACAACTACACAACCTACACCCCAGTACCTGGCTACGACGACCTCCGCGAAAGCATTTCTCGGAAATTTCTCCGAGACAACAACCTCACATATTCGAAAGATCAAATTGTTGTATCAACAGGAGCCAAGCAAAGCATTGCTAATTTAGTCCTGAGCCTCATCAATCCGGGTGACGAAGTGATCATACCTGCACCCTACTGGGTTTCTTATCTTGAAATCGTAAAAGTTGCAGAAGGAGTACCTGTAGTCATTTCTGCCGGAATTGACAAAGATTTCAAAATTTCAGGAGCGGACCTCGAAGCAGCAATTACACCGAAGACCAAAATGCTCATGTTCTCTACACCTTGCAATCCTACTGGCTCGGTGTACACCAAAGAAGAATTACAAGACATCGCACGCGTCTTAGCAAAGTATCCTCAGGTAATTGCCATGAGCGATGAAATTTACGAACACATCAATTTCATTGGAAAGCACGAAAGTTTGGCGCAATTCCCTGAAATTTTCGATCAAGTCGTCACTGTAAATGGCGTTTCGAAAGCTTGGGCCATGACCGGCTGGAGACTCGGATATATCGGAGCCCCAAAGGCAATTGCCGCTGCCTGTGACAAAGTGCAAGGACAATTTACTTCAGCCACTTGCTCGATCACCCAACGCGCAACAATTGCAGCCATGGATGCAGATCCGAGTATTTTAAAAGACATGATTGCAGCTTTTGAAAGCAGAAGAAATTTGGTGCTCAAAGGCCTAAGAAACATAGCCGGTCTTAAAGTAAATAATCCGGGTGGCGCGTTTTATGTTTTCCCTGATTGTTCAGCCTACTTTGGCAAAACGGTCAATGGCAAAACCATTTCAAACTCCGATGAACTTTGCATGTACCTTCTTGAAGATGCTTTGGTAGCTTGTGTAGGTGGAGCCGCATTCGGAGATCCGAATTGCTTTCGCATTAGTTATGCAGCCTCAGAAGAAACACTCCAAAAAGCAGTAGATCGCATCGCTGCAGCTTTAGCAAAACTTAACTAACATGACCCTAGAGTCGCTTTTTGAATCATTCAACGGCAAACGCGTATTAGTTGTAGGCGATGTCATGACTGACGCCTATTTACACGGCGTTGTGAATCGCATGAGCCCAGAAGCGCCGGTCCCTGTACTAGATTTCAAATCTGATGAAAAGCGCATTGGCGGAGCCGGAAATGTAGCTCTTAATCTTCAAGCGCTCGGCGCCACACCACTCATTGCAAGTGTTATTGGACTAGATCAAGCTGGTTCAGAACTCCTCTCTTTATTTCGTGCAGCACAACTCGACACAAGCGCGATTATTACTGCCGCGACTAGAAGAACAACGATCAAAACAAGAGTACTCTCAAACAGCAAGCAACTATTGCGCATTGATACCGAAGATCAACACGACCTAAATGAGCAAGAGACTTCTGCAATTCAAGCTGCCATATTGCAACATTTAGCACAAGGTATTGATGGCATCATCCTAGAGGATTACAACAAAGGTGTTCTTAGTGAAACACTTATTTCTTGGATCATTGCGCAAGCAAATTCAAGAAATATTCCAACCTGTGTAGACCCTAAAAAGAAAAATTTCTTGAGTTATCGAAATTGTACGCTCTTCAAACCTAACTTGAAAGAGCTGCAAGAAGGCTTGGCACTCAATTTTGATTACAACAATAGTCCGGAATCCATAGATGCTGCCCTGGCTTTACTCCATAAAAATCTCGGTAATCAATATACATTTGTAACCTTGTCCGAGCATGGCGTTCAGCTTTTTGATGGTCAAAATCATTGGAGACAAGCCGCACACCTTCGCAATATTGCCGATGTGTCAGGAGCTGGAGATACCGTCATTGCAACCGCCAGCTTATGCCTTATATGCAAAGCCACTGCTCAACAAATAGCTGCCATTGCAAACCTTGCTGGTGGTTTGGTCTGTGAAAGCCCGGGTGTTGTCAGTATCAACAAAAAACATTTACTGGAAGAAGCGCTTCAAAAATTATCATAACTATGTCTGAAAAAGTAGTCAAACCCTACGACTCCGGGAAAACAAAAAAAGAGGAAGTAGCTCAAATGTTCAATAACATTTCGGCCAACTACGATTTTCTCAACCACTTCTTGTCTTTAGGCATCGACCACCTTTGGCGTAAAAAAGCAGTGAATCAACTCAAAAGTCAGGAGCCAAAAATGATCCTTGACCTTGCTACTGGCACCGGAGACTTCGCTATTGCTGCACTCAAGCTTCAACCCACTAAAATTATTGGGATGGATATCTCCTCTGGCATGCTTGAGGTTGGCAAAACCAAAATGAAGAAAAGAGCCTACGATCATATCATTGACATGCAACTTGGCGATTCTGAAAACATGCCCTTCGAAACTGCCACCTTTGATGCCATTACTGTTGGCTTTGGCGTCAGAAATTTTGAGAACCTGGAGAAAGGTTTGTCTGAAATGCTGCGCGTGCTCAAACCTGGCGGAACCGCTGTAGTACTAGAATTTTCAAAACCTAAAACATTTCCAATCAAGCAACTTTTCTCATTTTATTCAAATGTCCTGATTCCATTGTTTGGTAAATATATTTCCAAAGACGAAAGAGCTTATACATATCTACCTGAAAGTGTGGCTGCATTCCCTGAAGGAGCTGCTTTTGAAGCCGTCATGCAAAAAGTTGGGTTTCAAAGCAAAAAAACCATCAGACTCAGTGGAGGCATTGCCAGCATTTATGTCGGTCAAAAGCCTTCTGGACAATAAATTCAAATACATTACGTTAGTTGCGCATGCGTTTTTTAGCCGTCATATTTTTGTTTGTTGCTTTGGGCCTTCATGCACAATCACAAAAACAACAGCGCTACAAGAATTTTGACAAACGTTTTATTCACTTTGGTTTCATGTTGGGCGTTAATACCTCTGATTTTACGGTCATGCCCAAAACAAATGCTTACAACCAGTATCAATTACTTTCTTTAACCAATCAGGCGCAACCCGGCGGTCAACTCGGCATTTTGACAACCATTAAATTAGGCACTCCAACCATTCGTTTTCGCTTGATTCCTACCCTTTCTTTTCAAGAACGGGTCCTGCAATACAAAAGCCTTGACACTATTTGGTTTGCCAACGGTTACGGAGAACAACGCGTCAACTCCACAAATCTTGAGTTCCCTATGATGTTGCAATTCAGGACCAAACGCTACAATAACTTTACCGCCTATTCACTTTTTGGCATGCAATATTCCATCGATTTGCAATCCCAACAAGATGCCTCTCAAAATTTTTATGACCCCTTTGTCAAAATCAAAAAGAACGACTGGCAAGGTCAAATTGGAGCGGGCATTGAATTTTTCGCACCCTATTTCAAATTTGGCCTAGAACTTAAATATAGTCATGGCTTTAAAAGTAGCTTTATACAAGATTACACACCGGTTTCAAACCCTATTGATCAACTCTACAACCGGGCTTGGTATTTTTCATTGATTTTTGAAGGATGACAACTCAATTGCAATTTACTTGCACCCCTGAACAAGCCCAAGACGAACTATTTCTTGCGCAAAAAATTCGAAAAGAGCTTCGACTAAAAGATCAAGATCAGTTTCACTACCGTTGGAAAAAACGCAGTATTGATGCCCGACAACGACAAATTAAAATCAATGCCACGCTTGAAATTGCTATTGATGAAGATCTAGAAGCCCGATTTCAGCCGTATCAATTTTCAAAAATCACACAAAAAGCTCAGAAAGTGCACATTATTGGGGCCGGCCCCGCCGGACTCTTTGCCGCGCTTCAAGCGATCTTAGTCGGTATCAAGCCAATTATTTACGAGCGCGGTAAAGATGTCAGGGCGCGCCGACGCGACCTCGCCAAACTGACCAAAGACCATCTGCTTAACCCTGAGTCCAATTATTGTTTTGGCGAAGGCGGGGCCGGGACCTACTCAGACGGCAAACTCTATACCCGCTCTAAAAAACGTGGTGATGTCCAAAAAGTACTTGAATTACTGGTTCAGTTTGGCGCCAAAGAAGACATCCTCATCGAGGCACACCCACATATTGGCACCAATAAATTGCCACAACTGATTGAGGCCATCAGAGCGCAAATTATTGCAGCAGGCGGCGAAATCCATTTTGAAAACAAACTAACCGACCTCATCATAGCCAATCAGCAAATTTCGCATATTGAAATCAATCAGCGCGACCTGATTGCCGTTGACAAACTTATTTTGGCCACTGGGCATTCTGCACGAGACATTTTTTATTTATTACAAGACAAACAAATCGCACTGAAGCCAAAAGCCTTTGCGCTAGGCGTCAGGGTTGAGCACACACAGGCATACATCGATGGCATACAATACCACGGCAGACTCAACGACGCCTACTTACCTCCTGCCTCCTATAGTTTGGTTACACAAGTGGACAACCGGGGTGTTTATTCTTTCTGTATGTGCCCAGGAGGCATCATTGCACCCTGCGCCACAGAAGGTCAAGAAGTGGTTACAAATGGTTGGTCTCCTTCCAAGAGAAATAACATTTATTCCAACTCTGGCATCGTTGTAGGGATTGAACCTACTGATTTTCAAAACTCCTCTGATCCTTTCGTTTGTCTTGATTTTCAAAAAGAAATAGAAAAGCACTGTTGGGAGGCTGCCGGAAAAACACAAAAAGTTCCTGCACAATGCCTTCAAGACTTCGTAGACGGCAAATTAAGTGAAGGTTTTCCGAGGTCTTCTTACCAGCCCGGAATCACGAGTGTCAATTTAAAAGAGATTTTCCCAAAATTTGTTTACGATAGGCTTAGGAAAGCTTTCATTGATTTCAATCAAAAAATGCCTGGCTTTTTAACCAACGATGCCGTAGTTCACGCCCCAGAGTCTCGCACTTCATCTCCAGTACTCATACCAAGAGATCCGCTTACATTTCAGCACATTCAGATCAGCAACCTCTACCCTATTGCAGAAGGCGCTGGCTACGCCGGTGGCATCGTTTCGGCAGCCATTGATGGCATCAATTGCCTTGAAAAAATTGCTTTAGAAAAAAAAATAACACACTAGCACTAAAGAAGCACTAACTTTGCTTTATGCAAAGAGTGGTAGTTGGTCTTTCTGGCGGAGTTGATTCTAGTGTAACCGCATATTTATTACAGCAACAAGGTTACGAAGTTATTGGCATGTTCATGCGCAATTGGCATGACGAAAGCGTTACCCTATCAGACGAATGCCCCTGGATCGATGATTCCAATGACGCTTTACTCATTGCCCAACAGCTAGGTATTCCGTTTCAAGTCATTGACTTATCCGAACAATACAAAGAACGCATCGTCAATTATATGTTCAAAGAGTATGAGGCAGGTAGAACGCCTAACCCAGATGTACTTTGTAACAGAGAAATTAAATTCGATGTCTTTCTGAATGCCGCTCTTGAACTTGGAGCCGATTTTGTTGCAACTGGACATTACTGCCAAAAAAAAGACAACCCAGATGGCACCTTTAGCCTCCTCGCCGGTGCAGACCCAAACAAAGATCAATCTTATTTTTTATGTCAATTAAGTCAGGCACAGTTAGCCAAGGCGCTTTTCCCAATAGGCCATTTACAAAAGGCTGAAGTAAGGGCTATTGCCGAAGAACAAGGATTGGTAACCGCCAATAAAAAAGATTCGCAGGGTCTTTGTTTTGTTGGTAAAATTGCACTCCCCACCTTTTTGCAACAACAATTAGCTCCCAAAGTAGGGCCAATTATTGAAGTTGACCCAACACTTCTTCAGTTCAAGGCCTACCAAGATTTGCAAGCTTCTGTAGAGAATATTGAACTCCTAGCCAAGTCTTTTGAGTATCAACTCTCTGATGGCAAACAAGTAACCACACACCAAGGCGCGCATTACTACACCATTGGGCAACGAAAAGGACTTCATATTGGCGGCAGACCCGAACCTAGTTTTGTAATTGGTATTGATACACAACATAATATAGTTTACAGTGGCCAAACAGAAAACCACCCTGGTCTCAATCGCTGGGCATTGAAATTAGAACCAACAGAAATTTCTTGGTTCAACGAACACCCCTCTTTTCAGCAAGATGGAATATTAAAATGTCAGGTACGGATCAGGTACCGACAACCTCTTCAAAATGCCACGCTCATCAGAAAAGGTGCAGCTCATTTCATTCTATTTGAGCGCTTACAAAAAGGAATTACTCCAGGTCAATTTGCAGCATGGTACAACGGGGATGAACTATTGGGCAGCGGCGTTATTGCTCACTGATCGAGCTTGGCCTTTGAACAAAAAAAAGACCGCAATTTGCGGCCTCCTTTATCTAAAAAACAACTTCTATTAGTTGAGAATGAGTGCAAAAGCCTGAGGCTCTTCCATCATTTTATTTTCAGTATTGCGAATGCTATCTAACAATTCAGCGACTTCAAAAATATTGAGTGAACTCCTGGTACCCAATTCACGGTGCTGATCCAATTTTAACTTTGCTTGACGAATTGATTTCGTACGGAGTGATTGTATGCTTGTTGTCATGTTGTTTTGTTTTGGGAGTTCTTACGCCTTGTTGGTTTTGAAAGTTTCATTTCACCTCATATTTTTCATCCAACAAAGTAAATAACATATGTTATCTTGCTTATTAATAAGACTTTAACAAAAGATGTTGAATGGTGTTTATTTGAACACTTTTTGTAAAAAACTCCCTAACAATTGTGAATAAACGTTATCTTGGATGCTTATCTTTGCACTGTGAAAAACTTCCTTTTATTGACCGCATTCAGTCTGTTCTTATTTGCTTGTAAGGAATCGAGCAAGCAAGAAACGCAAGAATTACAGACACAAGAACTCCCTACCAAAGGCAAACAAACGCTTGAGCAATATGCCGAACGGATGATCAGAGCCAAATTGAACATTCAAGCCAACGAGCAAATTGAGTTGGCCTATTACAAGGCTCAGCTAGACGCAGACGGAATAGAAGATGCAATTGTTACCTTGAATCGCAAAGATTTTGCCATGAAAGAAGCCATGGCCTCCCCTAACCCGGCCAAGCGCGCAGAACTTGGTTTCATGGGTAACTACAATTACTTTTTCTTTTTTGATGGCAAATTAGACATGCTTTCCCCACCTATTGCTGTCCCCTCCTCACCATTGTTGCCGCTTGACGTAAGTTTTGAAAATATTTCTAGTCAACAATACAAAGATATCCTCATAGATTTCAGAATTCGCAATGCCAGTTACAAGGACTTCTATACAGTCAGCAATCATACACCACGGCGCATCTTTCAATTTAAAAATTTTGATGGTTTAGGTACTGCTCAAACAGAAGCTTATCATTTTGAATATGGCGCTGGTTCATATGGGCCACAGCGCAATATTTTTGTAATGGAAGCCATCATGGAGGCTTTACCCAAAGGAGCAGATAAAAATACGTATCGCCCTCAACTTAAAAATTTGGAAAAAATAAAGTATACCTTTTTCTATCTTGCACAAGAAGGAAAGTATGCAACAAAAGACCCCAAAGACTAAATTCATTTGAAATAAAAAAGGCGGAGTTAATGCTCCGCCTTTCTTTTATACTTCGGATTTATCAGAAATTTCCTCTGAGTGTCAGGATGAAATTTCTTCCAGGTGCAGAAATATTAGATGCAAAAAGTCGGTAGTTTTGATCTAATATATTTTCACACGCTGCCTGAACGCTTAAATTTTTGCTAAAGGCATAATTCATGCGCAAATTCAAAGTATACCAGCTAGGCATACCTTCAGGTGTTGCATACGAATAATTATCCTCACCAATTAAATTGTAGTCTTCTAATTTTTTCCATCCTGAATATTGCGCAAAAAATTCGGCTCTCCATTTCATTTTGGTATAAATCAAAGATGCTTTACCAAAAGCAGGTGCAATATGGTCTAGCGGATACGGCACAGTATCTGTGAGGATACGGCCATTGGTATAATTATAAGTGGCTTGAAGCGCTAAATTATTGGCGATTTTGGCATTTAAAAATAATTCGACACCCCATACTCTCGCTTTTGCGGCATTTGTAGTCGTCATGACCTGACTCAATTGTCCGTCATATAAAATATTATCAGCACCATTAAATGTTCCGTTTTGAACAGTGAGTGCATTGCGCAATAAAGTAGCATAAGCATTGGCTCCGACCGTGACGCGATCAGCCATGCGATAGCTCAAGCCAAATTCACTATTATAGGCGTATTCATTTTTCAAATTAGGATTCGGTACAATTACATTTCCCGGAACTGACTCGAATACTTTGGTCAAATCATCGACATTTGGTGCCCTGAACGCAGTTGAACCATTTAAGGTCATCCTCAGTTGTTTGGTTGGCATGTATATGAGCCCTAAATTTCCATTGAGCGCTGTATGGTTTTGTGTGATCGAATTAAAAGGAAAAGGGAAAAATGTTTGATCCACAAATTGTGCATTTAGACCTATTTGAGACAAACGCAAACCGTCATTTAAAATGAGTTTATCAGAAAGTTCATAGGTATGCGAAAAATAAAGTGCCGCTCCGTTCATTGAAGAACCGCCGTCTGGGTAACGTGTATCTAAAGCAGCCTGTTCACCTGTCAAGATATTCTCAGCGTAGGCAGTAGAATTCACCTGGTTGATGTAAGCATCTAGGCCATAACGCAATTCATTTTTACCAATTTTCTTCAATAAGTCCACATTGAGTGTGTAAATATTGAGCTTTTCAATGCGGTGATTACGCGTATCCTTTTTAAAACGACGGTCAATTCTGCTTTCTTCTATCCCTTGATAAGCTAAAATTATTCTTGCTTGATCATAGTATTTGGTGGCGTTTGTTAGCTCAAGTGTGTAGGCTGTAAGCAAACGAAATTGAGGACCGTAGTACCACTCTGCAAATTTTGGTTTTGAGCCAGACATCAAGGTGAGTCTGTCGTAACGATCAATATTGCCTGAGTTAGATAATTGTAAATTCAATTGATGAGTTACGCCTTCCTTTTGAACGAATGTGAACTTTTGCAACACATCGTATTGGTTGTATCCCGAACCAATTTGTAAGTTTGAATCTAGGTTGACCATCATGCTGTCCACCCCATTGATGCGATCAACATACCAATTGCGAACGCCAAGACTACCAATTGCGGCACTGCGCTTTGCACCTTGTCGAAGATCACCATAGCTCGCATATGAAAATGAAGTCAAGGATCCAAAACGTTTGTTTGCAACGTTGACTTGTGCATTGGCCGCATAGCCATTTGCAGCACTAAAGTATCGGGTATAGGCACTTGCTTTGACCAAAAGCGCATCACTTGAACTAAGAACAGGTTTTTTAGTCTGAAAAGACATCACTCCACCTATTGCATCTGAGCCATACATGACTGACCCTGGCCCAAAAACGAGTTCCACTCTATCCACATTGGCTTGATCAAGGGTGATGACGTTTTGCAAGTGACCACCTCTGTAAATGGCGTTGTTCATCCTAATTCCGTCTACAACGAGCAATACCTTATTGGTTTCGAATCCACGAATGATCGGGCTACCTCCACCAAGTTGACTTTTCTGCACAAAAACAGATCCCGAGTTTTGCAATACATCGGCCATAGATGTTTGTTGCTGAAACTGCATTTCTGCAGCCCTAAGCACTTGTATTTTTTGGGCAACATCTTTGCGTTTCTCTGCATTTCGATTCGCTGAAACGACCAATTCCTCTTCTGTTTGTGAATTTGGTTCGAGAATGACATCAATATGTAATTGGGCGCGTTCGCTGATTTGTGACAACGGAAGCACTTTTACAAGGTAGTCAGGATGGCTCAACACTAATTGCCCAGGTATTTTTTTGAAGGCAAGCTCTCCATTTTGATCCGTTTTGTCAATCCCAAATTCTGACTTTACCTGCACGCCAATAATTGGTTGATAAGTATAGGCATCATAGATTTTAAGTGTAAGTTGGTTCTGAGCTTGGGTGTTTGATACGGATAATAGTAATAAAATAACAGTCAAGAAAAAGTGGGTCTTCCAACTTTTCTTTGAAAAATAGTTGATTTGTTGATTCATTTTTAAAAGTTTAATCAATATAGGAATAGGCCCTTGAATTATCAGGGACCGAAAAATGAGTTAGTTCAGGATATTGATTAAACGAGAATTGGAGGACGCTCTAGTACACTAACTTTATGAGATTCATAAATGTTTTGGTAGTGAAAATAATCTTTCTGTTTTAAAGTTAAGAAGTGAGTCGAGCAATAAATGGATAAACTCTTGTCTTGTAATTCTTTGGCTTGTTCAAAAACCTTCAGCCAACCTTTCATTGGATGACTTGGTGGGGTGTTGGCAAGATTCACAGCGGTAGCCGTGGATAAGCGTTCAAATAATT
The DNA here is from genome assembly GCA_046073985.1 of Flavobacteriales bacterium. Taxonomy (GTDB): domain Bacteria; phylum Bacteroidota; class Bacteroidia; order Flavobacteriales_D; family Crocinitomicaceae; genus UBA952. The sequence continues at coordinate 8,694 of JBJTNI010000006.1, read as the reverse complement.
TGGTTTCTTGGATGTCATTGATGCAGTGGTAATGCCAAATGCCATTTTTGAGTTCTTTGTGAACTACATCATAGAAACGGCCGTGCAAACGAAATTCATGCGGCTTTACCCACTTTAGTTGCTGACTTTCTTTGATGGTAAAATGAAAAGAGATCAGTTGATTTTCCGGCACAGCAAGCTTGATTGCTTTTTTTACCTGTTTTCTAATAAGGTAATGCTCAACTTCGAAAAAAGCGAAAAAACCGATGAGCTGATAACAAAACAGCAAGAGAAATCCGTATTGCAAAAGTTTTCGCACCTTCAAATATAAGCTTAAATTTAGGGCAACGTTAATTCTGTTCTATGAAATTTTTTCTACTCCTCATCAGTTTTTTTTATTTAACCAACGCTTTTTCACAAGCGCCAGGTTCGCTTGATCTTACTTTTGCAGGCACTGGCTTTGCAAGCTACGGCCCTGTGTCGACAACTGCCATGGATAACGCACAAGACATTGTTACACTACCAAATGGCAAAATGATTTACTGTGGAACATCCGGAGCGACAAGTAACAGTGATATTGTCGCGGTTAGACTCAATTGTAATGGCACCATAGACCAAACATTTGGAACAAATGGCTACTTCTTATACAACAATACCGCAGGTTCTGACTTCGCTTATGACATGGAATTATTGCCAAGTGGTGATATTTTATTAGCTGGCGCGACGTCTATCACTCCTAGTAATACGCAATTTACAATTATCAAAATAACAGCAAATGGAATTATAGACCCTACTTTTGGGGTCAATGGTGTTTTGAATTGCGATTTAGCTTCGGGGCAAGATTACGGCCGCAAAATATTGATTTCAAATAACAAAATAATATTGGTTGGTACTGCAAAAAGTACATCATCCAATTTAGGCATGGTAGGCGCTATTCAATGTAACATGGCGGGTGTGCTTGACCCAACTTTTGGCACCAACGGCATTACTATGTTGAGCGGAACAGGATCCTTGACCATTTGGAGTGCCACACTCGGAGCCAATGGCGATATTTTTGCCTGTGGCGATACTTACATCAGCAACATCTACTACCCAATGCTGGCTAAAATAAATCCTGATGGTACAGCAAACGCCACTTTTGGTACAAACGGAATCTATCATTCGATGGCATGGAACGCGCGCTTTTTTGACGTCGACTACGACGGAACCAAGCTAATTACCTCAGGACAAAATGGAGTTGGCCCTTGGGATATGCTCATTCAGGCCCGCAATACATCAAATGGGGCTTTGGTCACTACTTTCGGGACCGCTGGAAGTACAATTGTTGACGTCATCCAGGCCGATTGCTATTACGAACTTTTGATTCATCCGGATGGTTCATTGTTGGCTTGTGGTACAACCGGAACAGCTGGCATTGGTGCAGCCCGTGATTTCATTATTTCTAAATATTCGGCAAATGGCATATTACAAACCTCTTTTGGCACCAACGGACACACAATTACCTCAATTGGTACCATGTGGGACGACGCCTATGGCATGGATCTTTACCCAGGGAATAAAATTGTTGTTGCTGGTTTTTCGGCACAAACAAATACACAACATGCGGTAGCACGATATGCTTACGGGTCTGCAACGCCAGTTTTGGGCTGTATGGATCCTTTATCTTGTAATTATAATTGTTTGGCTACAGTGAGTAACGGAAGTTGTTTGTATCCAAATACCCCGTGCGATGATGGAAATCCGAACACGATCAACGACAGTACCGATGCTAATTGCAACTGTATTGGGCAAACCGTTACCGTTATTCCAGGCTGCATGAACCCACTTGCTTGTAATTATAATCCGGCTGCAACAGTGGATAACGGCACCTGTATTTTACCGGGCAGCCCTTGTAATGACAACAATCCAAACACCATGAACGATAGCATCGATGCCAATTGTAATTGTGTAGGGATTTTGATCGTACCAGGTTGTATGAATCCAGCTGCTTGTAATTACAATCCTTTGGCAAACATAGATAACAACAGTTGTTTATTCCCGGGCCAGCCATGTAATGACAACAACCCGAACACCATTAATGACTCCATCAACCCTGATTGCAACTGTGTTGGAGACTTGATTGTTTATGGCTGTACAGACCCGCTATCTTGCAATTACAATCCGTTAGCCAATACAAACGACAACACCTGTATTTACCCAGACGCGCCATGCGACGACAACAATCCGGATACCTACAATGACGCACTAGATTCAAATTGTAATTGTGTCGGCACCTTGTACATTTATGGCTGTATGGATCCAAATGCTTGTAACTATGATTCTTTGGCAACTGCAGTTGGCTCGAGCACCTGTATTTTACCGGGCTCCCCTTGCGATGACGGCAATCCGATGACGATTAACGATAGTTTATCAACCGATTGTCAGTGTGTCGGAATTGACATTTCAGGCATTGAAGAACTTCAAAATATTTCGAGTATTTGGCCAAATCCGTCTCAGGATCATTTGCAAATCATCTTATTTCAAAATGGTCCAGCACGTATCGAAATAAGCAATATTGAAGGACGACTCATTCAAGTCATTGAGACAGAAAAAACAGCAACAACAATACCGGTAGTACAATTTGCAAGAGGCACTTATTTTGTAAAAGTGTTGCAAAATGGAAGCTTGCAAGTACACCAAATATTATTCAACTAAAATGAAAGAAGGTCATATTGAATTTACACAATGTCGACGCTTTTATTCAAATGAATTAACAGGTAAAAAGCAAATTCTACTTGCTTTACATGGCTACGGTCAGCTCGCTCAATATTTTGCAAGAAAATTCAAAGACCTCGATGAAACTTGGGGTCTTGTTTTTCCTGAGGCTCCGCATAGATTCTATCTAGAAGGCAGCAGTGGTCGTGTTGGTGCATCATGGATGACCAAAGAATGGCGATCACAAGATATATTTGAAAATACAAGTTATTTAGTGCAACTCATTGGTGAAATAAAATGGAAGCATCCTGATATCTCGATTTCTTTACTTGGATTTTCACAAGGAGGCGCTACAGCGGCAAGACTATATCAAGCGCAACCAGCATTGTTTAAAAAACTCATCTTATGGGCAAGTGTTTTTCCACCTGATATCGATGTTGCTAGTTTTTCAAAAGAAGCCCAACTACATTTTGCTATCGGAAACCAAGACCCCTATTTTTTAAATTCAGCAATAGATTTGATCCGGGAAGAATATACGCAGCTTGGCTTTCAAAGCCATATCTTTGAAGGAGGGCACGACATCAACAGCGCTTTATTATTAGAAATTTTAGGATAAGTATCCTATTATCATAGCATTGACATAGTGCACAACAAGACACTAAGCTTGTTTGGATTCCCATTTACCTACAACAGCCGTTGCAATTGAATTACCAAGTACGTTGGTGGCACTTCTGAACATATCACAGAAATGATCAATGGGTAAGATGAGTGCTACACCTTCAATTGGTATATTGAACATGCCGCAAGTTGCAGCTACAACTACCAAACTAGCCCTTGGAACACCTGCTATTCCTTTACTTGTGAGCATCAGGACCAACAGCATGGTTAGTTGTGTTCCGGTATCTAGCGGAATGCCGTATACCTGAGCAATAAAAATACTGGCAAACGTCATGTACATCATGCTGCCATCGAGGTTAAATGAATAACCTAAGGGAAGCATGAAAGAAACAATCCTGTCCTTGATGCCAAAGCGCTCTAATTCTTCGGTTAATTTTGGGAAAACAGCCTCACTACTAGTGGTGCCAAACGCAATGACTAAGGGGCTGACTATACGCTTCAATAAGGTGAATAAATGCGCTCTCAAAAAAAGATAGCCCACCAATAAAAGCACTACCCAAAGCGATGCGATACCAACCAAGAAAGAACTAAAAAACTTAGTATATGTCAACATCAATTCAGACACATCTTTCACTGCAAAAACACCAGCTATGGCTCCAAATACGCCAATTGGGGCAAAGCGCATCACGAAATTGACCATCTTCAAAATGATATGAGATGTTTTATCAAGGGCATTGATAACTGGTTTGACGTTATCGCCAATTGAAGCAGCAGCCAAACCAAAAAAGATGGAAAAAATGACGATCTGAAGGATTTCATTGGTCGCCATGGCTTCAAATACTGATTTTGGAATGATGTGTTCAATAAAGTGCTGCACAGAAAAATCTTGCGTTTTTGCAGTTACTTCCGTGGCACTAGTTGTGTCGACACTCGAAAGCTGTACACCCTTTCCAGGCTTTAAAAAATTGACCCAAAGAAGGCCAATGATCAAGGAAATAAATGAAGCTGTAAAGAACCATGCCAAGGCCCTTCCACCTATTCTACCAACCGATTTGATATCCCCCAATTTGGCAATGCCAACTACCAAAGTTGTTAATACCAATGGCGCAATGATCATCTGCACCAAGCGTATAAATACTGTTGCCAGCAATTTGATGTGTGTACTGAATTGTGCTGCACTTTCTTTGTCAAAGGATGCATGAACTATAGCTCCTAAAATACCACCGAGCAACATTGCAATGATAATATACAAGGTGAGTCGGTTCTTTTTAGTTTTAATTGGTTCTGCCGGATGAGTACCTTTGTGCATTTTGGACGTTTTTATTTTATGATTCCATAAAAATAAGAAAAGCTGAACATCTTCCAAGTATATCTTGTTTCAGACATAGGACACAATTTCGTAATTTAGCTCCACAATCAACACATGGCCACAGCACAAGATCTCAACTTCAATTTCAATGAAGATCAAATGCGCCTAAAAATCAGGGCGCTAGAACAACAACTTGAAAAAATTTACCTCGGAGGAGGAAAGTCAAAAATTGACAAGCACCATGCAAACGGTAAATTAACCGCTCGTGAACGAATTGAACGCCTACTCGACCCCAATAAGCCAAACTTTGAACTAGGTGCTTTGGCTGGGTTTGGTATGTATCAAGAGCACGGAGGCTGCCCCGGTGGTGGTGTTGTGGTTGTCATTGGCTACGTCGCATCCAGACTCTGCATTGTCGTTGCAAATGATGCTACTGTAAAAGCTGGGGCTTGGTTTCCGATCACCGGTAAAAAAAACCTCAGGGCACAAGAAATTGCCATGGAAAACAAACTTCCGATCATCTATCTTGTAGATTCTGCAGGTGTTTATTTACCGATGCAAGAGGATATTTTTGCCGACAAAGAACATTTTGGTCGCATTTTCCGAAACAACGCAAAAATGTCTGCCATGGGAATTACCCAAATTGCCGCTGTTATGGGCAGCTGCGTAGCGGGTGGCGCTTATCTTCCGATAATGTCAGATGAATCATTAATCGTCGATAAAACAGGAACCATATTTTTAGCAGGGTCTTATCTTGTCAAAGCGGCTATTGGAGAAGACATTGATAACGAAACGTTAGGCGGAGCTACGACACAAACAGAAATATCGGGGGTCTGTGATTACAAAGTATCCGATGACGAAGCGTGTTTATCAAAAATTCGGGACCTCATGTCCAGAATTACTACACCCAACCTTATTCCTTATCAAAGAAACGAACCTAAAGAACCTATTCTGCCTGTAGTAAGTGCCTACGGCATTGTGCCAGCAGATCGTTCCAAACCCTACAATACGAAAGCCTTACTTGATGCAATTGTCGATGCCGATTCATTGAGCGAATACAAGCCAAGCTTTGGAAAATCTATCATCACTGCTTATGCACGTATCGATGGCTGGAGTGTCGGCATAGTGGCCAATAACCGAGAGCTCGTCAAAAATGCCAAAGGTGAAATGCAATTTGGTGGTGTAATTTACTCCGATTCTGCTGATAAAGCTGCTCGTTTTATCATGTTGTGCAATCAGAAGAAAATACCGCTTGTCTTTTTACACGATGTAACAGGTTTCATGGTTGGTTCCAAAAGTGAACATGGAGGTATTATCAAAGATGGCGCTAAAATGGTCAATGCTATGGCAAACAGCATAGTTCCAAAGTTTTCAATTGTCATAGGCAATTCTTATGGAGCAGGAAATTACGCCATGTGTGGTAAAGCCTATGACCCAAGACTCATCGTTGCCTGGCCAACGGCAGAAATTGCCGTGATGTCTGGTGCTGCAGCCGCAAAAACACTTCTTCAAATAGAAGTAGCCAACTTAAAAGCGCGCGGTGAAGCAATCAGTCCGGAACGAGAAAAAGATCTTTTTGAGAAAATAAAGCGCAACTACGATGAGCAAATTTCTCCGTATTACGCCGCTAGCCGACTCTGGATTGATGCCATTATTGATCCGGTTGCTACACGTAATGTGATTTCAATAGGCATTGAGATGGCAAGTCATGAAGGGCATTTGGCACCTTATCAAGTTGGCGTGATTCAAACTTGATGCTCAATGACTAATCATCAAAACCAGGTGTTGTGCTTTTTTTACCATTGAGGTAATAGGTATAACCAAACCCAACACTCAAATAAGTAGAATTTTTACGGTATTCTACTGGGCCATAACCGAAATCGCCTTCCAATCCAATCAATTGAGGATCAAAGGTAAAGCCATAAATTGGCAACCCGACACTGAGTCTGAAACTTTGGTTGACATCTGAAGTCAGAATGAAACTAATATTTGGCTCAATGTAATAAGACGTGATTTTCTTTGGGGAAAGCCCCTGGGCTGCCAACGCATCAGAAACTGAAAAACTCAATACTTGCCCTACTCTGACACCTATATCGGTCCCAATTCTTTCTGACCAAAATTTTTCATGCCCTGTCTTAAAAAATGCTGCTGCCGAATGAATGCCACCATAAACTTTTGTTGGCACCCTAAACTCATTGATCGCAAAATAAGAGTAATGTGTTCCGGCACCTAAATAAAAACCACTTTTAAAAGCATATTGATAATGTAAATTTGCATGAACCAACCCTTGCATGATCAGTTCAAAAGGCTTGTTAACCAAAGCATTAGGCAAACAAAGTTCAAAAGTGAAAGAATCATCAGGCTTGATTTCCTGTGCTTTCAATTGTAGACATCCGGCTGAAAAGAAGATGAAAAAGAATTTTAGTAAAAATTGGTGCTTGGTCTTTAATTTCGTCTCCATTTATTCCATGTTTTATGAATATAGTTCACTGTTTCTGGTTCTAAATTCCAAATGTAAATGGGAATAAAAAATACTAAGGCCAGTAAGACTTCTTTGAGCACGATACTTGAAATTGTTGTTAAATCAAGTTGTACTAACAAGTATTCATTGAACAAATTAATACCGCAAAAAGTTACAATGGCCAACAAGAACAAACGCAATTGAATTTGTGTAAATGGACTTAGGTTATACTCCTTGTAAATATAAAATCCTCTGAGCACATTATAAAACAAATAAGCCACACTTGTAGAAATAGCAGCACCAGTCATACCAAATAGAGGTATCAACCACAAATTGGCAAAATAAACGCCCAAAATCAGAAACAACGTAAAGAAAAGATCAACCTTATATTTCTTAGAAGTAGAGAATATTACGGCATTGAGTCCAAAATACATATCAACTATTCTACCCAACATTAAAAAGAAAAATACCCATTTACCTGCTGCATATGCCGGAATAAAAGTAAAAAGTTCATCTATGACACTCCATACAACTAAAAAACCAGCTAACGATAGCAATAAACCTACTGAAGAACTCTTTTGATACAAGGACTGCATCGCTGCTTTATTCCTCTCTTTCCATTGCAGTGCTACCAATGGAGTAGCCACACGCAAAATGGCTCTGTATGGAAAAATAATTGCTGAAATTAAAAATAACATGGTTGTATAAATACCGGTTTCAGACAACCCTTCAAACTTAGCGATCATCAGCGCATCCATGGAGATTACCAATAATGTAGCCAACGCATTGACATAACTAAAACCAGTATAAGAGAGCATAATGCCCTGAAATTTTTTAGGTATTTGAATATGTGATATGCTGAATGTCAGTTCTTTATGATATAATAAGTAAACAAACAAATAAAGTGTTGGGATAAAGTGGATAAAGATATAAGCCCAAATAAAATCATAAAAATTGACCACATTTAACCAATAGGCACCTAATAAAAGTGTGGTACAAAAGCGCAGAATAATCTCTTGTAAAAAGACTGGTAAAATATTTTGCTTGAGGCCACGCAAATAATTTTCGAATAATTGAAAATACACCAATGCAACACCTAGTGGAAGAATGAGATGAAAATAGCTCGTAAATAAGGAGGACTTTTCTCTGTAGGTTTCTAAAACAACATCCTGTAAACCATATAATAAAGAACCAAATAGAACAATCCCAAATGCAACGAGCAAACTATTTGCTAATAAGAAGCCATAGTGTTTCTTGGCTGCATTTCTGAAAAAAGGAAAGAAGCGCCAGGTAGAATATGTTGTACCAAGATTGGCAAATTGAGCGAAAAGCAAGCCTACGTTCAACAACAGATTGATCACTCCTACTTGGGCAGTACTAAAAAGCAAAATGAACAAAAATCCTTTATTCAAATAACCAAGCACTAATCCAACGAAGGAAAGCATGGATGTTTTGATAGCGTCTTTTTGAACAATTCCCATAACGTAAAAATAAGCAAAAAAAAAGCCTCACATTTCTGTGAGGCTTTTAAAAATCGGCATCGACTTACTCTCCCACGATCAAAACCGCAGTACCATCAGCGCAAGCAGGCTTAACTTCTCTGTTCGAAATGGGAAGAGGTGGACCGTGCTGC
>JBJTNI010000005.1:0-59060 GCA_046073985.1 Flavobacteriales bacterium | reverse complement strand
AGTTGTCGTGTACACACGAACGCAAACACCTTTGCGTTGTGGACATGAATCAAGCGCAGCAGACTTACTTTTCTTCACTACCGCAGTTCTTCCTTTGCGAACTAATTGTTGAATAGTTGGCATAAAATACTCTTGTTTTTTTATAATAAATAATAACCCCCAAACGCACTTTGAGGGGTGCAAAGATAAGTATATATTTTTATAAACCAAGACCGTTTGAAAAATAATCAGCTTTTTATTGCTTGATTATCAAAAAAAAAGGAACCCTGAATGGATTCCTTTCGCTTACTTGCTCAACTTTTATTTGATCAAATAATAGCAGTTTGGGCTTAAATTTGTCTTCCAGCTAACGCCTAAATTAGGATAGTAATTCTCATTGTGTTTTTGAATTCTATTGAGGCGTCCTTGAAAATTGAAGTCATTACAAATAGAAATTAGTTTAGAGCAATTGGCCGAGCTATTAGCATTCATTTGAATAGTGTTGTAGCAACGGATGATTTGTAGCAGTTGGTGTGGGTAGAGATCAACTACATCAAACTCTGTAAGTAAATGAATGCAATCTGCAACCTGCGCTTCAAACTCAGCTTTGCTGATGCTGACAGTTTCGTTTTGAGAAACAACAGGTATCAAATAATTAAAACCGCGATCAGATTTCTTAAAAACAAAGGCATTCCAAAAGTTTGTATCTGAAATGATTTCTTGCCCTGCGTTATAGTCAGTAATATTTTTCAAGTGGCTTTCAACGCAATTGGTAAGGGAGTAATAGTTTTTATAAGGAAGGTTTTTGAAATAGAGCCAATCATTCAAAGTAAATGATCCATCGCTGTTTTTAAGTAAAACATAAAACTTGAAATCTTCGTTGGTGTAGTTGTCGTCTCGATCTTGCTCTTCTTTGTGATGAAGCAGCACAGGATAGATAAACGCTGTTTTTTCTGGGTTTGAGATTAAGAAATCTGTTGTGGTATAAAATCTATCATCATCTTCTGAGAATTCACCATATTCAGGACTTTGCCTTTGATAAAATTGACTATAAGTGTAAGTATCTTGTTGTGTATGTTTGTATAGTTGGGGTTTTATGTATTGCTCAATAAGTTGATGGTCAGCTTCCGATGAAATAATATGCTTGAACTGAATGGAACCGTAATGGTCTATTGTTTCAACGACGATTTGAGTCCATTCCGCTTCATTGTATGACCAAAGGGTTTGATTTAGGTCAAAGGCATTTCGGTAAAAGCTTATTTTCCATTCAATGCTGTCTTCTTCGTTTTCAAAGTAATTCATCAATGCTTCTCCTTTAATAAAAAGCCAATTATTGTCGTTTTTCGAGAAAAGCCATTCTTTTTCGGTGGTATAATCTTCTTGATTCCAAATTGAAGTTTCTATCTCGATAGTCTTGAACCAAATCTTTGACTCATCTTGACTAATTAAAATACATTGAATCTGATCAAATGGAATGGGGTATGATACTTTGTTTAAAATTCTTTGAGCATCTATTCTTGCCTGCTTGAGGTAAGCGTTACTGAGGAAGTTGGAATTTTTAATCGGTGCCTGGAGTAGTTCTAAACTTTTCTCAGGACTAATTACCGCCGGATTCACGTTGGTGATATTTGTTTTTAACCAATTATTGATTTGCGTATGCTCGAAAAATGCATTCCAGAAAAAATACCATTGCGCTTCTAGTTGGCCTTCTAATTCTTGCAACAGAATACCTGTTGCTAAGCTGAGATGTGTGCGAACAGGCGCTGTATTTGAAGCTGGATTTTTAACAAGTACATCCATTGATGTTTCACTCGGACTTACGGTAATATTTGACAATGAAATCTCAACCGATGCTGGGCCAAGTGCGGCAAGAGAAACTTTATTGGTGCTTAAATATATTTGGGATGTAGAATAAATGCCAAATACTCGAACCAGATTACTACCAAGATTATATAATGGCATATCGTAACGAGGGTTTTTGGCCGTATTCTTGAAGGCTTCTAATTGTGCTTCTTGTGATAAATTAATGTCAAGTCCTTTTTTTAATCCTTTTTTAGTACGTTTCACTGACAGTTTAAAAAGCTGAGTAGTTTCCTTAATCATCTCCTCACACAAGGGCTCAGAAATATTTAGTTGTTGATCGCTTGTGATGAGAAAGTGAATCGGCGCTTGGCTAAAAAGTGGAAGAGTAGCCACAAAAAAGGATAGGAGAAGGAATTGTTTCATGAAATAAAGTTAGGATAATAAGTCGAGCAAAAAAAAAGGAACCCAATTTTGGATTCCTTTCAACTATTTACAATGATGAGCTTGTTAAGAATTGATTGCTCTTTTGGATGCTTAACGAAAGTTGAATTTATCTGTAAAGGGTTGCTTTAACAGCTTTAACGATACGCTCTACATTAGGCAAAGCTTCGTCGATAAGCGTTGGTGAAAATGCAAACGGCGTATCGGTTTGGGTTACGCGTTGCACAGGTGCATCTAAGTAATCGAAAGCATAGCGCTGTAAGTGGTAAGCAATTTCTGACGAAATACTCGCGAGTGGCCAAGATTCTTCTACAACTACACAACGATTTGTTTTCTTGATAGATTCTACGACGGTTCCGTAGTCGATAGGACGAATCGTGCGCAAATCGATGATTTCTACACTGATGTTTTCTTTGGCCAAAACTTCGGCGGCTTCATGGGCAATTTTAATGATTTTTCCGAAGGATACAAGTGTAATATCTGTTCCTTTTCTTTTGACGTCAGCGACACCGATTGGGATGATGTATTCGCCTTCAGGAACTTCTCCTTTGTCACCGTACATTTTTTCAGACTCTAAGAAAACTACAGGGTCGTTGTCACGGATTGCCGCTTTGAGTAGCCCTTTGGCATCTGCAGGATTTGACGGAGTAATGACTTTCAAACCTGGTACGTGTGCGTAAAAAGCTTCAAAACTTTGAGAGTGCGTTGCGGCTAGCTGGCCTGCAGTTCCGTTTCCACCTCGAAAAACAATAGGACAACCATATTGGCCACCTGACATCTGAAGCATTTTTGCCGCAGAGTTGATGATTTGATCGGCTGCTAAAATGGCAAAGTTCCAAGTCATGAACTCTACAATAGGTTTGAGGCCATTCATAGCTGCTCCTACGGCGATTCCTGAAAAACCAAGCTCTGCAATAGGTGTGTCAATCACGCGTTTAGGGCCGAATTCGTCGAGCATACCTTGTGATACCTTATAGGCACCGTTGTATTCTGCAACTTCTTCTCCGAGTAAAAATACGTTTTCATCGCGACGCATTTCTTCGGACATAGCTTCTCTTAGGGCTTCTCTAAACTGTAGGGTTTTCATAGTGTCATTTTTACAATTAGCAAAATTACAAATAAGTCAGAAACTACAAATGTTTATGCGACTTTAAGTGTTGCTATTTTTGATTTGCTGAATTGTTTGGTAGCGTAATCAAGGTTAACGTGCAGTGATTTTTTGGACGTCCCGGGTAGTTCGAACATAGCATCTGTCAAGATTGCTTCACAGATAGAGCGCAAACCTCGGGCGCCTAAACCAAACTCCATGGCTTTTTCCACAATAAAATCTAGGACGTCTTGATCGAGTTCTAGTTTGACCTGATCCATTTCAAAAAGCTTCGTGTATTGTTTGACCAAAGCGTTTTTTGGTTCAGTTAATATTCTTTTTAGGTCTGAAGCTTTTAGCGGTTCTAGGTAAGTCAATACCGGAAAACGCCCAATCAATTCTGGAATGAGGCCAAAAGAACGGATGTCTGTGGGTGCAATATACTTGAGTAAGGAATCTTGTTCGATACTTTCGTCGTGTTCTGAAGAGAAACCAATTGTTTGTCTGTTGACGCGATTGGCGATTAATTTTTCAATGCCATCGAACGCTCCTCCGCAAATGAAAAGGATGTTTTTGGTGTCAATTGAAATCATTTTCTGCTCTGGGTGCTTGCGTCCTCCTTGCGGCGGAACATTTACCGTTGCGCCCTCAAGTAATTTGAGTAATGCTTGCTGAACGCCTTCTCCGGATACATCACGTGTAATGCTAGGGTTGTCGTTTTTACGTGCAATTTTATCGACTTCGTCAATGAAAACAATACCCATTTGGGCGCTTTCGACGTTGTAGTCAGCGGCTTGCAAAAGTCTAGATAAAATACTCTCGACGTCTTCACCAACATAGCCAGCTTCGGTAAGCACCGTAGCATCTGCAATGCAAAAAGGAACATTGAGCAATTTAGCAATAGATTTTGCTAAAAGTGTTTTACCAGTTCCAGTCCTTCCGACCAGAATAACATTGGACTTCTCTATTTCAACTTCGTTTTCAGAAGTTTTTTGTTCGAGTCGTTTGAAATGATTGTAGACAGCAACCGAAAGCACTTTCTTGGCATCTTGTTGACCAATAACGTATTGATCAAGATGAGCCTTGATTTCTTGGGGTTTTAGTAGATTTAAACCGTTTGTGCTTGCTTGTTTGGTAATTGCAGTACTGGCCAGTTCTTCTTGAACAATTTTACTGGCTTGACTCGCGCAGGAATCACAGATGTGCCCATTGACGCCAGCAATAAGCATGTTGACGCTAGAGCGTGGAGAACCACAAAATGAACAGTTGGTTTCTTTTTTTGCCATTTTTTATTTTGGGTTGCGGAGTAAAACTTCATCAACCATACCGTATGCTTTCGCTTCTTCGGAAGTCATCCAGTAATCGCGATCGGAGTCTGCCCAGACTTTATCGTAATCTTGCTTCGTGTGTGTAGCTATGATATCGTAAAGTTCTTTTTTCAATTTTTGAATTTCACGAGCTGTAATTTCGATATCAGAAGCTTGTCCTTGTGCGCCACCTAATGGTTGATGAATCATGACTCTAGAGTGCTTCAGCGCACTGCGTTTGCCTTCGGCTCCGGCACATAATAAAACCGCACCCATCGAAGCCGCCATTCCAGTACAAATTGTTGCAACGTCTGGTCTGATGTATTGCATGGTGTCGTAGATTCCTAAACCAGCATAAACAGAGCCTCCTGGTGAATTTAAATAAATTTGGATATCTTTTTTTGCATCAACTGATTCTAAAAAAAGTAATTGAGCATTGATGATATTGGCAACTTGGTCGTTGATACCTGTGCCCAAGAAAATGATGCGATCCATCATGAGTCTTGAAAAGACATCCATTTGGGTCATGTTTAAGGGTCTTTCTTCGATGATGTAAGGTGTCATTGAAGATTCAATATAGTGATCAACATTCATGCTGCTGATGCCTAAGTGCTTTGTTGCGTATTTGCGAAATTCGTTGCTGTCCATAATAAGATACTTTAAGGTCTCAAAATTAATGATAAAGGTTGGCTTTGTAGGATATTTAATCACAAAAAAAAATCCTGAACGAATTCAGGATTTTTGGAAGGAGGATTTCAACGATTGTTACTTCACAAGATCGATGAAAGTAGCTTCATTCATGTATTTCAAAAATTCGCGGTCTTTCGCTGCTTTTGCTTTCAAAGCTGAATTTTTGGAAATGGCCACTTTTAATGGCGCTACAACTGCATCTACATTGGCACCGCTTTTGGCTTCAATGATGGCTTTTAAATAAGCAAGTTCAGCAGTTTCTTTTACGTTTGCCGCTGCTTTTCTAGCAAGGTCAGTTTTGTCTAGTAAAATTAAGGCCAACACTTTGTTGTAGCTATCTTGTGAAATGTTCTTCTCAGCGGCGCTGTAATTACCTTCCATGATATCAATGATACCTTGGTTGTAGCCAGTAACGCTTGTTTTTGACTTGCTGATTAACTTCTTGGCTGCTGCTTTGTTGCCTTCTAGAATAAGGGTAGCTGCTAAGTTGTTTTCTGTAATTGGATTAGACTTGAGGTCGTTTGCTCTTTTGAAAGCAGCACCCGCTTCTTTACTTTGATTGAGTGTAAATAAGGTTGCACCAAGGTTGGTGTGGGTGCGGTGGTCTTGCGCATAGTTTGCAGCTGCAATTCCGTAAATTCTTGCTTTTTCGTTGAGGTCAGTGCTTAGTTTACCTGCTGTGAACAATAATTCTTCAACGGATAGTGAATTTGGGTTATTCACTACGGCACTTTTCAATTCTTCGTCTGTTAGGCCATATTCGGTATATTTAACAACCACAACGGCACGACGGATCATTGGGAAAACATCGCGCTCAAGTTCAGTGTATGCTTTACCAAGGTTGATCATGTCTTTTTCGCGTTGTTCAGGATCTTTGGTCATTTCCAAAATACGGATGAACAAATTTTTGTCGGCCTCAGGAATTGAGGCAGTAACGGCTAATTGACTTTTAAAACCTTCGAAATCTTCACCGTATTTGGCAAGTTGATAAGCGGAAGTATCTGTGTAAGCAGTCAATTTGGCTTTTTTCATGAGGTCAGTAAGTGCCTTGCGAGCCGCAACTGTTCTGTCTGAAGAAAGGTTGTCGTTTTTGGAAACCTCTCCGTCTGGAGATGCATAGCCGTTGATTTCAATACCAGTAATTTTAATTTTTGGATTGGTTTGAGCAGCTTGAATCCAAGCAACCAAGGCTGTCATGTCTTGGTCTTTGATTTCATTTGGACGCACCTCAGATTTACCTCTTTCAAAGTTGATGGTTGCGGTAGTAGTTTTGTCAAACTGACGAACCAAAGCATCTTCTTCCGTAAGGACCTTGAAAGTTTTGTCAACGAGATAAGGTGTGATGATCGTTGCATCAGCAATTTTGGTTTCAGGTAAAGCACCTTTTTCTTTGGTTTGTTTGTAAAGCTTGCCTGTGATGATCAAATCGGCAGCTTCCATTTCTGGGGTGTAAGCAATTGTTTCTTCGAAGGTTGCGGTACCACCAGTTTTGAAATCAATGGAGGTGCCGTTTCCAGTTACTTTTGAACCATTGACATACCATGTGCCAATTGCTGTGTTGCCAAGTTTTGGAGTAATTTCAGCTTTAGCTTTCTTTTGGATACCTTTTTCAGGTACGTTTACAGTGATGGAAACTTTTACGGAGTCACCATGCATTTCTAGAGGGTTCGGATTGACCGTGTATGTGATGTCTTTGACGAGGTCACATGAACTCATTACGAACACACTTGTTCCTAATAAAAGGGCTGGCTTGAAATACTTTAAAGTCATGATATCAGTTTTGATTCAACAAAAATAGGAAGAAAAATTAACGAAGCGAAAAAAGCTTAGCATCAATCTGTAAAACTCAAATCAAGTTCCAACAATGGTTTGAGTACAAACTCGCGTTGTTGATACTTTGGATGCGGAATTTGTAGGCGTTCGTCATTCAACACCAAACTTTCGTAAAATATGATGTCAAGATCGATACAGCGGTCCTCGTAGCCTTCTTTTGTTTTCTTTCGCCCCAGTTCTTTTTCAATTTGCTTCAGGTTCTCAAGTAATTCAAATGGATCAAGGCTCGTTTTCAATAAAAGGCAACCATTGATGAATAAATGATCAGATTCGAAACCTTCAGGGTTTGTTTCATGAAAAGAGGACACTTGTAAAATTTGCCCACAACGTTGGTTTAAAAGATCGAGTGCCTCTTGAATTTGGGCATGTCGGTCACCGATGTTTGAACCAAAAGCAAGAACAACTCTGTTAGGACCTATTGGCGCCATTTGAAATTCTTGATGAGTTGTTGGAGGTCGGTTTTGAGATATTGCAATGTTGGTCTTAGGCTGTCGTAGTTGGGGCGACAGTTTAGCAATACTTCACCTCTGACAAAATGTTGTAATGAATCGGTAAGGTAAAATTGAAAGTTGGTGGCAACGTTTCCTTTCAATTCAAAGAAGGTGCCGTACACCTTTTTCTTAGGTGAAATTATTTGTTCAAAGTCAATTTTCTCTGCCATGATTTTGTGCTCATCGACTTTGTCATTGGCAAAATTGATGATCTCTGGCAAAGAATCTTTAGACGGTATTTTTAGGTAGTAAATGAAGAGTGTGCCGTTGAGTGGCCCGAGGTCAATTTCTTGGACCGAATAGTTCTGTTTGGCCAATTCAAACGATTTTGGTTGGTAAAGATCTGCAAGGTCAAATTGATAGGCTCCAGGGCTGATGTAAGCATGATAACTGTGATCTGGAAATTCTGTCTTGAGGTAGGTGCTTGGTTTAGGGACAGGCGGTGTTTCCGAACAAGCAAAAAGCAACAAGATGACACCAAAGAGGAAGAATAAGTTACTTGACTTCATGGATCACGACTTTAACCGATTTCACTCTTTTTTTATCGGATGATTCTACAATTAATTTGAGCGGACCAACTACCACATATTCATTGTTTTTTAGAATACGGCCACCAACCTCGATAATGAGTCCTCCAAGTGTTTCAGCCTCTCCACGGTGTGTTTCGATGGTCTGTTCGTGTTCTTCACCAATGATTTTGAGTAAATCATTCAGCGAGGTTCTTCCTTCAAAAACGAAGGTGTTGTCTGTTTGTTTGGTGTAGTTGATCTGAGCATCATCAAACTCATCGGTGATATCGCCGACAATTTCTTCAAGAATGTCTTCTAGTGTAACGATACCGCTTGCTCCACCATATTCATCAACAACAACAGCCATATGCATTTTCATATTGCGGAATTCTTGCAACAGGTCATTGATTTTTTTATTTTCAGGAACGAAATAAGGCTTTCTTAAAACCGATTTCCAATCAAAATCGTTGTCTTTTTCGAGGTGATTCAAGAGGTCTTTGATGTAAAGAATTCCGATGATATTGTCTGGGCTTCCCGAAAAAATAGGCATTCTAGAAAAACCAACCTCGATGATTTTTTGCAGTACTTCGTGAAAATCACTTTGTGCATCGATATCCTCCACCTCAACTCGAGGTGTCATGATTTCACAAGCTTCTGTTTTGCCAAATTTCACGATGCCCTCTAGGATTTTGTGTTCTTCTTCAGAACCATTTTCTTGTTTAGTCAGGGCCAGCGCTTGCTCAAGTTCGTTTTGATCTAGGGTAACGTTTTTCTGACCAAGTTTTTGAATGAAATTGGTTCCCCAGACCAATGCTTTTTTGAGCCAAGATAAAGGAGGAAGCCTATTGAGGTAATGCATTGGATAAGACATCCAGGTACTTACAGCCAAAGCATTTCGATTGGCAAAAATTTTCGGAATGACCTCGCCAAAAAGGAGTAATACTAGCGTGATTCCGACAACTTCTATGAGCAATCTAATGAGTTCTTGACCCTTTTGAACTGGGTAAACATCATTGAGCACAAACGATGATAAAATAACAATGCCTACATTGACAAAGTTGTTGAATATCAGTAGCGTTGCAAGTAGTTCTTGGGGTTTGGCCAATAATTTAAGTATCATTTTTGAGCGAGCGCTATTCGAGTTTTTGATGGCAGCGTTATCGCTGGGCTTCAAAGAAAAAAAAGCGCTTTCCGAACTCGATGTCAAGGCTGAAAGTGCAATGAGCACGAGGATAATGAGGAGGTAAACTAGGGTTGCATCGCTAAAACCAGCTTGTGTGGTTTGCAACGATGCGGTAAGACTGGGAGGTTCTACAGTGTTTGTCATGACTTAAAATGGTAAATCATCTCCGGGCTCGCTGGCTAAGCCACTCATTGGGGCAGGAGGATTTGGCTTGCCTTCGTTTCCGTAGGAATGAGGTCTTTCTTGATTGTCTGGACGGGTTAAAATGGTGAGATCGTCACCCACAACTTCAGTGGCATAACGCTGGTGGCCTTCTTTGTCTGTCCAAGATCTTTTTTTGAGTTTACCTTCGACATAAATTTTGGTGCCTTTACGAAGGTATTTTTCTGCAACTTCAGCCAAGCCACGCCACAAAACGATGTCGTGCCAATCGGTGTTTTCTTTCTTTTCACCAGTTTGCTTGTCGGTGTAAATTTCAGATGTGGCAAGCGGAAAGGATGCAACCACAGCACCGTTATCAAGGCGGCGAACGTCTGGGTCTTTGCCCAAATTACCGATCAGAATTACTTTGTTAACGCTTCCGTTCATATGATTTTTCAATCAATAATAGTTATTTTTTTCGAACTGGACGTTTTTTTGTGGTTTTTGTACCTTGATTTGCGGCAATTTCTAAACATTCCTCTAAAGATAAAAGCGATGGATCAGAATCTTTGGGCAGCTTGTAATTGTTTTTTCCAATTTTTAAATAGGCACCGTAGCGGCCATTAAGTAATTGAACATCAGGGTTTTCTTCAAAGGTTTTGATCAATGCTTTTGCCGCTTCTTCTTGTTTCAAGGTATCCAATTCTATGGCTCTTGCAAGATCCATGGACAGTGGGTCTTCTTCTTTCGGGATAGAAGTAAATCGTTTACCCACTTGCACATATGGCCCGAAACGACCAATATTTACTTTGACAGCTTCTCCGTTATGCTCTCCAAGAATTCTTGGTAAATCGAAAAGCTTCAGTGCTTCATCTAGGGTGATGTTGTTGATAGACTGATTACCTTGCAATGAAGCAAATTGAGGCTTCAGACCGTCTGCTTTTTCGTCTCCAATTTGTATCATTGGGCCAAATCGGCCTATCCGTGCAATGACTTTTCTTTGTGTTTTTGGGTCAATTCCGAGTTCGCGCTCACCGGTGGCACGTTCAGAGTGCTCAAGTGTTTCTTCTACATGATGATGAAAAGGCCCGTAGAACGATTGCAGCATATCGGTCCAGTTCAGGTTTCCTTGTGCAATTTCATCAAATTCGGCCTCTACTTTTGCTGTGAATTGATAGTCTAGTATTTGCTCAAAATGAGCAACTAAGAAGTCAGTGACTACAATACCTATGTCTGTAGGAGAGAGCTTATTGCGCTCTTTTCCAGTTGTTTCAGATTTAGTTAGTTCTGTAATTTGACCACCTTTTAATTCGAGTTGGGCATAATTTCGGATGGCTCCTTCGCGCTCCTTTTTCTCTACGTAATTTCTCTTTTGGATGGTAGATATAGTTGGTGCGTAGGTCGACGGACGACCAATTCCGAGTTCTTCTAATTTCTTAACCAATGTAGCTTCGACATACCTAGATGGCGGACGGCTAAATCTTTCTGTAGCCAATGCTGCTTTGAGCGCAAGGGCTTCGTTGACAGTTACTTTGGGTAAAAGACCTTCAGTTTCAGTATTTTCCTCGGCGTCGTCGTCGAGGTTAGTCGCTAAGTAAACTTTGAGAAAGCCATCGAATACGATGACTTCACCTTTTGCTTGAAAGTAGTGAGAGCCTTTGAGCCCTCCAATTTTAATAGTCGTTCTTTCAAGTTGTGCCAATGCCATTTGACTGGCAATTGCTCTTTTCCAAATCAATTCATACAACCTGGTTTCGTCGCGTTCTGCCTGGATAGTTGGCTTCGTAAAATCGGTGGGTCTGATGGCTTCGTGCGCTTCTTGTGCACCTGATGTTTTAGTGCTGTATTTGGTTGGTTTGGAGTATTGCTCACCAAATTGAGAGGTGATCGCTTCTTTTGCGGCAGTAATGGCGGTCTCAGAAAGATTAACTGAGTCGGTTCTCATGTAAGTGATATGACCAGATTCGTACAAACGCTGTGCAACACTCATTGTTTTAGTAACAGAAAAGCCAAGTTTCATGCTCGCTTCTTGTTGTAGGGTAGAGGTAGTAAAAGGTGCGGCAGGGCTTTTGCTAGCTGGTTTTTGTTGTACGTCTTCAACAAAGAATGCAGCGGTTTTGGCTTGCTCTAAGATTACTTGGGCAGCAGATTTTTCTTGGAGTTGTTGGTTTAATTCTGCCTTGAGTAAACCATCTTTTGTTTGAAAATCTGCTTGGACTTTATAAAAACTTTCTGAATTGAATTTTTCAATCTCGCGTTCTCTTTCCACAATCAACCGAACAGCAACTGATTGTACGCGACCCGCAGATAAACTTGGTCTTACTTTTTTCCAAAGTACTGGTGAGAGTTCAAAACCTACGATGCGATCAAGTACACGACGTGCTTGCTGTGCATCCACTAACTCTTGGTTGATAGATCGTGGTCTCTCGATTGCTCTGGTAACGGCTACCTTTGTGATTTCATTGAATGTAATCCTTTTGGTATCTTTTTTTTGAAGTTCTAGGGTCTCGTACAAATGCCAAGAAATAGCTTCTCCTTCGCGGTCTTCATCGGTAGCGAGCCAAACGGTATCTGCATCTTTGGCCAATTTTTTAAGTTCGGACACCACTTGTTTTTTGTCGGCGCTGACTTCGTAATTGGGTGTAAACTTGGCATCAATATCTATTGCCAAACCTTTTTTAGCAAGGTCTCGAACGTGACCAAAGCTAGACTTTACAATGAAGTCTTTGCCCAAGTAACCTTCTATGGTTTTAGCTTTTGCAGGTGACTCAACGATAACAAGATTCTTAGCCATAAGGATATTTTAGGGGACAAATGTAAAAGTAAAACACAGCATTCAGCAAGTTGTTTGTTGTAAAATTGTCTGAATATTTTACTTAACCTATGGTTAAATATTTTAGAAACAAAATTGAGTTCATTCATGACAATTTGTCAGCATCTTGAATTTGTCCTATTTTTGCAGTTCAGTTTACAACATGGAGTCAGGAAATAAAGTTATCGATGAAGCATTACAAGGTACAGCCTTGGTAATAGAGCAAGAGGGGCAACAAGCCTCTAAAAAATTATACTTAGAAAGTTATGGCTGTCAAATGAATTTCTCGGACAGCGAGGTAGTTGCATCCATTCTTGCACAAGATGGCTATCAAACTACTCGAAACATTGAAGAGGCCGATGTCATTCTACTCAATACATGTTCCATCCGTGACAACGCAGAGCAGCGCGTGCGCAATCGCCTTACTGAATTTAAAATCAAAAAAGACCGCAATCCAGAATTAGTGGTTGGAATTTTAGGCTGCATGGCTGAGCGCCTTAAAAAGAATTTGCTCGACGAAGAAAAATTGGTTGACCTAGTTGCCGGACCTGATGCCTACCGCGATCTGCCTAATCTCATCGATGAAGTTGGGACTGGCCAAAAGGCGGTTAATGTTTTGCTTTCTCGAGATGAAACCTATGCAGATATTGCGCCTGTTCGACTCGATCAAGGAGGAATTTCGGCTTTCGTAACCATCATGCGTGGCTGTGACAACATGTGTTCGTTTTGCGTAGTGCCATTCACCCGAGGCCGAGAGCGTTCACGAGATCCAAAAACAATTGTGGCTGAATGCCAAGATTTATTTGATAAGGGATACCGAGAAGTCACTTTGCTTGGTCAAAATGTTGACTCTTATCGCTGGAATCTCAGTGCAAAAGGAGAAGTAAAAAATGAAGCAGAGCCTACTACGAATTTCGCTCAATTGATGGAGATGGTCGCATTAGTGTCGCCCCTCTTACGCGTTCGTTTCAGTACCTCACACCCTAAAGACATGACCAACGATGTGTTGGAAATCATGGCTAAATACGAAAATATATGCCCGTACATCCATTTGCCGGTTCAGTCGGGTAATACAGATGTATTGTACAGAATGAATAGAGGCTATTCACGCGAGTGGTATCTCGAAAGAATTGAAAGTATCCGAAAAATTGTTCCGGGTTGTGCAATTTCTACTGATATCATCACAGGTTTTTGTGGTGAAACAGAAGAAGAGCATCAAGAAACCCTGAGCCTCATGGATATCGTGCAATATGACTTTGCTTACATGTTCAAATATTCAGAACGTCCTAAAACATTAGCAGAAAGACGTTTTGATGACGATGTGCCCGAAGAAGTCAAAGGTCGTCGTTTGAACGAGATCATTGATAAACAATTGAAACACTCCTTGGCTTCAAACCAACGCATGATTGGTACGGTTCAAAAAGTATTGATCGAAGGCTTGTCTAAACGATCAGAGGAACATTTGTGTGGTAGAACAGGAACCAATGTCATGGTTGTTTTCCCGAAAGGCAATTTTAAAAAAGGAGATTACCTAGAGGTTCAAATTACAGATTGTACCTCAGCTACCTTAATTGGTGAAGCAATAAGTTAAGGACTAAAAATGAATCTTTTACAAGTTAAGCAGCGCTTCGGCATCATTGGTTCGGCCCCTTTGCTCAATCGGGCATTGGAAATTGCCATGCAGGTGGCACCCACTGACATTTCTGTGCTCGTTACGGGTGAAAGTGGTACTGGGAAAGAAATCATTCCACAAGTCATCCATCAATTGAGTGCTCGAAAACACGGAGAGTATATTGCCGTAAACTGCGGCGCAATCCCGGAAGGGACGATCGATTCCGAATTATTTGGTCACGAAAAAGGATCTTTTACGGGTGCTCAAGGAAGCCGTCAAGGTTATTTTGAGGTTGCCAATGGCGGCACTATCTTTCTTGATGAGGTTGCTGAACTCCCGATGCAAACGCAAGTGCGTTTGTTGCGTGTGCTCGAAACAGGCGAATACATCCGTGTAGGTTCATCTAAACCGCTCAAGACAAACGTTAGGGTAGTGGCGGCAACCAATGAAAATATGCAGGCCGCAATTCAGTCGGGTAAGTTCAGAGAAGACCTCTATTACCGACTCAGTACAGTGCCAATCAGTTTGCCTGCTTTGAGACAACGCTCCGAGGACATTCATTTATTGTTCAGAAAATTCGCCAATGATTTTGCTGAAAAATACCGCATGCCTGCCATTAAACTCACCGATGAAGCAGTTGTGTTATTGCAGCAATATCCATGGCCCGGAAACATCAGGCAGCTCAAAAATTTAGTTGAACAGCTATCAGTCATTGAAACCGCCAGAGAAATTGACGAATTCACCTTGCAAAATTACCTGACTCCTGTTGGTGAAAAAATCCAAGGGCTCAGTATCAACGACCACAGCAAAGAGTCTATTTCTGAACGAGAACTCATGTACAAATTCTTGTTTGACATGAAAAAAGATTTAACAGAGTTGAAAAAGCTGGTATTAGACCTCGCTGGATCAAATCATGAAATCGCGCTCAATGCAGATCAATCGGCAGTTGTAAACCGCATTTATCAGGAAGTTTACGAGCAAAGCCCGAGCCTGCCAACACGCATTTTGCCGGCTGCACCTGTACAAGTCGATTTACCGAGCAATGACAATAGCCACCACGAAGAATTTGCAACCCATATTGAACTAGAAGAGTCATTGAGCCTTGAGGACAGAGAAAAAGAACTCATTGTAAAGGCGCTAGAAAAACACCGTGGAAAACGTAAATACGCCGCCCTAGAATTGGGTATTTCTGAGCGTACGCTATACCGCAAAATCAAAGAATTTCAATTAGGGGAATGAAATATTTGATCTACATAACAATTCTTTGGTGTTCTTTAAGTGCTTGTTGGCCAGAAAGCTTTTCTTTCATTGATAAAGGAGGAATGCCACAAGAATGGCAAACATTTAGCATTCAAAATCTAGAAAATACCGCTCCAAACTGCCCGCTATCTTTCGGGCCATTACTTACCGAGCAACTCAAAGACGGCATACAAAATAATACCAGACTTTTGCTCAATACAGGTTTTGGTAAAGGCGAACTCAACATGGAAGGCGCAATTACCGCCTATCAAGTACAACCATTGGCCATTCAAGGATCAGATGTTGCCTCCAGCAACCGACTCACCATGACCCTTCAGATGAAAATCAATATCAAAGTCCCAAAAGAAGAAACTTGGCAATTTAGCACTACGCGCTTCGCTGATTACGCTGCTTCGACCAACTTGGCTGATGTCGAGAAAAAACTATTTGACGAAATTGCGGCGCAAATGGTCCAAGATTTAATCAATAAATTATACAGTAATTGGTAATTTAGTCAGGTGTTAAGCAAAGAGCAATTACATATCCAAATTCAAGACCCGCTTCAATGTGCAGCGATGTTTTTGCCCGACCTCGAACACCTCGAAGCCGCATATCCTTATGCCACGAGTTTTTCCATTTTACACCTCAAATCGTTGGCGAATAGCCAAGACGTTCGCCTCGCAACTGCCCTTGATCAAAAAGCATTTGCCATTCCAAATCGAGAGATCCTCTTTCATTTATTACAGCAAGTTTCCATAGTTGAATCTACAGTACGTAAGGTTGAAGTAGAATTTATTGAGAAAGTAGTTAGTACAAAAACATCAAGCGAAGATGAAGAATCAGATTCTTTTGAAGAACTCGATCATTCTACTTCTTCTCCAGATATTCCTCAAGAAACCAATTCTCCGGAAAAAAACGAAACAGCGCCCGATGAACTAGATCAATTATTAAGGGCCAACATGATCAGTGCCGCCTATGTTGATCTTACCTACAAAGCAGAATTAGAAGAATTAGAGGAGTCGCCGATTGCAGAAAATTTAGACGTTCATCCAGAAGAAGTTGAACAAGATTTCTTGGCTGGACAAGATACAATCGATCTTTCCGTTCAAACCGAAACAATTGCAATTGAAAAAAAGTCGTTTAGTAATTGGTTGCATTTTGGAGAAAATGCTCCTCAAAGTGAGGCTGAGAATCCGACGTATATCGCAATAGAGAAACCTAAAAAAGACTTTTATTCTCCGGCTAAAAAAGCCAAGGAAAGCTTAAATTCTCATCATATCCCAGTATCAGAGACTTTAGCAAAAATCTATGCCATGCAAGGAGCGCTCGCAAAAGCGATTGCCGTTTATGAACAATTAATTTTGCTTAATCCAGAAAAAAAGAGTTTCTTTGCAAATCAAATTAAAATTTTAAAGAAAAACCTGAATTCAACGTCATGACAGGAATCCTTTCGTTTCTAGTTATAGTAGCCAGTGCGCTACTCATCTTAGTAGTTTATGTTCAAAATCCAAAAGGTGGGGGCTTGAGCTCTGACTTCGGTGGCGCAAGCCAACTTGGAGGTGTACAGCGCACCAACGAACTCATCGATAAATTAACTTGGGGTCTTGCAGCAGCTATCCTTGTGTTTAGCCTCGGAATTAGCATCAGCCAACCAAAACCACCAAAGCAAGTTGTGCCGCAACAACAACAGCAGGCACCTATGCAAGGTCAAGGTCAGGGCCAACAATAAGTTTAGATCAAACATTTTAAAATGTCAGTATGTCATTCATACTGACATTTTTTTTGCCGTCAAGTGAAAAAATGTCTTGAATTCACTCAGTAAAGTGCGTTGGCATGTTTTTCGAAGCAGTTGTCACAACTAAATAATTATTATTTCATGTCAGTAAATTTCAAACCTTTGGCAGACAGAGTTCTGGTAGAACCTGCGCCAGCAGAGCAAAAAACAGCAAGTGGAATCATCATTCCGGATACTGCAAAAGAAAAACCATTGCGTGGTACTGTTATAGCAGCTGGATCCGGTAAAAAAGATGAGCCAATGTCAGTTAAAGTCGGTGACTCCATCCTCTATGGTCAGTATGCAGGCACCGAAATTAAAATTGACGGCAGCACTTTTCTCATTATGAGAGAGTCAGACATTTACGGTATTTTCTAATTTAAAAAGCAAAGAAAAATGGCAAAAGAAATTTATTTCGATGTTGAAGCACGTGAGAAATTAAAAAAAGGCGTAGATGCATTAGCTAATGCAGTAAAAGTTACCCTTGGTCCTAAGGGACGCAATGTAGTCATTGGTAAAAAATTTGGTGCGCCACACGTCACCAAAGACGGCGTAAGTGTCGCTAAAGAAATTGAGCTCAAAGACCCAATTGAAAACATGGGTGCTCAGATGGTCAAAGAAGTAGCGTCCAAGACTGCCGATATCGCCGGCGATGGTACAACTACTGCTACTGTTCTTGCACAAGCAATTGTAACTGCTGGTCTAAAAAATGTGGCGGCAGGTGCCAATCCAATGGACCTCAAGCGCGGTATTGACAAAGCTGTAACTGAGGTTGTTGCAAATCTTAAAAAATTATCCAAACAAGTTGGCAACGACAACAGCAAAATTGAGCAAATCGCCACAATTTCTGCCAACAACGACGAAACAATCGGAAAGCTCATCGCTGAAGCTATGAAAGTGGTAGGTAATGATGGAGTAATTACCGTTGAAGAAGCGAAAGGTACTGAAACAGAGGTGAAAACTGTAGAAGGTATGCAGTTTGACCGCGGATATTTATCTCCATATTTTGTTACCAATGCCGAAAAAATGATCACCGAAATGGAGAATCCATTGATCCTCATTTCAGAGAAGAAAATTTCGAGCATGAAAGAATTGCTACCAATTCTCGAACCAGTTGTGCAATCTGGCAAGTCACTACTCATCATCGCAGAAGATGTCGATGGTGAAGCACTTGGCACGCTAGTCGTGAACCGTTTACGCGGCTCATTAAAGGTTGCGGCTGTCAAAGCACCAGGTTTTGGCGATCGCCGTAAAGCAATGCTTGAGGATATCGCTATCCTTACTGGTGGTACCGTTATTTCAGAAGAACGCGGCATGACCCTAGAAAATGTTACACTTGACATGCTTGGCTCTGCTCAAAAAATAGACATCGATAAAGACAATACAACTATCGTCAACGGAAAAGGCAAAAAAGCAGATATCCAAGCACGTGTTGGCCAAATCCGTGCACAGATTGAACAAACTACCTCTGACTACGACCGCGAAAAATTACAAGAGCGTTTAGCGAAGTTAGCAGGTGGCGTTGCTGTACTTTACGTAGGTGCGCCTACTGAGGTTGAAATGAAAGAGAAAAAAGACCGCGTAGACGACGCGCTTGCTGCAACGCGTGCTGCGGTTGAAGAAGGGATTGTTCCTGGTGGTGGTGTAGCACTCATTCGTGCCATCGAAACACTCGATAAGCTCAAAGGAGCCAACGAAGACGAAATGACCGGAATCCAGATCGTGAAACGCGCTGCTGAAGAGCCGCTTCGTCAGATCATTGCCAATGCGGGTGGTGAAGGAGCAGTCATCGTTCAACGTGTCCGTGAAGGAAAAGCAGATTTCGGATACAATGCACGCACCGATGTTTTTGAACCACTTTACAAGTCTGGAGTCATTGATCCAACTAAAGTGACGCGCATTGCAGTTGAAAACGCATCTTCTATTGCAGCTATGTTGCTCACAACAGAATGCGTCATCGCAGATGAGCCTGAAGAAGCCAATCCGGCTGCCGCAATGGCAGGAATGGGTGGTGGAATGCCAGGCATGATGTAAGGACACAAGAGCCTTCGGGCTCTTTTCCATTTCTTTCTTCCCGATTTATTCGGATAGCGAGAAATGTCTATATAGAGCCACCTTCGGGTGGCTTTCTTTTTTTATATTTGAGTAATGTGTTACAGTAATTCATCTAGCTCCACTACTTTACAGCTTGCCGAGCGCTACCAAAAACTAAGACCAACTGGTGCGCCAGAACTCACTTATTATTTTGCATCGGGTTTTCATTTCCCACGATGGCACGTCATTACCAACGATGAAACTATACAGCAAATGCGTTGGGGTTTGTTACCTCAATGGTATAGAGGTGCAAACTGGATGGATTTTGCAAGTAAAACACTCAATGCCCGTGCAGAAACTTGTGCGCAAAAGGCATCCTTCAAGCATCTTTTGAGTCAAAACCGTTGTTTGGTACCCTCCAACGGATTTTTTGAATGGCACACCGAAGGGAAACGAAAGACGCCATTTTTTATCAAAGACCCTCAGCAAAACATCTTTACCATTGCCGGTCTTTTTGATCATTGGCTAGACCCAACAACAGGAGCTATGGAAAAGACGTTTACTATTTTGACTACCGAGGCCAATCCATTGATGGCTGACATTCACAATACAAAAAAACGCATGCCAGCGATTCTTTCGAAAAATGAAGAACTTGCTTGGCTGCAAGGAGCGTTAAGTTTGGAGCATTTAATGAATAGAAATGACATCTTGCTTGAGGCCTGGGAAGTGGATAAACGCATTTTGCTGAGCCCTGCTTCTAATGTTGCTGCCGTTCAACAGCCATATACCTCAACAAATGGTGTTCAAACGGGCTTATTTGATTAATTTTGGCATCACTATTGCAGCGCAAGCCCTATGAAAATCTTCCTTACTCTCTGTCTGTTTTTTATTTTGAGTTCTTGTATAGAAATCTGGGATGACCTCACTTTGAATAACGATGGCTCAGGCAATCTCAAATACAAAATCAATCTGAGTGAAAGTAAAGTAAAAGTCAATTCTATTCTTGCTTTAGATAGTTTACAGGGAAAGCCGGTTCCATCCATAGAAGAAATCTCGGCTAAAATTAAAGAGTTTGTAAAGTTGCTCGATGCGCAACCCGGTATCTCAAACGTCCTAATGGAGGAAAACTACACCGATTATATATTCAAGCTCAGTTGTGATTTCACCAGTGTAAAGCTGTTACAAGATGGCATTAAGCGCAGTATTGAGCAAATCAGCAAGGAAAAAGTCAATTTACAACAAGATGAAAATTGGATCAGTTGGGACGGTACAACACTCAAACGCAGCATACCGGGCTATGTAGCAACACAAATCAAATCTTATAAGTTCGATGATGAAGCCTTACTCAAAACAGGAGTTTACACATCGATTGCTCGCTTCGAAAGACCAGTCCTCCGCTTTGAAAATAAACTCGGAACCTTGAGTAAGAATCAACAAGCCGTCATGGTTCGTACCAACACTTTTTCGCTCAAAGAAAATCAAGCACTTTTGGATAATATAATTGTCTTGACTCCAAGATGATACTCGCAGATTATGCGTAACTTCGTATTATAACATTCATACGCGTGGATACATCAATCAAGAATTATTTTTGGCTTTTCTTTGCAGGCCTATTTTCAAGTAGCTTTTTTGCTCAAACGCCTGTGCGTCAGTCTGAGCATCTTATCCCAACCGATGCCGTAACCGTTTTTAGCATCAACAACATCAGTTTACTACAAAAAATATCCATGGATGACCTCGTTCAATACGAGTTTATGTCCGATGTACATCAAGAACTTTTTGACGGCTCAACTTCTGGTAAAACACTCAAAGACGCAGGCCTAGATTTCAATCAAAGACTCAATTTATTTTACGGCAAAACTTCCAAAACGGAGCTCACAGGCTTTACTTTTGGCGTAGGAAACAAACAACAACTTTTTGAAGTTTTCGATGACTTTCAAACACTACAAAGTGACATCAAAGGCCTTGAAGTTTATGGTACTTTCTTCAATAACTTACTGATCCAAGGCAATACAGCGCTTTTGTTGCGCATAGAGCCAACCATGGAATACATCGATCAAGTCACTGATTCTATCTGGTATGCCCGTGGTAACGAAATGCCATTTGATTTTTTCGATGAGGTGCAACAAGAAGAAGAAGTACTCAACGAACAAGAATATGACAACCAAAGCGGCTTATTTCCTGAAGCTACTGAAAACCCCCTGATCAAGAACTACTATGAACTCCGCGATAGCGTTCAAGTCATGCTACAACAAGCCGAGCTAGAGCGCGTCATCATTCAAATATTTTTAGAAGGAAAAAATCTTTGTTCCCAAGACCAACGCTTTGTTGCTCAACTTGGGCACAACGCAGAAGGCGCTTTTTACCTCGATAACGCCAGAAACCTCGACAAATCGCAAGGCCTTTGGTATTTTCAGACCGTCTTGCCAACGCTTTACAAAGACATCCAAGATCTTTACGCAGGAAATGTCATCCTGGGCGATTTATTTTTGAAAGACAACACCGTTGAATTTGCTGTAGAAGCTCAGTATGGTGAAGCTTTGGGTAGTATTTATGCCGAAATGAATGATGCCAAGTTTGATAAAAACGTACTGAAATATATTCCAGCAAATAGCTCTGCCTATTTTACTTACAACATCAATATGCAAAAAGCATATGAGCAAGCCTATAAAGTGTTGCTCCCATTGTTATCCGACGAGAAAAATGCTCAGATAGCCATGAATGTTTTGACGCTAGAGTTGCTCAATGAGTTTGTCAATAAAGATGCTCTATTCAGCACTTATAAAGGAAGTATGTTCGGTACCTTCAACGGTGTCGAAAAAATTAAAACCAAAAAAATAGAGTTTTATTACGACGAAGATACTTTTGAGTATGGTGAGCGCGAAACCGAAGCCGAAACCGAAATGCCCGTATTTACACTTGGTTTTTCAACCGAGCGTTCAGATATTCCAGAACTCGTTCTGAAGCACCTCTCAAGGCTCACTTCTCGCGTTCAGAAATATGATAACTATTGGCGTTTTGAAAATGCCATTCTCGATGCGGCACCACTATTTATAATCAACACGGGTGATTTACTTATTCTTTCCAATGATGCCACATTTGCAACGCAATATGCCGACGGTTATGGCAAGCTGGCACTTTCAAAGCAAGCAGCTAAAAAAGCCCGCAAAGGTGGTTTTATGTATGGAAAAGTAGATATCAGTAGTACACTCAATCGCTTTCCGACAGAATTGCTTACTCCCAAAAACGCCGAAATCATCACTTCGCTCAAAGGTAAGTCTGGCATGCTAGAACTCATTTCCTCAGAGACCAATGCGCAACACACGACATTTAATTTAAGCTATACTTTCAAAGGTGAGGAACAAACCGGCAAGCATCTGCTAGATCTGATCAACTCTCTTTATTTAGTTTACACCTTAAACCCATAGGTATGTACCGAAAATTCTTGACCTTGGTCATGATCGCTGGTGCTTTGGCACTGATACTTTTCGTCAAATCCTTCTTATTTTCTGCCCCAAAGTCACCTCGGTTAATCGACCGACTCCCGACGGCTGATTTCCTTGCCAAAGCCAATATCTTAGAACTAGCTAAAGAAACCAATTCGTTGTTACAATACAACAAGTTGTCTATTCGAGACTTCACAACCTATGAATTTTTACTAGGGCAAGGCAAGCAATACGGCCTTGACCTCGAACAAGATGCCTACTTATTTGCGCAAGAGAATGGAGATTGGGGTGCTTTAATAAAGCTCACAGATTCGGCTAAAGTTCAAGTGGGAATAGAAAGGCTCAGAAAATACGCCGATCTCCAAGACTCCATTATTGGGAGCACTAAATTTTATTATATCAAAAAAGAAAAATCATACTTACACTACGGCAAAGACTACGCTTTCATATACCAAGGTACACAATTTGAACGCCTTCTCAATCAGGTTGTTTCAGCTCACTTCGGAGACCTTCATCCAGATTGGAGAGTCTTTTTAAAGCAAAAGCAATTCAAGAACGAGCATTTAGTTATTTATGCGAATTGGCCCAAACTCAAACTTTACAATATCCAAACGGCTATGTTTGCCCATGATAGCGATTCTTTGGGTTTCAAATTAAAAAGCTATGTGAAAAAGAAAACACCGCTTTATTTTTCAATGAAACGAAAAGGCCTCACCTACAATAGTGTGGCAAATACCGACCGACTCATCGATGTTCATCTAGAGATCAACGAATTCAAGCAGCATCCTGAAGATTCAGTTTATGTTCAATTAGCCAAACTGAGTAAAAAAGTAGGTTTTCCCTTTGAACGATTTTTGAAAGCATGGAATGGTGAACTCGTATACCAACAAGGTGGTTTTCAGGTGCAACAAACGCGCTACATCGAAACAATTTTAGATGAAGATTTCAACGAAACAGAGGTTGAGCGCGTGCGTTTAGATACGGTACCTGCATTTTCTTTGTTTGCTTCGCTCAATCAAATGGGGCCGCTCTTCATTTCAAAATTGGCCCAAAAAGGCTTGTTGAGACCCGATGAAGATGGCTACAGATTTTTATTTTCACCATTGCTACACTTCAATAAAGTGGGGCCGTTTTATCAATATTATTCGGGTGATATGCCGCCAAGAATTGTTCGGGGTCACGAAAATCAGGTTTTGTGGAAACACAAAGGCACCAACTATTATTTTCGCATTGAGCGCATGACACGCTATGAGATATTCGGAACGCTACAGGTTCCGGTCAGGAGTTTATTGAGAAGAAATAAACTGATCTAATTAACCGACCATCAAGAACTCTTCTTGATTGGCTTCTATGTAATCAAGAATTTCTAAAATTTCGTCAAGTTCAGAGGTGGTGACTAGCCTGGTGCGGTAATCTTTAAAATGAGCTATTCCCTTGAAGTAATTGGTGTAATGACGCTTCATTTCAGTGATTCCTAATTTCGGGCCTTTCCACTTAATGCTCATGAGTAAATGTTCTCTACACGCAATGACTCTTTCAGCAACTGTGGGCCCAGCTAGCCTATCACCAGTTTGGATGAAATGCTTGATTTCTCTGAATATCCAAGGATAACCTATCGAAGCGCGTCCGATCATAACACCATCAACACCATAACGGTTCTTGTATTCAACTGCTTTTTCAGGGCTATCGATGTCACCGTTTCCGAAAACGGGTATGTGCATTCTAGGGTTATTTTTTACCTCGGCTATGAGTGTCCAGTCGGCATCGCCCTTGTACATTTGTTTTCTAGTACGGCCATGTATTGAAATTGCCTCAATGCCAATATCTTGTAAGCGTTCGGCTGCTTCGACAACGTTTTTGGTGTCGTCGTCCCATCCCAGACGTGTTTTGACTGTTACTGGAAGTTTAGTGGCCTTCACAATTTCTGAGGTGAGGCGTACCATTTTGGGGATATCTTGTAACAAGCCTGCACCAGCACCCTTGCAGGTTACTTTTTTAACGGGACAGCCGTAGTTGATGTCAATTAAATCGGGTTGGACCGCTTCTATAATTTGGGCAGATTGCACCATGCTCTCGGTCTCTGAGCCAAAAATCTGGATTCCGATCGGTCTTTCGTATTCAAAAATATCTAGTTTTTGACGGCTTTTAGCAGCATCTCGGATCAGACCTTCAGAGGAAATGAATTCTGTATACATTAAATCGGCACCGTATTGTTTGCACAATGCTCGAAATGGAGGATCACTGACATCTTCCATTGGTGCCAACAGCAATGGAAAATCGCTTAATTCGATATCTCTAATTTTAACCATAATTAAGCTTGCCCCATCAATTTGAGGTATTCTTTGAGTTTTTGTTCATTGCTCAGTCTTAAAACCATCAGTTTGTCCGCTGATTCAACTACTATGTAATCTTTTAAACCATCTAGAAGTACTGTCTTGTCTGTTGGCACATTGACCAAACAATTGGACGAATCAAAAGCAAAAACTTTGCCTCCGATCAATGAATTTTGCTGCTCGTCTTTTTGTAAATGAGTGGTAAGACTGCCCCAAGTTCCGAGGTCACTCCAGTCGAAGTCGGCAAGGACAACGCTGACATTGTTTGCCTTTTCCATTACTGCAAAATCGATAGAGATATCCGGGCAAGCAGCAAAAGCATTTTTCAAAAATGCTGCCTCTTGTGGGGTGCCATAGGCACTAAGATCTTGGGTGAATATTTGATGGATATCTTGTTGATAGGCAGCAAGAGCAGTAAGAATTACTTCAGATTTCCAAACAAAAATACCGGCATTCCAATAAAAGGTTCCTGCCTCTAAAAATCGCTGGGCTGTGGCTAAATCGGGTTTTTCTCTGAATTGTAAAACGGGGCAAGCGCTGCCTTTCGTGGCGTTGTTGTCGTTGGCAAATTCGATGTAACCGTATCCTGTATCGGGGCGGCTTGGCTCAATCCCGAGTGTCACAAGCTGGCCACCTTGGGCTGTTTGCCAGGCAACATCGATGATTTCTTCAAATCGTTTTTCATTGACAATGAGGTGATCTGCGGGCGATATAAGTAAGGTAGCTTGTGGATCCAAAGCATGAATTTTGGCTGCCGCATAGGCAATGCACGGTGCTGTATTCTTACGCTCAGGTTCACAAAGCACTTGGCTTGCCTGAAGCTCGGGAAGTTGTTGTAGTACAAGTTGCTCGTAGGCTGTATTGGTGAGGATATATATATTTTCAGCAGGAATGAAGCGATTGAGCCTTTCGAAAGTGAGACGCAATAATGACTTCCCGATACCGAGAACGTCTAAAAATTGTTTGGGGTTTTCAGGTGTAGACATTGGCCAAAAACGGCTGCCAACTCCGCCGGCCATGATAAGGCCATATGTGTTATTTTGTGTCATGTGCGATTGGTGTAACGGCTGCTAACGCGTGTACGAGGTACTGTTTGTTGCTGCCAATTTCAGTACAAAGATAACGAGTTCTGCGCAGTTGCCCCTTTTTAAAGCGTTTATGATTCAATAAAAATTCTGCATGTAAGGGTAATGATTCTAAGGTATTTATTTCCTTTTGATCATAGACTTTGAGTGCGCGACTCAAATGCAGGTCGGTGCCGGAGGAGGCTTTTAATTGTGTCCAGCTTTTCCATAATACTTTTTGAAGGTCAGCAGGTAAGGCTTCGCTTTCCAAAATAGGTAATAAACGCGCTCTGAATGCCGCTTTCCATTCTGGGCCATGAGCTGCAACTCGCCAACCGTGCTCTCTAAAGGTGTCTAGATGTGCAAGTTCGTGCAAAGAAGTAATTAAAAAACTATACGGATTGAGGTCTCCATTTACGGTGATGATGGGTTTCTTTTGGAGCGGGCTTGTTTTGAAATCGCCAAGTTTTGTTTTTCGGCCCGGCACAATTTTAAATTGAATATTGGCGTTCAATATGCAGTCAGCAAGGTAGGGTGCAAAATTTGCAGGTACAAACCTCGAGAGCGTATCGATAAAATGCTGACGCTTGTCATCCATGGTACAAAGATAAAAAGTGATTTGGCTTTGCTCCATGTGGAAGTAATAATGTTTAACTTAGCGTAGTGAAATTTTTACAAGAATTTGGTCGTTACCTACTCATGCTTTCGGTGGTTTTTTCCAAACCCGATAAATGGCGTTTTTATATTCAAAAAAGCATCAATGAAATTGAGCTAATTGGCATCAATTCTTTGCCAATTGTTGCGCTTATGTCCACTTTTATGGGGGCGGTTATTGCGTTGCAAACGGCATCTAGCATGGAAAGCCCCTTATTGCCAGACTACACCGTAGGCTTTATTACGCAGTCGAGCACAATCTTAGAATTTTCACCTACAATTATTTCTTTAATACTTGCCGGAAAAGTAGGTTCGAATGTAGCTTCAGAGATAGGCACCATGCGCGTCACTGAACAAATCGACGCATATGAAATTATGGGTGTCAATTCCTTGAATTTCTTGGTCTTGCCAAAAATTACTGCCGCTGTTGTGTTTTTCCCAGTACTCATTATTTTTTCGATGGCTCTATCCATGATTGGCGGCTGGTTAGCGCTTTACGTTTCGGATCTCACTACAACTGAAATTTATATTTTAGGTATCAGGGCTTTTTTTAATCCTTTTCATATTACTTACGCTTTAACCAAAACACTTGTATTTGGCTTCTTAATTGTCAGTATTTCCTCCTTTTACGGTTATTATGTCAAAGGTGGTTCCCTAGATGTTGGGCGCGCATCTACCCAAGCGGTTGTGAGCAGCAGCATTGCCATTTTGATCTCCAATTTTATTTTAACGCAATTGATGTTGTTGTCATGATTGAAGTAAAAGGATTGACAAAAAGCTTTGGTGGTCAGCAAGTTTTGTTTGACATCAATCACCGTTTCGAAAATGGCAAAGTGAACCTCATAATTGGGCAGTCTGGACAAGGTAAGTCGGTGTTAGCAAAATGTATAGTGGGTCTTTATGAGGCAGATGCAGGTCAAATCTTATTTGACGATCGAGATTTTTCTCAAATGGATCGGGCAGCACGCAGCGTCATCCGACAAGAAATCGGCATGCTATTTCAAGGGGCTGCATTGTTTGACTCCTTAACGGTTGAGCAAAATGTCATGTTCCCTTTGCAAATGTTTACCAACCTGACTAAAGCCGAAATACAGCAACGCACCGATTTCTGTCTTGAGCGCGTCAATTTAGCGGGCCGAAACAAATTGTATCCTTCAGAGTGTAGCGGTGGTATGCAAAAACGAGTTGGTATCGCAAGGGCAATTGCCATGAACCCTAAATATTTATTTTGTGATGAACCCAATTCTGGCCTTGATCCCAAAACATCAATAGTCATTGATAAACTCATCAAAGACATCACTTTAGAATACAACATGACCACTGTAGTGATCACCCATGACATGAATTCTGTGATGGAAATAGGCGATAGCGTATTATTTATACATCAAGGCAAGAAATGGTGGGAAGGCGATAAAAATAGCATCATTACCGATAACAACCCTGAAGTTGAAGCATTTGTCTATGCTTCTTCGTTCATGAAAGAAATCAGGAGTCAAATACAACAAAAAAGAAGTCTTTGACGCTAATTTTTTCGCACTTAGTTGCAAATAATTAATTCTTTCTTATCTTTGCAACCCCAAAGGGACTTGCGCAAACGGCTCAAGTAATTACATAAAATTGCGGATGTGGTGAAATTGGTAGACACGCCAGACTTAGGATCTGGTGCCGAGAGGTGTGCGGGTTCGAGTCCCTCCATCCGCACTAAGGTCTCGTTGGCTCAACGAGGCCTTTTTTTTTTAAATAATAGGCAAATAATTCATTCATGAAAATTACTCGTCAAGAAATCGATGCCCAAAATGGCGTTTTAAAAGTGGAAATCGATGCTGCAGACTATCAAGGTAAAGTCAAGGCGGCTCTCGATAAATATCGCAAGACAGCTAAAGTTCCTGGTTTCAGACCTGGTCATGTACCTGCAGGGCTTATTCAAAAACAATTCGGTAAATCTGTATTGGTTGAAGAGCTCAATAAAATCACCAACGACGCACTTTATCGTTTCATCATTGATGAAAAATTAGATATCCTCGGCAATCCGCTTCCAATTGAAAATGGGGTAGAAGGTAGCTTCGAGCAGCCTGAAAACTTTACTTTTAGTTACGAAATCGGATACAGTCCGGCTTTTGAATTGCCAATTACAGCCAAAACAAAAGTTGACTACGCCACTGTTAAAATCGACAAAGACCTCATTACCAAGCAGGTTGAAGACCTACGTCGTCGTTATGGTAAGTTGGTTTCTTCAGATACAGTTAGTGCCAAAGATATGGTAATGGGTAAGTTTGAAGAACTCGACGGCAAAGCGGTTAAAGCAGATGGCATTAGCCATTCTACAACTATTTCCATGGAATTCTTGGAAAATAAAGCTGCCGTTAAATTACTTACTGGTAAAAAAATCAATGAGTCCTTTGAACTCGATCCAAAAGATGTTTCAAAAGGTCCAGAAGATGCAGCGGCAATGCTTGGCATTAGCCCAGAGGCATATGCTGAACTCAATGCTAAATTTCAATTTACTGTCAATGACGTCAAACGCATGGAATTAGCTGATCTCAACGAAGAGTTCTTCCAAAAATTATTTGGTGACGAAGTGAAGACAGAAGCCGAAATGAACAAGCGCATTGAGGCAGATCTTGCCCGTATGTTCGAAGAAGATTCAGATCGTTTGTTTACACGCAAAGTCTATGACATGTTACTTGAAAAGACTCAAATGACTTTTCCGGAAGCATTCTTGAAGCGTTGGATCAAAGCATCTGCTGAGAAGCCGATAACAGAGCAAGAAATTGAAAATGAATTTGCAGCATATTTACTTTCTTTGAAATGGCAATTGATCCAAACAAAAATCTTCAAAGAAAACAATATCCAATTGACCAATGAAGAGGTGCTTGATTTTACTAAAAATCTCGTAATTGGCAACTATGCACAGTACGGTTTGCCTGCGCCAGAAGAAGCAGAATTGCTCGAAACAGCTCAACGTTTGTTGCAAAACAAAGAACAGGCAAATGGTATTTACGACCGCTTAGCTGAAAGAAAACTGACAGATTACTTCAAAAGCGCCGTAAGCATGACCAAAAAAGAAATGAAATACGACGATTTCGTTGCGCAAGCGCAAGCCTAAGCGACATCCCAATCCAACACCTGTAGGTGTTTATCTTTAGCCTTGATTCCGTAGTATAATTGTATACTCCGAATCAAGGCTTTTATATTTTCTGTCTTCATACTCCTATTCGGTGTGAGGGCTATGATTTCTCGGGCAGGTGCGGCAAATGGTTCAGCTAATTTTTTAATGCCCGTTTTCTGTGCAGTTTTCAATTTAAAATGTTCCGGAATCAGTGTGTAACCTCCTTGTTGATCAACCATTTCTAACAAAAGGGGTAGGTTTCCACCCTCGTAATCCCAATCAGCTATTGTTTGCTCTGCGTTGAGCTGACAAAAATGCAACATTTGTGTTCGAAGACAATTGCCCTGATTCAATAACCACGGATGCATCTTTTGAATTTCCTCTAAATGAATCGT
Organism: Flavobacteriales bacterium; assembly: GCA_046073985.1. Lineage (GTDB taxonomy): Bacteria > Bacteroidota > Bacteroidia > Flavobacteriales_D > Crocinitomicaceae > UBA952. The sequence goes on along the minus strand of JBJTNI010000005.1, from coordinate 29,124 downwards.
GTCTGTTTTAAGTTGTGGACAATAGATGCATATTTCCTCTAAATAAAGCGGAATAGTTTGTAAGCGCGGATCATGGTAGGGCCCGGCTATAATGGCTAAGTCTAGTTCTTTTCTATCCAAAGCCTCTATGTTTTCGGTTGTTTTGAGTTCTTTGATTTTCAGGCGTACATTCGTAAAATCCCTGACCCAAGTTGAAAATAAATCGGGCAACAGGTAAGTAGCTATTGTTGGAATTATGCCGATTCGAATTTCTTCCTTGACATTTCCTTTGAGTTGTTCTGAGAGGTATTTGATTTTTTCAGTCTCGGCTAATATTTCACGAATAATTGGCAAGAGTCTTTTTCCTGCAGGTGTCAATTGAAGCGGTTGCGCATCGCGATCAAATATAGTATACCCAAGTGTGTCCTCGGCTTTTTTTATCTGCATAGACAACGTCGGTTGTGTAACAAAACAGCGTTCACTAGCTCTTTGGAATTGTAATTCTTCACTCAGAATTACGATATAATTCATTTGTTGCAAGGAAATCATCTCTATGTGGAATTGATGTATAAATAAAATCTATGCAAATATAAAACAAATCGAAAATCAAAATGAACTCAAAGTAAGTACCTTTGTACCACAAAAGTTACCTAAGATTTAAAAGAAGTTCGCATGGCGCTTCAACTAAATCAGCCTAACTTTGTTCAAAGAGTAATAACCAATAATTCATAACAAAAATGTCAACTTTAGTAGGAAAAAAATTCCCAGACATCAATGTAAAAGCCATTGACGAAATGGGTGATGCATTCAGTATCAACGTATTAAAACAAGCAACAGATAACAACAAAAAAGTAGTTCTTTTTTGGTATCCAAAAGACTTTACTTTTGTTTGTCCTACAGAAATACACGCTTTCCAAGAGGCTGCTGCTGAGTTCGAAAAAAGAAATACCATCGTCATCGGTGCTTCTTGTGATACCGCAGAAGTTCATTTTGCTTGGTTAAATACAGCCAAAGACAACGGTGGAATTGAAGGCGTACGCTTTCCATTGATCGCAGATTCAACAAGACTTCTTGCACAAGAACTTGGAATCCTCGACTACGACATGTTTGACGAAGACAACATGGCAGGAGACAACGTTCCTTACCGCGCTACGTATTTATTGGATGAAACCGGAATGGTATTCCACGAGTCAGTGAATCACTTCCCTGTTGGTCGTAATGTGCATGAGTACCTTCGTTTGATCGATGCTTTCGCTCACGTACAAAAACATGGCGAAGTTTGCCCGGCAAACTGGGAAGAAGGAAAAGACGCAATGAACGCAACGCGCAACGGTGTTGCTGACTACTTAAGCAAACACTAATTGTATGTTCAGCGAATTGAACTCAGATAGCCTAGATCAATTATTAGGCGCGCATCAAAAAGTGATGGTTCAGTACGGTGCCGGATGGTGTGGTAATTGTAAAATCACCAAACCTAAATTTAAGCGCCTGGCCGAAACACACACAGACATCGAGTTTGTTTATGTTGATGCTGAGTTGTATCCAAATTCTCGCCAATTTGCCAATGTCAGTAATTTGCCAACTTTTGCTTCGTTCGAAGGTGGTCAATTGAAAGCTGAGGCACAAGGAAACAAAATAGAAACAATCCAAGAGGTACTAGATGCGCTTACCAGTCATTAAACATATCGTAGAGTTCATTGAACAAAACGACGAAGATTACGTCAACGAAACCATGGAAACGCTCGAGCACCTCATCGAGGCGCCCGGAATAAAAGATGAAGAACTTGACGTAATAGGCGAGCTGCTCTCTAACTTCTCTGGAGCCATAGAAGTTCATCGTGAAATTCAGAAAGGCACTCCTAAAAAGGAAGCCCTCAACGGATTCATGAAAAGAGTCACAGGATCTATTAACTAATAAAAACCACCTTCGGGTGGTTTTTTTATGCCTATCTTTGCGGCATGTCTGACTTACTTAGTAAACTAGAAGCCATTCATTTTCGCTTCATTGAAGTGGGTAAAATGATTACCGATCCAGATATCATTTCGGATATGAGTCGGTATGTCAAACTCAACAAGGAATACCGCGACCTCGAAATCCTCGATCAAGCCTATGCAAAGTATAGCTTGGTATTAGGAAACCTCAAAAGCTCCAAGGCACTTTTGGAAGAGGAACAAGATCCCGAAATGCGAGAAATGGCTAAGCTCGAGATAGACGAGCTAGAGCAACAGCGTCCTATCTTAGAAGAAGAAATCAAATTACTGCTCATCCCAAAAGACCCAGAAGATGACAAAAATGCCATCTTAGAATTGCGTGCTGGGACAGGAGGAGACGAAGCTTGTATCTTCGTGGAAGATGTGTTTCGAATGTATACCATGTATTTCAAGGCAATGGGCTGGAACTACGAAGTACTCAATTCTTCCGAAGGCTCTGTAAAAGGTTACAAAGAAATCTCTATGGAAATCACCGGTGCTGGAATTTATGGTTCCTTGAAGTTTGAATCAGGTGTGCATCGCGTACAGCGCGTGCCAGAAACAGAGTCTCAAGGAAGAGTACATACTTCTGCCATCACCGTTGCTGTATTGCCAGAGGCCGAGGAAGTCGATTTCGAACTCGATATGAACGATGTCAGAAAGGATACATTCCGAGCTTCAGGTGCGGGTGGACAGCACATCAACAAAACAGAATCTGCCATTCGCTTGACACACATTCCGACAGGTACAGTTGTCGAGTGTCAGGATGGTAGGTCTCAGCACAAAAACTTAGAAAAAGCCATTTCTGTATTGCGTTCAAGGCTCTATCAATTAGAACTCGATCGGGTCCAGAGCGAAAGAGCAGCGCAAAGAAAAACATTGGTTTCTACCGGTGACCGCTCTGCTAAAATCAGAACTTATAATTATCCGCAAGGCCGCATTACTGATCACCGTATCAATAAAACGATGTATAACCTAGGTGTTTTTATGAATGGAGATATTCAAGAAATGCTCGATGCATTGAAAATGGCTGAAAACGCGGAAAAACTTAAAGGTGAAACCGCATGACAAAAGCTGAATTACTGGCACAAATCAAATTGAAAAATTCATTTTTGTGCGTAGGTCTTGACCCTGATTTGAATAAAATACCGGCCCATCTTTTGGCCACCGAAGACCCTCTCTTTGAATTTTGCAAGCAAATTATCGATGCTACCCATGAGCATGCCGTTGCTTTCAAGCCAAACACCGCATTTTTCGAATGTCATGGTGCAGCTGGTTGGGAGGCATTAAGAAAAACAATTGCTCATATTCCAAAAGAATGTTTGGTCATTGCCGATGCAAAGCGCGGTGACATCGGTAATACTTCTACTTATTATGCCAAAACATTTTTTGAACACATGAATGCCGACGCAGTTACTGTTGCTCCGTACATGGGTTCTGATTCTGTTTTGCCTTTTCTTGCCTTTGAAAACAAGTGGGTTGTATTATTGGCGCTTACCTCCAATGAAGGGGCGAAGGATTTCCAATTAGCTACAGAAAATGCAACCCCTCTTTACGAACAGGTACTCAAAAAATCAGCTACTTGGGGCAGTCCAGAACAAATGATGTATGTTGTTGGTGCAACCCGGGCTCAGGATATCGCTAAAGTAAGAGCTTTGGTTCCGGATTATTTCTTTTTAGTGCCCGGAGTTGGTGCGCAAGGAGGAAGCCTTGACGAAGTAGTGGAATACGGGGCAAATGCTGAATTGGGCCTTTTGGTTAATTCTTCAAGGGCCATTATTTATGCTTCTTCAGGCGAAGATTTTGCTATTGCCGCAAAAAAAGAAGCGCTGAACATACAAAACCAAATGGCCGTGCATATTCAGCGCCTCGCGTTGTAATAATTGCTTATCTTGTAGCTAAGTCCGCGTTTTGTTCGGTTTGTTGAACGCTTCCGTAAGCATCGCAGCTTGCTTTACGACCTGCACCACATGATGCTAAAAATAAAACAGCGAAAAGTGCTGCAACGATAAATGTAGATTTTGATTTCATGGCGTTTGTTTTGTTGTTGTTGCTTCGTTTAACGGAAGACCTGTTGCAAAGTTACAATTTTTCGAAAATTACGCCGTTTAAATACAAGAAATGAACGTTTGGCCACGTATTTTATGTCTGTTGCTACTCTTTACTCATGTAGCCGTTCAAGCACAAGTTCGGCTCGTTTTTGCGGATAGTCTTCCGCCATCACTAAAAAAAAGTGCACTTTCAATTCCTTCAGATATTTCACAATCTACTTGGCAAAACTATGCCCGGCAACTTCAACTAGAAGCCTATGGCCTCGGCTATTTTTTATATGAATCGAAGTGGCTGCAACAATCCGATTCTAGTGCTATTATTGAACTGAGTGCGGGTAAACAATTTGAAGCGATTGAACTGCTTCAAAATGACAAAAAGTATCGAATAAAGGCAAAAGAATTCCAGCGCTTAGTTGCAGATAGCTTGTCTCATTATACAAACACTGGACATCCATTTGTCAAAATAGTCCTGAAGGCTGTTTCCGCAGAGCATCCACAATTTACCTTAGTCATTGAAATTGGTCCAGCCATTACAATAGGCCGTTTAGTGATCAAACCTGAGGGCATCATTCAGGCAAAAGTTTTGTCGCAGTTAGTCCAACTACAGGCGGGCGAAGTTTTTTCGATAGCGCAACTCGAACAAATTAAGAATAGGCTTGCCAATCAAAGCGGTTTCAAAATGATCAGAGATCCAGAATGGTTGGTGCAAGATGGGACAGCAGATATCTTTCTTTATCTTGAAAGAGTAAAGGCGAGCACTGCAACTGGCATTCTAGGTTTACAACCCAATCCGAGTACACAGAAAAATACTTTAGTAGGAGAGTTGCAAGTGAGTTTACAAAATACTTGGCAAAAGAATGAAAAGCTCTATTTGAATTGGCGCAGCATTGCGCCTCAAGTTCAAATGCTGCAATTACAATTGAATTGGCCCTACATTGCTAGTTCTGCTTATGGCCTGCAAAGCGCCCTGAAAATGTATAAACGAGACAGCTCTTTTATCGAATTGAAATCACAACTTGGGGTGCAATACCAGTTGCCTCAAGCATGGCAGTTGATTGCCTTATTTGATTTTTGGCGCTCGAGTCAGTTATCCGTTCAGCAAAATGCGCAAGTTGCTAGTTTCAGAAACTTATCTTACGGTATTTCTTTGCAAAGAAGAACACTCAATAATTTGTATAATCCTTCCAAAGGCCAATTATTTCAGAGTCAGTTTTTGGTGGGTACAAAAAAAGTAACGCAGGCGCATCTAACTTGGCGCTTTGAATTGCAGCAGCAGCAATTCTTTCAACTGGCCAACAGGCACACACTACTTTTTCAGCAACAATTAGGGCATATCGCGTCGGATTCTCTTTTCAAGAATGAACTTTATCGCTTCGGTGGCTTGGATCGCATGAGGGGTTTTAATGAAGAAACTTTTTTTGCCTCGAGTTATGCGGTCACCGGACTCGAATACCGCTTTCTTTTGGATCAATATGCCTATGCATCTTTATTTACAGATTGGGCAGCTTTTGTCAATCCAACTATGAGTACGGCTGTTCAAATTGTTGAAGCTTTTGGTGTCGGTTTTGCTATTGGTTCTGAAAAAGGCCTTTTCAAACTAAATTATGCGCTTGGAAGTTATTTTGGAGCACCTCTGCAACTCTCTGCTGGAAAAATTCATTTGGCTTACATTTCTTATTTTTAACCATGAAAATCATCTTTGCAAGTCATAATCATAAAAAGACTGAAGAAATCAGATCACTATTACCTGAAAATCTCAGTTTAATCAATTTACATGACCTCGGGCAAACAGAAGCTATTCCTGAGGAAGAGCCTACAATTGAGGGCAATTCAGCGTTTAAAGCCAATTGGGTATTCGAAAAATATGGTTTGCCGTGTTTTGCAGATGACACTGGTTTGGAAGTGTTCGCGTTGAACGGAGAACCAGGTGTGCATTCGGCTCGGTATGCAGGTGAAGGCCGCTCAGACGCAGCCAATATGCAAAAGCTTCAATTGAACTTAGCGCCCCATCAAGATCGTCGCGCCCAATTTAAAACAGTAATCACCTACCGTTCGGAAAATGGTATCCAACAATTTACAGGTATTGTGAGCGGTGAGATAGCTCAGGTAGCAAAAGGTAATCAGGGTTTTGGGTATGATCCGATTTTTTGCCCGGAAGGATTGTCTAGAACATTTGCTGAAATGGACCTATCCGAAAAAAATAAATATAGCCATCGGGCCAGAGCCTTGTCTAAGTTGCTTTCTTTCTTGAGCCAACAATAAAAACGAGCTTATAAAAAATCTTGTGCTGTAGATTTAATGACGATAGCAACATTTTGAACATCGCCATTGATAGGTGGACACTTCTTAATGATTTTAACTTTTAATTTCTCAACACCTTTTAATTCATTGTGAATACGTCGACTGATGCGATGGCCAACATGTTCGATGAGTTTCGAACGGATAGCCATTTCTTGAGCAACGATTCGGTTGACATCAACGTAATCAATGGTCTGGGAAAGCTCATCATGTGTGGCAGCTGCAAGAAAGTTGGTGGTCATGCTCACATCAACTACATAGTGCCCGCCAACGCGTCCTTCTTCTTCTAGACAACCGTGATAGGCGTATAGTTGAATGCCGTTGACCTCAATTTGATGTTTCATTCAGTATCTTTTCAATTGCATCAATACCTTGTTGCATGCGCTTCAAGACTTCTTCTTTTCCAAGAAAAGCAGAAACATCAAACATACCAGGGCCCGCACCAACACCAGTAAGCGTGAGGCGATAAGGTAATAAAACGGCGCCAATGCCAACTTGTTTGGCTTCCAAGAAATTTTTAAAAGCATGCTCTATGGAAGCTGACGAGAAATCAGAAAGTTCTGTAAGAATTTGTTGCCATTCTTGCATGTATGCTGTGGTTTCGGGCTTCCATTTTTTACGAATGGTTTCCGCATCAAATTCAGTAGGTTCAGCTATCAAATAGGCACCTTCTACAAGGATGTCTTGTGCAAATGTTGCGCGTTCTTTCATAAGACCACAAATGACAGCTAATCGTTCAGGAGCAATAGTCAATTGATTTTGAGCAATAAGTGTTGTTGCAATATGCTCATCTGACAAACTTCGCAAATATTGTTGCTGAAACCATTTGGTTTTATTTGGGTCAAATTTGGCGCCTGCTTTACTGACTCGCTCCAGAGAAAAGGCTGCAACAAGTTCTTCTAGTGTAAAGATTTCTTGTGTGGTGCCGGGGTTCCAGCCAAGTAGCGCTAACATATTGATAAAGGCTTCAGGTAAATAGCCATTTTCACGATAACCAGAATATAATTCGCCCTCAGCTGTAGTCCAATTAGTAGGGAAAACCGGGAAGCCTAGGCGGTCGCCATCTCGTTTGGAGAGTTTGCCATTTCCATCAGGTCTTAGTAACAGAGGAAGGTGTGCAAATTCAGGGCAATCCCAGCCGAAAGCTTGATAAAGTAATATATGCAAAGGGGCAGACGGAAGCCACTCTTCACCTCTAATGACATGACTAATGGCCATTGTGTGGTCATCGACGATATTTGCCAAGTGGTATGTCGGCATGCCATCGCTTTTGAATAAGACTTTGTCATCGAGGTTGTTTGTATTGACAACTACCCAGCCTCGGATGAGGTCATGGAAGCGCACGTCTTGGTTGCGTGGCATCTTCATTCGGATGACATATGGTTCGTTGTTGGCAAGTAATTGCGCAACTTCAGATTGAGGCAAGGTAAGAGAGTTGCGCATGCTGCTGCGTGTGACACTATTATATTGCCAATTGGGCATCCCCATGTTTTTGGCTTGGTCGCGCATGCGGTCGAGGTCTTCGGCACTATCAAAAGCGTAATAGGCTTTGTCTTCGGCTACAAGTTGTTCGGCATATGGTCGATACATTTCTTTGCGTTCGGATTGAACATAAGGGCCGTAATCACCGCCTAAACCAGGGCCTTCAGTTGGCATAATACCACACCAAGCTAAGGCATCCATGATATATTCTTGAGCTCCAGGCACAAAACGCGTTTGATCGGTGTCTTCAATACGGATAAGAAAGGTACCGTTGTGTTTTTTAGCAAACAAATAGTTGTAAAGAGCGGTGCGCACACCACCCATGTGAAGGGGTCCTGTTGGTGAAGGAGCAAAACGAACGCGAACTGGAGTTGTAGACATAATATATAAATAGGTTGCAAAGATAATAAATTGAAAAAGAATCAAGTCTGAAATTGACTTCAGTCATGTTTAAAGCCTTACTCTTTTAGGAACTTTGTTTAAAATTCAACAACATGTCAGAAAAAACATTCATTTACGATCAGCACCAAGAAAATCAAGATTGGCTCAAGAGACTTGATTTCTACAAAGAGGAAATTCATATTTTGCGCGAGAGACTTGAGGAGCTCACTAGCAAGAATACAGATGCTCAATTTTTACAAGCCGTAGAACATTTTCAAAACCAATTCTATATTCAAAGAAACCATATCGACGAATTGTCACATGACATTCGGGTCAATGAAGGGAAATTAGTCCATGAAATAGCCAGAAATCCTGTCGCAGTAGATCACAGAAAAGTTGAAAACCACGAAGCTGAAGCAGATTTTATGGACTATTTCGAAAAGAATTTTGCTACACTGCGCGCCGATTTTAATCAGTTGGCAGCCAAATGGATGTAGGCTAAATGATGACTTTATGGGACTTTCCTTCCTTGTTTTTTAGAAAGTAAATTCCTTTTGTTAGGTCAGCAGTTGAAATTCGATTAACACCTTCGTTAAACGAGTAAGTGTTTTCCAATTGACCTGTCATGTTATATAAATCGAGTTGAAGCTCATTTTCACTCTCGATATAAATATAATTGGCATCTTGCCCTTTTAATTTCCAGTTTGCAGCTTGCAATTCAGTAATATCAGCAGCTCCATCAAGATTTATTTTAACGATGTAATCTAGCACATTAGCACAAGAATCGTCATAGATAGCATAGTTTACTAAACCTCGCGTGATGTCGTCGTAACCATCCAAAATAAGGTTTTCAATGTAGCTGGAATCTTGCGAGCAAAAACAATTGGCATTGACCTGAAAATTTTTATCTGTCAGGTTTTGAAGGTTGTAGGAAGTATTGTAGCAAATTGTATTGTTTTCTATTAGGGTTGTGTTGGGGCTATATGCTAAAACCGCAACACCAATATTATTATTGGAGATGACATTATTCGTTAAAGTACTTCCGTCACCTAGTTTCACAGCGATATTGTTTTCTTCAAAAGTAGTATTGGTAATATTGGAGCCCCCTGAATTATCGACCCCGACATTATTTCCTTGGAAATAACAATTGTCAATGGTATGCCCATAGGCTTCTGCCAAGCCATAATCGTTGTCGATGAACTGACAATTTGTAATTATCCCAGGTGATCCGACGATATTATTGCCATTTCCTTGAAATAGACAATTATCTATATTGATTGAATTTGACCATGTGAAAGAACAAAAGTTGTTAATAAATTGACAATTATTGGCGGTCAACGAACCACCGACAATTTGAGCTGCCTGACCAACACCATTTCCTTCAAATAAGCAGTTGTTGTAGGTCATTGCGGCATTTAATTGCACTCCGTAATTGTTGTTTTTAAATTGGCAGTTAGTCCAGTTGTAGTTCACTCCTGCTTCAGCTATATCATTAGAAATTCCGTAGAAACTATCGTGTAATCTAAATCGGTCCAATTGCACATTTCCGCCTTGAGATCCTTTGATAATGATGCCATACCATGTTTGTTGCCCCGGTATACTAGCATCAGTCGTTTTAAACGTAATTGGAGCTGTATCTGTTCCAATAGCAATGAGTGTCCCTCTGACTTCTAAGTATCTTAAGTTTCCTGTGTTAAATGAATAATCAGGTGTCACTTTTAGCTCAACTCCGGGTTCGATTGTTAGGGTTACGCCTGGGAATATTACCATAGAACCAGTCATTAAATAGGGGCTACCTGCGGCTGTCCAAGTTGTATTTTGATAAATACCTCCAGTAACAGTAGTTTGAGCAAAATAATAGTGAGTGAACAATAAGGTCAGAAAGATTAAAAAGCGCTGCATATAAGAAAAATTAATAGGTTATCAAAAGCATTCACATCAAGTGAATACCTGAACTGCGTCTATAACACGTATCGAACAAAAAAGTTGACTAAAAGCACTGCATAGGTGGATTAAAAAATTTTATGAAACAAAAAAGGCAAGCCGCAAGGCTTGCCTTTTTTATCAAATTAGAATTCATTTATTCAATGACAAACTCGCGCTTGACTGAACCATGGATGGTCTCAACATTGATATAATAAATACCAGCTTTTAAATCAGTTGTGTTATATTCAAGTACAGGTAATTTGACATTACTTTCATTGGTGATCTGACGACCTTGAATATCCAGAATGCTGTAGCCAATGATATCTAAACCGTTCACTTGAGCATAAAGTTTGGCGCTTGTTGGCACCGGGAATACCGAGAAATTAACTGAAAGTTGTTCTTCAACACTCATATCGCAAACTAAATAACTCATGTTTGAAAAGTTAACGTGGCATGCAAAATGTGTAGAATCGATATAAGGGTTGCGATTCCCTTGGAGTACTGCAACATACTCATGACGTGCAATTTCATAGTTGTCAGGAAGGTCATTGAAATGCCAAGTTTTTAATGATTCTTGGCTCTGGTTAGCTGGTAATTGCCAGTTGTTTCCTGCAACACCATTATAACATGTAGCCATGTAGAATATTGATCTTGCGGCATTTCCTTTTTGTTCAGGACGCGGTTCATAAACCAATTGGTTTCCGGAATACCCAACTCGTCCTCCTAAATAAGTAAAGACAACATTACCGTCGATGTCCATTAGTGGTAAATTACTTCTTGGTGTATTGGCTTGTTGTAGGTTTGTAGGCCAAAGGTTGTGTTGGTCGTTGTATTCTGGTTTTTCTGGATTATCGCACGGGAAGGTTGGCATCCAAGAATGAGAGTAGGTGTGTTCTCTTGAATAACCAACAGAGGTCCATGTAAACGGATCATTGAATACTTTGCGCTCTCCTGAATAGACACACAACACATAAGATTGCCCATTTGTAGTATCACGGACTTCATATTGTGTTGCCATTGTGGTGAGGTAATTGTAGTAGGAGATAGATGTATGTGGATTGATGAGCGCGCTTAAGTCAGAAAGAAAGCTAGTTGATCCTGACTGAATACCTGCATAATAGTTGCCAATTTGTTGTCCCTGACTGGTTACATTTCCAGTAGCTGGATTGGTTGTTTTGTAGTTTTGGTATCCATTTGGTCCGTTGTATGCATATACGGCAAAGTGATAGTTATTGTTTGCTTCAATATGGCGCGGCGTAAAGGCTGTTCCAGGGCCAATATAGGCAACTTTTGCGTTTCCGATGACATCACCTCTTTTGTAAGTGGTGCCATCGATTGGAAGGCCGGCAACCGGACCTCCAATACGCCACAATACGAGGTAGTTTTCGGCATTGACTGCCTGGTATTCTCCGGCTAATGTATAAGCTTTTACGAGTGGAAAAGTAATACTTGCTGGATTAGAGGCTGGCTCTGTCGCCAAGTTGTTGGTACCGATTCCGTATAGATTGATGACATATGGGTTTTCATCAGTGTCGTCGTTAGCTATTGAAATAGTGGCCAAACGAGATCCTGGGCCACCTGCGGTATAGTTGAGTGTAACAGTTTGTGAACTGTTAGCGCCTACAACCACATTGGCATTACAACTGTAGTCAGCGGCATTAGTTCCGCTAAAAGTTGCTCCTGAAACGGTGAGGTTTTGTACTCCGTAATTTTCAATAGTAATAGTGGTTGCAGCAGCAGTACCCACTACGTAAGTATCTCCGGTTAGTACATTATTGCCGTTAATTTTGACATTGATTTCTCTGGCAGGTGCCACATATGTAAACATGTCTGCAGTACTTCTAGGAATCAATTGGTAGTTTGTGTTGAACTGCCCCATTAAACCAATAATGCTGATTGGACCAGATGGAATTGCTGAACCATCGATATTGGTGGTACCGTTGATGCGAACGTCAAAAGTGTTTGAACCGTCAAAAATTTGCACAGTGCTGTTACCTGTAGCAAAACTACCAGTCTGAACAAATGTGACGTTATCAAATCGAACAAGTTGCCCTTCGAGCGCTTCTCCGGCACTTGGAATTGGAATAACAACAGGTGCAGGTTGCACAACTGCTTGACCATGATTGGTAAACGAATTGGTAGGTGACAATTCTAGTAAGCCATTGAACTCGAAAAGAACACCAACAGCAGTGATGGAGTCACCTTTGATGATGGTATTGAGGTTGGATCCGTAACAGGCTATTCCGGCTGTACCATCTTGAATATATCGGATCGGACCTAATTCACTTCCGTTTGTAACAACGCCGCTCACTGTGACCGTTTGACCGATTCCGAGATTGCGTACTTGCTCGATGCTTTGCGCAAATAACGGCTGACCAAAGCAGGTGATTGCGAGACTGAATAGTAGTTTTTTCATAGTTAGAATTGTATTGCTAAATTGACATTAAAGCGCAGCCCCTGTCCAAACATTACGGTTGCTGATTGCGCATTGAATTGATCGTAGATACCATTGGCATTGTTGGTGGCATCAGAGATAAAAGAGGTATTTAAAAGATTGGTAATTGCTGCTCCAAAACTAAATTTCTTGTAACGGTATCCGGCAAAAACATTGACCAATGAATAAGATGGTATTTTCCAAGAATCGCGACCACCATTGACACCTTGTAAAGAAAAAGGATCAAAGTTAGCGTAATAACGATCAAAGTATTGCCCTTGTAATTTGATGTAGGCATTTTTAATGGGCTCATAACGAAGGGCTGCAGCAAGTGCTGTTTGAGCCGCATCACCTACATGGACTCCTTTGGCATCAAAGGTGAACTCCAAAGAGTCGTATTGAGGTATGAATACAGTTTTGCTAGAGTTCCATATCCAGTTTCCATAAGAAAACATGAACTCAAAGGATAGTTTTGGCGTAATTTCCCATGCGATATCAATTTCTTGACCCATATGAATGGCATCCATTCCGTTGATATTGACTCGAATAAATTCAGTCGGGTCATTGGGGTCGGGTACGGCAACTCCATAAGGAAAGGGTTTGTTTTTCCAGTTTGTGAAATAACCATTAAAATTGACGCCGAAATGCTTGTTGGAATAATGATAACCTGCCTCAGCAGCATAAATGATTTCGTTGACGATTTCACCAAAGAAACTATTGGTGTTGTTATCAATGACATTAGAAAATTGAGGTGTGCGGTTCAGGTATCCTAAATTACAATAGATATCTTGAAATTTATTGAGTTTGTAGCTGAGGCCTGATTTGAGCGTAATCCCTGGGATATATTTCCAATCAGTAGCATAATAACGCAAACCGGCTGAATTGGCATCGTAAGTTTGGCCGTTATATGAAATGGTGTCGAGTGCGCCAATGCGTAAAATGGTATCGCCGAGGTCTAAAACCTTACGCTGAAAGTAATCGATTCCTTTATAGCCATTGACAATGCTTGAAACATTGACAAACCAGTTTACTTTTTCACCTGAATGTTCTACCTGACCAAAAACACCTGCATATTGTACTAAACCATCGCGGTCAGCGTTGAACGCATTTTTGGCAATTTTATCACCGACGCGTTTCATAGGATCAGGGTCGTTGAAATTGGCGGTACTCACAAAGTAATCGGCACCCAGTAGGTTGGTAATGACTTGGTAGTGTCGCCCTTCGTAATAACGGTAATCAAGGCCACCCGAAATACTTGTTTTTTTGTTGTATTGGTAATTAAATTGTCCCAAATAGCCCAACCAAAAGTGATTGTTCATGCTGGCGAGTAATATCTGACTCGCTTTGATTTCAGTTGAAGAATAGAGCGGATCAATGTTCGGTGTTCCGAACAGGGAATTAACGGTGTTCTCGGTTACCATTTGATCCCAATCGATGTTCATGTTGGAGTCACGTAAAATGGCAGATGAATTGAAAATGCTGGTTCCACCACCTCTACCGATGGAAAGGTAAGCCAAATTAGATATGTCTAGTTTGTCGTTGACCGACCAGAAATCTTTGAGCGTTACTTGAGGTTTATTGTAAAAATTTTGACGTTCGCTTAAAAATTCTTGACGACCTTCTGCATTGGTAATGTACCCCCAATGTTGGTTGTAGCGAATTCCGCGGTCATTCAAGATAAGCGAAGAGTCGTAAGCGACACCAAGTTCTTGAGATGCATTTGCATCCCAGTATTGAATGGCTTGGTTGTACGAGCGTTGACCATGTTTTTGTGGCGCTGCAAAGGCAGAAAGCGTGAGTAAATGGTTGTCAAGACGTTTAGATATTTTAGCGTAGCCAAAATAGCCCTGAGTAGGCGTGCCGTCAACCCAACCTTGTCCTTGCTTATAAGACCCAGAAAAAGTAAGCCCCCAACCGGATTTGGTCATGCCGGTATTGTATGAGAGTGAGCTGCGCAAGAAATTACCAGTAGCGTATTCTTGCTTGAATGAGCCTCCTTTTTTGGTGCCAACACCTTGTGTAATAATATTGATTGTTCCGCCGATAGAGGGCATTGCAATTTTAGTTGCGCCAAGCCCACGTTGTACTTGCATTTGAGATGTAATTGCATCTAGACCAAACCAGTTAGACCAATACACTGCGCCATTTTCCATGTCATTGACAGGGACACCATCTATCATGACACCTACGTTGCGTTGATCAAAACCACGAACATTGATGCGCGCATCGCCGTCTCCACCACCTTGTGTGGTAGCGTAAACACCGGGTGTTCCGTTTAGAAGCATAGGGAGGTCACGAGATGCCAGCTCTTCGGTAATTTTTTTGGTGTCAATTTTGGTTACTGCAACAGGGACATTTTGGCCGCGAACGAGGTTGCCGATTACACGAATTTCTTTGACCTCTTGGGTTTCACCAATTGTGAAATCTTGGATATAGGCTGCTTTGTTCAGCAGGATATCGTAGCGCAAAGTATCTTGTAATGGTAAGGTGAAAACAATTTGATACTTGCCATAAGGAACGTTTTTAAATTCGTATTTGCCGAGTTCGTTGGTTGCAGTACGATTAAAAACGTCTTTTCCAATGTATAACGTGATTTTGGCACCAGGTACGGTGTTGTCACCGGGGCTCATAGTGGCTAGTCCTGAAATTGAACCGATTTCTTGCGCAAGAATTGTTTGGGTATAGAATACCGAAAACAAAAACAATAAAAAGCAACGCATCTTAGCGAATGATTACTTTGTGCAGGGTTTGTTGACCGTCAGTAAGGGTAAGTCTGATGAAGTAAACCCCTTGCAATGCACTAAGATCAAGTTCAAAAATCCCTTGGTTTGTCGCTAAATTGAATTCTTTGATTTGTTGACCAAGCGCAGAAATCACTTGTACTTTGCGTACTAGATTTTGCGTTTTGATATAAACCAAACCATTGCTAGGGTTAGGGTAGAGACTTGGGCTAATCAATGCAGTTTCTTTGACGCTAACTGAATTGCAATCACAAGTATGCGACCCAAGTGAAGACCAATTGCCATCGAGAATTGGATTTCCAGAAGTGCCGTAAAGTGTGTCGCCATTTGCATCAAGACGTACAATTACTGGCGGGATGCTGTCCCACTCTAGTAGCGGATCAAAGAAAGAAGGGTTACCTACTTGTCCTTTGAGAACGGTGTTTTTACGAATCATGCTGTGGTCTTTGGTGATCAGTACACCAAGGCCAGTGCTGTAAGGGAATTGACTCGACCAAGCGCCGTCATTTCCTGCAGCGGTACCCGTTTCATTGGCAGGGTTTTCTCCGATTTTGCCAAAAACATCGACAATACCAAAACCTGCAACGTTTGTTGCATTGACTACTGCTGTAGCAGATGCTGGCAATGTACCTTTAGCTAAAAGGATAGCGTCGTTGCCATTCCAATAAAATGAATTTGAAGTGTTGTAGTCAGGACAATAAAACCCATCTGCACGTGCTTGCAGTGAATCCCAAACCGGAGCCTCTTGCCCTGTCCCGTTCGGGTCTAGCTTTTGGAGTACAGCCACATAAACACCCTTAGCTGGTACTGTGCCGCTTAGTTGTACTGAATTAGCTACAGTAGCGGTGGTTGCTCCGTTTGAATAACGACTTACGAAATAACCCGAAAGGTTAATTGGGTTATTTGTAGGGTTGTAGATTTCTAGGGCTTTGTTATTTGACCAACCTTCGACGTACTCAGAAATGAATAGTTCAGAACAGTTGTTTTGTGCAAATAGGCTTGCTGAAAACAAAAAAGAAATAGAAAGTAATAAATGCTTCATGAGTTTAATTGATATTTAACTGACATTCAGCTTAGTAGTTTAAATAACTTTTTATGGTTTCGGCTCGAAATTAGCCTGTAGGAGGTCATAAAAAGTTTCAGTACAAAATTAAAGCTTTTCTTTTAAATTGAAAATGATGAAATGAATTGTTTTTTATCAAAAAGTTAAGTTTCGACCACATGCTGAAAAACAAACTATGTATCTTAGACCCCAAAAAGGATTAAAATGAAATATTTACTTCTGTTCAGCACTATATTTTTAGGCATCTTCACCACGCTTTCGCAAGATTTATCAATTGCCCGTATCTGGAAAAATTATGAATTTTCGGCAAAGGGTGCTGGTTCTTACCAAATGCTTCAAGATGGTACCTCTTACACAGAATTGGATGACAAGGGTGATTTAGTAAAAAGATCTCTCAATCAAACAGCAAATGCTGAAATATTGATTAGTGCAGCTAAACTTGTATGGAACAATGCGCCAATTGCTGTTGCAGGTTATGACTTTAATAAAAACGAACAGAAAGTACTACTCTGGACTGCTCCTAAAGCGATTTATCGCAGAAGTTTTGAAGCTTTTTATTTTCTATATGATTTAAAAACACAAAGTTTAAGTGCATTAGATGAAAACCATGCACCACAAACGCTAGCTGAATATAGTCCTGACGGCACAAAAGTTTCTTACATACATGGCAACGATATTTTTATCAAAGATCTCGGCTCTGGAAAAGTCAGTAAAATGACCGAAGACGGCAAGCGCAACAAAATTATAAATGGGACTACAGACTGGGTTTACGAAGAAGAATTTGCAATTACCAAGGCCTATGGTTGGTCGCCTGATAGCAAATATTTGGCCTTTTTAAAGTTTGATGAGCGCGAAGTGCCTGAATTTCAAATGGCGATGTACGGTGAATTGTATCCAAGTCAATACACTTACAAATACCCAAAAGCCGGTGAAAACAATTCAAAAGTAAGTCTTCATTTGCTGCAAGTTAACAGCGCTAAATCTCAAAAAATCGAACTAGGGTCCTATGAGTATATTCCGCGTTTGAATTGGTCTGAAACATCGAATCAACTCGTTGTGCAGACAATGAACAGACATCAAAATGAATTGACTTATTGGCTGCTAGATTGCAACCTGAAACAAGTTTCAACCAAACAAATTTATCAGGAAAAATCTGCCACATATGTGGAAGTGGATGACAACCTACATATTCTACAAGACGGCAAATCTTTTTTGCGTTGTAGTGAAATGTCCGGCTTCAACCACATTTATAAAATTGGTTTCGATGGCAGTGTCCAAGCCATAACGACAGGTAACTGGGATGTTATTGAATTTTTAGGCATCGATCAAGAAGCTTCTAGAATTTATTATTCGAGTGCTGAACCCGGGGCAATTTATAAATCCATTTACGCAATCCAGATGGACGGCACTCAGAAAAATAATTTAACACCTCAGTTAGGTTATCATTCTGCTGAATTTCTCAATGGAATGAAATACTTTGTGCATAGCTATTCGAATGCAAATACACCGCCGGTTGCCTCACTCAGAAAAGCATCCGGCGAGCTTGTTCGTAACTTAGAGCAAAACGCAGCACTGCTCACCAAAATGAATGGTGAAAGACTCAATCCAAGAACCTTTCTAACCATTCAAACACCTGCGGCTACGCTCAATGCTTCACTTATCTTGCCACTCAATTACGACCCCTCTAAAAAGTATCCTGTTTTTGTAAATGTGTATGGTGGGCCAGGTCATAATGAAGTTCTTGATTGTTGGGATGGTAATGATTATTTTTTCCATCAGTTGTTGGCTCAAAATGGTTACATGGTTTTGAGTATTGATCCCCGCGGCACGCAATACCGTGGTGCAGACTTCAAAAAATCAACCTACTTACAACTCGGTAAATTAGAAATTGAAGATATTCTGGCAGCTACCAAAGAATTTGCGAAACGCCCTGATGTAGATGCAACGCGGCTAGGTATAATGGGGTGGTCCTACGGAGGATTCATGTCTTCTTTGGCCATGACCAAAGGTCAAGGATTATTTAAGGTGGGCATCGCAGTTGCTCCGGTAACAAATTGGCGTTATTATGACAATATCTACACGGAGCGCTTTTTACGCACACCTCAGGAAAATGCCAAAGGTTATGACGAAAATTCTCCTATTAATTTCGTGAAAGATTTAGAAGGTAAGTACTTTTTGATCCATGGTTCTGCAGATGACAACGTTCACTATCAAAATAGCATGGAAATGATCACTGCTTTGGTCAAGGCCAATAAGCAATTTGATTTGTTTATTTATCCGAACAAAAATCATGGCATTTATGGCGGCAACACACGCAACCACCTTTTTGAAATGATTTTTGAATATTTAAAAGAAGAACTCTAAACATATTCAAATAAATTCTGTTTTTTTCCCAAGACGGTTATTTGCAATTGCACATTCTTTTGTAATTTAGGCACGTCTTACCAAACGCATATACATCAATCCAATGAGCGAAACAGCCAAAATAGAACTAGACGGTAAAGTTTACGAACTTCCAGTAATTGTTGGTTCTGAAAATGAAAAAGCAATTGATATCTCCAAATTGCGCGATTTAACTGGTTACATCACCCTCGACACCGGTTATAAAAATACAGGTGCTACGAAGAGTGCCATTACCTACCTAGACGGAGAAGAGGGTATTTTACATTACCGTGGTTATTCTATCGAGCAGCTTGCTGAAAAAGCATCGTTTATTGAGGTAGCTTACTTATTGATTTACGGTAATCTACCCAATCAAAAAGAGCTCGATGCATTCCAAGACAGCATATGCAAGCACACCTTGGTTCATGAAGACATGAAACAATTTTTTGAAGCGTACCCTTCAAAAGCACATCCAATGGGCGTTCTTTCTTCAATGGTGGCTTCATTGGCAACGTTTTACCCTGAGTCTTTAGATCCTAATCGTAGCCCTGAAGCAAAGAACCTGACCATACACCGTATTTTGGCTAAACTGCCAACACTCGCTGCTTGGTCTTACAAAAACCTAATTCGTCATCCGTTCATGTATCCGCGTAATGAATACGACTATTGCAAGAATTTCATGTACATGATGTTTGCCATGCCAACCCAAGACTACCACGTAGATCCAGTTGTCATCGATGCATTAAACAAACTACTCATCCTTCACGCTGACCACGAACAAAATTGTTCTACTTCAACAGTAAGAATTGTTGGTTCATCTCAAGCCAATCTTTACTCTTCAGTATCTGCAGGTATCTCTGCGTTGTGGGGTCCATTACACGGTGGCGCTAACCAAGAAGTCATCGAAATGCTCGAGCGCATCCACGCCGATGGCGGAAACGTCGATAAATGGGTTGCCAAAGCAAAAGACAAAGAAGATCCTTTCAGACTCATGGGCTTTGGTCACCGCGTATATAAAAACTTTGATCCACGTGCCAAAATCATCAAAAAAGCCTGTGACGACGTTCTTGAAAAACTCGGTGTCAACGACCCGCTACTTGATATCGCTAAAAAATTAGAAAAGGTAGCCCTCGAAGACGAATACTTCAAAGCGCGTAACTTATATCCAAACGTCGATTTCTACTCAGGCATTATTTACAAAGCACTCGGAATTCCGACAGAAATGTTTACCGTAATGTTTGCCATTGGCCGACTACCTGGTTGGATTGCACAATGGAAAGAAATGACAGAAAACAAAGAGCCAATTGGTCGTCCGCGCCAGATTTACACTGGCCAAACAAACAGAACATACGTTCCAATTGAACAAAGATCATAATTGAAAAGAAAACTAAAAAAGGGCGCTACAAGCGCCCTTTTTTAGTTGATACCAAATTATTTTAGTAATTCATTTTAGGAAGTAGGTAATTCCTCCTCTTGATTTTTTCCATAACGTTTGGTTCCTGCATAGGTCTCGTAACACCTGAATCCACACTCGAGGTCACCATTAAAAACTTTGTATTTTCTACTTGGCTTGAGGCCGACACTTTTCAGCCCCTCTTCACTAGAACTAATGATCCAGGCCTTAGACTCAGTGAGCTCGTGCTTGAGCCAGTTGCCAATATTTTCATATAGTGGGCTCACATCTGCAGAGATACGTTCGTCGTAAGGTGGATTAGTCAATACAAAAACCGGCGACTCCACTTTAATTTTTTCAAAGGAACAAGACTGCACCTCAATAAAACGCCCAAACGAGAATCCTCTTAAATTACGCCTTGATTTTAATACCATTTCATCAGAGAGGTCTCCGCCAATAATATGGCACGGCAATGAACGCGCAATACGAGGTGCGTTGTCATAAATCTCATTCCACATGTCAAGGTCGAAATTCTTTAAATTCTTAAAAGCGTAATGTTGCCTTTCAATATTGCTAGGAATTCCTGAGGCTAACAAAGCTGCTTCAATCAAAAGGGTGCCAGATCCACAAAATGGGTCTACAAACGTTTGTTTGCGATCCCATCCGGACAAACGGATCAAACTGGCAGCAACAACCTCATTGAGTGGGGCAGGGCCAACGGCCGTTCGATATCCACGTTGAAATAGGGGCAAGCCGCTGGTGTTTACCGAGATTGTTACTTCGCGGTCCTTGATGTATAAGTCAAAAAGGATGCTTGGTTTTTTAATGTCGATGTTTGGTCTTTCGTCTTGCTTGGCTTTGAATTGATCAACGATAGCGTCCTTGACCAGTAAAAAAGGATAGTGTGTGTTTTTGAAGATTGTCGAGAAAATAGCGCCTTTGATGGCAAATGTTTTATTGACGTCAAAAAGTTCGGTCCATTTGACTTTTAATGCTCTTTTATAGAGATCTTCCTCAGACTGAATGTAGAAGCGCTCAATTTCAACTAAAACAGCAATGGCACAACGAATATATAAGTTCAGTTTGTAGACATCTTGCCATGTCCCTCGGATTCGGACTGCTCGGTTCAGTAATTCAGGTTCTTGATAGCCGAGTTCTCGGAGTTCTTCGGCAAGCACTTCTTCAAAGCCAAAGAAACACTTTAACGTGATGAGTAACTCTTCTTTTTTGGCTTGTTCTTTTGAATGCATTCTTTTGGGATTCGTTAAATTTGTACAAAAGAACGAATTTGTTGAAGACCAGCGCCTGCTTTTTACTCCTTTTTTTTAGTCAATTTTTGTGGGCTCAACAAAGACCTACCGTAGGAGTTGTATTGAGTGGTGGAGGAGCATCTGGTGTAGCGCATGTCGGGGTCTTAAAAGCACTTGAAGAAAACCACATTCCTATTGACTACATTGTCGGCACTTCTGCCGGGGCCTTGGTTGGGGCAATGTACGCTGCTGGTTATTCTCCAACTGAAATTGAAACTTATGTACTTTCGGAGGCCTTTCAATTGATGGCAAAAGGTCAAAAAGAACTCGATAAACAGTATTTCTTTTACCAGGAAGATCAACAAGCTTCTATGTTTAATTTCACATTTTCGCAAGATAGTATTTTGAATAAATCTTTGCCTTTAGCCTTTGTAGATCCTGCTTATTTCGATTTTGAAATGCTCAAAATATTTGGCCGAACTAGTGCAAGTGTTCATGAAGATTTCAATCAATTGCTCGTTCCATATCGCTGTGTAGCATCTGCCGTAGAAACAAAACAAAGCGTTACTTTCTCTAAAGGCAAACTCAATCAGGCGGTTAGGGCTTCAATGACATTTCCACTTTACCTTAATCCTATTCGTATCGATGGGGTTTTGTATTTTGATGGCGGCCTTTACAACAACTTTCCAATAGACGTGCTTTACAGAGATTTTCAGCCAGATATTATCATAGGCAGTAATGTTTCTAAAAATTTGGCACCTGTTTCGGAACGCGATTTTATTGGTATGGTAACTAGCATGATGACCACCCCAACTAATTATAATTTACCTTGTACTGAAGGCATTATTATAGAGCCAAACACAAAGGTTGGAACTTTTGATTTTGAGGCTGTTGTGCAGGCTATAGCTGATGGTTATCAAGCAACAATTGATCAAATTTCGACGATTAAAAACATGGTCGGTTTTGAACAAAATGAACTAGAGCTTAACGCAAAAAGAAAGGCCTTCAAAGCGGCTTTAGTGCCGTTCAAAGTAAGTGCTGTCTCTGCTTTTTCAGATAAAAAACTCGATGTAGGATTTGTCCGAAAATCAATACAACCAAGACACTCAAAAATTTTACTCGATAGTGCCCTTTTAGAGAAACGCTATTATCGCACCATTGCAGCGCCATATCTAGGATTTATTTATCCGACATTTGAGTTGCGCAATAATCAAACATTGCAGCTCAAACTAAAGGTCAATAAATCAAATGCATTTAAAGTGGACTTTGGGGGGATGTATTCATCAAGGGCAATTAATACGGGTTATTTATCCTTAGCTTATCGCCGTTTAGGCAAGGTTGGGCAAACCATTTCAGCCAACTCCTATTTTGGGAAATTCTATGGTTCGGGTAAAGCCCAATACGAGCTCATTATCCCTGGCCGAATGCCACTTGCATTTTCGGCTTATTTCACGCTCAATCGTTGGGATTACTTCAGAAGTTTTGCCACTTTCTTTGAAGACGTCCAACCTTCTTACCTGATTCAAAATGAGAGCTACGCTGGTGTTCAAGTCAAGTTGCCGCTGGGATCTCATAGTAAATTAACTGCAAATGCACGGTATTTTTACCTTGACGACCAATATTATCAAACGGCTACTTTTTCCAAAGAAGACACCGCTGATTACACTACTTTTTATGGAGAAAGTTTTGCCCTGGAGTATTCCAGAAATACACTCAATCGAAAGCAATTTGCTACAGAGGGCACACTCATTTCGGTCAAAGCGAAGTATATCTTAGGTGAAGAAATGACTTTTCCTGGTTCTACTTCTATTTTGAAGGACACCGTTCAAAAAAATCACGAATGGTTGAGTTTACAAATGGAATTATTGACTTTTCCTTTTGAAAAGAAAAGGATGTTGAGTGTTGGCTTTCATTTGAAATCAGTACTCAATAGTCAGTCTTTATTTGCAAATTACACTGCCAGTATGTTGGCATTGCCGGGTCTCAATGTATTGCCAGATCTCGAGACTTATTTCATAGCACCCTATCGTTCTACGCAATTTATTTGTGGGGGGCTACAAATGATTTTAAGTCCAAACAAGCACATTGATCTCAGGATAGATACCTACGGATTTTTACCAATCATCCAATTGCAACAAAATCCAGATGGAACATTTAGCTATGCCAAGCCTTTGAAAGGACGCACCATATTGGCTTCTGGCTCTGTTGTTTACCATTCTCCTATAGGTCCTGTCAGAGCAACCATTAATTATTTACCGAAATATGCCCAACCATTTCAATTTCAACTTGGGTTTGGCTATATCTTATTTAACGAACGCGCAATCCGCTAATTTATGAACCAACATTATCACCTCAACGGAATTCAACAAATGGGTATTGGAGTACCAAATGTCCCAGAAATATGGTCTTGGTACCGCAAAGCTTTTGGACTAGATGTCAAAATCTTTGAAGAAGCTGCACCCGCACCACTCATGACGCGCTACACAGGCGGGGTTGTGCATCACCGCACTGCAACCCTAGCGCTGAATATGGCAGGCGGCGGTGGCTTTGAGATCTGGCAATTTACTTCTCGGAATACCGAAAAAGCGAATTTTGAAGTACAACTTGGCGATTTAGGGGTTTATATCTGTAAGATAAAATCTGCAGATGTAGTGCATACACATCAGCACTTAAAGTCTATGGGGGCAAAGGTTAGTGAAGTTTTTAAAGATCCGGCAGGTCGTGCAACTTGCTATGTACAAGATCCGAATGGCAATTATTTTCAAATTGTTCCAGGAGCTTCTTGGTTTACCGCAAGTAAACACCCATCGAAGTGCGGAGGTGTGGCAGGTGCCGTAATTGGAGTTTCGAACATGGAAAAAAGCATCCACTTTTACCGCGATTTATTAGCCTATGAAGACTTGGTTTATGATGTGAAAGGTCAACAAGAAGAATATCAACTGATGCCAAGGGGCGAAGCAGCTTTTCGTAGGGTTTTGCTCACACATGCACAAGTGCGCAAAGGATATTTTGCTGCATTATTAGGAATTACCGAAATAGAACTCATCGAGTTGACTGAGCCAAATGTAGCCAAGCCCATCTTTGAAAACCGTTTTTGGGGAGATTGGGGTTTTATCCACTTGTGTTTTGATGTACAAGGAATGGACGCGCTCAAAAAACGCTGTGACGAATATGGAAGCCCATTTACAGTAGACTCAGCTAATTCTTTTGATATGGGCGAGGCGGCTGGCCGTTTTTCTTACATCGAGGATCCGGACGGTTACTGGATAGAATTTGTAGAAACGCATAAAGTTCCGGTCATGAAAAAATGGGGATGGTATATTCACCTTAAGCAAGGCAAGGCACTAAAACATTTGCCTAAGTTTTTATTGAAAGCCTTAGGCTTAAATAGAGTTAAATAAGCCCTTTTACTTTTAAGAATTCATCGAGGCTGTCAATGTCCGAGAAAAGCACTTCTCGGGCTTTACTTCCTTGGAAAGGCCCGATGATATTCATGCCCTCTAACTGATCAACAATACGTCCTGCTCGGTTATATCCAAGCTTTAGTTTGCGTTGCAAAAGACTAGCAGAGCCTTGCTGATTGATCACCACGATGCGTGCTGAATCGACAAACATTGGGTCTATTTCGTTCATGTCAAAATCACCACCACCTTCTGAACCTTCAGGTACATATTCAGGTAAAATGAGGGCTTCTGGATACGCGCGTTGAGACCCAATAAAGCTACAGATTTCTTCTACCTCTGGGGTGTCTACAAAACCACATTGCAAGCGTTTCATATCTGAGCCTGTTGAAATAAGCATGTCGCCACGACCTATTAATTGGTCAGCACCAGAGGCATCTAGAATGGTTCTAGAGTCAATTTTAGACAACACCCTAAAGGCGATACGCGCTGGGAAGTTCGCTTTGATCATACCTGTAATGACGTTTACAGATGGTCGCTGTGTAGCCACAATTAAGTGAATACCAATGGCGCGTGCCAATTGCGCAATTCGGGCAATTGGGTGTTCTACCTCTTTACCTGCGGTCATGATGAGATCCGCAAACTCATCGATCAAGACTACGATATAAGGTAAGTAGCGGTGACCTTTTTCAGGATTGAGTCTGCGACCGATGAATTTGGCATTGTATTCTTTGATCGTTCGGACCCCAGCATCTTTTAAAAGTTCATATCGTTCATCCATTTCGATACACAAAGAGTTCAGTGTATTGACAACTTTTGAGGTGTCGGTTATGATTGCATCTTCCTCGCCTGGTAATTTCGCCAAGAAATGACGTTCAATTTTATTGTAAAGTGTCAGCTCTACTTTTTTCGGATCCACCAAAACAAACTTGACTTGAGCCGGATGCTTTTTATAAAGGATGGAAATCAGAATGGCATTGAGTCCAACTGATTTCCCTTGACCTGTGGCACCTGCAACCAATAAGTGAGGCATTTTAGTAAGGTCAAAAACGTAGGTCTCGTTGGTGATCGTTTTACCCATAACAATAGGTAATTCGCCGTCGAAATTTTGAAATTTATCAGAGGCAATCAAAGAGCGCATAGAAACCATTTCCGGATTCGAATTAGGAACCTCAATACCAATGGTGCCTTTTCCTGGAATAGGTGCAATAATACGAATACCAAGTGCCGACAAGCTCAAAGCGATGTCATCTTCTAGGTTTTTAATTTTTGAAATTCTAACTCCAGGTGCAGGAACAATTTCATATAGTGTTACGGTAGGCCCTACAGTAGCTTTGATTTTTGCGATGTCAATTTTGTAATGAGAAAGGGTCTCAACAATGCGATCTTTGTTAGTTTCGAGTTCTTCTTTGCTCACCGAAACACCAGAACTGGCGTAGTCAGTCATGAGATCAAGGGGTGGAAGTAGGTAACCATCGAGGTCTTTGGTGGGGTCGTACTCGCCAAACTCCCTGACTAAATTTTTGGCGACGTTTTCTTCATCGCTTAAGCTCATAGATGCGGCCGCTGCCGGAGCTGCATTGATAACAGGCGACGCAACAATAGGATCTTCGCCTAATTCAATTTCAAAACTGTTATCTGTAGCTTCCTCTTCATAGGAATCGTCGATAAAAGAATTTTCTTCTTTGTCTTCAATCGGTTCTTGGATGTCATTTTCCTTGATAGAAACAATCAGTTCACTTTGTTCCTCAAATACATCGTCGTCATCAAAATGTACGGTTTGAGAGACATCGTCCGCTTTGATTTGATCTTCTCTAATGGTATTGACAACATATAAATCATCAAATGGAGCTGCGCTGTCTTGTGATGTTTGAGTTGCAAGTTCATCTGCATTGTTGCCAAAAATACGTGCAAGAAGTGCGCGATAATTTGGGTTGAAAAGTAGTGAAGTAAGTATAAAGAACGTGACGATATGCAGCATTAATGCGCCAAAATTACCGAGCGTGAGCTGCAACCACTCATTGATGTAAAAACCAAAAGTTCCACCTGAATAACTCACTTGTGGGCTAAAAAATCCGAGAAAAATAGAGCCCCAAATTAAATAGGCTATCGTTACACTTGTTGTTCTTTGAAGCGGTAGGAGTGAGGTATTAAATAGCACTCTGATACCAAGTAAAAATAGAATGAAAACAAGTCCAAAAGCACCTATCCCAAAGCCTTCATAAATCAACAAATGCGAACTCCAGGCGCCAAATTTTCCGAGCCAATTTTCCGCAGCGGGTACTTGCTGATTGAAGATATAACCCAAGAAATCTCGATTTAAAAGGTGGTCTTGATCTTGTTTCCATGTGAAAATATAGGAAACACAAGCGAGTAACAAGTAAATACTTAGCAACGACAGAACGGCGCCAATAACCAATTTGATTTTACTCAAATCAAGACGATTTTTAAGCTCGGCAATTGATTTGGTTTTTTGAGCGGCTTTCTGCTTGGTAGGCTCAGCGGTTTCTTTCCTAGACCTCGTATTGGTGTTGGTTTCTTCTTTTTGCTGAAAAGCCTTAGCGCTTGATTTTGGTATGTATTCGTTGTCTTCCATGTGCTCTTTGCGTGTAATCTAACGAAAATACATCAAAGAGGTACATGAAAAGATGAAAGCAAAGAAACCTATAAACAACACTGTGTTAGTTAGGTTGATTCGAGTGCAAGTTATTGTTTATTAGACCATTGTAAAAATGCATCCAAGCTCAATATTTTATATTTTTTATCTGGAATAAAAAGGTTCTGCGGTGGTGTTCTGCGGTCAATTTGCTGTAATTCAAAAGCCATCCAACCATTCTCGGTAGGAAATTGTCCTTTCACAGGAAGTCCGGGAGCATCGTTGAGCCCAACAAAGTATTGCGCGTCAACTTCATTTGCGTAAAAAATCAGGGTATTTCCTTCGGGAAATTCAACATTAGCCTCGCGACATTTAAGACCTGCAATGGTTTTTCTGGCTTTGTTTTTATGGTATATGTAATTTGTGATTTCAGGTACTGTATCTTTTATCTGAATAGCAAAAAATTGTCCGTCTATTTCAATGAGGGAGAGTAGTTTATGTTTGCTTAAATGATGTATGGTCTCTTGCTTTTTGCCGTTTGAAAGCAAGTAGTTGATCCTGACCAAAGTATCTCTGGCATAAATGAAAAGCTTCCCATCTACTGTATCTTTGGTCATGAAGTCAATTGTGGTAATGTTGTATTCTAAGCTGCCAACAAAAGGTTTTTGAGCGCAGAAAATAAAAGGAATTGCGAGGTATAGTAAAAGATGAAGACGTTGAAGCATGAACAAAACTAAGAATACTTATTTTTAAACAATGAAAAGCTACCGGATTATTTTGAGTTGCCTGTTGTGCTTGGGTTGTGGTAATACAAGTGACTTGAAAGAAAAAGACACTGCTCTAAACACCAAAGCACAAGAGTCCACACAATTAAGGAAGGGTTTTAATGCGAAATTTCGCTTGAACTATCCCAGTCCGGAGTACCTCCAAGCCGGTATTTTTGGGGCAGAAGCATATTTTAGAGCTGAGGATGACCTTGAAACCGCTTTTTTGGAAGCGCAATGGCTAGGCATCTTCAAAACAAAAAATAATTGGTACCTCAATCCTGTGAAACCTGCAATTGAAACCGTGTTCGATGGTATTGTAGATCAAGACGAGCAAGATACAGCTAACTGGAGTGGAAAAGTAATGACTACCTCCAAACATTGTGTTTTTACGCTTAGAAAAGGAAACTTGCATCCTAAAAAACTCAAAGTGTTCTATGCAAGCAATACCAGCCCTAGATTTCATGATGACAAATCGGTGCTTTTTCCTGGAGACACCCTTCATTTTCAAGTAGGTAACATTCATTATTGCCTTTTTGCAAAAGGCAAAGCGTTATATAATGAGGGTTCGCCAGAAAATCAAGGATTTGGCAACTACGCACTTTATTTACAAACCGATGACCCTCATCAAGCCCAACAAGTACAATTGCTACGCAGTGTGGACCCTCAATATGAATATGGTCCCAATCGCTTGGAATGTTTGTTTGTCGGGCTTATTGATACAGATGATATTCCGGACTTCATTATCAGTTCCAATTACGAGCAGCGTATCCTTTATCTTTCATCAGAAGCGAAAGAACAACGCATTGTAGAGCCAGTATACGTCGAGCCAATGACAGGTGGTTGCTAGCTCAGCTTTGCCAAAATACCCTTATCTTTGCCTCAGCCCCCAAAGGGTCCCAATATGCCAAAAGCAATACACTTTATTTTTAATCCTTCCGAGATTGGTGCTGGAACACGTGGCGCTTCTCTTGGTCCTGAAGCGATCAGAGCTGCCGCCAGAACAAAAGGC
>JBJTNI010000004.1:0-21978 GCA_046073985.1 Flavobacteriales bacterium | reverse complement strand
ACTACTAAAGCAAACGCGCAAATTGGCGACCCAATAGGTCAGGCCATTTTAGACTACGGTCAATACAAAAAACCTTTTGATATTATTGTCAGTTCAGATCTCTGCGACGACGACATCATCCCAATTGAAGTTCTTTTTCGCAAAGAAGACGACATGCCTGAACTCGAACTACTTGCCTTAGATCATTGTAAAGGGCATGTTCTAGACATCGGTGCTGGCGCAGGCGTTCATGCACTTGCACTCCAAGACCGCGGCCTAACAGTTAGTGCCATCGATATTTCTGCAGGTGCAGTTGCACACATGCAGCAAAAAGGAATAAAGGCCCAACAAATGGATGTCTACGCGCTCGAAACAACAAAACCCTACGACACAATTTTATCCCTCATGAACGGCATGGGCTTAGCGCAAAATCTTGCGAATCTGCCAAAATTCTTACAAAAGATGCATAGCCTGCTTGCCCCAGGTGGCCGCTTCATTGCCGACTCCACCGACGTCAAGTACCTCTACGAAGACGAAGACGGCAGTTATTGGCTCGATCTCAATGCCAGTTATTACGGTGATTTCAAATTCAAAATGCAATACAAAAAAATTGTGGGCCCTGAATTCGACTGGCTTTACGTAGACTACGATACCTTACATCAGCACGCCACCGAATGTGGTTTTAAATGCAGAAGGGTTTTTACCATTGAAGAAAATTACCTTGCTATCCTAGAGAAAATATGAAGAATAGTTTTTTGATGGGCGCGCTCTTTGCACTCATCGTCATATTGACCTCTTGTGACTATAACAGCGCTGAACTCAAGCGCTTTGATCAACGCATCAAAAATTACAACACCAAACACCAACTTGGTCTGAAACCAACCGGTAGCGGCCTTTATCTCAAAATAGACAGCTTGGGTACCGGCAGACCCATTCAAATTCAGGATAGCATTTGGGTTAGTTACACCCTTAAATTGCTCTCCGGAAAAATCATTGAGGTTCAAGACAAACCAATTGGAATGCAACTGAATTTCCTGATAAAAGGCTGGCAAGAAGCACTCTTTAACTTACCGGTAGGTAGTTCGTTGCGCTGTATTATTCCACCTCAATTAGCCTACGGTCAGGGTGGTAATGAGAAAATTGGCCAAGATAAAATCCTCTATTTTAAAATGAAGGTCACAGATGCCAAATAAATGCTTATTTTTGACACGCAAAAAAAACAGATATTATGAGTGTATTGGTAAATAAAGACTCCAAAGTAATTGTTCAAGGATTTACAGGTAGTGAGGGCACTTTCCATGCCAGCCAAATGATTGAATTTGGAACCAACGTGGTTGGTGGTGTTACACCTGGAAAAGGTGGTTCATTGCACCTCGATCGTCCTGTATTCAATACAGTTGCCGATGCCGTAAAACAAACTGGTGCCGATACCTCAATTATCTTTGTTCCACCAGCCTTTGCAGCCGACGCCATTATGGAGGCAGCAGAAGCAGGCATTAAAGTCATTGTTTGCATCACAGAAGGCATTCCTGTCAACGACATGGTCAAGGCCAAAGAATACATCAAAGCCTTCAACACGCGCCTTATTGGCCCGAACTGCCCTGGCGTAATTACTGCTGGCGAAGCCAAAGTTGGTATCATGCCAGGTTTTGTTTTCAAAAAGGGTAAAATCGGAATTGTTTCTAAATCAGGTACCCTCACCTATGAGGCTGCAGACCAAGTCGCAAAAGCTGGAATGGGCATTACTACCGCTATTGGTATTGGTGGTGACCCAATCATTGGTACAACCACAAGAGAAGCCGTTGAATTACTCATGAACGATCCAGAAACTGAAGGCATCGTTATGATCGGTGAAATTGGCGGAAACCTAGAGGCCATTGCCGCACGCTGGATAAAAGAAAACGGAACCAAACCAGTTGTTGGTTTCATTGCCGGTGAAACTGCGCCAAAAGGTCGTACCATGGGGCATGCTGGTGCCATTGTAGGTGGTGCCGACGACACCGCCGAAGCTAAGAAACGCATCATGCGTGAGTGTGGTATTCATGTGGTTGACTCACCAGCTCAAATTGGCGCAAAAATGGCCGAGGTACTCGGTTAATTTGAGCCTCTTTCCTAATTCCAGAAATCCCAAGTAAGTCCCAAACGCAACTGAAAAGTTGGGTACGGATAACCGCTGTACAAGCTCGCTGTATAATCTATTGAGGTCAATAAATTACTTGCTTGAACAAAAAACCGAAAAGTCTTTACCTCTAAGGCTAGATCGAATTGTGCATTAAATAATTGATTTAGTGGATCTGCGGTTGGTGCTTCATAGATTTGCCAATCGACGGCTTCAATAAAAGGCAAATACCGCAATCGGGTGGTTTGCGCTCCGTACATCGCTTCTATTGCAACGGCAGCAGACATTTGCAATTGTTTGTTTTTAAATACGCCACCTACCCATTGCACGCGCAGTTGTGAACGAAATGGCGGCAAGACTACCGATCCGGAACGCTGCCAATAGGTATACTTTTGAAGAGCGCCAATACGCCAAGCTCCAAATTGATAAGCGGCTTTCAACTCGCCATCAAAGGCTTGTTGCGGCCCCTCTAATACCCAACTCATGGTAGGCGCCGAGAAACGGTAAATTTGACGGGCGCGCATGTAAGCTGCCTGAATAGTTGCACTGAAATTTTTCTTCTCGAACCAGTAGCACAATTTATAAAAGGTTACTTTTTGACGCTCAGGCAACAACTGTTGGTAATGCGTCAGGTTACTCATGTAAGTCCTTTGAAGAAGTTCAGGCCATGCATTGCGGTAATCATGATAGAAATCAAAACGGCTGTTCGGCAATTGATAAACCAAGCGGCTTTGCGCCTGCTGACCGCTTCCTGCACCGGTTAAATTGAGCGTACTTTGGTGTTCTAAACGCAAAGCAGCAAATGAATAACGTAGCTCATTGACCAAATTGAGTTCGGTTGTATCATAAGCCAACTGCGTATCCTGCCAACGCATCTGTTTGAGTTGTAGCGTAGTTTGCCAATCGAGATGCTCCCCTACATAACCAATACCAGCTGCATTCATCCAAATCTGCGTTGCAAAACGATCCCGACAAGAATCTGAATTAAGGTACAGCTGTGTGTAGAAGAGTTCTAATGAATCTGTTTCTTCGTAGCGGCGTAATTTGTTTTCATAGCTATGTTTGCTCAAAAGTCTGAATCCAGATGTGCTATCTGCACCCAGCATGTAGCTATTTTCCAATCTCAAGTTGTAGGCATTTTCAAAAGAAAAAGCCTCATTTTTTCTTGCGGGTACCAGATTTGTATTTCCTGGCAAAACAGCGGCCCAATCTGCAACGCCATCAGACCATTGTCTGTCATTGTTGTAATTAGAAAAGACGGCCATCATTGTCAAGCGCTTGCTGCGTTGCATTACTTTGATATCAATCGAACTGTATCGAAGATCGTCCGAACGAACAAAACCATTGCGCTGATAACGATCATAGCGCAAATTAAGCAGCGTTTGCTTCTTGAACTGCTGTTCGTAATCGAGTCGGAGGCGTTGTGAGCCTTGCGCGCCAAATCCGTATGCAAAACCTAGGTGTGGAAGCGCACTAAACAATAGTTGCTTGTTTGCATATGTAACGGAACTCAGCGGCGCTATTCCTGGTTTAAATAGCGTCCATGTATCGGGCTGAATTTGTTGAGGACCTATGAAAAATGGCGCAGCAAAACCGTTCATAAACTGAAGAAGTGAATCGGTATTGCCTAATGCACGTTGGCCGGCAAGCAAGGTGTCAGGAGTAAATGATTTTTGAGCATTTAATTTGCTGTATAAGCAACAAAAAAGAATGACAAGTACACAATTACGCATGGTGCAAACTTACTAAAAAAAACAAGGGCTACCCTTTCGAGGCAGCCCTGAATGACGTTTACAAAAACAAGTAATTAAAGCGCGTTGATACGCAATTGCAAGCCTGACTTAAGGTTTGCCGCTTTGTTTTTGTGAATAATGTTGCGTTTTGCAAGCTTGTCTAGCATAGCAACAACCATTGGAAGCATGCCTTCAGCTTCTTTGCGGTCTTTTGTTGCACGCAATTTACGCATAGCGTTGCGAGTTGTTTTGTGTTGGTATTTATTCAACACGCGCTTAGACTCATTTGAACGAATGCGCTTGATGGATGATTTATGGTTGGCCATAGCTATTATATAATTAATCTTTAAAAATGCAGCCCATAGGAGAATCGAACTCCTGTTTCAAGGATGAAAACCTTGCGTCCTGACCACTAGACGAATGGGCCAAAAAAATTGGCAGCCCATAGGAGAATCGAACTCCTGTTTCAAGGATGAAAACCTTGCGTCCTAACCACTAGACGAATGGGCCAAAATGTCAAATACCCCGAATTTGGGATTGCAAATATACTAGGAAATTCTTGAAGCGCAAGAGTTGTCGCTAAATTTTTAAGAAATTTCTGTCTCGTCAGAGCTCATCTTAAAACCTAAGCGCTTTGCCGTGCGTAATTTGAGCTGCTCTCCCATCACATATATTTGACCCACACTCACTTCATCCATCAATTCAAATGGTGGAATATAAAGGTCGAATTGTAACGCATAAGCAAAAGACATTTGGGCAATCAATTGCAACATTTCAGCACTTAAAACCATATGTTGGGGGTCCGAAAAAGTGTATCCCAATGATCCTTTTCCCTCAATGAAAAAATGTCTTTCATGGTTGACAAAAATTCGGGCCAATAAATAACCTTGATCGTCTAAGCGATTCTGCTGCAGCGATTCTGCCAAGAAATTATAAATATGAATGGTGCCGAAATAGCCATTATTAGGGGCTGATTTAAAATAAGATGTTCCCCATAATGGATTGCTGTCAGGGAGCCTAAATACATTGTGATGTAAATTGAAAACGAGCACATCGCTGCCTATATATACATGAAATTCGTGGTCACCCCTATCCTTTATGAATAAACGAACGCGTTCATCGGTAATGACCTCCTTGAGTGCGTTGATTTCAACCTCAATGAGTTTGCGAAGGTCATCAAAAACTACCTCGAGGTCATCAGCGATATCTTGTTTGAGCGCCGATTTATGCATCAAAAGATCGATAAGTTGCTGTCTGTTTGCTTCGAGCGGATTTTGGGCTGCTTTCTTTTTCATGGCACTATTTTTGTTGCTAAAATACATGAAAAGTTAACTCCTCAGGCAGCTTAAGGGCCAAACTTCCTTCTGTTTCCCGAAAAAAATTGTAACTTTGAATAAGAACGTCGCTTCAAGTTTATGAAAAAACGCATTTGGTTCATCATCAATCCGATCTCTGGGGTCCGTCGCAAAGACGACATCCCTGCGTTGGTGCGTCAATACCTCAACCACGAGCAGTTCAACTTTGAAATCCAATACACCAAACACAAAGGGCACGCAGTTGAGCTCGCTAAAGAAGCAGTCAAGCAAGGCGTTGATATCGTTTGTGCAGTTGGCGGAGACGGCTCGGTGCACGAAGTAGGTACTGCGCTCATAGGTTCTCAAACAAGTTTAGCCGTTATTCCAATTGGTTCAGGCAATGGCTTAGCCAGACACATGGCAATTCCAAGAAATATCAAAAAAGCCATTGAAACCATCAATCAAAACAAACACATCCAAATGGATACCGTTTTGGTCAATGACCAACCTTTTCTTGGAGTAGGAGGTTATGGTCTAGATGCTGTCATAGCACAAAAATTTGACCAAGATAAAAAACGTGGTTTTTGGACCTACGTGAAGCATGTTTTCAAGGAATTCTTCCGTTACAACCCAATGAACATCTCCATTGACACCAATGGACAAATCAAAAAGATGCCTGTTGTACTTTGTACTATCGCCAATACTTCTGAATTTGGTAATGGCTTTAAAGTATCGCCAAAATCAGATGCAACCGACGGAAAACTTGAATTATTCCTACTAAAGCCCTTCTCAGTTTTCAGTATTCCTAAAATGATCTTTCAATTTTTCACCGGAAAATCAGATCAATCGAGTTATGCTGAAGTGATCTCTTTCAAGAAAGCCAAAATTTCGCTTCCTAATGGCCTTGCACATTATGACGGAGAACCACAAACAGTACGTCGCGAATTAAACGTACAGGTAGTTCCAAAGAGCCTTCACATCATCATCGGAAACAAATAATATGACCTCTTTTGAGCTTGAACTCGAGCCTATGCTCGTGCAATTATCCACTCTCAACGCCAACATCAAGCCCAATTGGGGCAGCATGTCGGCACAACGTATGGTAGAACACCTTGCTGATGCACTTTATATGTCAACTGGTCAAGGTAATTTCCAACTTGAAATTGCAGAAGAACGCATTGAACGCATGCAAGCATGGCTAGACACAGACAAACCCATGGCCAAAGATATTCAGGTATCTTTTGCAAGTCCTTCGACACCGCTGCGCAATGACGAACTCGAAACTGCCATTGACGAATTCACAGATGCCTTCCTGTCATTCTTAGAATATTACGAGACAAATCCGACACAAACGAACATCCATCCGTTCTACGGAAACTTAAATTTCGAACAATGGAAGCGTCTACACACCAAACATTTCGCGCATCACTTCGAACAGTTTGGCTTGATCTAAGCTATTTCCCAAACTTAAGGCCAGGAATAAATCTTGGTACGTTTTTTTGATAATCTTTATATGCTGGGTATTTACCCGCCGATAATTCTTCTGAGAAATCGGAACTTCCTTTGAATAATATTACGAGTAATACACAACCACCAATTGTCCAGTTGATCCATTGACCAGTTGCATTGACACTGAATAAGTAAAAAATAATCCAAATCGATTGCTCCATAGCATAATTTGGGTGGCGAACAATGCCCCACAAACCAGTTGATATAAATCCTTGTTCGTATTCACCCAAAGCCTCACCAGCTTTGATACGTCTGTGTTTTTCTGTTTGAAAATTATATTGTTGTTGATCCGCAATGAATTCAATGATTACAGCTCCGACCATTGCGATTCCCAGCAAATAATCTATGGCATTGAGTTCAGTGCTAGCGTTAGATGCCAACACACTTAAAATAGGTGCAGTAAAGAGAAAAATGAGGACGTTTTGATAGGCCGATATAAAGAATAAGTTGAATAAAGCCCAGATAAAGTTATTATTGAATCCGGGTCTTTTACGTAATTCTTCCCAGCGGTAATCTTCTTCACCAGCCCAAAAACGCCAAGTGTATGCGCCTCGGCGAGCAAAGTTAAATGTTAATCTGGCTCCCCATAAAGTAACTAAAATTGACATAAAGACCATTTTCTCGGAAATCTCTGGAGCCAATAGAGTCATTTGCCAAGTATATAAAATGGGTACAACACTCCATAATTTATCGACCTGAGAATTATTACGCGATAACTCTCCTACGATAAAACAATAGGCAATAACGATGCCCACTGTGTAGGACATTTGTTGTAGAATTTCATATTGCAACTCGTTGGGTGTGTAGCCAAAGTTGAGGCAAACAAAAGGGACAATCACGACAGTGAAAATCAATAGTAGAATAGTCAGTAACATTTCTTGTAGTTTAAGCTTACATGAAAATCATGTAAAGTTGGTTAGGCCCCGAAGATAATAAAATTCTCCTACGACTTCGCAAAGTGGATATTTGCGAGTTGCATTGCCGTTACAATTTGTTGCTGTAGCTCATAAAAGACACCGCCGTAATCGGCAGTTTTTGCCCAGCATCTGACTTTCAACTCAAGACCATTTTCTGTAATTTGTTGGATACCAACGAATGGTTCAGGTTTGGCAAGGACGCGTTTATCTGCGCTTAAAATTGGCAGGATGAGCGCTTGAATTTCATTAAACTTAACTTCCGGATGCAAGATGAACGTCCATTCGATGCGGCGATTTTTTTCTTTGGTAAAATTTACAATGCTACCATTTGCCAAGGGGCCATTTGGGAAGATGACTATTTTGTTGTCAACTGTTTTGAGATACGTATTGAAAATTTGAATTTCTGAAATAGTACCTTGTTCTCCTAAGGCTTTGATTTCGTCCCCTACTTTAAATGGCTTCAGCACCAAAATCATGATACCACCTGCAAAATTTGAAAGTGTCCCTGAAAATGCCATACCAACTGCAATACCTGCGGCACCCAATAACGTAAGAAAAGAGGTCATTTGAACGCCTAACTGCGTTATGGCAGTAATGACCACCATGATTTTCAGGGCCATTGAAAGGAAACTTGACAAAAAGGATGTAAGCCCTGCGTCAGTTTCACTTTTTTGCAGCATTCGATTGACAAAACGCGTAAGAATTCCAGTAAACCAGAATCCGACCACAGTAATTACAATGGCGAGAACGACATTGGTAATGAACCCAAAAACGACTTTACTAAAGTCACCTGCCTTGAGGTCAAAAATTGTTTCAATGAAATGCATGTTGTACTTTTAAGCTACAAAAATAAAAATGTTTAGCGAGTACGAACATCTGGCCCATCAAGTGCTTCAAGTCCAAGACGGTAAATTAGATTATTTCCCTGGTTTTCTTCTAGAAAAGGAGCGTGTTGCTTTGAAAAATCAAATATTAAACGAGCTCGTCTTTGAACAAATTACCATCAAGCTTTTCGGCAAACAAATTGCAGCTCCCAGAAAAGAGGCTTATTTTTCATTGAATGGTGAAAACTACGGTTATTCAGGGCAACAACTCAAAAACCAAGCGTTTCCAACTTTTTTGAATAAACTGAGACAAAAAGTTGAAGCAAAAACAGGTTGCACATACAATGCCTTGCTTGTGAACCTATATCGAGACGGACAAGATTCAAACGGATGGCATTCGGATAATGAAAAAAGCTTAGGTAGCAATCCAAGTATCGCTTCACTGAGTATAGGTGCAGCTCGGTTTTTTGAACTCAAGCATAATAGTACTGGGCGAAAAATAAAACTGCTACTTGAAGACGGAAGTTTGCTACACATGCACGGCGAGCTACAGCATTATTGGAAACATCAACTACCGAAAGTCCGAAATATTACGGACATCCGCATTAATTTAACTTTTCGCAAAATCGTTGCTTCAAATTGATTTGCTTAACTTTGACTATGCGCCATCAAGATTACATGCAACGTTGCCTTGACCTTGCCAGATTAGGTGGCACAGCCGTGGCACCAAACCCTATGGTAGGTTGCGTCATCGTTAAAAACGATAAAGTCATTTCTGAAGGCTACCACCAAAAATTTGGTGCTGCCCATGCAGAGGTCAATGCCATTAATTGTGTTCAAGATGCCTCATTATTAGAGGGCTCCACAGTTTATGTCAGCCTTGAGCCATGTTCTCACTTTGGAAAAACACCGCCCTGCAGTAATCTGCTGATTGAGAAAAAGGTAGCGCATGTCGTTGTTGCTGTAAAAGACCCGAATCCTAAAGTTGCGGGCAAAGGAATTGAAAAACTTCAAAAAGCAGGAATCCAAGTTACGGTGGGTGTTCTCGAAACGGAAGCACGGCAACTCAACAAGCGCTTTTTTAGTTTTCATGAAAAACAACGCCCGTACGTAACACTTAAATGGGCCCAAACCAAAGACGGCTTCTTAGATAAACTGAGGGCGCCACATGAAAAAGGAATCAACTGGATAACCAGCGAAGAATCTCGCGCACTTGTACATCATTGGCGCAGTCAAGAGATGAGTATTTTGGTGGGCAAACACACTGCACTCAATGACAATCCGTCTTTGACTGTGCGCGATGTCGCAGGTCAGAATCCTATTCGTATTCTCATTGACAGCCAACTTCAAGTTCAAAATAACCTGAGCCTGTTCTCTGAAGCTGCCCCTACCCTCATTTTCAATCGACTTAAAAATGACCAAAAAGAAGGTGTAGAATGGATTAAAATTAAAGAAACATCCACAAAATTAATCCTTGAAGAGCTTTACAAACGCGGTATTCATTCTGTCATGGTTGAAGGAGGTAGTAGGACACTGCAATATTTCATCATCGACAACGTCTGGGATGAAGCTTATGTATTAGTTGGTGACACCATGTTTCAGCAAGGTGTGAAAGCCCCGGTACTCAATAAAATACCCGTTCATTCGCATTTTTTCGGAACCGATCAAGTGTTTTATTTTAAAAGACGCTCATGAAAATCCTATACATATTCTTTGTTGTTTATTTAAGTTTATCATTTCATGCACAAACAACCTATCAACTAGCCGTACTGAAATATCACGGCGGTGGTGACTACTATGCTAATCCTACTGCATTGCCAAATCTCATTGCATTTTGCAATGCAGAATTGCATACTAAAATTTCCAAAGAAGTGCCCTATGTTGACGTCGGGAGTAAAGACCTCATGCAATATCCATTTGTACA
The DNA here is from genome assembly GCA_046073985.1 of Flavobacteriales bacterium. Lineage (GTDB taxonomy): Bacteria > Bacteroidota > Bacteroidia > Flavobacteriales_D > Crocinitomicaceae > UBA952. The sequence continues at coordinate 11,678 of JBJTNI010000004.1, read as the reverse complement.
CATGACCGGGCATGGCAACGTGGTTTTTTCAAAAGCTGAAGCACAAAATTTAAGGACTTACTTAATGGCCGGTGGCTTTTTACACATAGATGACAATTACGGAATGGATGGTTTTGTACGCGCCGAACTAAAAAAAGTATTCCCCGAATACCCACTTACTGAAATCCCTTCTGATCATCCCATTTTCAGACAACAATTTGTTTTTCCCAACGGTTTGCCAAAAATACATGAGCATGACGGCAAAAAACCTCAGGCTTTTGGCATTGTCATCGACGGTCGTTTGGCTTGCATGTATACTTATGAAACAGATCTCTCAGATGGATGGGAAGACCCACAAGTACACAATGATCCGCCTGAAAAACGCAGACAAGCACTGCAAATGGGAGCCAACATGATCAAATATGTATTTTCAAATTAATCCTCAAAAAAACATGAAGAACATTTCGCTATTGTTTTTACTGCTCTTGTCGACTATTTCGTTTATTTCAAGAGCACAAATTGATCCATATTTGGGCATTATTGCCGTTGATTCTACTGATTTCTCTTCGGCTAGCGACTTTATTCATATCAATCAAAGTGGGCTTTGGCAACGCGGCTTTTCTCAAAAAAACTATTTGCAACCCAGCAGCCTACACGAAGTGCTGATAACAGACTCACTTAACAACTATGCGGTCAATGTTGAAGAAAGCTTTGAAATTCATTGGCCAGTTTATCCGCACTCCATTTTCAATTTTATTTTATCTTTTGACCACAGCATGGACGCTGACTCATCATTAGATGGTGGTCGAATTGAAGTATCTTACGATTATGGTCAAACCTGGATTGATATCTACGAAGATGCGCTCACAAATGTCGCCTTTAATACTGAAAATTTTTATTCCCCAACAGATACGCTATTTGATGGAAGAGCAGGTTTTTCGGGGCAGTTTGCTCAACGACACTCTGTTTTACAATGGGTTTGGATCCTTCCGTTAAAGAGCTTTCCGACGGACACTATGTACTATCGATTTTTATTTAAAAGCGATTCAATCGACCATCAAAAAGAAGGCTGGATGCTAGAAAACATACATTTTGCCTATGCAGACATGCCTGGCGGGCTTTCAACTGCTTCAGAAGCTACCTTTTTATTTGAATGTAGCCCGAATCCGGTACAGGATGAACTGCACATATTAACTGAGCTCAACCAATACAAAATTTCTATTTTTGATAGCAACGGTTTGTTACGTTACCAAGGTCATAATGAAAAAACCCTGAATTTATCAGGGTTTTCAAGCGGGTTATATTTCGTACAACTGACTACTCCGGAGGGCAAGAGCACCACCAGAAAATTAGTACATGATTAATGCTGATGGCCGTCGCCTTCGGTATGCACATGAGGAACTTCTGCAGCTTTCAATAGTTCAATTTCAAAAACAAGGTCCGAATATGGTGGGATTGCACCCGGGCGTCCTTGCTTGCCGTAGGCATTATAGTAAGGAATAAACAATAAAATTTTACCGCCCTCGGCTATGTAGGTAATACCTTCTTCAAAGCCTGGAATCATGCGCTGAACTTTATATTCAAATTCAAGAGGCATATTGCGATCTTTGGAAGAGTCAAACTTATTGCCATCTCTACGAAAAGTTCCGGTATAGTGCAAGCTCACCTTTTTTCCTTGTTCTACTTTTGGTCCCTTCCCTGCATTGAGAATAACGTATACCAAACCAGTCTCGCTTTGAACTGCATTTGGATATTTTTTCAATACTTCATCAAACATAAATGCTTTATAAGCTTCTTGTGACATCGCTGCTACCTTAGCAATTTCTGCTTCTTGTGCTGCTTCTTGTGCCTTTTTTGCTAAATAGACTTGATCAAACGCAGCCTGAGCAGACCAATTTCTAGCGGCTTTCCCTTGTCTGATGATTTCCACTTTTTGCATTACATCATTTTGAGCTATGGCGTTGACAACCTCTTGACCGGCTATAACATGTCCAAAAACAGTATGCTTACCATCGAGCCAAGGCGTTTCTTTATGTGTGATAAAAAACTGAGATCCATTGGTGTTCGGTCCAGAATTAGCCATCGATAAAATACCTGGGCCAACATGCTTGAGTGTAGGATCAATTTCATCATAAAATTTATAACCAGGATCACCTGATCCATTTCCTAAAGGATCTCCACCTTGAATCATAAAATCTGCGATGACGCGATGAAAAAGAAGTCCATCAAAAAATGGCTTGTCGATGACTTTGTCGTTGACCTTCAGCTTTCCCTCTGTTAAACCAACAAAATTTGCAACGGTCATTGGGACTTTTTGGTATTCAAGTTGACAAAGAATTTCTCCTTTGTTCGTTGTAAACTTCACGTAGATACCATCTGCTAATTGCTGAGCAAACTGGATAAAAGGAAGGAAAATAAAGGCAAAAATTAATTTTTTCATGGTATTATTTTTCGATATCTAGTAATTGAACTTCAAAGATAAGCACTGAATAAGGAGGAATCAAGGCAGTCGGTGAATTTTGACCGTAGGCCAATTCTTGAGGGATATAAAAACGGTACTTAGCACCGATTTTCATCAGTTGTACCCCTTCTGTCCAGCCAGGAATTACTGCATTCAAAGGAAAAGAAATTGGCTCTTTGCGCTCTACCGAACTGTCAAATACTTCACCGTTGATGGTTGTACCTGTATAGTGTACCTTGACTGTAGAAGTTGCTTTGGGGCTTTCGCCACGGCCTTTTTTCAAAATTTCGTATTGCAAACCACTTGGCGTAACCTTCACACCTTCTTTCTTCGCATTGGCTACCAAGAAAGCCTCACCCTTTTCACGATTTACTCTGGCTGCCTCTAGCTCTTGGGCAAATGCTTCTTGATCAACGGCTTGTTCAGCCTGTTCTATAGCAGCCATTTTTTCTTGAAAATAGGTCATGACGCATTTGTTGTCAGGATCTGAAAGTAGGTTTGGGCGTCCTAACAATACATCGCTCAAGCCCTGAACCAATAATGCGACATTGGCCTCAGGAAAATCTTTGAGTACACTTTGTGCAATATTCTGACCAGCAAGGTAACTCACGGAGTCAATTCTACTTTTCACTTGAGCATCTTGCGCTTGAGCTGTTAAAGACATGCCCCCTAGGAGGAGAAAATAAATCGTTTTTTTCATTGTGTTTTATAAATCGTTGCGTGTATCACTTCCCCACAACATTTTGTTGCGGATAGTATCTAAAAAGTTGTTGTCTTCAAACTTGACAACATTAATCATGAATTCTGCTTTGGTAATTTTAACCTTTTCCCCTTGCTTGATTTGACGCGAATGACCATCCAAAGACAACAAATAAGAGCGATCGCGGCCTTCAATTTGTAATGATATGGGCATATGATCCGGCACCACCACTGGGCGCACATTTAAATTATGCGCTGCAATAGGAGTCAGCATATGAACTTGACAACCCGGTGTAATGATGGGGCCTCCACAACTTAAACTGTAGGCTGTTGATCCTGTAGGTGTAGAAACGATGAGGCCATCGGCCCAATAAGTATTCAAATATTTGTCGTCGAGATAGGCGTGTACCTTCACCATAGAGGAAGTATCTTTTTTCTGGAGTGTCAGTTCGTTCAAGGCAAAGTTTTCATCACCAAAAAGCTGTTCGTCTGTATGCACACGTAATAAAGACCTCTTCTGAAACTCAAATTGGCCCTTTTCGAAACGATCCAAGGTTTGAGTAATTTGAGTTTTGGCAATATTAGATAGAAAACCAAGCCGCCCTGTGTTGATACCTAGAATTGGCACACCTGAGTCGCGGATAAAAGAAACCGACTTTAAGAAAGTACCATCTCCGCCTAAACTGATCAGGAGGTCGAAGCCCGTTTTGAGGTCTTGGTGACTTTCAAAAGTGTGGGTAAAGTTGTCATATTGAAATTTTGATTGCAGCATTTGTGCAAATTCTATTTCAAGAACGGGTGTCCAACCTTTTTCTTGAATACCTAAAAGTAGTGCTTCAAGTATGACAAGATCGGGTTTGTATAATTTTTTAGCGTAAATCGCGATTTGTTTCATCACATGTTTAAATAGAGCATGAGCTCATCGTAGCGTTCTTGCAATTCGTTTTGTTGGTTTTCTGCTTGATAGCTTGCCAACACTTGGTAATCATAACGCTCAAAGGTACGGATTATTGGACTAAGATTTTGTTGATTGATCCTCAAACTCACTTGTATTTTAGTGCTATCTGGTTCACTATTGATGAACAAATTGAGAATTTTGGCTTGGTTGCTTTCAACGATTTGAGCAATTTGGGAAAGCACATAATTATTGGCATCCATTTCCAAAACTAGTACGGATCCTAATTCTTTGGCGCCTGTTGATTGTGCAAGCAATTGCAAAAGGTCCTGAGAAGAAATGACACCGAGGTATTGCTCTTGACGGTCTAGAACAGGGAGTGCTGTAATTTTAAACAAAGAAAAATGCTGTAAAATATCAAAAAGATGTGCATCAGCAAAAACGAACGGGCGAGGCAAATGCTGAAAAAGTTCGTCTAGGTTGGGTTCAAGATCTGTTTGATCGAGTAATTCTGATTCAGACAACACACCCACAAAATTCCCATTTTTGAGTACTGGTAAATGATTGACTTGAAATTCATCCATCCATAATAGGGCCTTTTCACCTGAATCGGTGTGCAATAGTGGTGGGATGACCTCTGATATAATTTCACTTGCTCTCATAGTTGTGGCCAAAATACTAAAAACCTTTAATGTTTCGTACTTTTGTGTTTCAATTATTGTGCCATGACAAGACTCAGTGTCAATATCAACAAAATAGCCACACTCAGGAACGCCAGAGGTGGCACCATGCCGGATGTCATTCAGTTTGCGATAGATGCTGAAAGATATGGCGCACAAGGTATTACAGTTCATCCTAGGCCTGATGAAAGGCATATCACTACCAAAGATTGCTATCAATTAAAAGATGTTATCACAACAGAATTTAATATCGAAGGATACCCAGATGAACGCTACTTAAAATTGATCCAAGATTTGCGACCAGCGCAAGCTACTCTTGTGCCCGATCCTCCGGGAGTATTGACATCAAATGCCGGTTGGAACTGCATTGAACAAGAAGATTTCCTAAAACCAATAATTGCTCAAATTAAAAATCTAGGTGTGAGGGTCTCCTTGTTTATGGAAACAGATGCAAAGCAAATAGAAAAAGCAGCACAACTAGGGACAAACCATATTGAATTTTATACAGGTCCCTATGCAGAAAACTTCAAAAAAAATCGAGAATTCGCTATCGAACCATATGTAAAATCTGCTTTATTAGCCAAAGAGTTGCATCTTGGAATCAATGCGGGTCATGACCTGAGCCTTGAAAATTTGGCGTATCTCAAAAAAATGCTGTGTCAGTTAGACGAAGTGTCTATTGGTCATGCATTGATCGCGGACGCTTTGTATTTGGGTATTGAAAATACAATTCAACGTTACCTCTACGAGTTGCGCTGAGCCGCCTGATGCAAAACGCGCTGTGGATATGGGATTTCTATTTGATAAGCTCTAAATAGTCGGTCTATTTCAAATCGGATTTCTGACTTATAATTATTGATGTCCCAACTTTGATCGGCCCAAAATATAAGTTCTAAGTTGATCCCTGATTCGCCAAAATCAGCAAAACGAACAAGGACTGGATTATTTTTTTTGACTTTCGGATGCGCCAAAGCGGCTTGTTTCAATAAGCGCTTAATAAGCTCTAGATCTGCGCCAAACGACACCGTTACTTGAATCGTAAAGCGTGTTAGTTCTGAACCATGACTCCAGTTTTCGATTCTGTCTTGGGTCAAGTGTGTGTTGGGAATGATCAATACATTTCCTTCACGGGTTTGAATTTGGGTGGTCCGGACATTGATTTTTACAATTTTAGCAACCATACCATCTTGGATGGAACCACTTTTGGTTTTACCAGAAATTTCTACGATGTCCCCTACTCTTAAATTGCCTTCAAAAAGCAAGACCATGCCGGCAATCATGTCTTTGAAAACATCTTGAAGCCCTAAACCTAAACCCACGAGCAAACCTACCGAACTCGTGAGCAAGATCATGAGGTCGATATTGAGTAATTTCAGGCCAAGAATGATTGAAAATACATAAATGAAGTACTTGGCCAACTGTATGTACACATATTCGGTGCCCGGATCGTAGTGTGCACTTCGCTTAAAGCGCTTGGCGATGTATAGCCTGGATAAATTGACTGCTATTTTTGCACCAAAAAAAACAGAAATCAGGATCAGGATTGAAGCGAAATCAATGCTAAATTGACTGAATGATAACAGCTTGAAATTGAGGAAGTCATCAAAAGTGACACGCCCATTGTTGTACCTGAAACTGAGGATAGCGATGTAAATTGCTAACAAATAAACACTTTGACTAACGAGCCGCAAACGAGCCATTTGCTTGGCCTCAAGTTGGATATTGGCACTCTTGACGTATCCTTTTAGCCCACGATGAATCAGGCGTCTGAGAATCGCCGCTACTAAGAAAATGAGCAAAAGGAAGATGAGATTCCAAAAGCAAATTTTATAGGGTCCGATGTAAAATAGTGTTTTAGAAAACATGTACTAACGAATTACAGTAATGCCAATTTGTTCTGATAAGAGCATTTTTACTTTTTCTAGGCTCACGATTTCGCTGAGTGCCAAAAGTTGGTCATCAGGACCAAGGCCATTGTGTTCAATTTCTTTTCTGAGCTCAGAAATTCGATTTTCAACATGTGCCAATTTAAAGCGATAAATGGTTTGAAGTACCGTTTGATAGAGGTCATCGGCTTCAGATTTAGTTTGAATTTTGTATTTGGAAATCCAGTTGTGACTCAGGTCTTGTTCTTGTGCTTCAAAATTAGTAGCCAATTGTACGATTTGTTGATTTTCGTGGCGTAGAAAAAAACTTCCGGCATAAAGTGTTTGGTCTTCGTTAACGCCCTGTGCAAAAATATCGAAGATCTCTTGGTGTAAGGAATTTTTGAAGGACAGCCCATCGTTTTGGAGCTCATGAATAACCAACTCAATGACACTTGTCTGAACCTGCTCAGAGCCAAGAATTTGATAATCTAAGGCGCGGGTGCCATACTTGAGTAGCAATCTGATTAATTCAGCTTCGTAAAGTGAGGTGTCGGTATGTGCTTCGGCAGTCTGAGCCTGTGCAGCAGGTTGTTTGGGTAATTCAATGTCGTTGAAAGCAGGTTCCTGGAACTGCTTGCTGAGGCTCTGTTTGCGCAATTGCAATAATTCGGACTGCACAATTGCCTCAGAAATATCAAATTGTTGGGCTAATTGTTGGGCATAAACTGAGCGCATGATTTGATCTGGAATCAAGGACACAGAATGCACGATATCTTTGATGAGACCAGCACGCAATATAGGGTCATGATTACCGTCAGCGAGTAAGACACTAGCCTTGAAAGAAATGAAATCTTGTTTATGGTCTTTGATGTAGCTTGCCAATTCATCATTACTTCTAGATTTGGCAAAGGAATCTGGATCTTCTCCGTCAGGGAAAAGCACCACTTTTACGTTCATCCCTTCTTCCAAGATTAGATCTATACCTCTGAAACTGGCTTTGATACCTGCGGCATCACCATCATACAAAATTGTCAGGTTTTTTGTATAACGACTGACGAGCTTTACTTGCTCTTTGGTCAGGGAAGTACCCGAAGAGGACACCACATTTTGAATACCCGACTGATGCATACTGATGACATCGGTGTAGCCTTCACAAAGCAAACATTCGTCATACTTCACGATATCACCCTTCGCAAAATATAGTCCGTAAAGGATTTCACTTTTGTTGTAGATGATGCTTTCAGGTGAATTGAAGTATTTGGCGACTTTTTTGTCAGAGAGCAAAGTTCGGCCACCAAAACCCAAAACACGTCCTGAAATACTGTGGATCGGGAACATCACGCGTCCTTTGAAAAAATCAAAACTGCGTTCGTCCTTGGACTTACTGAGGCCTATTGCCTCGAGATAAGCTTTGTTATACCCTTTTTCAAGGGCAAGTTGCGTAAAAGCATTGCCTGTATTGAGACAATACCCTAGCTGGAATTTATCAATAGTGGCTCTAGTAAAGCCGCGCTCTTCAAAATAAGAAAGACCAATTGCTTTTCCTTCCTCTGATTCGAGGAGCATATTGGAAAAAGTATTTTTTGCAAACTCGTTGATGATCAAAAAACTTTCACGTTCGTTGAGAACAGCCAATTCTTCTGCCGTGGCTTCGCGTTCTTCAGGAACTTCAATTTGATAGCGCTTGGCCAACCACCGCAATGCCTCAGGATAAGTAAAATGTTCTTTTTCCATGAGAAAACTCGCGGCATTTCCTCCCTTACCGGTAGAAAAACATTTAAAAATTTGTTTGGCCGGCGAGACAACAAATGATGGGGTTTTTTCATCGGTAAAAGGGCTCAACCCTTTGAGATTTGAACCCGCCCGCTTGAGTTGTACAAATTCTCCGATGACCTCCTCAATACGAGCGGTCTGTAGTATTTGATCAACAATATGCGGAGGAATTTTGCTCATTTATTTCGGTTCTCCGTAGTTCTTTATGGATTTATTACCCTTTTGATCGTAGTTAACCCATTCGCCAACCATTTGGTCATTTTGATATGAGCCATAATAATGCACTTTTCCATTCGGGTATTTCACAAGTGAGTGACCTTCTTTTTTACCATCTACGTACATAGTGAACGATTGTAAATTCCCGGTTTCGGAAAAGAAATCCCATTTGCCTTCGCGGTTGCCCGCTTCATTGAGTTGACCTTGGTATTTAATTTGCTTGCGACCAGGATACCACTCTGTATAATGTCCGTCTTTGAGGTCGACTAAATTTTCTTTTTTCTGTGTAGTTTGCGTTGGCGTGTCAACTGCATCCGAACAACCCACAAAGAAAATACCGAAGGTACATGCGATTAAAAATAATTGAAGCTGTTTCATGAGTTTATTTTTCACGTGTCATGGTGTATGAGACTAATGCGAGTAACGAAGCTTTTGCAGCATTGTTGGGGTAGGCATCCAAAAGGTGGATGGCTTCTTGAGCAAGCGCTTCCATTCTTTTTTGAGCGTATTGCACACCGCCAGCCTCCCAAACTAATTGGATAGCGCGTTGTACACTTTTACTGTCATCAAATTTGTTCTTGATGATGTACTTGAGTTCTTTCTGAATGGCGGCAGGTGCATTTTGCAAGGCATAAATAAGCGGCAGTGTCATTTTTTGCTCTCGGATATCGATTCCTGTTGGTTTGCCAATTTGCTCACCACTACCGTAGTCAAAGATGTCGTCTTTGACTTGAAAAGCCAAACCTATGAGCTCGCCAAAACGACGCATATTGGCGCGTTGATCAGCTGCACCCACACTAAGTGCTCCGGCTTCACAACAAGTAGCAATGAGCGATGCTGTTTTTTTACGAATGACTTCGTAATAGACCTCTTCGGTAATATCGAGGTGGCGTGCTTTTTCAATTTGTAATAACTCGCCTTCAGACATTTCCTGAACAGCGCGTGCCACAATTTCAAGTAAATCTAGATTTCGTTTTTCAATGGAAAGCAATAAAATTCTTGACAACATGTAATCGCCAACAAGCACTGCAATTTTGTTTTTCCAAAGCGCATTGACTGAGAAAAAGCCACGGCGCTCAGCGGCGTCATCAACTACGTCATCGTGAACCAAGGTTGCCGTATGTAAGAGCTCGACAAGTGTGGTTGCATCAAAAGTAATGGGGCCGACTTGACCAAGCATCTTGGCACTGAGAAAAACGAACATTGGTCGCATTTGCTTGCCCTTGCGCTTGACAATATAGTTGGTCACCTTGTCTAGCAGAGCGACATCTGAATGCATGGTATTTTGAAAATGCTTTTCAAAATCAAGCAATTCTTGTTGAATTGGCGCGGTGATGTCTTCGAGTCGGTGCATCCAACAAATATAGTAAATAGAGTGCCCTTTTGAAAGGAAACTTCGCTAAATCTTAGCGCGATAGGTGCATGTTTCTTTCTGCGTAAACTTTGGTAAAGAAAGGGTCTTTGAGGTCCTTGATGAAACGAATGGCTTCACCTGTAGACTTCATTTCTGGACCCAACTCTTTTTTAACATCTGGAAACTTCTCGTAAGAGAAAACAGGGATTTTAATGGCGTACCCTTCTTTACGGGGTTGAAAGTTAAAATCCGTTACTTTGTTGTGGCCCAACATGACTTTCGTAGCATAATTGACATAAGGTTCGTCATAGGCCTTTGCTATGAACGGAACAGTTCTGGAAGCCCTCGGGTTTGCTTCAATCACGTATACTTTGTCGTCTTTGATAGCAAATTGGATATTGAGCAACCCAACAGTTTTGAGCTCAATGGCTATTTTTCTAGTGATGTCTTCAATTTGTGTCATGACAAAATCACCGAGGTTGTAAGGAGGCAAAACAGCGTAGGAGTCTCCGGAATGGATACCTGCAGGCTCGATGTGCTGCATGATACCTATGATGTAAACGTTTTCACCGTCACATATGGCATCGGCCTCTGCTTCAATAGCACCTCCTAGGAAATGGTCAAGTAGAATTTGATTGCTTCCCATTTCGTTGATGATATCAACCACATGGTGCTCAAGTTCTTCTTTATTGATGACGATTTTCATTTTTTGCCCACCCAAAACGTATGATGGCCTTACTAGCAGCGGAAAACCGAGGTCGTCGGCTAATTCTAATGCTTGCTCTGCGCTTTCTACCACACCATATTGCGGGAATGGCACATTGTTTTTTTCAAGTAATTTCGAGAAGCGACCGCGGTCTTCGGCAAGGTCAAGGGCTTCATAGCTGGTTCCTAGAATTGGAATGCCGTATCGGCTCAGTTTTTCAGCCAATTTAAGGGCAGTCTGACCACCCAGCTGAACGATAACCCCAATTGGTTTTTCGTGCTGAATGATGTCGTAGATGTGTTCCCAGAATACAGGTTCAAAGTAGAGTTTGTCGGCTGTGTCAAAATCCGTGGAAACGGTTTCTGGATTACAATTGATCATGATGGTTTCATAGCCGCATTCTTTGGCAGCCAAAACACCGTGAACACAAGAGTAATCAAATTCAATACCTTGCCCAATTCTGTTTGGGCCAGAACCGAGTACAACTACTTTTGGTCGGTCGGTTAAAATGCTTTCGTTTTCGTATTCAAAAGTAGAGTAATAGTAAGGAGTTTGCGCTTCAAATTCAGCGGCACAAGTGTCTACAAGCTTATAAACTCTTTTGATACCTAAATCTTTGCGTTTCTGAGCTACTTCAGACTCTAGGCAGCGCAATAAATGCGCAATTTGACGATCGGCGTATCCTTTTTGTTTGGCCTCAAAAAGTAATTCTTCTGGAAGATTTTCGAGGTGGAATTTTTCAATTTTACGCTCGAGTTTGATTAAATCTTCAATTTGCTTGAGGAACCAAATGTCGATTTTTGTTTTTTCAACAATCGTTTTGAAAGGAATACCGAGTTTGATGGCATCGTAAATATGGAATAAACGATTCCAACTTGCAAACTCAAGGGAATGTAAGATTTCGTTTTGATTGGTAAGTTCTTTACCGTCGGCTCCTAGACCATTGCGATTGATTTCTAATGACTGACAAGCTTTTTGCAAGGCCTCTTGAAAACTACGGCCAATGCCCATTACTTCACCAACAGATTTCATTTGAAGACCAAGCTG
>JBJTNI010000003.1:0-12360 GCA_046073985.1 Flavobacteriales bacterium | reverse complement strand
CATTTGAGGATGCATGATAAAAGGCTTTATATTATTGCTGGATGCAACGGAGCTGGTAAAACAACCGCTTCATTTAATATTCTCCCAGAAATTCTTGACTGTAAAGAATTTGTGAATGCTGATGAAATAGCTCGTGGACTTTCACCATTTCAACCAGAAAAGTTTCACAAGTGGAATTAAAAATTTATTTGATCTTTACGCAAATGAAGTTGATTCATTATTTATTTACGATAATTCCGACTTAGAATCTGATTTAATCGCTGAAAAAGTAAGAGGCGAAGACATAATTATTATACAACCAGACAAATTCAATTCATTAAAATCTATTGCATATGACAGTAAATGAAAAAGATCAATTTAAGAATAAAATAAAGGAAGCAATTAAATTGTCTTCTCAAAAATTAATAGAGAAAAAGCGGGCACTTGGACAAACTGTTGTGATCAGTAAAAATGGAAAAATTCAAGAAGTTAAGCCTTAATAACCCAATTTTACCCCATAAAAAAAGCCCCCACAAAATGTGAGGGCTTTTTTGTTGCTTTTTTACTACATTATATCAATATATTTCATTTTTTGATGGCATTTACCTACATTTGAACTTGTTTTAATGAATGGGGTGATCGTGCATTAACATCCTATAATAGCTTTCATGATGGAAAATAATATCAAATATTGGCATGCAATGAGTGATCCAGCGTTGCTTGAGTGGTTAGGTAAGTTCATTCAACAAACCAGAATACAACAAAACAAAACGCAACAACAACTAGCAACGGCTGCTGGCATCCATCGTTCAACTGTTGTTCAAATTGAAAATGGAGGTGGGAGTACAATGATTTCTTTTATACAGATTCTGCGTGCTTTAGGGCAACTTCAAATCCTATCGAATTTTGAAGTTAAGCAACAAATTAGTCCATTACAACTCGCTAAATTGGAACAGAAAAAACGCCAAAGAGCAAGTACGAATAAAGATCGTCCCATTGAAAAACCTAAAAGTGACTGGTGATGATTACAACAGCATATGTCAACATTTGGAATAAGCGCGTTGGAGCAATTGCTTGGGATGCAAATATGGGTGTGGGTTCATTTGAATACGAACCTTCTTTTCTTGCTAATAACTGGGAACTATCTCCATTGAAAATGCCCATCGATGGTTCTAGAAGACGGGTGTTTTCTTTTCCTGAGTTACGAAACACAACAACATTTAAAGGCTTGCCGGGGCTTTTAGCAGATGTGCTACCGGACAAATATGGAAACAGCTTGATAAACGCATGGTTGGCAAGTAATGGGCGCCCAGCTGATAGCATGAATCCAGTTGAACTTTTATGCTTTATTGGTTCACGAGGAATGGGAGCTTTAGAATTTGAACCGATTTTACCAAAGGTAAATAGTGCTGCCACTAAGATTGAATTGAATAGCTTAATTCTGATTGCGCAGGAAATACTTTCAGGTCGGCAACAATTTAAAACCAAGCTGTCTGCAGATGAAGCAAAAGCACTGAGTGATGTTTTAAAAATTGGAACCTCAGCAGGTGGAGCCAGAGCAAAAGCTGTCATCGCTTTTAACAGCGAAACAAATGAAATACGATCTGGTCAAGCAAAAGCACCAAAGGGATTCGCGCATTGGTTAATAAAGTTTGATGGTATTACAGATAAACAGTTGGGTACTACAACAGGATATGGCAGAGTAGAAATGGCCTATTACTTAATGGCAAAAGCAGCAGAAATTGAAATGACCGAATGTAGACTACTTGAAGAAAATGAACGAGCGCACTTCATGACCAAACGTTTCGATAGAGCTCATGAAAATGAAAGGCTTCATGTTCAAAGTTTTTGTGCAATTGCTCATTATGATTTTAATGAGATTACATCATACAGTTACGAGCAGTTATTTGAAACCATGAGAAGTATGCTGCTGCCCTATACGGATGCCGAGCAACTTTACCGAAGAATGGTATTTAATGTAATGGCCCGCAATTGTGATGACCACACCAAAAACTTTTCATTCATCATGGATAAAATAGGTCAATGGAAGTTAGCCCCTGCATTTGATGTGTGTCATTCATATAGTCCTGGAAGTACATGGGTAAGTCAGCATTCTATGAGTATAAATGGAAAAAGACAAGATATTACTCGACATGACTTATTAGTAGTGGCCCAAAAAATGAATATCAAAAGAGCCGATGCAATTATTAATCAGGTGCGTGATGCCGTAAGTAAATGGGATAAGTTTGCTGATCAAACTGCTGTGGCAGAAGATTTAAAACTTGCGATTGCGAAGACTCTCTGGCTTTTGTAAATAAAAAAAGCCCCCACAAAATGTGAGGGCTTTTTTGTTGGCCCACTAGGGCTCGAACCTAGACTCTTCTGAACCAAAATCAGACGTGTTGCCAGTTACACCATGGGCCAATAATCTTTATTAAAAACGGTGTGCAAATTTAGAAAGTTTTTTTATTTCAACAAAAAGTCTGATGTATTTTTTCGATACATGGTTAATATTTATTTTCATGAAGCATAAATATGAAGAACCATTTACTTACGTTTTTCATACGATTATTCTTAAATTCGCAATACTTAAACACTTCAAACTGAGCTCATGACTTACTCAAAATGGAACAATTACCTTGGCTGGTTTATTTTTGCAATTGCCTCGGCAGTTTACCTCCTGACCATCGAACCAACTGCAAGTCTCTGGGACTGTGGTGAATACATCACTGCAGCCTATAAGCTAGAGGTTGGTCACCCGCCAGGTGCGCCGCTATTTATGGTGCTCGGTCGCTTGTTCTCATTTTTTGCAGCTCCTGAAAATGTAGCCGTTTATATCAATGCCCTTTCCGCTATTTCAAGTTCTTTGACCATTCTTTTCATGTTTTGGTCACTGACACTTTTGATCAAAAAGATTGTCCTAAAGCAAGGAGATACCCTTACTGGTGGCAATCAATTTGCTATTTTCTCAGCTGCTGGTATTGGTGCTTTGGCCTATACTTTCTCTGACTCTTTCTGGTTTTCAGCTGTAGAAGGCGAGGTTTATGCCATGGCATCTCTCTTTACGGCAGTCATTTTCTGGGCTATTTTGAAATGGGATGAAGAAATGGAAGAAGCCGGACAAGGAGGAAAACTCACTGAATTGCGCCCAAACCGCTGGTTACTTTTGATCTTTTTCTTGTTAGGGCTCGCTATTGGTGTTCACTTACTCGGTATTCTTGTGGTGCCGGCAATTGGCTACATGCTTTACTTCCGAACCCATGAACAAGTTTCTATCAAAGGGCTACTCATCACAGGTGTGCTTTCGATTGTTACTCTAGGTTTTATTCAGGAAGGCGTTATTCCGGGAAGTATTGCAATGGCATCTAATTTTGAAGTCGCATTTGTCAATAGCCTTGGTTTGCCATTTTACAGCGGCACCATTTTCTTTTTTGTTTTACTGATTGCTGCTTGTCTTTACCTGGTGCGTTACGCCTACAAAACAAGTAAAACAATGCTTTACAACGCAGCAATGGGTCTTGTAATGTTGCTCATCGGTTATGGATCATTTGCAGTGATTGTGATTCGTTCAAATGCCAATACCCCACTTGATGAAAATGACCCTGAAAACTTAGTGACACTCCACTCCTACCTCAAGCGCGAGCAATATGGCTCAGCACCCATTTTATTTGGACCGCACTGGAATTCTTTCAGAAATGGAGAAGAAATGACCGAAGAAGGTCCAAAAATTTTGGATCGTTCTGCATGGAAAGATTTATCTGCTTATTACATCCGCAGATTTGTCGTGATTGAAAACGATGTTGAGGTCAAGGCATTTACCAAAGAAGCTGATGCCGAGGCTTGGGTCAGGGCAAATAAAGGTGCCTACAGTATTGAAGAGAAATATTACGAAAGTAATTCTAGCATCCGTGAAAACGCCGTGCCGACCTACGCACAATCTACTTTCTTCCCACGTATGTACAACGGTGAAGGCGCATCGGCGGGTCTTCACAGACAGCTTTATGCAAAATGGTCTGGCTACAATGAAAATGACGGTGCAAGCACAGAAATTGGCCGCGATGGTAAGCGCCTTCCTACTTTTGGCGAAAACCTCACTTACTTCTTGCGTTACCAAGTCAACTGGATGTACATCCGTTACTTCATGTGGAACTTTGCAGGTCGCCAAAACGACATTCAAGGACACGGTGACAACATGCACGGTAACTGGATTTCAGGCCTATCTTTCCTAGACGAGGCACGCCTAGGTAGCCAAGAACACGCACCTTACTACACCACAGAAAACACTGCGCACAACAAGTTTTTCTTCTTGCCGCTTATTTTAGCTCTTATTGGTTTGGTATTCCATTACCGCCGCATGCCAAAAGATGCGTTTATCGTTACCCTAGCCTTCTTATTTACAGGTTTGGCCATCGTTGTTTATCTGAACCAAAAACCATACGAGCCGCGCGAACGTGACTACGCCTACTCTGGTTCGTTCTACTTCTTTGCTTTATGGATCGGAATTGGAGTTTATGCCGTTTTCGATATGCTGAAGAAGTTTGTTCCGACAGCTCAAACACGCGCTGCTTTTGCGGCAGCATTGGGTCTTGTTGTACCTATTATTATGGGTGCGCAAGGCTGGGATGACCACGACCGCAGTGGCAAAACTACCGCCCGCGACCTCGCTCACAATTACTTGGCTTCGTGTGGCAAAAATGGCATCTTATTTACCAACGGAGACAACGATACCTTCCCGCTGTGGTATCTACAAGAGGTAGAAGGCGAGCGCACAGATGTTCGTGTTTGTAACCTTTCACTAATGGGTACAGACTGGTATACCAACCAAATGAAACTCAAAACCTATGAGTCTGACCCACTTCCGATCAAATTCCGCGAGGACCAAATTTTGATGTATGCAGGTAACACTGACCAAGTTTACTTCATGCCTTTACTTCAGTTGTTCTCCCAAAACCCATCTGAAGAACTCATTCAGAAAGTACTCAAGCTTCGTTTGGATCACAACCCAGCTGAAGCAAGACAAGCAGCTGGCTATTTCGACCAACAAGCTAGTATTTTGTTTGCTGATGTAGTAGCAAAAAGTCCAGAAATGGAAACGCTTAAAATGCAAATTGCCAAAACCGATTCTACCAATATGGTGAAAGCGACCATCGAAAAATATCAAAACGTATTTAAACTTTTTGAAGGTGCGCGCAACGGACAAGTAGAATTCAAAAATGACAGTGGCCAAGGCCTTCAAGATTTGCTCAATCAATTCGAACGCATTTGGGCAACCGTAGACTTCACAGATGCAATGGCTTTTGTCCGTGACGACGCCAACATGATCACAGACGAACAAAACAAATTTAGTTTCTTCCCGTCTACGCGTTTTGCGCTCAAAGTAGATCGCAAAAATGCCATCAGCTCTGGTATTCTAGATCCAAAAGTAAAATCAAGCAATATCAACAATGAAATTGAATTTGAATTTGACCCTGAACGCGATCAAGCCTTGACCAGAGAAGAAGTCATGATGATGGATGTCGTGGCCAATAACAATTGGGAACGCGGCATTTACTTTTCAAGTAATCGCGGATCTTCGTTTGCTATTGCACTATTAAGCGCTGGTTTCATCAAGCAAGTTGGAATGGCCTATGCCCTTACACCTGTGAAGCAAGAACCTGCCCTGATGGATGTCAATGCGATGGAAAAAAACATGTTGAACACCTATATTTATGGCAACATGAACAGTGCGGGTGTCCTTACCGACTACTATGCCCGTAGACACACCATTCAGTATCGTGCTAATTTCTTGTTGTTAGCCGAGCAACTCTATGCCTTAGGTCGCAAAAAAGAAGCAACCAAAGTGCTTGACCGCGCCATGGAACTCATGCCAGAAGAAACTGTCATGGACTACGGCGACATCAACCCTGTTGATATATTCAACTCCTTGAATTTCAACAAAGAGCATAACCAAATCATGTATCAAGGCCAAACCATCAGACCACTAAATGCTGGTATTTTACACGAATACGTGCAACTCTACTACCTACTAGGCCAAACTCAAAAAGCAGATGCTTTAGGCAAGAAATTACTTGACAACTACAATAGCATCATTGCCTACTTCGAGCATTCTCCGGCCGAAAAAGCCGGCGATACCGACAACGCCGAAGACCTCATTGCAGTGGTAGATGCCTTACTCAAAATACGTACTACCATGATAACTGCCAATGGTAAACTCCCGAAAACAGCATTTGCCAAAGCACTTGAACAAACTGTGCAACGCGTCTACAAACGCGTTCTGCCAAATATTTACACTGCACTTGATCAGGCAGCTGCTGAAAACGGAGAAATGTCCGATAGTTATGGAAATGCCGGGCCTTACGGAACAATGTTAGGCAACTTGAAGAGTTACATGGGCGCGCTTGCAGAACACCACGGCCTCATCAAAGCCCCAGTAGTTGCAGCTCAACCTAGTCTGCCATCAGAACAAAATCTTGACCTCAATGCCCTGACACCAGGGCAAGGGGCAGCCAGCGGTGGCATGAATATGCAGCGATAAACAAATGCGTTACTTTTTCCAACACCTGATTCATGAATTTCAGCTTCCGCTGAAAAATCCGGTGTTGGTTTTTTCTATCCTGCTCTTTATCATTTTGCTTTCGCCTATCGTTTTGCGAAAAGTAAAAATACCAGGCATTATTGGTCTGATTCTTTCTGGTGTACTCATCGGGCCCCACGGTCTTGGCCTCATTGGGACTCGAGCCATGGAAGCAGAAGGCAGTATCAAACTGTTCTCTACAATTGGCCTACTGTATATTATGTTCATGGCGGGGCTAGAACTCGATTTACGACAATTCAAGCGTTACTTTCAAAAAAGTCTAGGATTCGGAATCTTTACTTTTATCATACCGCTTACCTTAGGTTATCCGCTGTGTACAGAAGTTTTGCATTTACAACCAATGGCTGCGTTACTGACTGCCAGCATGTTTTCTACGCACACTTTGGTGGCCTACCCCATTATTAGTAAATACGGCTTAACCAAACACCGCGCAGTTGCGATCACCGTTGGCGGAACTATCTTAACAGATACGGCTGTTTTGATCATCTTGGCGATCATTTCAAGTGCCAATAAAGGTGAGCTTGATTTCGGATTCTGGTTCAGATTAGTGACCTCGCTTACCACCTTCTCCTTGATCATGTTTTTTGTGATTCCGCGCATTGCCAGATGGTTCTTTAGCAAACTCGATAGCGAAAAAACTTCTCAGTATATTTTTGTGCTTTCTGTTGTGTTTTTTGCTGCGTTTTTGGCAGAAGTAGCGGGTGTTGAGCATATCATTGGGGCATTTGTAGCCGGACTCGTTTTGAACAAACTAATTCCGCACAATTCTACGCTAATGAATCGCATCGATTTCATCGGAAACTCTTTGTTCATTCCTTTCTTCCTGATTTTCGTTGGAATGGTCGTGGATTACCGCGCTTTTTTCCAAGGGACTTGGCCATTGATCATCGCAGGCGTCTTGACCACATTTGCCATTTTCTCAAAATGGTTGGCAGCTTATGCTACGCAGCTTGTTTTTAAACTTTCATCTATTGAAAGACAACTTATCTTTGGTTTGAGTACTGCGCATGCTGCCGCAACACTTGCAATCATTATGGTTGGTTATGATGATGGAAATGGTATACTCAGCATCAATATTGTCAATGGCACTGTTTTATTGATCTTGTTTACTTGCATGACCTCCTCCTTTGTTACTGAAAATACGGGGAAACGCTTATTGCTTAACTTATCTGAAAACAGCGAACTCGAAGACAACGAAATGCGCCTGCGCAACAAACATTTAATGGTCTACATGAACGAGCTTAAAGGCAATGAACAGCTCCTTGATTTTGCACTACTCATTACTGACCCACAAGTAATCAATCCGATCTCAGTAGTCAGTGTATACCCCGATAACGAGAATGCCGAGCGCATGATTCGAAAGTCTAGAAAATCACTTGAAGACATCGTAAAGCATTACTCCGGACAAGAAGCCAAACTCAATACCATCGCTACCATTGACCATAATTTATCTTCAGGTATTGCTCGGGTATCAAAAGAATTAGTGGCCGATATTGTACTCGTTAATGATTCTTCACACATCAATATCATCAAGCGCTTGGTCGGCGATGACCGCGATCATTTACTGACAACCTGTGAAAAAACAGTTTTCTTCAGTTCATTAAGTAAACCAAGTGTGTCTTATGAGCGAATTATACTTGTTTCACCTTTGCTGGCTGAATTAGAACCCACTTTTTTACTCTGGTCTGAACGAATTTTGAGATTGGGTAAAGAACTCAATATTCCCATTTTTCATTATGGAAGTCAAGCAACTTTTGAACGCTTGGAAAAAGTAGCATCAGCTAATAAAATGGAAGCGGAAATCAGACTTCAAGAACTCAATGCCATAGACGAGTTTTATCCAAGCTACCAAAAAAGAAACTCCGATTTTGTGGTGGTTGTAGCTTGCAGACCCGCCACCGTATCTTATGACCCACAAGTTGATACATTGATCCAAGGAATGGAGGTTGCCTTTGAAACGCAAGATTACCTGCTGCTATATCCTGGAACTAACGCTACTGACCCGGCCTTTTCGAACTATGACGATATCAATACTGCACCTTTAGCTGTTGGCGTTGAAACCATTCAGAAAATTGGACGCGAAGTCGGAAGTATTTTCAAGAAAAAATAAGCAAACCTAACATGCTTCAAAAACCCAAACCAACATTCTGGCTTTATTTTTTAGGAGCTTATGTGGTCTTGCAATTTGCATGGTGGGGCTATCACTTGATTCAACTAAGTGCCTATATTCCACAGGAAGATGCCAAACTGGCAAAAAGAATTGGAATGGTGTTTGGAGAAGGCGCCGTTTTTTTACTCATTTTAATTTTCGGTATTTACCGCATTCGCAAGTCTATTTCCAAAGAATTTGAACTACAAAAGCGGCAAAATAACTTCTTGTTGACCGTTACCCATGAACTGAAGACTCCTTTGGCTGCCTTGAAACTCTATTTACAAACACTTCAAAAACACAGCCTTACAGACGAGAAAAAAGAACAAATCATTGACGGGGCACTCAGTGAAAATGAACGCTTGGTGCAATTGATCGAAAATATTCTAAATACTTCTAGGGCCGAAAACAAAGCTTTTGAACTGCGCAAAGAAAAACTACAGCTCCTGGATTTCTTTAATGCCTTGACAGAGCGTTACCAAAAGCGATACAAGGAGCTTCGTTTGGATATACAAATAGCTGACCACCTGAATTTAGTTGCGGATCCTCAAATGTTAGAAACTATTTTTAGCAATTTATTGGACAATGCTATCAAATATGGTGGTGCACAGCAAAAAATTTCCATACAAGCAATTGGGCTTGACCGCTTTGTAAATATTACGGTAACTGACGAAGGGCCCGGCATTGCAGCTCATGAGCGCAGCCATATTTTTGAAAAGTTCTACCGCATCGGCAACGAGGATACCCGAAAGGCAGCCGGAAGTGGACTCGGCTTGTATTTAGTATCAGAACTCGTGCATTTACATAACGGGCAAGTACGTTGCCAAGAAAATCATCCGAAGGGATGTGTTTTTGAGGTAATTTTGCCTTATGAATAAAAAATTCGGACTCATCATTCTTGACGGCTGGGGAATCGGCGATCACGGACCTTCAGATGCCATTTTCCAAGCGAATACGCCTTACATGGATAGCCTTTTGGCTACTTATCCAAATGCCACGCTACTTACTTCAGGTGAAGATGTTGGCTTACCCGACGGCCAAATGGGAAATTCAGAAGTAGGCCATTTAAATATTGGTGCGGGGCGCATCGTTTACCAAGAACTGACCCGCATTAATAAATGCATCAGAGATGGTGAATTTCAGCAAAATAAAACCATTCTTGAAGCGTTCAGCCTTGCGAAGTCAAACCACAAGAAAGTGCACTTCATTGGCTTAGTTTCTGAAGGTGGCGTGCATAGTAGTCAAGCACACCTGCATACGCTTTGCGACATGGCCGAAGCATTTGGCTTGGAAAAATACTTCGTGCATGCAATTACCGATGGCCGTGACTGCGACCCCAAAAGTGGACTTGGCTATATCCAAAAACTAGAAAATCATTTAAGTCAGAAAAGTGGTAAAATTGCCTCTCTGATAGGTAGGTACTATGCCATGGACCGCGATAAACGTTGGGAGCGAGTTGCCAAAGCTTATCATTTGATGGTCAATGGCGAGGGCGAGAAAGCTCATTCTGCAAGCAGCGCTGTTGAGGCATCTTATGCAACCTCCGTTACCGATGAATTTATTTTACCGCATTTGATCGATTCAAATGGTCGCATTGAAAATGGCGATTCGGTTATCTTTTTCAATTTCAGAACAGACCGCCCACGTGAATTAAGTGTGGTACTTACGCAAGAAGCTTTTCATGAGCACAATATGCATCCCTTAGAATTGCATTTTTGCACCATGACTAATTACGACGCTAGCTTCCAGAATATCGAGGTCATTTTTGACAAAGACAATTTGGAAATGACAATCGGCGAGGTCATTTCTAAAGCTGGTAAAACACAAGTAAGGATTGCTGAAACAGAAAAGTATCCACATGTTACCTTCTTTTTCAGTGGTGGTCGGGAGGCCACTTTTGAGGGCGAGCAGCGCCTTCTTGTTGCCTCACCGAAGGTGGCAACTTATGACCTGCAACCTGAAATGAGCGCCGAAGAAGTAGGTGCCTCCATTACTCAACACATGGAACAATTTCAGCCCGATTTTATTTGCTTGAATTTTGCAAACCCTGATATGGTCGGTCATACAGGCGTATTTCCTGCAATTGTCAAAGCAGTTGAAACTGTAGATCAGCAACTCAAACGCGTCGTTGAATGTGGCAAAGCACTTGGTTATGAATTTTTAGTGATTGCAGATCATGGCAATGCAGACTACGCGATTAACCCAGACGGCAGCCCGAACACCGCACATAGCTTAAACCCTGTACCAGTTGTTCTAGTTACAGAAAATACTTCCATACAATTATCAAATGGTATTTTAGCAGATGTAGCGCCTACGATTCTAGAGAGAATGAGCATCCAAAGCCCGCCGCAAATGACTGGGAAAAGTTTGATTGCGCTGAAGCACTAATTTATGACAATCCCTTTTGCGTTTAGCTGTGGAATCTCTATGAATTTCTTTGGATCAATGCTATTTGCTTCGAACACAAAGCGTTTGTCGTACATGACGTCATCGGCCCAGAAGCTTACCCAGAACTCATTGTTGATTGCAAATAAGTCGGGCATAATCGGTTCAATTCTGGCTGCTTCATTAGGGAGCATCACTTCAATACCTTTGCGAAGTGTCGAGGTTTTAATTTCTTGCCCAGTTTGAGGGTCAGTACCGTAGCCAGTTGAGGCCACAATGATACCTTCGATGATATCTTGGCGTGTACTCAACATATACACCACATATTCGGGTTCTCCGCCTTCAATTGGCAATTCCACGAGTGCTAACGAAATTCCTTCTACTTTAGGGCCTAATAAATCTTCTCTCATTTTTCTTGAATACTAAAATTGAACACGGCAGCCATTTCTTGCAAAAGTACTTTTTGTACCTCTGCCAGCGCTATTTCACGACCCAATTCTTGGGCCATTGAGGTTACGGCTTTGTCTTGAATACCGCAGGGTACAATATTACCAAAATACCCGAGGTCAGGCGCTACATTAAGCGCTATTCCGTGCATGGTAATCCATCTTGAGCACTTGACACCCATCGCACATATTTTTCTGGCTTGGGGTTTATCTGCATCGATCCAAACACCTGTTAGGCCATCAAAACGGGTCGCAGTAATTTGAAAATGCGCCAATGTTCTGATTACGGCCTCTTCTAAAAAGCGCATGTATTTATGGATATCGGTAAAGAATTGTTCGAGGTCAAGAATTGGGTACATCACCAGTTGCCCTGGTCCATGATACGTAATATCTCCTCCCCGATTGATCTTATAAAACTGTGCGTCAATTTTTTGCAGATGGGCTTCATCAAGCAATAAATTTTCTGCAGCACCACTCTTGCCTAAGGTATAGACATGCGGATGCTCACAAAACAGTAAATACTGTTCAGGTACTACTGCTGTGTCATTTTTACGATTAGAGATTTTACAATCTACAGCTGCCTTGAGCAATTCTTCTTGATAATCCCAGGCTTGTTTGTAATCAATGAGCCCTAAATCACGGACCCTCACCAATGGAAGTTGCTGCATTATCTCAATACGTTAACATGCCCGGCTAAAGTGCGGGTAACAGATTTATTATCAGTGTAGACTATCTTCCAGTTGTAGAGGCCAAGCTGTACATCGCGCTTGCCCTTGTATCGGCCATCCCATCCCTCGGCTGCAGTG
>JBJTNI010000002.1:0-47472 GCA_046073985.1 Flavobacteriales bacterium | reverse complement strand
TTTATTCAAGTGTGAAATGCGATGTAAGGAGAGTTGTTCTAGCAGTTCAAGCATCTGTTATTGTACCTTGAAATAGTCGAGAATTTTTTTTTGACACTTTTGCTATGAACTAGCTCCTTTGGAGTTGATTTTTGAAATTCTATCCTGTGCATTAATAATTCAATATGTTCTTTTGGAAAATACCGTTGTTTGAATTCCCTAATTTCAAAGCAATACAAATCAAATTCCCTTTTAATCGAATGTGCTTGTTCTAAAGAGTCATTCATCATTTGGTCTACAAGCTGTTTACAGGGTAGGTAATAGGAGTAAAGGTGTTCATGATAGCTTCCCGGTGATTTTGAGCCATTAAATTCCACATCAATGGAATCATCATATTCAAATAAAGAAATTTGCCTTTTTAGTGATCGATGGTTGATGGTTACGCGCGCAATTTTTAGCTGTTCTAAAGCTTCGTTTAGTAGTTCTTTCATAGTGAGCATGTTGTTTATGGATCACTCTAAAATTAACAAAGCATCAATTTAATTATCGCTTCAAACCATGGAATTTTTGACCTTCAAAAAGGTAAAATCACCAACTTGGCAATTGGCAAGGGTATATATATACACCTTGCCATTTGCCAACCTAGATATGATTTTATGTAAATGCCTGAAATAAAAATACTTAAAGTAAAAATTCCTACTTAATTGATTGAAGCAGTTTCCAATGTTCATTTATTCATTTGTTCAATGTTCACGGGGGTACTTTTTGAATATGAAAATTAAAAGTTCAAAAATCTAAGGGCATGAACATTGAATAAATGAACATTTGAACATTACAGATGGAGATGTCAAATCGTTAATTATATTTGTAAGACCAATGAGAACCAAATATGCAATCAAGCCCTCCTTTTGGATGCTTGGTTTCTTAGTGGGTTTCCAAGGTTAAAGCGACAGCGCAAACACTTGATTTATAAAGGCTTTGGTGGTTAGGTTCATTTTCCATCTTCTCCACTACAAAAGCCTTGCGAAAGCGGGGCTTTTGTTATTTTAGCACCATGCAACTCACCAAACTCAACGAAGATAGCTCTTGGCTTTTGAGCCTAGATGGACTCAAAGTGCTTGTCGATCCTTGGTTTAGTGCCTCGCAGGTTGATTTTCATCCTTTATTTAGTAGACAGTTTCATGCAGGACCTCAGCCAAAAGTTGAAACTTTGCAAAGACCAGATTTCATCTTTATTTCACATCCGTTTACAGATCACTGCAATAAAGAAACCCTATTGCAATTTTCTGGCGACATACCGCTTATTGCTTTACCCAGTATTTTAAAGAAGATTGCAAAATGGGGGCATTTTCAAGAACTAATTCCTTTGGAAAAAGCACCGTTTTCCATTCGCATTTTGAAAACGAAAAATTCATTGGTGCATAAAGCTTATTTGATTGAAAGCGAACTAAATAAACTTGTTTACGCCCCACACGGGGCAATGCTCAAGAAAAAGATAAAGCTTCAAGTTGACGCCGTCATTGCAACCACCTTGCAGTATCAATTGCCATTTTTCTTGGGGGGCACTATTAATCTTGGATTTGCAAAAGCACTAGATTTGAAAAACCAACTACAAGCGAAGTATTTACTCACGACTCATAATGAGGATAAAATAGGCGAGGGATTGGTGTCTTGGTTTGCCAAACGGAAGTTCAGTACAGATGATGAGCTGATCAATTTGAAAGCAGGTGAAGTATTTGACCTTTAAATTTCTATGATTAAGTAACCGCCGTTCAAAAGACTAACTATAAGTTTGTTGTCAACTAGGATCATGCTTAAGCAATTTTGATCGGAGATTTTTTTCCATGTTTTACCACCGTTTTTACTAATATCTATGCCGTTTGTGCCACAAGCGTAGTATTTACCATTGGCTGTAATCACACAAGAGCGATAGCCAGAAGGGCCTTTTTTGGGTGCAAGCCAGCTTTTGCCACCATCAGTGCTGTAAAAACAATTGTTTTGTTTGTTGTTTGGTTCAAGGTAGTTGCCACCGACAGTCATGATTTCTTTTTCGTTTTGAATGGCCATTGCATAGGGGCCGCAAGTTGGGCATGAAGGATACGGAATGACACTTTTTTGCCAAGTTTCTCCAAAATCTGTTGATTGAAAAAGTCTTGATGCCAAGCCGCCCGAAACAAAGTAGAATTTTCCGTTCAAAATTTGATTGGTTTGACCACTTGCTGCATAAGCTGCCTCGCCGTTCAGTGCGGAAATCTTTGCAGGTGTGGGCTCCCATTGATTGCCGCCGTCTAAAGATCGAAAAGTGCAAAACGTATTATTGACAGGGTCTCCTATTAAAAATAGGATGTTTTTTTCAGATGCAATGCCATCAAAAAAAATGGGTTTTTGTTCCCAGTTTAAGCTTATTTTTTCTTGTTTTCTTCCGCCAAGCGAGATGCGAAACAGATTGCTACTGTCATTACTTTGCATCGCAAACAAATTGCCTGCGCAATACGCAAGGTCTCGGATTTCTTGAGCTGATGCACCTAGTTCAATAATTTTCAAAACATGCAATGCAGGATCCACGATGCGCACATTTGCCAAATTAGAACCAAGCACAATTTGTCCGTCGGGCAAGGCAATAATGGCGCGTTCGTGTTCCTTTTTAATCCCTGTTTTTCGCGGTATAAAAGCGATTTTTTGAGAAAAAGCAGGTAATGCTATACTGCAAAGCAGCAAAAGAAAAAGGAATCTTGTCATTCGATACGTATTATGACTTACTTCTAAATTTTGCATGAAAATCTGCTTTGGCTTGAGCCATTAGTTGATGTAGATCAGCGGGTTTGCTTCGTTTCCAACGCTTATGAGACCAAAGCCAACGGCTTGGTTCTGCTGCAATAGAGGTGCTCAGCAACGCCAGGTGTTTTTGGGTGATATCGCCGTAATTTTCAGCTTTTGCTTCTTCAGTTATTACTTCAAGTTTGACTTTGTAATATCCTGTTTTAGTTTGTTTTACACTCGCATATACAACAGCGCAATCATAACGATTTGCCAAATATTCAGGGCCAAATATGACGGGGGTTTCTTGACCTAAAAAATGAGTCCAGTAGGCTTTCTTGGCATCAGCAGGCGCTTGGTCCGCAAGGACTAATATAAGTGAGTCGGGCTGTTTGAATACGGGTTGGTAATTGGCAGCGTGCACGACTTTCAAACCAAAGCGTTCTCTTTTTTCAGTGAGTTTTTGATCCCAAAATGCAGTGCTCAGTGGCATACCAATTCCGTATGTAGGCCGATTGGTCCAAAGTCCGAGAGCGCTGATGAGCCATTCCCAGTTATTAAAATGACTGGAGACCAAGATTATAGGTTTAGGTAGGGCTTGAACTTGGGTAAGTATTTCAGGATTTTCTATGGAAATACGAGCAAGCAGCTCTTGTTTTGTAAAGCTGAAATTTTTAATCGTCTCCACAATTAGTTGTGCTAGAAAACGATAGTAGTCTTTGGCTAAAGCGTTGATTGCTCCCTTTTCTAGATTTGGAAAAGCTTTGTCAAGATTTTCTAGAATAACCTTTTTTCGATAGGGTAAGAGGTTCCAAAAGATCCAAGCGATGCCTTTGGCAATTGAGTAGAGTAGGCGCAGCGGAAGCAACGAAAGTGGAAAAACAACAAGGTAATAGAGCAGAGCGGCCATTAGAATTGATATTTATCTTTCCACCAAGCTTGAATTTGCCGGGCTAATTCTTGTTCTTTGGCACTGCTGCCCGGTTTGATGAAGTTGGTTCCGGCGATATCTTGGGGTAAAAATTCTTGATCGAAGAAATTTCCTTGGTAATCATGGCTATAGGCGTATGCTTCACCATAGCCCAATTCCTTCATGAGTTTGGTTGGAGCATTTCGAAGATGAATCGGAACAGAGAGGTCGCCAGTTTTCTGAACGAGGGCTTGTGCTTGATTGATGGCCATGTAGGCAGCATTGCCTTTTGGAGAGCCCGCTAGATAGATAGTACATTGGCTCAAGATTATTCTGGACTCAGGCCAACCGACATTTTGAACCGCTTCAAAACAGGTGTTGGCAATGAGTAAAGCATTAGGATTCGCTAAACCGATGTCTTCTGAAGCAAGAATCAATAAGCGCCGTGCAATGAATTTCGGGTCTTCACCGCCTTCAACCATTCTGGCCAACCAATATACTGCTGCGTTGGGGTCAGAGCCTCTAACCGATTTGATGAACGCCGAAATGATATCGTAGTGCTGTTCGCCATCTTTGTCATAGCGCGCCAAACTTTGCTGGGCGTTTTGCAAGACAATTTCATCGGTAATTTCAATTTCTTGTTGACCTTGAAAAGTGCCGATAATGATTTCAAACACATTGAGTAATTTACGGGCATCGCCACCTGAGATGCGCAATAGTGCATTGGTTTGGTTCAGGTGGATCTTTTTTTGTTGCAATACAGGATCTTCTCTTAGTGCTCTTTCAATCAAGGAAAGTAGGTCTTCTTTGGTGTGTTGCTCTAAAGTATAGACCTGACACCGCGACAACAGGGCCGATATTACCTCGAAAGATGGGTTTTCGGTGGTTGCACCAATTAAAGTGACAATGCCTTTTTCTACTGCCCCGAGTAAGGAATCTTGCTGTGCTTTTGAAAACCGATGAATTTCATCAATGAATAAAATGGAGCCTTTTGGCTGAAACATTCCGCCACCTTGTACTTGAGCAATTACATCTCTGACATCTTTTACGCCAGATGAAATGGCAGAAAGTGTATGGATTGGGCGTTGTAAATGCTGCGCGATGAGTGTTGCAAGGGTTGTTTTTCCGACGCCAGGAGGGCCCCAGAAAATCATGGATGGTATAACACCTGCCTCGATTGCCCTGCGTAATGCCGCATTTGGCCCTAATAAATGTGCTTGACCGATATATTGATCAAGTGTTTTTGGCCGCATTCTTTCAGCTAGAGGAGCATTCATTACTCAAAGATAAGCAAACTAATTTTAGTATCTTCGTGGCAAAACACGATTCAATGAAGGTTTACCTTGACAACGCGGCCACTACGCCTGTAGCTCCAGAAGTAGTGGAGGCAATGGTTCCGGTTCTATTAGAAACTTTTGGCAATCCATCTTCAACGCATGCATTTGGCCGTCAAGCAAAGGCATTGATAGAAAATTCCAGACGAAAAATTGCCCAATATTTAAATTGTTCACCCGCTGAAATTATTTTTACTTCAGGCGGAACTGAAGCGGACAACATGGCCCTGCACGCCGCGGTTACCCAAATGGGTGTCAAACGAATTATCACAACTGCCGCTGAACACCATGCCGTCGGACACACGGCTGAAGCTTTAAAAAATCACGAACAAATCGAGGTCGTACTCTTAAAGCTAGATGCCAAAGGCAACATAGATCTCAAAGAATTAGAAGCATTGCTGCAGCAGGCACCCAAGACAATTGTTTCGCTCATGCATGCCAACAATGAAATTGCCACCTTGCTACCCCTGGAGGAAGTGGCGCGTTTGTGTCGTCAATATGGTGCATTGTTTCATTCGGATACCGTTCAGACAATGGGGCACTACGCTTTTGATCTAAAAACGCTCAATATTGATTTCATTACTTGCGCAGCCCATAAGTTTCATGGCCCTAAAGGAATCGGATTTTTATATGTCAACAAACAAACCAAAGTCAATCCATTGATTCATGGCGGTTCACAAGAAAGAGGCTTGCGTGGAGGTACAGAAAACATAGCCGGAATTGTTGGATTAGCAAAAGCGATGGAATTGGCCTACACAGATCTATCAGAGCATCAACAACACGTTTACGGCTTGAAATCTTACATGATAGAGCGCCTTAACGCCATATTCTCTGAGGTTAGTTTTCATGGTGAAACCGCTTATGAAAAAGCCCTATACACTGTTTTAAATGTTTGTCTTCCGGCTACTTCTAAAGCAGGTCTTCTTCTGTTTACCCTTGATTTGAAAGGAGTTGCCGTAAGCGGAGGCTCAGCTTGTACTTCAGGTGCAACCAAAGGTTCTCATGTACTTGATGCCATTGGCGCAGACATGAGCAGGCCAAACGCCAGGTTTTCGTTTTCACGCTACACCACACGCGAGGAAATTGACTACGCACTGTCACAGTTAGAGGCCGTATATCAAAATAATCTGTAAATTCATCTCATGCAGCAGCGTCCTAAAGTACTTTGTCTTTCAAGTTGGTACCCCAATCAACTGAAACCAACAGAAGGAAACTTCGTTGCTCAGCACCTTAAAGTAGCCAGCTCAATTGCTGACATTGCTTTGTTACATGTCGTGTTATCTGACCAACACCAAACACTCAGCATCGAAGAAAAGCAAACACCTTATTACGAGAAAATCATTTACATTCCTCGTAACAAGATGTTTTTGGTGGGTAAACTGATATGCTACCTTCAAGTGCTGCTCACTTATTGGAAACATGCAAAACAAACACCAATCGGAAAGCCAGATATCATTCATGGTGCTGTTTTGTATCCAATCGGGGTGGTGGGCTTGCTATTGAAATGGCGCTTCAGAATTCCGCTACTATTCTCTGAACACTGGACTTGCTATCATCCGTATACCGTACCTCAACCTAGTGCTTGGCAAAAATTGATGCTCAAATTTATTGGGAAGCGCAGCCAACTGTTGCTTCCTGTTTCACAAGATTTAGCGGTTGCCATGCTTAACTTTGGCATCTCTACTCCAAGTAAAGTGGTGGCCAATGTCATAGACACCAACCTTTTCAAACCCAAGACCCAAAGACCTCACCAAAATTTTCGTTTTGTACATGTTTCATCGCTTGACCCCATTCAAAAGAACTTCCATTTGTTGGTCAATGCTTTTTATGAACTTAAAAAACAACAACCACATATTGAATTGCATGTGGTTTCAGACGGTGACTTCAGTGTTTACGAACGGATCATTTCAGGTCTAGATTTTGCTGAATCTATTCATTTTCATGGAGCTCAGGATGCACAAGGTGTTGCAGCTCTGCTTCAATTTGCAGATGCCTTTGTCTTGAGTAGCCGTTATGAAAACCTTCCATGTGTTTTACTCGAGGCCCTTTCTTGCGGAACCCCCATGATTGCTACCAATGTTGGCGGAGTTGGGGAAATCATCCACCAAAATAATGGTATTATCGTACCAGCAGCCGACAAAAATGCAATGGTAAGTGCAATGCTCGCTGTACAAAATCAACAGTTTGATCCTGAAGCCATGCATCAAGAAGCAGTACTTAAATATGGGTCAGCAGCAATTGCAGCCCAAATGCAAGAAGCGTATTACCAAGTTTTAAAAAAGGATGTTTCGTAAGATACTTGCAAATTTTGGTGTACGTGTAGCTACGGCAGCGCTCAATCTTTTTTTAGCGATACTCTTTTCTCAAGTACTTGGGCCAGAGGGCAAAGGTCAACAAAGTTTATTACTTACTACAATTGCAATAGTCATCATTTTTGAAGGTTTTGTCGGTGGAGCAGCACTGGTTTATTTATCCTCAAGGGTGGGGTGGTTGCGCTTACTCATAGCCTCAAATAGTTGGATTTTACTCGTCTGTATCCTTGCTTTTCAATTCCTTGTATCTTCCTTTCAATTTGAATCTGAAATTGCCATTCACATCATTCTACTTAGTGCCATTAGTGCCATCACCTCTGTGAACAGTTCGCTGCTGCTAGGGAAACAGCATTTAAAAGCTTATAATGTCATTCAAATAACGGTGCCCGTAGTTACGCTAATTGTGGCACTTGCTCAATATTGGATTTGGCAAACCATTTATTACCAAGATGCGTTGTATTTTGCTTTTGGAACTGCTGCTCTAACGAGTATTATTTTGTTAGCTAGCCATTGGCAAGATCAGCAAGATCAGCAAACTTCATGGTTAGAAGTTTGGCAAAAACTATTTTCGCTGGGTTTGGTTAATCAGCTTGCTCATGTGCTGCAATTACTGAGTTTTCGCTTGACATTCTACCTACTAGAAAAACAAGGGCAAGCTGCTGGGGTTGGTATTATGTCTAACGCAAGTTCAATTACTGAATCTATATGGTTGGTGGCTTCAAGTATTTCGTTGTGGCAATATGCGGTCATTTCTAATTCTACAGATGTAGTTTATAACCAACAAATCACTGAAAAATTAGCGCGCTACGGCATGCTTGTTTCATTGGTGGTGCTCTGTGGATTTTTATTATTACCTGCCTCGTTCTATGGTTTTGTTTTCGGCCCAGCCTTTGTCGGTATCAGGCCCTTGATGTTGGTTTTGGCACCAGGAGTTTGGGTTTTCACTTATGCCCTGATTGTTGGTCATTATTTTTCAGGTATGGGGAAATACTGGGTCAATGCATTGGCCTCAGGAGTCGGGCTCGTTGTTTGTTATGGCTTTTCAAGCTACTTGATTGCAGATATCGGGGCAATAGGTGCAGGATGGGCCATGACTGCTTCTTATTGCAGTACGAGTTTAGTTGTGGCATTTTTCTTTATAAATTCAGGCGGTCGTCTCACCATTTTCCCACAACGATCAGAAATAAAATTGCTCATTGAACGTTTAGGACGTTCTGTTAAAAGTAAAGTCAATGTCTAAAGTTATCAAACTGCTTCGCGGCTTGTTGTTGTTACTTCAAAAACCTTATTTAATCAACCTCATCCTCAAGGAAGAGACCCAATTAAAGGTCGCTTTTCAAAAACAATTCCCCGACCTAAAGTTGCAGCAAATTGATGTGTTCTCTTGGCCTGAGGCACAAGAAGTCGTTGTAAAACCCTATTCTTTTCTTTCGGGATCCTCATTGGCTACGGATTTTGCATTGCTGCAATTGGTTTGTAGAAAGTACAATGTTCAAACTTATTTTGAGATCGGAACTTGGAGGGGTGAAAGTGCAGCAAATGTAGCGCCTTATGTAGGGCAAGTTTTTACGCTCAATTTAACCAATAAACAATTGCGTCAAATGGGTGCAGACGAAGCCTATATTGAAGCACACAGAACTTTTTCGCAACATATTTCAAATATCAAACACTTAGAGGGTGATGCAGCCAATTTTGATTTAACGCCTTATGTTGCTGCCTGCGATTGTATTTTTATCGACGGAGACCACTCATATGAAGCGGTAAAGCGAGATACACAACGTATGCTTCAGCTCAGAAAGAATGAGCAAAGTATCATGATTTGGCACGATGCAAAATCAGACACGGAATATCCGCGCTATGATGTACTGAGAGGTATTTACGAAGGCTTGCCGCAACAGATGCATGGCCATGTTTATTTAGTGAAACACGCGTTGTGTGCCATCTATTTACCGGAGGGCCATCAAAGTGAAGCGCAGCAGCTGCACCAAAAACCGACTAAAGTTTTTTCGCTTACCTTGAAGCAGGACGCTTTCCAAGGTTAAATTGTTCGAGCCAGATTAAATAACTACAGCAACGAAATAAGAAATCTTTCGCTGGGTTTTCCTGATCTGTGGCTAATATAGCAGGTGCGTCTAGAATTAATTTTTTCCAATTGACAAGCGCTAACGGATCCAAAGAATTTTTCGACTGCAAGACATCCATCCAAAAACTGCTAGTTTGATGCATCCATTGTGCCTGCGGTACTGAAAAACCTTTTTTATCTTTTCGCCAAGTTATTTCTTCGGGTAACAGATGTGCTACACATTGGCGCAATTCGTACTTTGACCAACCATTAAAAATCAGCTTGCCAGGATCTAACTTCTTTACTTGATCTACCAAAAATAGGGCGTCTGCAAACGGTGTTCTTGACTCTATGCTGTATTGCATCGAGCAACGATCTTCCCAGCGCAACAGGCCCTTTAATGCTGGGCCTTCTCTGAAATCTTCGAGGTGTTTTTGTAAGCTTGAATAGCGTTTCCTTTTCGTTGTTGCTTGGAAGTCGATGTATTGAAGGGCAATTTTTTTTCGGCGATAAAGTCGGGCGGTAAGTTGCTGAGGTAAAAGACTCAGGATATCTAGGCTCCATTCTTTCAGGAGGTATTTTTTATCCGTAGGGCTATTGGAAAGGCTTCGCCATTCTTTGATCAATTTGATCAACCGACCTCTGAATAATAATTCTTTAAAAAAAGTAGGGTAGAATATTTGGTAGCCAGCAAACAATTCGTCGCCCCCCTGTCCATCTAACAATATTTTGATGTTTTGCGCTGCGGCCGCTTTCATGACAGCACTTTGAGCATAAGTACTTGACGATAGCAATGGAATGTCTTGATGGTATATTAAATGTTCAATGGCTGCAATAAGGCCTGTTGCATTGACTTCTTGTGTAATCCAGTCCACCTGTGTTTTTTCAACCATTTGCTGAGCCCATTTGCGCTCGTCAAGTGGAGAATCATGCACGGCAGTAAAAGCGGTTATGCCTTTGGCTAGACTTTCTATTGGTGCATCATTTTGCAGCGCTTTTGACATAGAAAGAAGGGTGCTTGAATCAAGGCCTCCAGATAAACAGAATCCGATGGGTACATCGGCTCTCAGGCGGCGCTGAATAGCTACATTCAGGGCTTCATAGGTATTTGAAAATGAATGGTCATGGTGCTTTTTATAGGAGCTAATTTCTAATTGTTGTGTTTTCAGCGAATAGCTCAAAGATTTTCCGGGCAGTAATTCAAAGACGTCCTTAAAAAAACCTTCGGCCTCTGCTTCGATTTGCGCATTGACTAAAAAGTCATAAACAGCTTGAGCGTTTACCTGAGCCTGATAACTCGGGATGCATAATAGCGCTTTTATTTCGGAGGCGAATCCGAAATGTTCGTTCGTATTGATGTAGTAGAATGGCTTGACACCAAAAGGGTCACGGGCACAAAAAAGCGTTTGTTGTTCGTGGTCAAAAATGCAAAACGCCCACATGCCGTCGAGGTGCTGCAAACAATCCTTGCCCCAGTGCTGATAAGCTTTGAGCAGTACTTCGGCATCTGAGCTTGTATGAAACAAGATGCCGTAGTCTTGGAGTGTTTTTTTAATTTCTTGGTAATTATAGATTTCTCCATTGAATACCATGCTCAAACGATCGCCTAAATGCATGGGCTGGGCTGCGGCGTCAGATAAATCAAGAATGGCCAATCGTCGATGGGCTAAGCCAAGTTTCTCATTTTCAAAAACAGCCATTCCAGCACCGTCTGGACCTCGGTGTGCCAAGAGCTGGCTCATTTGAGTTAAAGTGGCATGTGGGAAGTTCTCTTCCTTTTTTTCGATGAGTCCGGCAATACCACACATCAGGGCTGTAAATTTTTGTCAAGGAGGTAAATAAAACTTGCAATTGCAGCTGCACCCAGCTCGAGCTCTCGTTTGTTGACAGCTTCGAAGACATCGCTAGGCGCATGGTGGTAGTCAAAATAGCGTTGTGAGTCCGGGACAAAGCCAAACAATGGGATCCCCGGAAAAGCAGTTTTCAAAGGCCCAATATCGACACCGCCATAACCTTTTTCAAAAATGTGCAAATCATAAGAGGTGAGCGCTGGTTCAAAACTTTGTAAAAGAGACAAGTATTTTTCAGGTCCGTCAAGGTTGAAACCACGAGGAGCGAAACCACCGCGGTCACTCTCAAGCGCCGCAACATGTTTTTCATGGTTTGCCAAAACCCACTTGGCATATTGTTGACCACCTTGATTGCCATTTTCT
This sequence comes from Flavobacteriales bacterium, assembly GCA_046073985.1. GTDB lineage: Bacteria > Bacteroidota > Bacteroidia > Flavobacteriales_D > Crocinitomicaceae > UBA952. The sequence goes on along the minus strand of JBJTNI010000002.1, from coordinate 35,905 downwards.
TCATTCATGAAAAATACAACTCTAATGGTGTGTTTGGGTTGGATATTTAGAACTTTTAAAATACGAAGTGCTTCAAGGCAGTGAATCACTCCGGCGCCGTCGTCATGGGCACCTTCACCGGTATCCCATGAATCGAGGTGGCCGCCAATTGTGATGATTTGATCAGGAAATTCACTTCCAGTGATCTCGGCCATGACATTAAATGAAGGTGCATCCGGGAAGTCCCGACAATCCATTTCTAAATAAAACTGTACTTTTTGATGTTGTAATGCAGCAGCAAGCGCATTGGCATCTTGGGTTGCTAATGCGGCCGCAGGAATCTTCTCAATGCCATTTTCATAATGCATGGATCCTGTGTGCGGATGCTGGTCTTGAGGCAAGCCTAGTGAGCGTATTAAAACGGCTTTTGCCCCCAGTTTGCCGGCCTCTACAGCTCCATTGCCACGGATGGCGTAACAGGCACCGTAGGCCTTGAACGTTTGAATTTGTGCTGCATCCATAGCCTGATTGATGAAAACGATCTTTCCTGCAACTTCTTTAGGCTTGGCTTTTTGTAAATCTGAAAGTTGTTTGAATTCAATAACTTCTCCTTGCAACAGGCCATTTGTACCAATTGAGCCACCTAAGGCCAACAAATGTACTTTTTGAAGCGCGCCGTTTTCAGATCGAAACCAACCTGTTTCGGTAGTGCCACGCTCCCAATGCGGAACAGTAATTGCTTGCTTTTTGACCACGTCGAAATCATACAGTTTCATTTTTTCATAGCTCCAGTCAATAGCCATTTCTGCTTGGGCCGAACCTGATAACCGTGGACCAATCTGTTTGCAGAGTTGACGTAAGTCTTCGTAAGCAGATCCTCTGAGTAGGGCTTCGTCATAAATTTTACGAATCAAGAGGCTGTCTTGTGCACACAGATAAAAACTTGTAGCCCAAAAGAGCAAAGTTGGAAGCAAGCTCAATTTCATGAATAGAATTTGGGTAAAAATACCAATTTCCGCCAAACACAGCTTGCTTTTGGCTATCTTTGCACCTGATCTAACAAAACAATAGAATGGCTTTAAAATGTGGTATCGTAGGCTTACCAAATGTAGGTAAATCGACATTATTTAACTGTTTGTCTAACGCCAAAGCGCAATCGGCAAACTTTCCTTTTTGTACAATTGAACCAAATCTCGGTACCATTTCGGTTCCTGATCCACGCCTTGAAAAACTAGAAGCAATTGTCAATCCTGAGCGCGTTGTCCCGACCACCATGGAAATCGTGGATATTGCAGGTTTGGTTAAAGGCGCATCGAAAGGTGAGGGGCTAGGCAATCAATTTTTAGCAAATATCAGAGAAACGGATGCAATTTTGCACGTTTTGCGCTGCTTCGATGACGGCAACATTATTCATGTTGACGGTAGTGTCGATCCCATCCGTGACAAAGAAATCATCGATATCGAATTACAGCTCAAAGACCTCGACACCATCGAGAAAAAAATTCAAAGTTTGGCTCGTATCATCAAGTCCGGTGACAAAGATGCCATCAAAGAAAATGAATTAGCGCTGCAAATCAAAGCAGGTCTAGAACAAGGAAAATCTGTTCGCGGTCTTGGCTTTTCTCAAGAAGAAATGGACATCATACATGCTTTCAATCTGATTACCTCAAAACCAGTGATGTATGTGTGTAATGTGGACGAAGCTTCGGTCAAAACAGGCAATGCTCACGTCACACGTGTCAAAGAGGCAGTAGCTGCTGAAAATGCAGAAGTACTCATTATTGGCGCTAAAATTGAAGCCGATATCACTGAGCTTGAAACCTATGACGAACGCCAAATGTTTTTGGAAGAACTTGGTTTAGAAGAGCCAGGCGTCAATCGTTTGATTCGTCAGGCCTACCAATTGTTAAATCTACAAACATATTTTACTGCTGGGGTGAAAGAAGTACGTGCCTGGACAATTCGCAAAGGCATGACGGCTCCACAGGCCGCTGGCGTCATTCACTCTGACTTTGAAAAAGGATTTATCCGTGCTGAGGTCATGAAATTCAACGACTATACCACACTTGGTTCAGAAAGTGCTGTTAAAGAGGCGGGTAAATTCAAGGTAGAAGGAAAAGAATATGTTGTAGAAGACGGTGACATCATGCATTTCCGCTTTAATGTTTAATACTCAATTAAAAAAAATGCAAATTACAGCCAATCAAACGCATTTAAAATCTTGGATTGCAGTTCCTGAAAATTCTGATTTTCCCATTCAAAATTTGCCTTTTGGAATTGTCAGCACCACCTCGAAGCCTTCTGAAAAGTTCGTGGCTGTCCGTATCGGAGAGCACGTAGTTAATCTGGCTGCATTAGCCAATCAAGGTTATTTCCATGATTTGCCTTTCAAAGCAAGTGTTTTTGAACAAGATTTTTTGAATCCCCTCATGAAATATGGCAAATTAGCCGTTCGCGCTTTGCGAAACCGTATTTCAGAGCTTTTACAACACGATAACAATTCATTCAGACTCGAGGTAGCACACCATGCCGCACTGTTGCCTGTTGCCGATGTGCTCACGTATTTACCGGTTCAAATTGGCGATTACACTGATTTTTACTCGTCAAAAGAGCACGCTACCAATGTCGGGATCATGTTCCGGGACCCCGCCAATGCCTTGTTGCCCAATTGGCTCTGGATTCCTGTTGGATACCACGGCAGGGCTTCGTCCGTGATTCCGTCTGGTCAGGACGTCATCAGGCCAAAAGGTCAAATCAAACCTGACGACAACGCTGATCCTATTTACGCGCCATCCCGACAAATAGATTTTGAGCTAGAAATGGGTTTTATCACCTTCGATGGCAAGCCTCTCGGACACCAAATCAGCACCACTGAGGCCGAAGATTATATTTTTGGTTTGTGCTTATTCAACGATTGGTCGGCAAGAGATATCCAAAAATGGGAATACGTCCCTCTTGGACCATTTCTTGCCAAAAATTTTGCGTCCTCTATGTCTTGTTGGATCGTCACGCTAGATGCCCTTGAGCCGTTTGCAACAGCAACACCGGCGCAGCATCCAGACGTACTTCCGTATCTTCAGTTTGAAGGCAATAAGTCTTATGATATTCAATTAGAAGTGGCCATTGAAATTCCAGAACAACCTGAAAAATTGGTTTCAAAGTCCAACTTCAAATACATGTATTGGAACATGGCCCAGCAACTCGCTCATCATACAGTGAATGGCTGTAATATCCGTTGTGGTGATCTCATGGGCTCAGGTACAATTTCTGGCCCTACACCAGATTCATACGGCTCTATGTTAGAATTGGCATGGAAAGGTACTAAACCCATCCCAATGCCCGATGGCTCTGAACGTCGTTTTATCCAAGATCACGACACTGTCATTATGCGAGGTTTCTGCAAAAATAATGGCATAAAAATTGGTTTTGGTGAAGTGCGTTCAAAACTATTACCAAGTATCTAATGCGCTACGACGGCACTGGCCATATCGACCTCGAACAAGAACGCATTGAAATCCTCAATGCATTCAAAGGCCTTTTGCGTGCCACCAAAGACCGCAGCCGTGAAGAAACCAAACTCATTCGCAAGGCGTTTGATATTGCGCTTGATGCACACAAAGACATGCGTCGGAAATCCGGCGAACCCTATATTTATCATCCCATTTCAGTGGCAAGAATTTGCGCTGAAGAAATGGGCTTAGAGCCCACTGCCATAGTTTGTGCGTTATTGCACGACACCGTTGAAGATACTCATATAACATTGCAAGACATCGAAGATCTTTTTGGACCAACTGTCCGTAAAATAATCGATGGACTTACCAAAATTCCTGAGGTTTTCGACGAAAATACTTCAATTCAAGCCGAGAATTTTAGAAAAATGATCCTCACAATCTCTGATGATTTCAGGGTTGTATTGATCAAACTTGCCGATAGATTGCATAACATGCGCACCTTGCAAAGCATGAAGCCAGAAAAGCAACTTAAAATTGCTTCTGAAACCAAGTTTTTATATGCGCCTTTGGCACATCGCTTGGGGCTTTATCCAATCAAGTCTGAACTTGAAGACCTTAGCATGAAGTACTGCGAGTCAGAGGTTTATCTTGAAATTGAAGCCAAACTGAAATCAACCCAAGATGTCCGAAACCGTTTCATCAGACGCTTTGTAGCGCCTATTCGAACGGCCCTTACCGAACAGGGTTACCAATTTGAAATCAAGGCCCGCACCAAATCAATTTCTTCTATTTGGCGCAAAATGCAAACCAAAGACATTCCTTTCGAAGAAGTTTTTGATGTTTTTGCCCTGAGAATCATTTTAGATACCCCACCAGAGCGAGAAAAATCGGATTGTTGGCGTGTTTACTCTGTAGTGACTGATTTCTATCAACCGAGCCCAGAAAGACTCCGAGATTGGGTTTCTACACCCCGTGCAAATGGCTATGAATCTTTGCATACAACCGTTATGTCACCTCAAGGGAGGTGGGTCGAGGTACAGATCAGAAGTGAGCGCATGGACGACATCGCTGAACACGGGCTTGCGGCACACTACAAATACAAAGAATCCAAAACAGAAGAAAATAAATTTGATCGTTGGATCGCCGAGATTCGTGAGTTGCTCGATAATCCTGAGTCAAGTGCGCTTGATTTTGTCAATGATTTCAAGCTCAATCTATTCAATGATGAAATTTATGTGTTTACTCCTAAAGGCGAGTTGCGCGTACTGCCCACGGGTTCAACCATACTAGATTTTGCTTACGATATCCATACCGAAATTGGAAATCATTGTATAGGCGCTAAAGTAAACAACCGTTTGGTGCCACTCAGCTATCAATTACAAAACGGCGACCAACTCGAAATTCTTACTTCCAAAAAGCAAAAGCCAAACGATGAATGGCTGCGCTTCGTGGTTTCAGCTAAAGCCAAACAGCGCATCAAACAAGCGCTCAACGAAGAACGCAAGGTGATTGCAGCTGACGGAAAAGAAATACTAGAACGCAAGTTCAAGCAATTTGGTATTCGGATGTGCCCTGAAAACATCAGGGCGCTAGAAAGACAGTATCATCTCGATTCAGCCAGTACGCTTTATTATAAAATAGCGAAAGGAAAACTAGATTTAGCCCAACTCCGAGAACTCAATATCCAACAAGGACTAATCGTTCTAGAACGAAAAATTCGTTCCAAGAAAATCAAAGGATCCGATGACAGTTTGGTGCACGAAGGAATCAACACTGATACAGATACAATTATCATTGGTGAAGATTTCAAAGGTTTTGATTATACACTGGCTAAATGTTGTAGTCCTATTCCTGGCGACAGCATTTTTGGCTTCATAACGATTTCCAGCGGCATTAAAATCCATCGTTTCAATTGCCCCAATGCCATGCACTTGTTGTCGAAATTGGCCTATCGCTGTTTAAAAGCAACATGGCAAAGCAGTGCCTTAGTTGAGCGCGTGGCGGCCATTCGCATCATTGGTATCGATCAATTAGGTTTGGTCAACAGGCTTACAGAAATCATTTCAAGGCAAAATAATATCAATATGAAAAGTATTTCATTCGAGACGAATGATGGCGTTTTTGAAGGGCGCATCAAAGTATTGGTATACGACACAGCTCAATTAGAACAACTGACACGTAAATTTGAACAGGTAGAAGGGGTAAAAAGTGTAACCCGCTGGGATGCTGCAGTTGACAACGAGGAATTGAGTTAATTTTTTGTGCGCAAGTCTGCAATTTTTTGCGGCCTTAGTGTAGGGTTCCATGAAAAATTCTTGATTTTTCTTTCTTTTGGATCGATCTGATTCATCGGATAAAAAACACCTTCTGGCTGGTCAAAGTAGGTAATGCTGCTAATTTCTTTTCCTGCCACAGCTATTTCTAAATGATCAGCAAACAAACGATTGAGTCCTTCGCGTTGAACTTGAACCGTTGTATCATTGATTTGCTTCTTCGTTTCGGGATAAAAAATGGTCCAGGCTTGCCCAAGAGCCTCTACTAAATTGAGATTGCCGGTTGTGTCAAAATAAGCATGCAGTGAGGTGGCAGCTATTTGATTATACAAACTGTCCTTTTGGAGTTCTAGCAAGATACTTGCCTGTTCTGTCAAATTGATTTTCTCAATGGTACTGTCCTTGAAAAATATCACTACATTATTTGCTTTTAGCTCGGCTGTATTGGTCCAGAGTATCGGCTGCTCTTGCAGCAACAATTCGCGACTTTTGAGTTCAAATTGGGCAAAGTCAGAACTGCCTTGTAATTGTAAATTCAAAAACTTAAAATCCTCGTTAGCAGTAATATATTTATTGTTATTTAAACTATCTCTTTCAAGATATAAGGTATCTGCACTCCAATAAAGGGTGTCCTTTTCAAGGACTTGAAATCCGAGCGTTTCACCTGTAATATAGCCTTTGTGCTGCGTGTCCGAGAGCAAGGCGCGCTTGCCAAGTAAGGCAAATTGTTCTTGCGTATCCTTGTAAAATACATGACCAAATGCTTCGTAATCGTTTTTTTTGGTGTTGATAAATAGGGTGTCTCCTTTGATAAAGTGTTGTTGGTGAAACACTTCGGCTTGCTTGTAAAGTTTGCCATATTCTTCTTGTACATGAAACCAACCTTTCTGACAAAATACACGCACGGTATCATTGCTCATTTGAGCATTTCCCAGAAAATAGAGTTTTTGTTGTTCATAGGCAAATTGTAAGGTGTCGGCCTTGACATCTAGTTTCCCTTTGTGGTAATGAACTTTCCCACTAAAGAAAAAGGAACCATTTCCGGGGTAAAAATATCCGCGCTGGCAAACAATAGACTCGTCTGAAACAATGGACTCAATTTTACCTGCACTTCTAAAAATAGCCCTGGCACGCTTGGCGTCGTAGTCCATGGAGTCAGCGCTCATTTTGTAAGCGTTGTCGCGGGCTTTAACGTGACCCCAAAGCTTGGCGTATTTCTGACTTTCGCTATAATAGATTGAATCGGCGTAAAGATTGACGCCGTCTTTTTGGATGTGAACGTTTCCGTAAGCACGCACAGATTTGCCGGGCTCGTTATAATGTGCTGAATCACAATACATAGTATTGCCCTGATAAGTAAAGCTTACAGTTCCAACGAGTCTGTGAATGCCATTTTGAATGGCATAGATTTTTTCTGTACCTGGAAGTAATTGCAGCTTACCTTGACTCAAAGAATAACCCCAACATACCAATGCCATCAGTAAGAAAGCAAAACGCAATTGAGGAAATTTTGTCATGTTAGTTTTGAAGTGTCTGCTTGCGGTCAGGACCAACAGAAATAACGCGAATTGGAATATTTAATTGTTGTTCAAGGTAACTGACGTAATCTTGAAGCGCTTTTGGTGCTTGATCAAAGGACTCTAGAGCAGTTAAATCACAATTCCAGCCTGCTAATTTTTCATAGACTGGTTGGATATCGAGGTCCGTGACATCAAATGGAAAGTCCGTGACTTTTTGACCATCAATAAGGTAGTGTGTACACACTTCAATGTGTTCAAATACACCGAGCACATCGCTTTTCATCATGGCTAATTCGGTAACACCGTTGATCATGATGGCGTAGCGCAGTTGTACTAAATCGAGCCAACCGCAACGACGTGGACGACCTGTAGTTGCGCCAAATTCGCGTCCTTCTTGTCTGATGAGTTCCCCAACTTCATTTTCAAGTTCAGTAGGGAAGGGACCACTACCAACACGGGTACAATAAGCTTTAAAAATACCGATTACAGAACCAATTTTGGTAGGGGCAATGCCTAAACCAGTACAAGTTCCGGCTGTTACGGTGTTGGATGAAGTAACGAACGGATATGTTCCGAAGTCGATATCGAGCATGGTGCCTTGTGCGCCTTCGGCTAAAACTTTTTTACCATTTAAAAGAGCAGTGTTCAGGTAATGTTCTGAATCAACGGCTGTCAATGATTTGAGCATTTCTATGGCTTCAAACCATGGTTTCTCAAGGCTTGCAAGATCATAACTGAAATCTTGATGGTGTTGTAAAATACCTTCGTGTTTTTCAACCAAGGCATCGTACTTCTCTTTGAAGTTAGGCGAATGGATGTCGCCTACGCGCAAGCCGTTGCGACCCGTTTTGTCCATATAAGTAGGCCCAATACCTTTGAGTGTAGAGCCAATTTTGTTTTTGCCTTTTGCTTGCTCAGAGGCAGCATCGAGTAATTTGTGTGTTGGCAGAATAAGGTGCGCTTTTTTGGAAAGTAGTAAGCGCGTTTTGAAGTCGATGTTGAATGGCTTGAGCTTATCGAGCTCTGCGTTGAAGACAACTGGGTCAATAACGACACCGTTACCTACAAGGTTGATGACTTCAGGATGGAAAATGCCTGATGGAATGGTATGTAAAACATGTTTGATTCCTTCGAATTCTAGGGTGTGGCCTGCATTCGGCCCGCCTTGAAATCTGGCAATAATGTCATAAGAAGGTGTTAATACATCAACAATTTTACCCTTTCCTTCGTCGCCCCACTGTAAGCCTAATAATACGTCTACCTTCATGATTGTGTTTGTTCAAAAAACTTTTTAATTGATTCTAAATCTTGATAAATGCCAAAAATGTGTTGCATTCTTGTCAACTCAAAAATTTTATTGAGTTGCTCGTTTGGTCTGTAGAGTACAGTTTCGCCGAGGTTCAGGCGCGAACGCGTGAGTGTCTTGACTAAAAATGCAATACCTGTTGAATTGATATATTCTAAATTGGAGAGGTCAATGACTAAATTCCAATTGGTGATTTCGTCTAATTTTTCAATCGCTAATTCGCGGTCGCTTTCGGTGAAGAATCGACCTTCCAATTTGAAAAGACAAAGATTGCCTTGCGTACTTAAACTGACTTCCATATGCTGAATTATTTTTTTTGAATGCCGTAGAAATAGAGAGAATGATGTTGTACATCTACATTGAAGAGCTCTTCTATTGTGGCTTTAATTTGTTGTATTCTTGGATCGCAAAACTCAATTACCTCGCCAGTATCGGTAAGTATGAGGTGGTCGTGTTGTTTGGATGCGTGGGCTTTTTCAAATTGCGCGATGTTTTTTCCGAATTGATGTTTTCGGACTAAATTACAGGCCAGCAATAATTCTATGGTATTGTAAAGGGTTGCTCTTGAAACACGGTAATTGTGATTCTTCATTTTGATATACAATGATTCGACATCAAAATGCCCGTCATATTGATAAATTTCAGCGAGTATGGCAAAGCGTTCGGGTGTTTTCCGATGTCCATTTTGCTCGAGGTATGCGGCAAAAATATCTTTGACTGTAGCCGAAATTTGACTTGTTCCCATTTGACGACCTAAAGTTAATTATAAATTTGACTTGAAATAAAAAAGGGGGCCGAAACCCCCTTTGAATTATTGGAAAAGCTTGGCTTATTCGCCACGCTCCATTTTTTCTTTCAATTCAGCAAGTGCATCGAGGTCTCCGAGTGTTGATTTCTCAGAGTTTTGGTTGATTGCTTTTACTGCTTGATCGGTGTTGCTACCAGCGCCACCTTTTTTACCACCTTTTGATGTTGTCGTTGGTTTGTCTTCACCTTCTTCGAACAAACGGGTGTGTGAAAGAACGATTTTCTTAGCGTCTTTGTTGAATTCAATGACTTTGAAGTCAAGGGTTTCTTCAACTTTAGCATTAGAACCATCTTCTTTTCTGAGGTGTTTTGAAGGACAAATACCTTCTACCCCGTAAGGAAGAGAAACAATTCCAGACTTATCTTTCATGTCGATGATTGTTCCGCTGTGGATAGAACCTTCAGCAAATGTATTTTCAAATACATCCCATGGGTTTTCTTCAAGTTGTTTGTGACCTAAAGAAATACGGCGGTTATCGCGGTCGATTTCAAGAACAAGTACTTCCATTGCATCGCCAACTTTGCAGAACTCAGATGGGTGCTTGATTTTCTTTTGCCATGAAAGGTCAGAAATGTGGATGAGTCCGTCAACACCTTCTTCAAGTTCAACAAATACACCGAAGTTGGTGAAGTTGCGAACTTTTGCAGAATGGCGTGTACCAACAGCATATTTGATTTCGATATCATTCCATGGGTCTGGCATCAATTGTTTGATACCCAAAGACATTTTGCGCTCTTCGCGGTCAAGGGTAAGCACAACTGCTTCAACGCTATCGCCGATTTTCAAGAAATCTTGAGCAGAACGAAGGTGTTGTGACCAGCTCATTTCAGAAACGTGGATCAAGCCTTCAACGCCTGCTGCAATTTCGATGAATGCACCGTAGTCAGCCATAACTACAACTTTACCAGTTACTTTGTCACCAACCTGAAGGTTAGTATCAAGAGAATCCCATGGATGTGGTTGAAGTTGTTTCAAGCCAAGTGCAATGCGTTTTTTGTCATCGTCAAAATCAAGAATTACAACATTGATTTTTTGATCGAGTTCTAACATTTCTTCAGGGTGCGTTACGCGGCCCCAAGAAAGGTCAGTGATGTGAATGAGTCCGTCAACACCACCGAGGTCGATAAATACACCATATGATGTGATGTTTTTAACGATACCTTCGAGAACTTGTCCTTTTTCAAGGCCAGAAATGATTTGTTTTTTCTGTTCTTCGAGTTCTGCTTCGATGAGCGCTTTGTGAGAAACGACAACGTTTCTGAATTCTTCGTTGATTTTAACCACTTTGAACTCCATGTTTTTACCAACATAGATATCGTAGTCGCGGATAGGCTTGACGTCAATTTGCGAACCTGGCAAGAAAGCTTCAATACCGAAAACGTCAACAATTAAACCACCTTTAGTGCGGCATTTAACGTAACCAGTAATGATTTCGCCAGTACGAAGTACGTCATTGACACGGATCCAGGCACTGTGCATGCGTGCGGTGCGGTGAGATACGATCAATTGACCTGTTTTGTCTTCGAGACAGTCAACGTAAACGTCAACAACATCTCCAACTTTTAAATCAGGATTGTAACGGAACTCGTTGGCAGCAACGACACCTTCTGATTTGTAACCGATGTTAACAATAACTTCTTTTTTGTTGAGCATTGCAACAGTCCCTTGAATTACTTCTTTTTCGTTGATAGAAGTAAGGGTTTTTTCGTAGCGATCTCCTAGTTCTGAGCGTTCTACCTGATTGTAACCGTCCAATTGGAGCGCTTCCCAATCAAAATCTGCAGTTCCCTGCTTTTCGATGTTTTTTGCCATGTGGCTTTCAAATTTGTATTTCTAATCCCTATTCGACTAAAAAGTGGTTGAACATAAAAATAGCGCAGAATAGGTACGCTTCTCCATGCGGAGGCGCAAAATTAGCAATAAAACTCGGAACTACAATGAAATTCTATTTAATTGTCACTGATATTCAGCGGAAAATGGGCAAAAGCAGCCAAGTTTTTCCCTTGACTCACTAAAGTTTGATGCCATAACGTGTCGCTCGGCTGTGAAAGTAGGGTTTGGTCGTTGTAGTTAGTTACGCAAACCCATGCATGTTCAGCAATTTCGTCATTGAGTTGTAACGGACCCCAACCAGCATAGCCAGAAAAAAAGCGGACGTTTCTTTGTGGGTGTTTATCGCGCTCGATTTGCTGCACTAGTTGCTCCCAATCGCCACCAAAAAATAGATGGGGCGTTATTTGTTTGGCATCCGTAATATTTGGATAATTGTGCAGATAGAGCAGTCTTTGGGTGTCTACTGGACCGCCAAAGTAAAGTCTCATTTCGAAATCGATCCCTTCAATAGCATGATTGGTCTGTATATCGCTCGGATGATTGAGTACCAGACCCATGCTTTCTTCTTGGTTGTGCTCAATGAGCAGGATAACCGCCCTTTGAAAATAAGGTTCATTTAAAAATGGTTCGGCAAGCAACAAGCCTCCGGTGATGGGCTGAGTAGCTGTTTTGAAAAGGTGTTGTTGCGTAATTTTCATGGGCGAAACACAAATAAACGCAATAATTTCTCGCTTTGCAAGTCTCAATGTTTAATTTTGCCTCATGAAATTTGCAGCAATAGATATTGGTACAAACGCCGCGCGATTACTCGTAGGTGAATTGATTACCACGAGCCATGGGCTGCAAATACAAAAACACGGTTACTACAGAAGCCCGTTGCGTTTGGGTGAAGATGTCTTTAAAAAAGGAAAAATAGGAGCCGTAAAAATCAAGCAATTTGTGCAAACCATGCAGGCTTTTCAGCTTTTGGCTACAGCTCATGACGTCAAGGCGATCAGAGTAGTGGCTACTTCTGCCATGAGAGAAGCGGACAACAGTAGAAAAGTTGTCAAAGAAGTGCTACAACAAACTGGTTTACAAATAGAAGTCATTTCAGGAGAAGAAGAAGCGCAGCTCATTTTTAATGCATTTGAATTATTGCATTTGGGTAAGAAAGCGCAATATATCGTGGTAGATGTTGGGGGTGGTAGTACCGAAATTAGTGTTTTTGAAGAGGGCAAACGCCGTGCATCACAATCTTTTGAGTTGGGTACATTGCGCCTGCTCAATAAAAAGATTGCCCCATACATCTGGCAAGATTTAAACTCCTGGATTCAAAACCACGCAAAAGTAGAAGAAGCCCACATTGTTTTCGGAACTGGAGGGAATATCAACAGAGCCCTTAAAATGTTACCGAGTAAAAAAGCAACCATTTCTTTAAAAGACTTACAACATTTACTTCAGCAATTACAAGCATTGTCAATGACCGAACGCATGGAGCAATTCCAATTGAAAGCAGACCGTGCCGATGTCATTGTTCCGGCCTTAGAAATTTACATCGCAGCACTAACTGCGCTAGAACAAAAGCAAATTACCGTTCCGAAGATAGGTTTGGCCGATGGTATTTTACTTGAACTCTATTTAAAACATACACTTTTATAACATGGCACAAAAACCTGCTATCCCAAAAGGAACCCGCGATTTTCTATCTTCAGAGGTTGCCAAAAGAAACTATCTCTTTGATACCATAAAAAAAGTATTCAAACGCTATGGCTTTGCTCCAATTGAAACGCCAAGTTTCGAATTATCAAGCACTTTACTTGGGAAATATGGTGAAGAAGGTGACCGCCTTATTTTTAGAATTCTCAATTCCGGTGAAAAAATGCGCAAAGCGGATACTGAAGCATTGGCCGCTGATAATTTGCCGCGTTTTGCAAATTCTCTTGCTGAGAAAGCCCTGCGTTATGACCTAACAGTACCTTTTGCCCGCTTTGTGGTGCAGCATCAAAACGAGCTTAATTTTCCGTTCAAGCGCTATCAAATCCAGCCCGTCTGGAGAGCAGACAGACCCCAACACGGGCGCTATCAAGAGTTTTATCAATGTGATGTCGATGTAGTGGGTTCTGATTCTTTACTCTATGAGGTAGAGCTTGTTCAGATTTTTGATGAAGTATTAACGCAACTGAATCTACCTGGCTTTTTAATCCAAATCAATAATCGAAAAATTCTGAGTGGAATTGCCGAGGTTTGTGGCGTTGCCGAGCGCATCGTAGATCTAACCGTAGCCATTGATAAACTCGATAAAATAGGCGAAGATGGTGTTTTGGAAGAGCTTGCTCAGAAAGGCTTTGACCAACAAACCTTGGATCAAATCAGGCCATTATTTGATTTCAAAGGATCAAATACTGAAAAAATTGCGCTTCTCAGAAGCTATCTTGCCAACAGTGAGGTTGGGCAAAAGGGCTTAGATGAACTTTCTTTTGTCTTGAACCTGATTGACCAATTAGGCCTCAAACGTGGGCAACTCGATTTTGAAATCACGTTAGCCAGAGGCTTGAATTATTATACCGGAGCCATTTTCGAAGTCAAGGCGCTCGGTGTCAAGATGGGAAGCATTTGTGGTGGTGGTCGATACGATGACCTCACTGCACTTTTTGGCCTTAAGAATTTATCGGGGGTCGGAATTTCTTTTGGAGCAGATCGCATTTATGATGTCCTTTCTGAGCTCGATTTGTTTCCGGCCGAACTCGAACTTTCCTTGGACGTGCTTTTTGTTCATTTTGGTGAACAAACACTTTCAGCCAATTTGCAATTGCTCCAGAAAACAAGAGCGTTGGGTCTTGCAGCAGAAATTTATCCGAGTGCAGCCAAGTTGCAAAAACAACTCAAATATGCCAATGATCGGAAGGTGCGTTATGTTGTGCTGATGGGCGAGGAAGAATTGCAACAAGATCAGCTGACACTCAAAGAAATGGAAAGTGGCTTGCAACAAAAGTTGTCGCAAGCCGACTTACTTACCAAATTCGAGCAACTTTCTTGATATCATTGCGCATTTCGCGCCCTTCTTCAATCTGAAAAGCTTCAAAGAACTCCGGACAGTTTTTGAGCGGTCCATTCACGCGGTACATACCCGGTGAATGCGGATCCGTTGCCAAGCGTTTTTTCATTTCTGCTTCCGTGTATTTAATTTTCCAAAGTTGCGCATATGCAATGAAGAAGCGTTGTTGCGGTGTAAAACCTTCGCGAACTTCTTGTCGCTTGTACTCTTCGGTTCTTTTGTAGGCATAGAAAGCCATTGTGAGCCCACCGAGGTCAGCGATATTTTCTCCCATTGTCAAATCAGGGTTTACACAGTGGTTCTCCATTGGGCAAAAGGCCTCGAATGTTGCACCAAGTAATTTTGTTTTTTCTTCAAAAGATTGTCGATCTTCTTCGGTCCACCAATTTGTAAAAGAGCCATCGGCTGCAAATTTACTACCCATATCGTCAAAACCATGTGTAAATTCGTGTCCAATGACCATTCCGATTCTGCCGTAATTGACTGCGTCTTCGGCGTGCTCATCGAAGAACGGAGCTTGCATAATCCCAGCAGGAAAAGCGATTTCATTGAGTAGTGGGTGGTAATAGGCATTGACCATATGAGCAGGCATTCCCCATTTTTCTTTATCTACTGGTTTGCCTAATTCTGAGAAATTTTTCTGGATGCTGTAGCGCGCCATTTCTCTGACATTGGCAACATAGGTAGCTTCATTGAATTGAAGCATGGAGTAGTCTTCCCATTTTGATGGATAGCCTAGTTTTCGGCCAATTGAATTGAGTTTTTTAAGGGCCTCTTGTTTGGTAATGTCTGTCATCCAATCGAGCTGATTGATGCGCTCGCGGTAAACAATCAACAAGTTGTCTACCATTTCATTGACGCGGTCTTGGGCCGCTTTTGAAAAGTGTTTTTCGACAAACGCCTTGCCAAGAAGTTCGCCAATTTCAAGGTTTGTAATGGCTTCTATGGCTTGCTCTTCTATCGGTTGTTGTTCTTTTTTTCCAGATAAAACGCCCTCATAGAAATCAAAATTGGCTTGTACCATTGCAGTGTTCAAATGACCAGCATAATGATTGATCAAAGACCAGCGGAAATAATTTTTCCAAGTTTCTAGATCCACGTTTTGTAGCAATTCAGCCACCTTCAGGTTAAATGCTGGGTTGCTTACAATAATTGAGTCTGGTATTGGAGAGCCAACTGCAATGAGGTACTGCTTGAAATCAAAAGAAGAACCTAAGCTCTGAGAAACGGTAGCTAGCGCTTGTTTATTGTAAGTTTTTTCAGGCTCGCGCATTTCAGCTGGTCGCAACATAGCACTTGCCAAAGCTATTTCTAACTGAACAATTTTTTCAGAAGTGCTTGCCGGAACAGCTATACCTGCAAGGTTGAAGCATGTTTCAATGTGTTTTTGATAAGCACTTAAAATGCTTTTGTATTTATCTTCGAAATAATAATCTCTGTTTGGCAAACCAATTCCACCTTGCCCCATGTAGGCTACATTGATATTGACATCCATTAAATCTTGCCCAATGCCATAACCAAACAATGTTCCGATACCATCGCGGTGAAAGGCCGCTACAAGTTCTTGAATTTGGGCGTTGTTTTTGAGTTGTTCAATCTTTGTTAGGTCACTTTCTAGTGGAGAAAGCCCAAGTTGATTTCTTTTCTCTAAATCGACAAACGACTTATAATAAGCGCCTAAAATTTGATTTTGAGAACCTTTAGACCCTTGGTTTTGGGCAGCAACTTCTAAAATGGTTTTGAGTTTGAGATTATTTTGCTGTTCTAATTCGTTGAAACTGCCCCATCTGGATTCGCTTGCTGGAATAGTGGTATTGGCAATCCAGGTTCCGTTGGCAAAAATAAAGAAGTCATCGGCTGGCTTGATGGTTCTGTCCAAGGCATTGACATCAATTGTCTGGTATTGATTTTTTGAAATCGCTGCTTTTTGAGTAGGGTTTGCACAGCTTTGTACTATAAGCGCTGTAATGGCCAAGCCATAGATTGATTTTTTCATATTTTTTTACGTTTCATTTTGATGTGAGGGATGCCGTCTTCTAAATAAACATCTCCGACGGCTGCAAAGTTGTGCTTTTTATAAAAATCTTGCAAATGAGCTTGAGCAGAAAGCACAATTATTTGTTTCCCATACTTGATTTCGATTTGCTCAATGCAATATTTCATAAGCGCGTGCCCAACATTTCGACCACGAAAAGATGGAGCAACAATGACTCTTCCGATGGAGATTTCAGGGTAGTTGGTGTCTTTGGGTAAGATGCGTGCACAAGCGATGAGTTGTTCATTTGAATGTGCTAAAACATGCTGCGCATGCAGATCTTGGCCATCTAAATCTTGGTACACACAATTTTGCTCTACCACAAAAACTTCGCTTCTCAATTGAAGGTAATTATAGAGTTCAATAGGAGAAAATTCGCTGAACGCTTTGTATTGAAAATCAAGTTTCATGGCCATTTAATGAACTTGAATTAATAATGCTGATTCAGAAATTTGCCCGGGTGATACCATTGGTTCGTCATAGGGGATTGAAGTGCCGTAACGCTGCTGCATAATCCTTCTTACCTGAGGGCTCTCTAGATTAAAATCTCTGAGGGCTTTTGGTTTGCACAATTCAATCCCCACACTTTTGTAGGTTTTAAAAACGAGTTCCGAACAATACATTTCTTTGTCTGACCAATTAAAACCGCTATCGTAGTGTTTATTAAGTTGCGCCTTGAGATATGTTTTCATTGCAGCGAGTTGGGAAGCAGTTAGAGACTGATTTTTAAGCCTATAAACAGCATAATTTTGATCTTCACCACTTTCAATCCAAGCTTCTAAAGAGCGAACACCGACAGGCTCAATAGCTTCAAATACAAAGGGTTTGCCTTCCATAAAAAAGATGATTCCACAATGGGAATAATATGAATTGGTTGCTTGCTGAACAGCTGTGCTTTGCACTGAAGCACTATGTTGAAATATTAAATCTCCATCTTGAAAAATTGGCAGCTGATTGGTTGACGATTGGCCACAACTACCAAATGAAAACAGTAGGATAAAGAAAAGTGTCAGCTCACGCATGGTAATTTGTATTTATTAGTGAAACTTAATATGCACCATTGAATCGTCTCAAAAACCATTCTGTGGTTAATAGACCGAATAGCACAAAGAGAATCAATAAATAATCGTTGAGATCTTTGAATTGATGGGTTTCGGTTCTGACTGCCACAATGTCTTCGGTGTTTTCTAACTCTTGAATCAGTTTTTGATAGGATTTCAATGGAAAAACCTTGGCGCCACTCTGGTTGGCCAATTGTTGGAGTGTGGCGTGTCGGGCCGCAGATTCTTGTTGCTCTAGCTGAATAGATTCGACGATGAGTTTACCAGTTTTAGTGTAAATTTTATCTTTGAATCGGGTTTGAACTTTCCAACTGTAGCTTCCGGGTGCCAGCTTTCCTAATTGATATTGATAATACGCTCCTTTGGTTTGAAGCTCGCCTTTTCTGGTTTGGCCTTTGTCATTGCGGAGTTCCCAGCTAATTTTTGGAGTGGTAATGGCTTGTAAAGACGCATTGTAGAAACTTGCATTGAACAAGAAATCTTGAGTAGCATCTAACCGAACCGGAACTTGTACTCTGAGGCCCATGCCTTCTTTTTGTACGAGTAAATAATTACAAATCTGACCAATAAAGGCTTGAAAAGCATCGTGTCGCTGTGTTTTTTGATAAGCTTGTAATTTCCAACGCCAAATCCCTTCTCCAAGTAAGCAAGCCACGCGCTGTTGTTTGAATTCAGAAAAGCTCAATAATGGTTCGTTCTTCAATATTTGACCAATGCGCTGCTTCAATAAAATCTGTGTTGACCCTAAGGTTTTTACCTCTCCGAATTTTCTTTGTAATGGAGGAAATTGATCGACTAACGGTAACCATTGCCGATCGGGTTCAAATAAGGTGAAACCATCTTGGGCATAGGTTTGAACTTCTTCTAATTGCTGTCTGAGTTGTAATTGTAGACCAATTGGAAGTTGTCTGACACTACTCATTTCGGCCTGACTACCTAAAATGAACCAAGTGGAAATCTGACTGGTTTTGATTTGCTCGATTAATTTTGAATCGAATCCATTGGATGGTTCGTGCCATATTACCAGATCGTATTGTCGTAGCGCCCCTCGGACTTGTGACGGGGTTTTGAAGCTCAATTGGTAATTTTCATTTCCTTTCAAGGCCTGAGAAATGGCAGCGATATCGGGGTGCGGTGCATTGGCTAGTAGTAAAATTTGGCGTCGGCTATCAGCAACTTCAATATAAATGGTTTTGACATTGTTTTGAAGAGAAAATTCTCCGGGCAGACCACTCAGTACCAAACGATAAGCTCGTACCCCCGGTTTTTTGGCTTTTAACTTGAAATTGATAGTCTGAGTTGCTTGAAATTTAGCTTGATGACGGATGATTTGTTGGTCAATTTGTCGACCGTCTTCAAATAGACTTAAAGTTGCTGATTGACCTCCTAATCGATAAGCTTCGATGTCAACTTCAATTGGAAATTCGTTGTTTAAAAAAGTCAATTCATTGTAAGCGACATTGGTAATGAGTTGGTCTTTTTTGAGTGTGGTGTCGCCAACCGCTAATCCGTAAATTGGCGTAAGGGGTAAGTGCGAAGCTTGGTAGCTTGGGTTGGCCCCTACATTGTAATTGCCGTCTGATATGAGCACTAGGGCACCCAGGTTTTTATTGAAATAGTTGGTGCTTATTTGCTCAAAAGCTAACTCCATATTGGTTTTCTGATCAAGATAACCCTTAGTTTTTTTTTGCAAATCGGCTCCGAAATAATAGGTGTCAAATTGATAATCTCCTTGAAATTTTTCTTTTAGTGCACGTTGAAACCCGCCAATTTGTTGATTTAGTGTACTTGCTTTGGTGTCATTGAGCATGGATGCAGAATGATCGACAAGCGTTACAATAATTGGTGGTTCAGTTTTGAATTCAAGTAATTCAAAGGTGAGTCCGAGCAAAAGTAGGCCGATGATCGATAAAGTGCTTGTTCTGAGCAGCAACAGGATGCGCTTCAGGGTATTTGATTTTTTGGATAGCCAAGATTCTTGGGTATAAAATCTCCAACTAATGAGCAGGGCAGTGGCAATAATAGGCACGGACCACCAAAAAGAAAATGCTGAAAGCAAATGCATGCTCCAAAAATACGTACATTTTTACGTAAATTCGTGGCTCAAAAACAATCAACATGTCAAAAACAGTTTATATCGTCTCCGCAGTAAGAACCCCAATGGGTGCTTTCATGGGAGGCTTGGCAAGCGTGCCAGCAACCCAACTTGGTGCTACCGCAATCAAAGGTGCACTTCAAAAAGCAAACTTGAATCCTGAATTGATCGATGAAGTATTCATGGGTAATGTATTGCAGGCTGGGGTAGGGCAAGCACCTGCCAGACAAGCAGCACTTGGTGCAGGCTTGCCAAATTCAGTTCCGTGTACAACTGTCAATAAAGTTTGTGCTTCAGGTATGAAGGCCATCATGCTCGGCACACAATCTATTTTAGCCGGCGACAATCAAATTGTGCTCGTAGGAGGGATGGAGAATATGTCTCAAACCCCGCATTATATTGATGGTAGAAATGGGACCAAGTTTGGCAACATCACGATGTTGGACGGCATTACCAAAGATGGTTTATTAGATGTTTACAGCAAAGTTCCAATGGGAAATTGTGCTGAACTCTGCGCCACAAAATATGAAATCACTAGAGAACAACAAGACGAATTTGCCATTAACTCTTACCAAAGAGCGGCAGCTGCATGGCAGGCAGGAAAATTCAACGAAGAAGTAGTCGGAGTTGCTGTGCCACAGCGCAAAGGTGATCCTGTGCTGCTCACCGAAGATGAAGAATACAAAAATGTTTTCTTAGATAAAATCCCGGCCTTGCGTCCGGCTTTTGACAAAGATGGCACAATTACTGCTGCGAATGCTTCGACACTCAATGATGGTGCTTCAGCTTTGATTTTAGCCTCTGAAGAAGCGCTAAAAGCACATGGGCTCACGCCTTTAGCAAAAATCGTTAGTTATGCAGATGCGGCACATGAACCAGAATGGTTTACTACAGCCCCTTCTGTTGCCATTCCAAAAGCTTTGAAGAAAGCAAATTTATCCATAGATAACATCGATTATTGGGAGCTCAATCAGGCTTTCTCAGTTGTAGGATTGGCGAATATGAAAATTTTGGGCCTTGATCCTCAAAAAGTTGATGTCAATGGTGGCGCTGTTGCCTTGGGGCACCCACTTGGTAATTCAGGTTCTCGTGTGATCGTTACCTTACTACACGTGTTGAAACAAAATAACGCAAAATTAGGTGCTGCTGCCATTTGTAATGGCGGAGGTGGTGCTTCTGCAATGGTGATAGAACTCGTTTAAATTTAAAAGCCCGAGAAATCGGGCTTTTTTTTTGAACTTTTGTTTTTGCTTTTTGTTTCAAATGCATGTATCAACTCAAAAGAACTCAGTTTATCTCGACAGATCTACAAACATGTTGGGATTATTTTTCCTCCCCGAATAACCTCAAAGAAATCACTCCGCCTTCAATGGGTTTCATAGTCAAATCAGAGGTTCCTTTGAAAATGTATGAAGGTCTCATGATTGCCTATACGGTCAAACCACTTGCTGGTATTCCAATGAATTGGGTTACGGAAATTAAAACAGTCAAAGAGCTCCAGTTTTTTGTCGATGAACAACGTGTTGGACCCTACAAGGTTTGGCATCACGAGCACCATTTTAAAGCGGTTGAAGGCGGTGTTGAAATGACAGATATCGTCACCTACGTTTTGCCGCTTGGAATACTGGGGCGTTTGGTGCATCCTTGGTTGGTGCGCCCGAAACTCGAGCAAATTTTCGCTTACCGCTTCAAGAAAGTTGCTCAGCTATTTGCCTAAACATCATGGAAAATCAACCCATACTTCGCGTTCAGCACCTTCAAAAGTCATTTGGAAATTTTAAGGCAGTAAAGGATGTCAGCTTTACGGTTAATAAAGGCGACATCTTTGGTTTTTTGGGACCAAACGGCGCAGGCAAAAGCACAACAATGCGCTGCATGCTGTCTTTGATCAAACCCGATGCTGGTCAAATTGAAATCTTTGGTAAAGATTTAACCAAAGACAGAGCAGCCATACTTGCTCAAATAGGCAGTATCGTTGAAAAACCAGATTTCTACAAATACCTAAGTGCGCTGCAAAACCTGAAAATATTTGCAAGGATTTCAGGTGCAGCTGTCAGTGAAAAGCAACTCTACGAGCAGCTAGAATTTGTTGGTCTTGCAGGCCGAGAAAAAGACAAAGTAGCAGGTTTTTCACACGGCATGAAACAGCGTTTGGGAATTGCTCAAACACTCCTGCATCAGCCTGAACTGATCATTTTAGATGAGCCTACAACCGGCCTTGACCCACAAGGAATTATTGAGGTAAGAGAATTGATTTTGAGACTCAAAAACGAGCAAAATAAAACGATCATCTTGTCTTCACATCAATTGTCCGAAATAGAGTTGGTAGCCAACAGAATGGTTATTATCAATCGGGGAGAGGGTATCATTGAAGGCGAGGTTGCAACCCTCATGAATCAGCAAGAAACAGCTTTGCACATCGAGTTAGCTGAAAATGCAAGTGCGGCTGCCACGCTGCTCAATGAAAAATATCCTGAATCAAAACTTAAAGTAAGTAGTCCTAAAACATTGGAAGTCAATATTGAAAAGCATTTTATTCCTGCACTAAACACAACACTTGTCAATGCTGGTTTCCAAGTCATGGCGCTCGAGCCCAAAAGAAAACTCGAGGATTTTTTCATCCAAATGACCAAAGCAAATGCTTAGAAAAAATATCATCAATGAATTTGTCAAAATTTTGGCAAAACCCAGAAGTTATATTGGCATCGCTGCGTTGACACTTTTGATTGCCATCATACTTTTTGCCATGAAGGCCGACGGAAAAATGTACATTTCATTTGTGACGGCTTCTTTTGAACAAACCTTGTCTTTTAACGGGCACATCCTCAATGGAAACCTCATTGCATTCATTGTGCTACAAATGCTAATTGTTCACATCCCATTGCTTGTTGCACTCGTGACAGGTGATTTACTTTCCGGAGAAGCAGCCATGGGAACCCTGCGGATGTTACTCACTAAGCCAATCACCAGAACCCAAGTAGTGCTTTCCAAAATAATTGCAGCCGCTACTTACACCTTTATTTTAGTTTTATGGATGGGCTTTTTAGCCGTATTTGTAGGGCGCTGGGTCTTTGGAACCGGAGATTTAATTGTTTTGAATTCAGACGGGTTGGTTATACTTCCTGAGTTTGATGTGCTTTGGCGCTATGGTTTGGCATTTTTTGTGGCTTATTTAGCGCTATTGACCATTGCTACGCTTTCAATTTGCTTGTCTGCTTTTGCCGACAATTCAATAGGACCAATTGTTTCGACAATGGCTGTCATCATCTTGTTTACTATTATTGGCTCTTTAGATGTCTCTGTTTTTGATCACATCAAACCCTACTTGTTTACCACTCATATGGCGTCTTGGCGCAGCTTTTTCAATGACCCAGTTCCATGGAAAGAAATCTGGGAATCCGTTTGGATACTTGTAGCTCACAATATCTTATTTGTTGGCGTGGCCATTATTAAATTCAATAGAAAAGACATTACTTCATGAAATTATTACCCCTCTTTTTAGGTATCTTAATTGTGAGCTCTACAGCTTTTGTTAGGGCACAAGATCCGAATCTCTTGCTTAAAGAAGTTCGCTTGAAGCTCGAAAAAGTGAGCGATTACAGTGCTCAAGTGCATATACATGCCAATATACCGATGATCAAAATTGACGACGTCAATGCGAAGGTATATTTCAAGCAACCCAATCTTTTTAAGGTGGAATCTAAAGGAATAGCCATTTTGCCAAAACAAGGAATGGGCGATCTTACGGCATTTCTGAGTAACGAAAAAGGATATACCTGTGCGCTCAATGGTACTAAAATGATCGGGAGTGTCCAGACAAAAGTGATATCAGTCTTGCCGCTGACCGAAAACTCCGATTTAATTTTAGTCAAGTTGTGGATTGACCCCATTAAAGATGTCATTATGAAGGCGCAAGTAACCAGCAAAGCAAACGGCACCCTGGATATCGATTATTTCTATGCAGATCAAATCAAATATGGTTTACCAAGTAAATTGGTGTTTACCATTGATGTAAAGAAATTTAAATTGCCAAAAAGTGTTGCTGCAGATTTGCACCAGACCAAAAAGAAGCCGAGTAATTCAAAAGAAGCGCAAGACGGAAAAATTACCCTAGACTTCAGTAATTACCAAGTAAACAAAGGTCTCAGCACGCAGTTTTTCAAGCAAAAATAGGTCTTAACAATCAATACAATACCTCAATTTGGGCAGTATCAAACGGTGTGGTGAATGCACTTTTGAAACCGTTATTCGGGGTGTCAAGTTCCCAGTATAAAATAGAATAGGTCGAGTTAGCCTTATTGATGCAATAAAATGTGGTATCAAGTGGGCCGTAAAAATCTTGGGCAATACTTGGGCAACAACTTTCACAGCCAGCCAGACCTTCTTGTTTGATGTAGCGAAAATGATCTAAGTTGCTTGGGTTATTGTTTTTAAAATGTATTTGAACCCAAGACATCGCATCGGTGTTAAGGTTGATCACTTTTGGTTCTTTGATGCTGAGTTCGGAGTAGTAGACCTCTTTCTCGATTGGAAAATAATTGGTCTTAAAAATTCGAATGATGTAGCGCTCGATTTTGTCACGAGGAACCTTGAATTCATAAGCGCCATCTTGAGGGACGTTTAATACATCGACCAGAATTTCTTCTGATGTCCCAATAGGCACCTTATAAAATTTTAGTTCTGCGCCTGCTAATCCCGTAGAAAAAGTGTTGTCAGTGATTTTTCCTTTGATGACGAACGTACCCGTGCCTTTCTGACAAGCAAAGGTCAAGAGCAATACCAATAAAAGCGCGGTTCTTATGCGTTCCATTGTGCAACTAAATTTTCTTTTTCCGCAGGAATAAAAAGGTAATCGCCGCCAAAATGTTGATTTTGTTCTTTGCGGCATATTTGCCCGTCTAGTCCGTAGCGTTGGTAATCGAGTTGTTCGAAAAAATCAAATAGTTTGTTTTCGTTTTTGGGATCAATTTCTAATTGAATGATGGGGCGATGCTTGCCAATGATTTTGGGCAATTGTTGGAAGACTTCCCATTCGTGCCCTTCGATGTCACACTTGATGTAGTCAATGCGTTCGAAAGTTTCGAAGAAATCTGAGGTATTGACCATTTGCACATCTTGTATTTTTTCTTGTGTTTGTTCTTCTCCGGGCCTTAGTACATGGGGTAATCCAGTTCGTATCATGCCATTGGTGGACGGAAGAACCATGCGAATGACACCCGTATGCTGACCTAATGCAACGTTGTGTAGCTCCACATTTTCTTGGTGTCCGATAAAGTGATCCAAGATTTCGTAAAACTGAGGTAGGGGTTCTATGGCAATGACTTTGCCCTTTGCAGCTAATTTTGAAAAGGTTTTGGCAAAATAACCCAGATTGGCACCAATGTCAATGACGACATAGTCAGGACGGATTACTTTTTGCACAAAATAATGAAACTTGAAAGCTTCTTTGTTGCGCAAAAGCCCCATATTGTAAAAAAGATAAAAGAACCGATGCAGCGTCAGTAGGTAATTTCTTTCAGATAATAAAACATAGAGCAATTTCTTCATGCAGATTCTTTGACTCAAAAGTACAATTATTTCTATTTTTAACGCATGAAAAGCACATTCTTATTTACTCTTCTGCTCTTGGCACCCTGCGCTATTTTCGGGCAATTACAACTTTCTGAGATCATGAAAGGTCCGGGTTTTGTCGGAGCCTTGCCAGAAAACCCTACTTGGTCTTTAGATGGTAAAAAAGTGCTTTATCAAAAGAAGTTTTCGGACTCTGCGTCGGTTTCTTATTTTCTTCTTGAGCCGATCAAAGGAACCAGCGCCTGGATTTCAGAAAAAAAGGCTGCGGATTTCGTGAGTTTTGACCCTCTACAAGCACGTTTTGAGCAGCAAATTTGTTACCAGAATAACAACCTTTTCAGTGTTGATAAGAAAACTGGTAAACGTAAAACTTACTTCGAAGGCATAGCGGGCTTGTCTTCTGTCCAGCGTCAGGCGAATGACCAACTTGTGGCTTTTGAATTGGAGGGCCAGTGGCTGCAATTAGATTTAAATACAGGTAGCCTGACTCAGTTAACCAATATCAGTACTAAAAAAGCGCCACAGCAGCCTGCAGCTACAACCCTCGAAAACGAACAACTCGCACTGTTTGAGTACCTGCAAAAGCCAAAACCAATAAAAGCACCAGATCAAACCATTTATTTGGGTTTTGATCCTGCTCGTATGCAACTTGATCCAAGCGGAAATTTTGTATTGGCTTTGCGTCACAACGATGCACAAGAACAACTGACTGAAGTCACTAAATACATAACCAAAAGCGGCTATACTGAATCTTTCAAAGCGAGGGCTAAGGTGGGGCAAGAAGATCCTGATGCAGCTTTGTTTTTGCTTGACCTCAACAAAAAAAAGATCCAAAAACTCGATTTTTCAAAACTGAGCACAATGTCTTTTGGGCGCAAGTTATTTATTCACGAAGCAATTTTTGCTTACAGCAAACCACATGCATTGATTGATATTCGTAGTGCCGATAACAAAGACAGATGGATTGTATTGTTGTCCCTTTCTGGTGGTCAGATTACTGAGTTGGTGCATCAGCACGACGACGCCTGGATTGGTGGCCCTGGTATTTCATCTTGGAATATGGAAGCTGGCGTTTTAGGTTGGCTCGAAGATGGGGCTACATTTTATTTCCAAAGTGAAGAAACTGGCTATTCACATTTGTATCTCTTTGATCTCAATAGTAAAAAAATAAGTGCCCTGACAACCGGAAATTTTGAAGTGCATGGAGTGCAACTTTCCAATGACCACTCTAAGTTCTTTTTGACGTGCAACAAAACGCATCCTGGCAACCGCGATTTTTGGGAGTTAGACATTCGAACCAAAATGCTCAAGCCTATCCTTACAAAAGATGGTTTTCATGAAGTGCAGCTTGCGCCCAATGAGTCAGATTTATTAGTTAGATACAGTTATACCAATCGCCCGTGGGAATTATATTTTGCCAAATGCCAAACAAATACTACTCTGAAGCAATTGACTACTTCATGTACAGCAGCATTTAACGCCTATCATTGGATCGACCCAAAAATAATTGCGATTAGCACTTCAGATAACGTACCTGTTTATGCCCGTTTGTATGAACCCGTACCTTCTTTAAAAAATGGAGCAGCCGTTTGCTTTGTTCACGGAGCGGGTTACTTACAAAATGCACATAAAGGCTGGAGTCACTATTACCGTGAATATATGTTTCATCATTTGTTGCTCGAAAGAGGGTATACAGTCATCGATGTAGATTACCGAGCCAGTGAAGGTTACGGGCGAAATTACCGAACGGCTATTTACAGACACATGGGTGGCAGGGACTTAGCAGATTATCTCGATGCTAAAAAATATTTAGTTGATCAATTAGGCATAGATGCGAAGCGTGTAGGTATTTATGGAGGATCATATGGAGGTTTTTTAACCCTCATGGCCTTATTTACACAACCCGGCGAATTTGCTTGTGGAGCTGCTTTGAGATCAGTGACCGACTGGGCGCATTACAATCATGAGTACACGAGCAATATTCTTAATGATCCTCAAACAGATCCTGAGGCCTACAAGCAAAGTTCACCTATTTATTTTGCAGAAGGATTGCAAGATCCTTTATTGATGTTACACGGCATGGTTGATGACAACGTTCAATTTCAAGATATTATCCGACTCAATCAGCGTTTAATCGAGTTAGGTAAAACCGATTGGAATTTAGCGGTTTATCCGGTAGAATCACATGGTTTTACGGAGCCCAGTTCTTGGACAGATGAATACAGACGTATCCTTGAATTATTCGAAACACATCTCAAATAATAGCAACAACAAATGGGTTTTCAATTAGAAATATTAAAAGATAAATCGGCTATGCTAGCCAACTTGCCTGTGCTTCAAGAATTGTATCCATCTTTGACCGCCGAGCAATATAGCCAGGAACTCGAGCTCATGTTGCCTCACAATTATGGTCAACTCGTAGTATTTGATGGTTCAATTTGTGTGGCGGTATGCGGTTTTTGGATTGGCAACAAATTATGGATTGGCAAGTACCTAGAGCTCGATAACATTGTGGTAGCAGAGGCGTATCGCAGCAGAGGAGTGGGGGAGCTGATATTTAAGTACCTAGAGCAAAAAGCGCAAGAAGAGGGGTGTAATATGTTGGCGCTCGATTCATATACAACCAATTTCAAGGCGCACAAATTCTTTTATAATCAAGGATTTTCTCCGAAAGGCTTTCATTTCATCAAGCTATTAAATAAAAATGCAGTGCGTTGAGCACTGCATTTTTATTATTGATGAAGTTGCTCAAGTATCAATGCCCTTTGGCCGCTAAATAGCGTTCAGCATCGAGCGCTGCCATACAGCCTGTGCCCGCAGCGGTAATAGCTTGTCGATAAGTTTTGTCAGCGGCATCTCCGGCAACAAAAACACCTGGTACATTAGTTTTAGAAGTTCCGGGTTGCGCATATTTGATGTATCCGGTTTCGTCAAGATCAATGTATGGCTTGAAAACTTCTGTATTTGGTTGGTGTCCGATAGCTACGAAAAAGCCTGTACATGGTATTTCAGTTTCTTGTTGGTTGCTATTGTTGATAACTCTGACACCTGTTACTAACTGCCCATCTCCGAGAACCTCTAAGGTTTCTGTGTTGTACAAGATTTCAATGTTTGGTGTATTTTGAACGCGTTCTGCCATGATTTTAGAGGCTCTGAATGTTTCTTTTCTCACCAACATAGTGACTTTAGTGCAAAGTTTTGATAAATAGTGCGCTTCTTCACAAGCGGAGTCTCCGGCACCTACAATTACCACTTCTTGATTTCTGTAGAAAAAGCCATCGCACACCGCACAGGCAGAAACACCACCTCCTAATTTAAGGTATTTTTGTTCGCTCTCTAAACCTAAATATTTGGCTGAAGCACCAGTAGAGATGATTATGGTATCGGCGTGTATTTCATGGTTGTCTTCGGTCCAGCATTTGTGAATCGGCCCTGTGAAATCAACTTTAGTAATGAATCCACTTCGGATATCAGTTTGAAACCTTTTAGCTTGTGCTTCAAGTTGAAGCATCATTTCAGGCCCACTAATGCCATCTGGATAACCTGGAAAGTTTTCTACTTCATTGGTGGTTGTAAGCTGTCCGCCTGGTTGGAGTCCTTGGTACATGACAGGTTTCATGTCGGCACGTGCGGCGTAAATAGCAGCAGTGTAGCCAGCAGGGCCAGAACCAATAATTAGGCAAGAAAGACGTTCAATTTGACTCATGGTAAGTTGATTTTTTTTTGACAAAATTAAAGCAATTGTTTGCTTTGAATGTAACCTACCGAACTTTGTTTTGAACGTTTTCTTCACAAAACAACTTTTCAACAAGATTTTTGTCTGCAGAAAATTAAGCGTATTTTCGTCTCCTTAAATTCTAACAATCATGTCAAAAAACTTAATCCTCATTGCTTTTGTAAGTCTTGTTACCCTTTCCTTTGCTCAAAAAAGCGAGTCTACTGAACCTGCCAACCTGAATTGGTACCTGAAAGAGCCAAAAGCAGATGGTATTTATGGAACAGGTGCTACCAAAGCTTATGAAATGCTCACGGCAGCAGGTAAAAAATCTACTACAGTTATAGTTGCTGTGATTGACAGCGGTGTAGAAACAGACCACCCTGACTTAAAAGATGTGATTTGGGTCAACGAAGACGAAATTCCGGCAAACGGCATCGATGACGACCACAATGGCTATATTGACGACGTCAACGGATGGTCATTTTTAGGAGGTGCAACTGAAGATATCGGTAAAGAAGCTTTGGAATTGGCTCGTATGTACATGAATGAAACAAAGTATTTTGAAGGAAAAAAACCACAAGATATTCCTGCAAACGAACGCGCGCGTTTCGCCACCTACGAGAAAATCAAAATTGCTTTTGAAGCCGAGATGAACGAAAAGCAAGCATCTTTGAAAAATATCCGTGGTTTGGCCGATTACATGCGTCGAGTTGAGGAGCAAACTGGCCAGCCCTTCAGTAAAGAAGGAAACTCTGCCTATGTCGCCAACACCGAACTAGACAAAAAAATGCAAGGTCGCATGAAACAAATTCTATTGATCATTCCAGCAGATCAGCTCAATTCTGAAATCAAAGCTGCAGAAGAATCTGTTGCCAATTCTATCGCAATGTCTATGCAAAATGCAGACTCTATCCGCACTTCCATTGTTGGTGATAACCCTAATGATCTCAGTTCTAAAATTTACGGTTGTAACCGCTACGAAGGACCAGATGCTATGCACGGAACACACGTTTCTGGTATCATTGCCGCTAGCCGCAATAACGGAATGGGCATTGACGGTGTAGCAGACAACGTACGCATCATGGTTTTGCGCGCTGTTCCTGACGGTGACGAACGCGATAAAGATGTAGCCAATGCCATCATTTATGCCGTTGATAACGGTGCTAAAGTCATCAATATGTCTTTTGGAAAATACTGGACACCAAACAAAGACTACGTCGATGCAGCCATTCAGTATGCCCTCAGTAAAGACGTATTATTGGTACATGCTGCCGGTAACGATGCCAAAGACAAAGATGTCGAAGATTCTTACCCGACTCGTCGTTTGAATAATTCCACAGTTGCACCAAACTGGATTGAAGTAGGAGCAAGCAGTAGTTCAAAAAGTCCTAAGAAACTCATTGCAGATTTCTCGAACTATGGCGCTACTACCGTAGATTTCTTTGCACCAGGTGTTGATATCTATTCAACTGTACCTGACTACAATTATGAAAACGCGAGTGGTACCTCAATGGCTTGTCCAGCAACGGCTGGTGTTGCGGCACTTATTCGCAGTTATTTCCCAGAACTTACTGCTGTTCAAGTTCGCGAAGTCCTCATGAGTACTACTACCAAATACAACAAGAAGGTTGTTGCACCAAACGGCGAGAAAATGAAGATGTCAGATATTTGTATCACGGGCGGTTTTGTAAACGCAGCCAACGCAGTCACTTACTTACTCAAGCAAAAATAATTGTTGATGCAGGTTAATCCTTGGTTAGTTGGCATTTTTTCGGTGGTCATATTCACTATGTTGCTTATTGACCTCGGTCTTGTCAACAAAAAAGCACATCAAATAACCAACAAAGAAGCACTGCGCTGGACACTCATCTGGATTACCCTATCGATGGGTTTCAGTGCGGTTGTATGGTGGCAATTAGGCTTTACCAAATTTGCAGAATATCAATCGGCTTACTGGATAGAAGAGGCGCTATCCGTAGACAACATGTTTGTCTTCATTTTGGTATTCAAATTTTTTAAGCTCGACGGCATCTTGCAGCATCGGGTACTTTTTTGGGGTATAATTGGTGCACTTGTTTTCAGAGCAATTTTTATTTTTTCAGGAATTGGTCTGATTAAAATGACTTATTTACCTGCGTTCGAATTGTTTGGTTATCAATTCAGCCTCGATCAAGGCATGCACCCAGAACCAGGCTATTTCTTTAGGCCTAATTTGATTTTAACAATTTTTGGTGCGTTCCTTATTTATGCAGGTATAAAATCATTATTTGATAACGAAGACGACGATCAAAAAGATTACAGCAAAAGTCTTGGCGCCAGGTTAGTAAGAAAGATTTTTCCCGTGACAAAACACTATTACGGAGACCGTTTCTTTGTCAGAAGAGGTGCCAAAAGATTAGCTACCAAATTGTTTTTGGTTTTGGTCGTCATTGAAACGACTGACCTCATATTTGCCATTGACTCCATACCGGCCATTTTTGCCATAGCACCCAACGACCCTCTGATTCTTTATACTTCAAATATATTTGCAGTACTTGGCCTCAGATCCATGTATTTTTTACTTGCCAATTCTATACATATGTTTTCCAAACTGAAATTTGGGCTGGCATTTATTCTCAGTTTCATTGGTGTCAAAATGTTACTCGCACCGTTTTTTCATATAGAATCTGCCGTTTCATTATCTATTGTACTCGGAGCATTGCTACTCTCAGTAGTAGCTTCTATTGTTTGGAAAGAAGAGGCTATAAAATAAAAGAGGCTCCTTCTTCACTTTGACTAACTGCCGAGCGCAAATTAGCAAAGAGCTCACGACCAAACAAAAAGTGTTGGTCATTGGCTTTGTTGTCGAAATTACGAGCAGATACTTCGGCTTCATTTACTACCTCAAGAACACCATTTTCACTGTCTAGTCGCAGTAAATCTCCGGTCTGAATTTTGCCAATGAGGCCGCCATCTAAAGCTTCAGGCGTAAGGTGTATGGCAGCAGGTACTTTTCCAGAGGCTCCGGACATTCGACCATCTGTAACAAGCCCAACTTTAAATCCTTTCTTCTGCAAGACAGTCAGTGTCGGTGTGAGGCTGTGCAGTTCTGGCATGCCATTGAATTTAGGGCCTTGAAACGGAACAACTGCAATGAAGTCTTTATCGAGTTCGCCTCTTTTGAAAGCACTAATTAAATCGGCTTGTTCGTGAAATACAATAGCCGGAGCCTCCACAATTCGGTGCTGTGGTTCAACTGCTGCGGTTTTTATTACTGAGCGGCCTAGATTACCTTTTAGCAGTTTGATTCCGCCATCGGCAGTAAAAGGCTCATTGGCTGGTCTAACAATAGCTGTATTCAACGATTGCTTGGCTCCTTCAACCCAAATTAAAGCACCATCTTTAATTTTTGGTTCTTGCGTGTATTGAGAGAGACCTTTACCGATAATTGTTTGTACATCCTCATGCAATAAATGGTTTTCTAGTAAGGTATGAATGACGAAGCCCATACCGCCAGCAGCATGGAAATGATTGACGTCAGCTGCCCCATTAGGATACATTCTTGTGATTAAAGGAATCACTGAAGATAAGTCTGACATATCATCCCAATTGATGATGATACCCGCAGCACGAGCTATTGCAATGAGGTGGATGGTATGGTTGGTAGATCCGCCCGTTGCAAGTAAGCCAATGATGCCATTGATAACTGTTTTTTCGTCAAAAATTTGGGCAAGGCTTCTCGATTTGCCTAAATGTATGTTTTCCACTAAAACCTTGACGGCCTCTTTGTTGAGTAAATGACGTAATTCGGTATTTGGATTTACAAAACTGGAGCCCGGAAGATGAAGTCCCATGATCTCCATGAGCATTTGATTGCTGTTGGCAGTTCCGTAAAAAGTACAGGTGCCAGGTGAGTGGTATGAATCGGCTTCGCCTTTTAGAAGTTCTGCACGTCCAATTTTTCCTTCGGCAAATGCTTGCCTGATTTGAGACTTTTCTTCATTGCTGATGCCACTTGGCATGGGCCCTCCGGGCATAAAAATCGTTGGAAGGTGGCCAAAACGCAGAGCCCCCATGAGCAAGCCTGGAACAATTTTATCGCAAATACCGAGGCAAAGTACTCCGTCAAACATATTATGCGATAAGCCTACAGCACTTGATAAGGCAATGACATCGCGGCTATATAATGACAATTCCATTCCGGGTTGTCCTTGAGTCACGCCATCGCACATGGCAGGTACGCCGCCTGCCACTTGTGCAACTGCTTTGAATTCGTTGGCAAATTTTTTAATATCTTTTGGGTAGTCTTCGTAAACTTGATGCGCAGACAACATATCATTGTAGGCTGTCAAGATGCCTAAATTAGGGGTGATATCTGCAGCAAGTTCTTGTTTGTCATGTGTATTGCAAGCAGCAAATCCGTGAGCCAAATTACCGCAGCTAAGGGTGCTTCTGTGCACTCCGTCTTGAAATGCAGCTTCCATTTGTCGCAAATATGCGCTACGAGTTGGCTTGCTTCTTTCAATAACTCGGGCCGTAATTTCAGCAATTTTAGGATGGATCATGAGGCGGTGTAATAAGTTTCTTGAATGTGATTTTTAAATGCTGCAATAGGTAATTTCATTTGCTCAGCATTTGAAAAGATAGTTAATTTTTGTTCTCCTGTTAGCATCAGTAGTAAATGCTTCGCATTACAAAGAAGGGTTTTTGAACATGTAATTCTTTGTGTAGGATGTGCCGGAGCATTTGTATTGAAAATGATTTGGCTTGTTTGCTCTATTAAAGCTTGTTGAGAAGCCGGGTCGTTGGGAAAGATAGAAGCGGTGTGTCCGTCGGGCCCCATGCCTAATAAGACAACATCGGGTTCCGTAAAAATACGGTATGCTTTCTCCATTTCTTGCTCATTTTTGAGGTAATCTTGGAGCATGCTCACCATAGGCACAAAAACAGCATTTTGAGCTTTGTGTTGCAATAAAGAATTTCTGAGCAGTAAATGGTTAGAATATTCATCCTCTGGACCCACAAATCTTTCATCTACAAGGCCTACATAGACTTGGCTCCAATCGAGGTCTGTTTCAGCAAGCAAGCGATACACGCCACCTGGGGTGCTGCCTCCTGAAAGCAATAAGGTAGCTGTTCCCTTTTCTTCAATGGCTTGAATTAAGTACTGAGCGATGTCTTGACACAAGCGCTTTTCAAGCTCTGGTTTAGATTCAAAAGCAATCATTCTCTCCAAGATTTGGTGATCCAAGTTTCGTCTTCGTCGAGGATGTCGTCACCAGGACCCCAAGTACCGGCTTCGTAGAGTACGTTTGGCATGTTGGCAGCCTTCCAGCTACTTGTAACAGATTCAATCCAAGTCCAG
The DNA here is from genome assembly GCA_046073985.1 of Flavobacteriales bacterium. Classification (GTDB taxonomy): domain Bacteria; phylum Bacteroidota; class Bacteroidia; order Flavobacteriales_D; family Crocinitomicaceae; genus UBA952. Next base: position 1,873 of record JBJTNI010000002.1, on the reverse strand, counting down.
GCTGCTTGTAATTCGTCTTGACGCATGAAAAGTGTCTGGTTTCCGCGAATGACGTCGATGATCAATCGTTCATAAGCTTCTGGGAAACGTTCTTTGAACGAATCATTGTAATCGAGTTTCAGTGCAATTGGCTTGTAGCGGTATCCGCCCGGCCCTGGTATTTTAGTCATTTGAATGAGTTCAATGCGCTCTTCAGGTTGTAGTCTGATGATGAGTTTGTTGTTGTTCAGTTTCTCTTTTGACGGAAAAATATTGTGCTTGACCTCCCTGAAATTGATGACAATTTCTGAGTAGCGTTTGATCATGCGCTTTCCTGTACGCAACAAGAAGGGAACGCCTTTCCAGCGCCAATTGTCTACGTAGGTTTTGATCGCTACAAAAGTTTCAGTCTTGGAATCGTATTTTTCGATGTCCTCGAGGTAACTATTTACTTGAACGCCATTGGATTTTCCACGGGTATATTGCCCTTTGACTGTATCTTTTAAAATCGTTTTTTTATTGAGTGGGCGCAAGGCTTTGAGTACTTTTAATTTTTCGTTGCGAACTTCATCGGCCTCCAATAAAACAGGTGGTTCCATGGCTACTAAACAAAGTAATTGCAACAAATGGTTTTGAACCATATCGAGTAACGCTCCTGATTGATCGTAGTAAGAAGCGCGTTTTTCTACGCCTAGGCTTTCGGCAACGGTTATCTGAACACTTTCAATATTTTCTGAGTTCCAAGCACGTTCAAAGAGGTTGTTGGCAAAGCGCAAGACCATTAGGTTTTGTACGGTTTCTTTTCCTAAATAATGGTCGATGCGGTAAATCTGGTGTTCTTCGAAAGCCTGCGTAATTTCGGCATTGATAGCGTCGGAAGAAGCCAAGCTGTGGCCCAATGGTTTTTCAAGTACGACTTTACTCGTTGCAGTCACTAAACCACAAGCCTTTAATGTTTGAGTAATAGGGCCAAAGGCGGAGGAAGGAGTAGAGTAGTAGTAGATGTTTTGATGATCGGGGTATTGCCCTAGAAAAGCACTCAGTGCTTGATAATCTTGAACATTTGAATTTTCAGCCTGAATGAGTTGGACTTTTTGCAAAAACTTATCGATCTCGGCGCGGCTGTATTTGTGGTGATCACTGACTTCCAAAAATGGAATGAGTTTTTCATGAAATCCTTGGATGTCTGGTGTTTTGCGAGTGATTGCCACTACGTTATATGGTATATTGAGCTGTCCGTCTAGATCACGATGAAATAGGGCAGGTAATATTTTACGAATAGAGAGGTCTCCATCGCCTCCGAAAACAACAATATTGAAGGGGTGGAAACGTTCTGTGTGAGCTTGGTTTTTTGCTGTGGCTTTCATGCCTGTAAGTTTAGTTTGTGTCAAATTTACACTAAGTGAAATAAAAAAGCAATTAAAATAATTAAATTTAGCAACCTATCTTTGTTTATAACGTTTTGCACCCGATGAGAGTTTATATTTCTGTTATAATTTTAATTAATGCCCTGTTTTATAATCAATTAAAGGCGCAAACATATGTGTTTGGGCAGCTCACTGGCTCGCCCAACATGGTCACCACTGGTTGGAATTTAACAGGAAATGCCCATATTGGTGATACTCCTGGCGATATCGACAACTTTTCAAATGAACTCATACTGACCAATATTTCGACCAAACAATCTGGCGGTGTTTTTTACAACACACCCGTCAATTTAGCTCAGTGTCAGAAATGGACCGTAGAATTTGAATACCGTATTTGGGGCGGAAATGCTGCTGACGGCTTGGCTTTTTGCTTCATCAACACACCGCCAACAGGTTTTGTGGCGGGCGGCGGGCTTGGCATACCCGGAACAGCTAATGGTTTAAAAGTAGTCATCGATACTTATGAC
>JBJTNI010000001.1:0-95949 GCA_046073985.1 Flavobacteriales bacterium | reverse complement strand
GTTTATGGTCAGACCCATTTTAACTTGCGCAATGGGCAAATAAATATTTCGGCAGAGATTTCACCATTTAATCTGAATAATTGGGATCTAGGCCCATCCTTTGGCGCAAATAATATCTTCACCCTAGGTTATCAATGGAATATTGGCAAAAGCCGAAAGAAATAATTTCTAAATCTTTTGTAATTTGCCCCATGCTTAGAAATTTCTTTCTATTTCTTTTCATTGCGATCTGTCAATTCTCAATGGCGAGCTCTGACGCATCCTATTCGCTTTATTTGTTCGTCTATACCTCAGAACAAACCCAATCTGGCGCAGGGCATATCAGCATGGCCTTCGGTACTGACACCTCTAACCTAACCTATTACACCAAATACAGAGCACAAGACGGCGGTGGATTCAAAGTAAAAGATATCAGCTACTCTAGTGCTTTCAATTACGACTTTAATGTACTCAAGCACCAAGATAAAACACCAAGTCTCGTATTAAAATTGAAGGTGCTCGAACCAGACCTTTACAAACTTGAGCAACTCAGCGACCACTGGAACATAGATAAACCTTGGAGTCTTTTTATCAATAATTGCACAGATGCTGTAAAGAGAACTTTAAGAGCTACAAAGACAAACCCTGGATTGGCGTTTTTAATCAGTACACCCAACGAACTCATAGAAGATTTATACGCACATCATCTGGCTGATTTTAATTCAGATCAAATTGAAGTGGTTTATGGCAATTTAGATGCCTATCTATACGACGAACCGAATGCCGTGCCTCAAACGCTTTTTGGGAAGCGCAAAATACAAAACCGCAATAAAGAAGCAATCGTCATTCTGACCGGTTTTGGCTCAAAATACCACAGCCTTACCAAACTTAAACAGTACTTTTCAAATCAGGGTTATGACGTCTATGTACCTGATTATATATCGAGGTTTTCTTTGGAAAAAACGGTCGCCAATTTTGATAAATACTACAGACAACGAAACCTTGTACAATATGAAAAAATACATGTTTTTGCCTACATTGTTGGTGCATGGAGCATCAATAGCTGGCTGGAACTTCACCCTCAATCTAATATTAAAAGCATCGTATATGACCGTAGCACTTTACAAGAAAGGGCTCCATACATATTGATTCAAGACTTGAAATTTCCAAATCAGGTTGTTTTTGGACCAATTATGAAAGATTTGCATCAAACGCCATATTTAGAAGTAAAAGATAGCAGTATTCGAAAAGGTTTACTCCTTGAAACATATGCCACGGCAATAGTCAGAAAACACCAGGAAACTGCAGCTGAACTTGGCCCCTATTGTTGGGAGCCTGCTTGTTTTGGGCAAAATTATTTGGATTTCAAATATGTTGCCCTGAATCACGATCAGATGTATACGCATCCTGAAATTTTTGGACAGTCTGTAATTACATTTTTTCAATTAGGTCATTTTGGAAATTCTCTGGATGCAGTCAAACCTGTTGCAGATCCATTTATCAAACATAAACCATGATTTCTGTCTATCAAATAAAGCCCTATTTTCAAGCTTTACTGAAGCCCCTCATGGTGGGTTTACATAAAATTGGTTGGACCCCCAATTTATTGACCTTATTAGGAATATTACTCTCGTTTGGCTTAGGTGCAGGTATGTATTTGTACCATCATGCTTCCTGGATGTATTTAATTTTACCTATTGGTTTATTCATTCGAATGATGCTCAATGCTTTAGATGGCATGATGGCCAAAACCTATCAGCTTGAAACTAAAATAGGTGCCTACTTGAATGAAATGGGAGATATCGTTTCGGATACCGCTATTTTTTACCCAATGTATCTCTTTTTTGAAATGAAACAAGAATGGGTTCTACTTTTCATTTTATTGAGTATCATCAATGAAATCACTGGCATCCTCGGATTTGCTTTGATCAAAGAAAGACGCTATGATGGGCCAATGGGAAAAAGTGACCGCGCGCTCGTTATTGGCTTACTGAGTCTGCTCTGTTTTTTTGAAGTTCCGATCCGCCAGTATTGCACTGAAATTTTAATTATAGCATGCCTCTTGGTCATTTGGAGTACCATTAAACGTTGTTTACCAATTTTCAGAAAAGCATGAGTCCTGTTATACAAATGGTTGTGGTTATTGCTGGAGTACTTGTATTTGCAACGCTGTTATTCTGGATTTGGGGTAAAATTCAACCGAGCGCACAAGTTTCTGAGATGATGTTGCGTACGAAATCTTGGTGGGTTATGGCTAGTATCTTTGTGTCCGCTTCTCTGGTGCATCCACTCATCTCTTTTGCGGCTTTTGCTTTTTTATCTTTCCTGGCACTTCGCGAATTATCGAGTATCAGTAAAAATGCACGCAGCGATGATCGCAACATTGTATTTGTTGCTTACCTAGCCATCCCTATTCAATATTTTTTGGCCTATATAGGTTGGTCAGTTGCGTTCATGGTATTTATTCCCGTTTTCATGTTTGCGTTTTTGCCTTTTCTTCTGGTTTTGAAGGGTCAAACTCAAGATATTGCAAGGTCCATGAGCATCATTCCGACTCATTTGATGCTGACTGTTTATGCGTTGAGTCATTTGGCCTATTTACTATCCTTACCTGATATCAATGGTTTTGAAGTCGGCGGACGTGGCCTATTGCTATACGTTGTTTTTCTGACCGAAATGAACGATGTTTTCCAATTTACTTGGGGCAAACTTTTAGGTAAACATAAAATCATTGAAAAAGTAAGCCCAAATAAAACATGGGAAGGATTTATTGGTGGCTTGCTAAGCACCATGGTTGCAGCCTTTTTACTGCGTTTCTTGACACCATTTTCGCCGCAAATAGCCTTAGTTTGCGGTTTTCTAATCGCTTGTGCAGGTTTTGCAGGGGACATCATTGTATCGGCCATCAAGCGCGACTTCGGCTTGAAAGATACCGGTACTCTGATAAAAGGTCATGGCGGCATTTTGGATCGCATAGATTCCTTGGTAATTAGCGCTCCTTTCTTCTTTTACTTTGTGTATCTATTGTTTTACTGATGCTCAAACATTTTCTACTCTTTGTTATTTATAAAATCTTGTTTCCGCTGCCTCTTCGGATTTTCGGAATCAAAATCTATGGTCGCCAGCATTTGAAACTTCAAAAACAATGGATCATAGTAGCGAATCACAATAGCCATGCCGATACCATGGCGCTGATGTCAAGTATCCCGTTCAGAATGCTCAGAATAACACATCCGGTGGCAACTGCTCAATATTTTGGCAAAAATAAAGGTCTGGTGTGGCTTTCAAATCTGTTGGTCAATACCGTTCTGATCAAACGAAGAGAGGACCAACTGCAAGCTGCCGATCAAACCCCAGAGCCAGGACAAACCAACGCACTTGAATTACTTGAAGAAAAATTAGCACAAGGACATTCGCTTATTTTTTTTCCGGAAGGAACCCGCGGAGAGCCCGAAAAATTGCAAGCATTTAGAAAAGGAATTGGCGTGCTACTGCACAAGTTTCCAAATGTGCACTTTGTGCCCGTATACATCCATGGCACCGGGAAAATCTTGCCCAAAGGAGCACTATTGCCCGTTCCTCACAGGGCAAATATTCGAATCGGCAAGCCCCAGTTGGCAGCTGCAACTACCGTAGAGGAATTGGTCAAAGATGTAGAAGAAAAGGTGCTAGCTCTGAGTTCTTTGACCTAGAGATAAATACTGTGCAATTCGTCAGCAAGCTGATGCAAAGCACGCTCTATTTTTTGTCTTTGAGCCTTTCGAGGAACCTTTAATCCATTTGCGTAATGACTCATTTGAATTTGATTGATTCCGGTCAAGCGTTCAAAAGCGGCATTGGTAAGAATTCCCTTGAAATAATTCAAAAGACTAATTACATCAAAATGATAGTCAATATTAAATTCACTTTCCGAAAGATTACCTAATTCAATTTGTAAATTCAAGCCCTCGAGCATGGATTGCTTTGCTTCAAGTACTGTTTCACCTACACCTGAGACCCCTTCAAGATCTGGAATATATGCCCAATAAGCATCTTTGCTCCTTTCAATAATTGCGTGGAATGTTGACTTTTTCATAACACCAAATTCATTTCCTTTTTTATTTTCTTTTCAATACCTTTTCCGACTTCTTTTGAACCATGGTATGGCACAGGATAACGCCTTCCCTCTTTTTGATATATATAATGACTACCAGAAGCCCTCAAAAAAACCAACCATTTTTCAAAATCAATTGGTGCAATTCCTTTGATTTCACAGTGATGTGGAATTACGGTGTAAAGGTATTAATTTTAATACTATTATTTTCATGACTTTGAAATTTAAATGAACCCCAAAGGACCACAATTTATCCTTACCTTTATTCAATGATTTTACGGATGGCTTTGCTTTTTTCTTTTTTAGTGCTTTGGTCTACTATTAAAGCCCAAAGTTTTGAAATTAACTTTAGACAAGGCCAGATGTTGCTGCTTCCAGATTCCAACCGAATCATTCATTTGCATAGAGAAGCATTTGCAATTGATGTGACACTTGATCATTTAGATGGAATTTTTGTCAATTGTAACCCGGATACAACAATTTGGCGTGGTGCTCAAAAAAGAAGCATCCCTGATTTTGAAAGCGTAGGTTGGAAAGTTTCGGTTGAAACAGAAATGAACAAAGATGCAGAACTCTTTATCAATCAGAACGATAATTACTGTTACTGGTTTTATGATCCGAAAAATTATGATTGGCACCGTTTTGATACTCAAGTAGTAAACGTCCATAAAAAAAAGGTGATCGGAACCAAAACTGTTGCTCAGTTTTTTGATACAGCAGCCGGAGAAAACAAGTCATTTCAAGCACAACAAACGCCTTTGTACCTGACTTTTTTCTCTGTAACGGGCTCGTTTACCGATGAAAACGCGCAACTTGATCAAGTAAAGACTTTTATCCTTGTGTTTGAAGATTAGGATAGTCTTCCTGAACACAACGTGCCACTATTTTCGCACTATTTATAGCTAACGGGATACCACCGCCAGGGTGCACCGTGACGCCAGCAAAATAAAGCCCTTTGAGTTGTTTGGAAAAGTTGGGGTGCCTAAGAAAAGCTGAAAAAGCGTTGTTCGAAGCGTTTCCGTAGATGGAGCCTTGCTTTCCGCTATATCTGGCATCGATCAAACGAGGTTCATTGATTTGCTCAACCTCAATGAGTGGCTCAATTTCTGTGCCTAAAGATTTGGATAACTTCTTAAGGATGCGCGTACGCAATAATTGAATTTCGCGATCCCAGTCTTGCCCCACATTAATGGGGGCATTCACCATCACAAACCAATTTTCTTTGCCTTCAGGGGCATCATTTTTTTCAACTTTGGATGAAATGTGAATATAAATCGTTGGGTCCTGATAAAGGGTTTTGGTTTCAAAGATTGCTTTGAATTCTGCTTTGTAATCTTCGGCAAAGAAAATATTGTGCACTCCTAGTTCAGGGAAGATTTTGTTTATTCCCCAATAGAACACGACAGCCGAGCTTGACTTTTCTTGTTTCAATAAAAATTGTGGCGCTTTGATACTTGGCAAAAGCTGTTCATAGGTGTAGTGGATATCCATGTTAGAAACCACGATATCAAATGGGAACGAACCATTAGATGTTTTGAGACCAATGATCATCTGGTTTTGGTGTAAAATTTCATTGACGCGTTCATTTGTATGGAACACAACGCCGTGTTGCTGTGCCAATTCAAAAGCCCTTCTCGTGATTTGAACCATTCCTCCGACCGGCATTGCTGGCCCTTCGCTCAGTTCTAGTTGTGAAATAATATTCAACATGGCCGGTGCTAAATATGGTGAACTGCCATTATATGTTGCCAAGCGATCTAAGATTTGAGCTGATTTTGGATTTTGAAAATGCTGACTATTTGCACGATGCATTGTTTGATGCAAACCATACTTGAAAATGCGCATTATTGCTCCTATGAGGTGCTTACCAAACAAATGTTTGAATCGGTGCAATGAAATTTGTATGAAGACCGGATAAATGGCTTTGTAGTTCTGAGAGAGGCGTTCTAGGTATTTTTTTGTTTTTAAAGCGTCTTCACCAAATTGTTCTGCAAAGGTCTGGGCAACCTTTTCATTGCCAACTGGCATGATCAGATGCTGACCGTCATTGAAAAAGTACCGACAAGATTCTTCTAATTGATGAATAGCAAATGATTGATTGGGATCTAAGCGCTGTAATAAATCAGCAAGAAGTTGCGGTTCTGTAAAAACAGATGGCCCCATATCAAATCGGTAGTTTGCCAAATTTTGTTCTACGATTTTACCCCCAATTTGGGCATTTGCCTCAAAAACATGGACATCCAAGCCCAAACGCTTCAATTCGATCGCACTTGCAAGCGCACCGATTCCTGATCCGATAATACCAACCTTCATAAACTAGGGACAAAATTGAAGTAAAAAAGTTCAATTTCCTCAGTGTAGACGGGCTTTTTAGCCGCGTTTATCAACAAAATGAGCATTTTTTCAACATTTTAGCACTTTTTTTTGCTTGAAACCTTTGTTGGCATTGATATTCAGATATATTTGTTCCGATAATTAATTTCTAACTAATTAAAACTAACTTATTATGAACAAGGCTGAATTAATCGACGCAATCGCAGCGTCTGCAGGATTGTCAAAAGCTGATGCAAAACGTGCATTAGACGGATTCGTAAGCGCTACAACTGGTGCTTTGGCAAAAGGAGATTCTATCTCTTTAGTAGGTTTCGGATCTTTCGGAATTTCTAAAAGAAATGCACGCAATGGTCGTAACCCTAAAACAGGTGCGGTTATCAAAATTGCTGCGAAAAACACAGTTCGCTTCAAGGCTGGTGCTGACCTTTCTAAAAGCGTAAACTAATTCAGAATTTCTGAAATAAAAAAGGGCTGTCTTTCGAGATAGCCCTTTTTTTTTATTCTTTTAAGTTGCGCTTTGCTTCGGTATGATCTTCCAAAACAAGCGCGGAACAAATCTTTTCAAGTATACAGCGAGCAGCTCCTTCCCTCCTATTAAGATTTCTCTTTTGCGTTTGGCCAAACCTTCTAACATGAGTTCCACACAGTGCTCAACGGGCATGCCAGTAGCTTGATTGTTGTCAACTTGGCCATGTGCGTCACCAACTGCAGTCAAAGCATGCTGGGAAATTGGTGTATTGATTTTGCCTGGAAATGCGATACTGACCTCAATGCCATTTTCGGCTTCTTCCATGGCAACACTTTCATAATAACCTACGAGAGCGGCTTTTGATGCACTATAAATTGACCTCAAATGAAAACCAAACTTACCGGCAATACTGCTGACCACTAAAAATTGACCATTTGCTTGCTTTCGAAATATCGGAAGCACTGCCTTAGCTAGTGCTATATTTCCAAAAAAATTGACCTCCATGAGCTGACGATTGACCTCCATGGTCGTTTCAAGGGCACTAGCTCTTTGTGAAACACCTCCATTATTGATCAAGATATCTATGCGGCCAAATTTTGCCAATATTTGATCGGTGTAAATTTGAGTGTCTGTTAGTTTGGCAAGATCTAAGGGTAGCACCAAATGTCGAGCGTGATTTTCAAGTGTGTCCGCTAATGCGATGAGTTTTTGTTCATCTCGGGCAGACAAGATGAGTTGAGCGCCGTGCCTGGCTAATTGTTTGGCTAGCTCTGCGCCAATTCCGGAAGAAGCACCGGTAATCCAGACAACTTTGTTCTGAAAGAAAGTAGCATGATTCATTTACCAAAGATAAACGATTCAGTTCGCGGTTGTTTTCTTATTGCTTATTTTTGAGAAAAAAACAAATGGATCAGCAACTCATCGCTCAGCAATTTGAAGACGCCCAACAAGCATTGGCTGTTTTCAGCACCCCCGAAAACTTTGCTAAAATTGCCCAAGCAGTTCAAAAGATGAGCACTGCCATTGCCAACGGACACAAAATTATTTCATGTGGTAATGGAGGTTCTATGTGCGATGCCATGCATTTTGCCGAAGAATTGAGCGGCCGTTTCAGAGAAAACCGCAAGTCATTGGCTGCTATTTCTATTTCAGATCCGTCGCATTTATCTTGTGTAGCCAATGATTATGGCTATGACTACGTATTCTCAAGATTCATAGAGGGCCTAGGCAAGACAGGAGATATCCTACTTGGCATCTCAACGTCTGGGAACTCGAAAAATATCATACTGGCAGTAGAGGCTGCCAAAAAACAAGGGATTTTCACAATTGTTTTGACTGGTAAAGACGGCGGAAAACTAGCCGAGCTTGCCGATTTAGAAATCAGGGCTCCGTTTAGTCAGTTTGCAGACCGCGCCCAAGAAATCCATATTAAAATCATCCATTCTTTGATTCTTGGTATCGAGCAAAATTTGGGGCTCTAGCGGTTATATTTTCTGATTGAGCACCGAATTTTTACGGCTGTAGCTAAAATAAATAACCAGCCCAACTACCAACCAAATGCCAAAATAAATCCAGTTTTGTACTGGAATTTCGCTCATCATGTAAAGGCAACACAAAAGACCGAGCGACGGAATCAGTGATAATTTTTTGGGTACGCTCATAACGGTTAACAAGAGCGTAAACATCCAGAAAATTAGTGCAGGTATTTTGTGACCAAAATCTGACCAGCTATGAAAGTTGAGAAAATTATATACGCGGTCAAATAGCTGAAGATTTGACTCCCAAAGGCCTGCGCGTTCTAAAATACCAATGGTAAAGATGCCAATAAAAATATACGGCAGTACGTAGCCCGCATTCAAGTAAGGGGTCTTGAAAGAACCACGTTGTAAATCGGGCTTGTTTTGTAGTACTAACACGCCACCACAAACCAATACAAAAGCGAACAGCGTTCCAATAGAGCAAAGGTCAGTGACCATCGTGAGGTTCATGAACAATGCCGGTACAGCCACCACAAAACCTACTACTATAGTGGCGAATGAAGGTGTTTTGTACTTAGGATGAATTCTTGAAAAGCGTTTGGGCAGCAAGCCATCTCTGCTCATGGAAAGCCAGATACGTGGTTGCCCCATCTGAAATACGAGCAAGACAGAAGCCATTGCAACTACCGCTGAAATAGAAATGATGAAGGTCATTTTAGGTTTATTGATTTGCTCAAAAACATAGGCCAATGGTTCACCGACAGCCAATTGCTCATAAGGTACAATGCCTGTTAAAATGAGTGCAATAACGATATAGAGCACTGTACAAATAATGATTGCCCACATCATTCCTCGAGGTAAATCGCGCTGTGGGTTTTCACATTCTTCGGCAGTTGTGGAAATGGCGTCAAAACCAATATATGCAAAAAAGACTGCTGAAACACCTTTCAAAACACCACTAATGCCTTCAGGAGCAAATGGAGACCAGTTTTTCATGTCAATATAAAATACACCAACAGCAATAACGAGTAGAATAACCGCTAACTTGATGATCACCATAGCATTAGATGCGTTTCGACTTTCTTTGATGCCGCGGTACACCAACCATGTGATGAGCACAATGATGAACAGGGCAGGAATATCGAGAACCAAATGAAAAGAACCAATTCGAGGCGCAGAAGTCCAAGCTTGATGTGCTATTTGTAAGTTTGAAGTCAATTCTTCTAATGAAAGCCCTTGAGACAACTGATTTTTTGCTTCATGAAAACCGTTTACAGCACTTAGGTAATCCATTTGCATCCATGCAGGTATGTTGATTCCGTTTATTCCAAGTGTCTCTATATGAATTTGTTTAAGCATTGTAGTTAAATAATCACTCCAGGAAATTGCCACCGTAATATTACCAACCGCATACTCCATGATCAAGGCCCAACCGATGATCCAAGCAATCAACTCCCCAAATGCTACATATGAATAGGTGTAAGCCGAACCCGCAACCGGAACCATGGAGGCAAACTCAGCGTACGCAAATGCAGCGAAACCACTAGCCAGCGCCGTAAAAAGGAAAAGGAAAATAACCGCCGGCCCACCTTGAGCACTCGCGGTTCCGATAGTTGAGAAAATACCCGCTCCGATGATTGCAGCAATACCAAAAGCAATTAAATCTCTTAATTTCAGATGTTTATTAAGAGCATGAACTTCCGAGTTGGCCTCGGAAGATTTGGCTTGAGCCAATATTTGCGCAACATCTTTCTTGCGAAAAAGGGAATTCTTTGACATTTAACGAGTTTTAAAGGACTAAAAGTAAAGAAATTTTACTTTTGCATATGGAAAAATTCATCGCAGTTAAAGGCGCCCGTGTGCACAACCTCAAAAGTCTCGATGTAGCAATCCCTCATGGTCAACTCACAGTCATTACTGGCGTTTCCGGATCCGGGAAATCTAGTTTAGCTTTTGACACCATCTATGCGGAAGGCCAACGCCGTTTTATCGAAAGTATGTCCGCCTATGCGCGTCAATTCTTAGGCAAATTAGACAAGCCTGCTGTTGACGACATCAAAGGGCTCGCACCTGCCATTGCCATCCAACAAAAAGTAAGCTCAAGTAACCCTAGATCAACAATTGGAACCAGCACCGAAATCTATGACTACCTCAAATTGCTTTTTGCCAGAATAGGCAAAACCTACTCACCAGTCTCAGGGCAAGAGGTCAAAAAGCAACAAACCGCAGATGTTGTCAATTTTCTAAATAACAATTGGCTAAACGACCCTTTCGCAATCTTGTATCAACTCAATTTTAATTCCATCATTGAATTAAGTAAAAAGCTACAAGAACTTAACAAACAAGGATTTACAAGATTATTATTAAACGATGAATTTGTCCTAATTGAAGACTTTGACACTTCAACAATTCCAACAGATGCCATCTATATTTCCATTGACCGCCTTACAAACGGACCACGTGACGACGCCCAACAGGGTCGGCTCACAGAAGCCATTGAGCTTGCGTTTCAAGAAGGCAAAGATTTGTGCACAATTTACAACGGAAGAACAAAGGCCTATCAACACTTTAGCAAACGCTTTGAACTAGACGGAATTTCGTTTCAAGAACCCAATGTCCACTTCTTTGCTTTCAATAATCCTTTTGGCGCTTGCAAACGCTGTGAAGGCTACGGCATGACACTCGGGATAGACGAAGAGCTCGTTTTTCCCGACCGTAAAAAAAGCATCTACGATGGTGCCATAGCCGCATGGAAAGGCGAAAATATGCAAGACTACCTCAATGCTCTACTATTCAACGCTTCCAAATTTGACTTTCCAATTCATCGTCCAATTCAAGAACTTAGCCCTGAGCAATACCAACTTCTTTGGACAGGAAATACTTATTTCACTGGTTTAAATGAATTCTTTAAATTCATTGAAAGTCAAACATATAAAATTCAATATAGGGTGCTATTATCTCGTTACCGGGGTAAAACAATTTGCCCCGATTGTCAAGGCACCAGACTGCGTAAAGATGCCGGTTATGTCAAAATCAATGACAAAAACCTACAAGACATAGTACTCATGCCCTTGAGTGCAGCGAGCCAGTTTTTTCAAAACCTAGCACTCAGCCCTTATGAAAAGGAATTGACCAAACACATCCTTCCTGAAATCCAATCCAGACTAGATTACATGCAACGGGTTGGACTCGGTTACCTCACCCTCAACCGCACTTCTAACACACTTTCCGGTGGCGAAGCTCAGCGCATCCAACTCGCCACTTCCATTGGCTCTAGTTTAGTTGGGTCGTTGTACATACTTGACGAACCGTCAATCGGGTTGCATCCGCGAGACACCGCAAAACTCATCAGCGTACTTCAAGCACTGAGAAACCAAGGGAATACCGTCATCGTTGTTGAACACGAGGAAGAAGTCATGCGTGCCGCAGATCAAATTATCGATATTGGGCCATTAGCAGGATCACAAGGCGGTACTTTGGTTTTTCAAGGAGACTTCCAAGCACTTGCAAAAAGCAAATCTCTGACCGCAAGCTATTTAAATCAACAAAGAATCATCCCTATACCAACCAGAATTCGCAGCACCAAAGGCAAAATAACCATACATGGAGCCCGTCAAAACAACCTAAAAAACCTTGAGATCAGCTTTCCGCTTGGTCAGCTTGTTTGCGTGAGTGGTGTTTCAGGTTCGGGCAAATCGACACTCATCAAAAGGCTGCTCTACCCCTTGGTTCGTAAAGAACTTGGCCTGAGTAGCGACCTCATCGGCAAATGCGATGGGCTAAGTGGCGATATCAAAAAGCTTGGGCACGTCGAATTCATCGATCAAAACCCCATTGGCAAATCTTCGCGCAGCAATCCAATTACTTACGTCAAAGCATTTGACGACATCCGTGAATTATTTGCGCGCCAACCCCTGGCCAAACTGCGTGGTTTCAAGCCCGGATTCTTTTCATTCAACGTCGAAGGGGGAAGATGTGAAGTATGCGAAGGAGAAGGCACAATAGCTGTGAGCATGCAATTTATGGCTGACGTCTCTTTGCCTTGTAATCAATGCAAAGGCAAGCGCTACAAAGCAGAAACACTCGATATACAGTACCGAGAGAAAAACATCGCTGAAATTTTGGAAATGACCCTAGATGAAGCATTGGCTTTCTTTCAAGCCGGAAAGGACAAACTCGATCAAAAAGTAGCTGAAAAAATTCAACCACTTGTCAACGTAGGCCTTGGATATCTTAGTGTAGGGCAATCTTCCAGTACGATGTCAGGCGGTGAAGCACAACGCATCAAACTCGCTTCTTTTTTAAGCAAGGGCACACAAACTACGCCAACACTGTTCATTTTTGACGAACCAACAACTGGCCTGCATTTTTACGACATCGAAAAGCTACTCATAGCATTTCAAGCCTTACTTGACAAAGGGCATTCATTGGTTGTTATCGAACACAACATGGAAGTCATCAAATGCGCCGATCACCTCATTGATTTGGGTCCGGATGGCGGGCAAAACGGTGGCAACTTACTTTTTGAAGGTCACCCACGTGAAATAACACAAATCAAAGACAATCAGACAGGTATTTATTTGCGCTCGAAATTTTAACCTCAATTATAGGCGCTTTTGTGCATTGCCCTGTTAATAACTAAGGAGTTAAGTGTTCATTTACTCTTGATATTCCTTTAACTTTGCAGAAAAATCATAGCATGGCAGCAGATATATTTGAAAAAATTCAAGCAAACCGAGGTCCACTCGGTATGCACGCAAAAGAATCTCACGGCTATTTTACCTTTCCTAAACTAGAAGGTGAAATTGGCCCTCACATGAACTTCCGAGGGAAAGAAAAACTCAATTGGTCGCTCAATAATTACCTTGGTTTAGCCAACCACCCTGAAGTGCGCAAGGCAGATGCCGATGCAGCTGCAGACTACGGTTACGGCTCACCAATGGGAGCGCGCATGATGTCCGGTAATTCAAACTACCACGAGCAACTAGAAAACGAACTTTCTGCTTTTGTTAGCAAGCAAGATACCATTCTTGCAAACTTCGGTTACCAGGCGGTTGTTTCCGCTATTGATTGTCTCGTTGATCGCCATGATGTAATTGTCTACGATGCTGAGTCACACGCTTGTATCCTAGATGGTGTGCGCTTACACATGGGCAAACGCTTTGTATTTAAACACAATGATGTCGAAGATTGTGAAAAGCAATTGCAACGCGCTACTAAACTTGCTGAAGAAACAGGTGGTGCAATATTAGTCATTACTGAAGGTGTTTTCGGTATGCGCGGTGACCAAGGTCGCTTGAAAGAAATTGTTGCACTTAAATCGAAATACAATTTCCGACTTTTCGTAGACGACGCACACGGCATTGGTGTTTTAGGCGCAACAGGTGCTGGAACCGGTGAAGAACAAGGCTGTCAAGATGGCATCGATATTTATTTCGGAACCTTTGCAAAATCTTTTGCCCTCATCGGAGGCTTTATCTCTTCCGACGAGCAAGTTGTCGAATACCTGCGCTACAACATGCGTTCGCAAATTTTTGCCAAAGCAATGCCGGTTGCCCTAGTAAAAGGATTGCTCAAACGCCTAGAGCTCATGCGCAACCATCCTGAACTAAAAGAAAAGCTCTGGGAAAACACCAACGCACTTCAAAATGGCTTGAAAGCTGCTGGTTTTGAAATTGGCCCAACCAACAGCTGTGTAACACCAGTTTATTTGAGCGGTTCAATTCCTGAAGCAACAAACCTAATTTTTGACCTTCGTGAAAACTACAACGTTTTCTGCTCAATGGTTGTTTATCCTGTAGTTCCGAAAGGCATGATCATCTTACGCCTGATTCCAACTGCTGCACACACCCTAGAAGATGTCAAATATACTATTGACTGCTTCTCTAAAATTGTAGGTAAACTAAAAGCCGGAGAATACATGTCCGACAAAATTGCTGCAATCTAAGCAAGCTCATACAATTCAAAAAAAATACGGGTTATGCGACCCGTATTTTTTTTGCGATTAACTTTTCAATATTCTTGAAGTATTTGGCATCTTCTGGCTCGCAGAAAATGATCGAGCGACCTTCTTTTCCAGCACGCCCAGTGCGGCCAATTCGATGTACATACGTTTCTGCCACAGTAGGCACATCTGTATTGACAACCAAGTCAAGACCAGAAATATCAATTCCTCTGGCGGCAATGTCGGTGGCTACTAAAATTCTGATTTTACCATCTTTGAAATGACTCAAGGCCATTTGACGCGCATTTTGAGACTTATTACCATGAATTGCCATGGCTTGTAATTTATGCTTGCCCAACAAGCGCACTAATTTATCAGCACCGTGTTTGGTTCTTGAGAACACCAAAACACTATTGGCTTTGTCTTGTTGCAGCAAATGAACGAGTTGTTGCTCTTTCTCTTTGCGGTCTGCCACATGAATGGCCATTTGATCGATGCGCTCTGCCGTGGATGAAACCGGCGTGACAGTGACTTCAACAGGATCAATTAATAAGCTTTGTGCCAAACTTTTGACCTCATTTGGCATGGTGGCCGAAAACAATAACGTTTGTCGTTGTTTTGGCAAAAGCTTGACAATTCTCTTAACGTCATGAATAAAACCCATGTCGAGCATGCGATCTGCCTCATCCAAAACAAAAACGGATAATTGTTTGAGGTTAATAAATCCTTGTTGATGTAAATCGAGTAAACGACCAGGTGTGGCAATTAATATTGCAGGTTTTTGTTTGAGTGTTTGAATCTGAGCATGTGGCTTTACACCACCAAATATGACCAGCGAACGCAACTTTAGTTTTTTACCATATGCCCTGAAATTTTCGGCGATTTGAATGGCTAACTCTCGGGTCGGCGTAACAACCAAAGCTTGTATGCCCCCAGGTGCGGCATCTAATTTTGCCAGATTTTCTAGAATTGGAATGGCAAAGGCCGCTGTTTTTCCGGTTCCTGTTTGTGCCAAACCAATGAGGTCTTTTTGTTCTAAAATCGGTGGGATTGCTTTTTCTTGTATGGGAGTTGCGCTTGTATAGCCTTTTTCAGCAATGGCTTCGAGGATTTCTTTCCTCAGGGGTAATTCATTAAATAACATGCAATTCTGTGTGTTGATCAAAGAGAAAAAACGTATCGTCTCTTTTTCAACTTCCGTGCAAAGCTAAGCATAATATACCGCTTGTGCTATTTTGCTTCTAATATGCGTTGTAATTTGCGCTCGTCAATCTTTAAAATTGTCTCTGAAAAAGCGGAGTCTTCATCGAGTAAAACTTTTTGTGTGGCTGAAAAATGAATCCCTGACAAATGTGGGATTGCCTTTAACTTTTGAAAATTACCCGCATGCACACCACCACCAGCCATTATTTGAATTTTTCCATCGGCATAGGCCGACATCTCTGCTAGATTAGCCAAACCATGCTCAACATTTTTGGCAAAACCCGAGGTAAGCACCCTTTTGAAACCCAAATGAATCAGGACATCGAGCGAACGTTTCCATTCGATGCTTTCGTCAAATGCGCGATGAAAAGTCCAGTCTAGCTGCGGATTTCGCTGAATCATTGGCCCGAGCAATGCTTTGTCAATTTCAAAATTTTCTTTGAGGACGCCGACAACCACACCTGACACACCGAGCTTTGCGGCATAATCGATGTCCCATTGGATTTGCTGCAATTCGCGTTCGTTGTAAAAGAAACCGCCAGCCCTTGGCCTGATCAAGACGTGCGTTTCTACCTGAGCCTCTAAAGCAGCTTGAATTAATCCTGCAGCTGGCGTAAGACCGCCTTGTTCAAGGTTCTGACATAGCTCAATGCGATCAAAATGATATTTTTTTGCCAAATCTATCGCCTCGATAGATGCAGCACATAATTCGATTTGTAACTGACTCATGGTCTCCAAAATTGCAAATTATCGAGCAAAAAATAGGCCCTTTTTACGTATATTTGTCTGCAATCAACAAGAAAATGGCCAAAGATAAAGCAAGCACCACACAAGATCAGCTCGATTTCAATAGCTTTAAACAACAAGTAATCAACGATTATCTACTCGCGTGCACTTCTAGAGAAGCCTCTTTACTAGGCCGAAAAGAAGTACTCACGGGCAAAGCCAAGTTTGGAATTTTCGGAGACGGAAAAGAACTCGCGCAGATAGCCCTTGCCAAGCAATTTCAAAATGGCGATTTCCGTTCTGGCTATTACCGCGACCAAACGCTCATGATGGCGCTTGGAGAACTCAACATAGAACAGTATTTCGCTGGATTATACGCACACACTGATGTCAACATAGAGCCGCAATCGGCAGGTCGTCAAATGGGCGGGCACTACTCTACACGAAACCTCGATGCCAATGGCAATTGGAAAAATCTCATGGACCAAAAAAATAGTTCAGCAGATATTTCTCCGACCGCTGGTCAAATGCCACGTTTATTGGGTTTGGCGCAAGCCTCTAAAGTTTACCGCGAACACCCTACACTCAAAGATCTCGAGCACTTTAAGAATTTCACTAACGGTGGAAACGAAGTCGCTTTTGGCACTATCGGCGACGCCTCAACCTCTGAAGGTCCGTTCTGGGAAACCATGAATGCGGCCGGGGTGTTGCAAGTTCCAATGGTCATGTCCGTATGGGACGACGGCTACGGCATTTCTGTCCCAAGAGAACTCCAAACGACTAAGGGCAGTATTTCAGACGCACTCGCAGGCTTTCAGCGCACCGCCGAGAAACCTGGCTTTGAAATTTTAGTCACAAAAGGTTGGGATTACGCCCACCTCTGTGAAACCTATGAAAAAGCCGTACATATTGCCCGCACCGAGCATGTACCTGTTTTGGTGCATGTCAAGGAAGTCAATCAACCACAAGGGCACTCTACTTCTGGCTCTCATGAACGCTATAAATCTCAAGAGCGTTTAACCTGGGAAAGTACTTTCGATTGCATCCACAAATTTAAAGAATGGATTTTATCGTTTGCAGACAAGGGTCTTGTATTAGCAACAACTGAAGAGCTTGAAGCCATAGAAAAGGAGGCCAAAGAAGCAGTCAGGACAGCAAAAAACAATGCTTGGCAAGCTTTTGTAAATGACATCCAACAAGATAAAAATGAACTCCTTACTCTATTGAATAGTTTTTCAGTTGCAAATCCAATGCATCAACCTTGCAAGGAAGCTGCCGAAAAACTTACCAAAGAAAAAGACAGTATTCGCAGAGATTTACTGCAAATTGCCAGAAGCCTTTTACGCAATTCTTTAGGCCAAAATAGTACCGAAAGAACAAACTTAGCTCAATGGGTGCTCAAAATTCAAGAGAAAGCCCAAGATCGCTACAGCTCACATTTGCATTCTGAATCGGCACAAAGCGCTCTCCACGTAGCAACTGTTCCGGTTGTCTATGCACCTGATAATCTTCACGAAGATGGCCGCATTATTTTACGTGAAAACTATCGTAAAATTCTTGAAAATCGGCCTGAGGTACTGGTATTCGGGGAAGATGCCGGGAAAATCGGGGGTGTCAATCAAAGTTTAGAAGGCCTCCAAGAACAATTTGGCGCACTCAGGGTTTCAGACACCGGTATCCGCGAATGTACCATCATTGGCCAAGGTATCGGCATGGCGATGCGCGGCCTTAGACCAATTGCTGAAATTCAATACCTAGATTACCTGCTCTATGCCGTTCAAATCATGTCTGATGATTTAGCTACGGTTCAATACCGCACCAAAGGCGGTCAAAAAGCGCCGCTGATCGTGTCTACCCGCGGCCATCGTTTAGAAGGAATTTGGCACAGCGGTTCACCAATGGGCATGATCATCAATTCATTGCGAGGTATACACGTCTGTGTACCCCGTAACATGACCAAAGCAGCAGCTTTCTACAACACGCTGTTGCAATCCGATGAACCCGCTCTTGTCATTGAGCCACTCAACGGTTACCGCACCAAAGAGCGTATGCCACTCAATTTTGGAGAGTTCACTGAAGCACTTGGTGTACCTGAAATTGTAAAAGAAGGTACAGACCTCACCCTTGTCTCTTACGGCTCCACATTTAATATTTGCGAACAAGCGGTTGCCCAGCTCACTGATTTTGGAATTTCCGTAGAACTCATCGATGCCCAAACATTACTACCATTTGACATCCATCATGTCATTGGTGCCTCCGTTGCCAAAACCAATGCGTTGCTTATCGTGGACGAAGACGTCAGTAGCGGAGCGAGCGCATTTATGCTCGATCAAATTTTGGTAAAGCAGGGTGCTTATCAATTCCTTGATCTTGCCCCACAAACGATGTCTGCCAAAGATCACCGCCCTGCATATGGCTCAGACGGAGACTACTTCAGCAAACCAAACCTCGACGACATCATCGAAAAAGTCCTTGACATGATGCACGATTTAGATCCCATAAATTTCCCAAAGATTTTCTAGGTTCATTCTACCTACACTATTAAACAAAAAAGGGGAGCCAATTGGCTCCCCTTCTTGTATGATTTGTAGAAATTACGCCTTAGACTCAGATTTTGCTAAAGTGTAAATAACAAGACCAAAACCGATTTTGTTGATGGCATCTCCGATGTTGTAAACGACATCCATCCAAGGGTTAGGATCTGAGCTACCGAAAGCACCAAACAATCCACCTGGTGTACCAATGATGTATCCGAGTGGATAAATTGCCCAACCTACCAAAACAAACCAAGCCAATACGCGTGTTGCTTTTGCAACTGCTGGCCCAGCAGATTCTGCCAATTTAGCCACTTCGCCAAACCAAACTAAGTAAGCAATGTAAAAATAAGCTGCACCTGAAAGTACACCCCACATTACACTGTTGCCACGATCAACTGCTTCACCGAAGTAACCAGTTACGAGCATTACTACAGAGGCAAAAATGAGCTTCCAAAGTAAATCAGCTTTAGCACCAGCCTTTTTGGTAATGAGATAAAACTCAACACACATCAAAGGAACAGTTAACATCCAGTCTACATATCGAAAGAATGTCGGCGACGTTTGCGTTTCTGTGAAGTAGTCACGCATGTAGTAATAATGGACAGCAGCAATAAATGTAATGATTCCGGAAACTAAAATGGAGGTTTTCCATTTGTCTTCCATGTTGCGCATTTCCATAAAGAAGAATGCTGCTGCAGCCATCATGGCCATTGTTCCGATGAAAAAAGTAAACGCTGTGTAGGTAAACACGTCTCCTTTTTCAAAGATTTCTTGCACCTTGAGTGCGCTTGTTAAAGAAAAAAACATAGTTATTAGGTTTAGTTTTCCCTACTCTTTTGAGGCTTTTCGGGATGCGCCTGTAATTAATTGAATAACAATGTTATACAATTATTGTTTAATAATTGCCAATTTTTATTCAACAATTTGCGCTAAACCTAAATTATTAATTGTCAATATCTTATGGAATTCCTAGTAAAATCAACGAATAACAAACGTAAAAGGCATTCTCATTTGAAGACCCTTCATTGCCTTTAATTTTTCATACTGCTGATAATATTGAACTAATTCAACCGGATAATTGACCTTTACTTGCGTTTGTTCATTTTCGAATTCATCGTCGAGCAATTCGATTAAGTTATCGATGGTGCTTTTATCTTTTTTTGGATAGTAAACAACGGTATTAAAGCCACAATCTTTTTGTGCAGCACGGATAGCAGCAGACAAGCCGCCGATCTCATCTACCAAACCAATTTGCTTGGCACTCGCGCCAGTCCAAACTCTTCCCCTGGCAATCCGATGGACTTGTGTTTTTGAAAGTTTGCGGCCTTTAGAAACTCTCGACAAGAACAAATCATAGACCTCATCGATTTCAGCCTGCATTATGCTAAATTCTACTGCGCTGAGCGGCCTGACCAAAGATAGCCCGCCATGCTGGTGTGTCCGAACTTCATCTGTGGTGATGCCGAGTTTATTTTTAAGAAAATTACTTGCATTGGGCAACACCCCAAATACACCTATAGAACCGGTAATGGTTGTTGCTTGTGCAAAAATCTTTTTGGCAGGAGTGGCTATGTAGTACCCACCCGATGCAGCGAAATCACCCATTGAGACATATAATGGCTTCTTTTGAGCAGTAAGTTCTACTTCTTTCCAAATCTCTTCGCTAGCAAGCGCTGAACCACCGGGGCTATTGATACGCAGCACAACAGCTTTTACATCTGTATCAGTTCTGACTGTCCTGAGTAACTTTCCGAGTGCCGCCGAACTAACGCCATCACCTTCTGTAACAACATCTCCTTCTGCCAGGATAACGGCCACGTGTTTTTGCTGTTTAGCGAGCAGCTGCTCATCGTGAAAGGTATCGCGGATATATTTTCCGAAAGCTTGCAGCCTGAGTGTGGCACTAGGCTCCTGCCCTACCTTTAACTTTAGAAAATCTAGGACCTCGTGGCGGTAATAAACACGGTCAATTAATTGAAATGTTTGTGCATGTTTTAATTTTCTGATCGCTAAGGCATTTGCCAACGAATCAAGGGTTAGCGTATCGAGCTTTCTTTGTTTGGCGATGTCGTTTCTGGTACTTGTCCACATATCTTGGAGCAAAGCCGTCATTTGCTCACGACTTGAATCACTCATTTCGGTTCTAAAAAAGGGTTCCACCGCACTTTTAAAATCGTTGTCTTTGCCACGAACGACTAACACTCCTATTTCAAGCTCATCTAAAAGATTTTTCAAAAAGAAACTCTCAGCTTGTAAACCTGTCCATAAAAATGTGGAGCCAGACATTCCAAATAAATGATTTGCAGCACTGCTTACAAAATAATCGGTGTACGAGACTTGTTCACCAGATAAATAAGCCACCACAAATTTCCCTGACTTTTTAAAATTGATCAATGCCTCGCGAAGCTCTGTAGCTGTAGCCATGCCCATTTCAGGAGTTTTCATTTCCAAAAATACGCCTCTGATTTTTCGATCCTTGGCAGCGGCCTCAAGACCGGTAATGAGCTCTGGCAAACCAGTACTTCGATCAACTTTAAAAGCGGTTGCATCAAAAGACTGCGTGCTTTTGTCTACTACTGCCCCCTCTAATTTGATATGCAATATGGTTTTATCTTGAAGCGCTAGCGGTTCTGGTTCGAAATCACCAAACGAACCGATAATGCCACCAAGGACAAGAAAGAAAAAGACCATGCCTACCAAACCTGCCACAAAAACAGCAAGAAAGCTAGGCCAAAATAACTTACCAAATGTCAGGCGATTTTCGGACATATTAGGAATTTAAAAGTGAATGTAAACTGAGTCTGTTGACCACATTGATGCGCAAAGTAAAGCGGATATTTTGCGCATAATTTGTAAATAAATCATTGGCCAAGAAATTACCTTCTGGGCCAGCATTTGAACCGGAAACTAAGGGGAAATAAAGACCAAATACTTTACCCAAACGAAGGGCTAAGCCTGCGTTATAATAAGAGTCAATGCTTTTGAAAGTACCACGACCCATACCGTAGTCTGCAAACACCCCAAAAATATTTGGCTTCACAG
Source organism: Flavobacteriales bacterium (assembly GCA_046073985.1). Lineage (GTDB taxonomy): Bacteria > Bacteroidota > Bacteroidia > Flavobacteriales_D > Crocinitomicaceae > UBA952. The sequence continues at coordinate 74,144 of JBJTNI010000001.1, read as the reverse complement.
GCAATTGCGCATAAACAGTTGCAGTACTTAGCCAATTAATATTACTTCCGGCCGTGCTGCCTGAATGGAATTGACCATGGCGATCCATGCGCTGTTGAGACCAAAAACCACTGATATCTGAACGGCCAAAATTGTAATCTTCCAAGAATAAATCTTGCTGGCCTTGCAAGCCGTTCATAGACCAAAATAAACGATCAGATGGAATAATCGCAGAAATTTGATAATTGAATGTATAGCCGCCAAAAAGGTTGAGCTCAATTTTTCGATCCAACTTTCCGAGACGGTATGAAAAGGTTTGGTTGAGGTTGGTCCAAATTCTAGACACCATTTCCGTTTCCAAAAGATTGGGGCTTGTACCATCTTGAAAATATTCAAAGCGATTGGTCCATTGGGCTTGATAAGCTGGTTTGCGGTAGTTGAGTGTGTGCTGAACAAATACACCACGTTCATATGAGACAATACTTCCTGCCGCGTTATTTTTCAATATACCTTGAATCAAAAGATCGTTGTGTACGGAATGGCGAGCTTTACCTGCGCCAAAATTGATAGCAACATAAGGTGACAATGCAACAAAATAGTTATCGTTGATTCCACGTCTTGTACCGAAAGATTTCACAGACAAGCCCAAACGCATGAGCTCGATGGCTTTGGTTGGCAAAATTTGGTATGAGAATTCTGCGATACCTGCAGGGCGCAAGCGTGCAGTACTGAACATTGGGCTGACCAAATAAGTAAATTTCTTAGGTGCTAAACCAATGTTGTGCAATGTGACACCAGCCATGAGGCCATCGTATGCGTTAGCTCCGAGCATAGGCGTCCAGAAAATAGCTGTCTGATCTTTTTGGTGATCGCCAAATAAGAACTCGAACTTGATTGGTTCAACTTTGTGCAATAGTTGATCTTTGACCCAAAGATTGTTTTGTCTGTTCAATTCTGGGATATCGTTGTTGCGGTCAATTTCAACTTTAGTGATTTGATTAAAATTGGTAGCAGCCGTTACAGATTTTTGACCAGGCTCTGCCCAAACGGTTTCGAGTAGACCATTGCTTCCGTAAATATTGACTTCAACAGGGCCATTCACTTGACCTTTATTGGCCAAATTGATAAGCGTTCCGGTTTGGGCTATCTGAACACTTTTTAATTGATAATCGATGTAATCTGTGGTCTGAATGAGGTCTTCGAATAACCAACTCAAGTCTTTACCTGTTTCTGTTTCCAATACTTTGCGCAAATCGGTAGGTTGTGGATGCTTGAATTTCCATTGTTGGTAGTAGGCTGACATAGCTGCATCAAATTTTTCAGCACCCAAATAATCCATGAGGTAATAAAATACAACACCTGTTTTTTGATACATAATAGCACCGTAGTTCAAGCTAGAGAAGTCATCGGAATGTGTTTCAAGAGGTTGGTCTAGGCCAAAACTTGCCAAAGAACGGTACATGATGTCGCCAGAATCGTGGTGATCGAGGTCGTTGAGGTGAAAACGCCCACCAGCAACCATATCGGAAAAGCGCGTATTGTCTGGGTATTTGGTTTGGACATAACGCATTTCGTTTAAGGTATTCAAGCCTTCGTCCATCCAGCCGTGCACGCGTTCATTGGAACCTAAAATTCCGTAAAACCAATTATGCCCTACTTCGTGCACAATCACTACTTCTAATTCTTCTTTGTTGCCAGCATTGCCAATTACTGTGATCATGGGATATTCCATGCCGCCACCCGCACTAATTGTTCCGTCAATGGCTGTTACGTGCTTGTAAGGGTAATCACCATTCCAAAGAGAATAGTAGTAAGTACCATCGTGCAAATACTCAAGTGCATTGGCCCAAAGTTTGGCATTTTGGGGCGTAAACATGGCCCAAGTAGTGACAGTTTCTTTTGAATGAGGTAACTCTACAGAGCCTTTTAAAACTAGAAAACGCTTGTCAGCGAACCAAGCAAAGTCATGCACGCGATCTTGTGTATAGCGGATGGTTTTCCATTCTGAAGCAGACTCAGGGAATGAACTATTCTTTTTGTTAGGCTCTGTCTCGGCCAATAGTGTTTCTAATTTTTTAGCACTTTGCTGCACCTTCTGATCCAAAAATGCAATTTCTGAAGCCGTTTGTAATTCACCAGTAGCCCCAACTACATAATTGGCGGGTACCGTAATTTCAACATCAAAATTTCCGTATTCAGAATAAAATTCTCCTTGATTTAAATATGGCATTTGATTCCAGCCGTTTTGATCATAAACAGCAGGTTTTGGATACCACTGCGTAATTTGATAGGATTGTCCGATATGCCCGAGGCGAGAAATAGAGCCCGAAGGAATATTGACTTGAAATGGAGTGGAAAGTGTTAAACTGGCACCAGGAACCAAGGCTGTAGGTAATTCAATGCGCACAATATCTTGGTGCTCAGGTGTGAACTCCCACTTGACTGCTTGGCCATTCACTTTGAAATCGAGGCCGTCTATTGAACCTAAATCTTTGGGATCAGCGTTTCCTATTTTGTCTTTTTCAGTGCGTTTGAGCTGCTGGGCAAGTGCTGTTTGATCATTTTTGTAGGCATTTGGCCATACGTGCATGTATAGAAAAGTGAGCGTTTGAGGTGAATTGTTTTTGTAAACGAGGGTTTCAAAACCACTTAATTGATGTTTTTTGTCATCAAGCTTGACCTCAATTTTATAAGAGACATCTTGTTGAAAGTATTGACTAAAAGCGCCAAAAGGAAGCAGAAGGAATAGTAATTTTTTCATTGAGAGATATTTGAAATAAAAGTACAAAGTTTTATGCAACAAAAAGCCACCCGAAGGTGGCTTCTTAAGAGACTTATTGAAAAGTATTTTGTTACACTCTTATTGCTTGATTACTCTGTGAGTGACCTTATTTTGAGCATTTTGAAGCTCAATGAAATACACGCCGTTCTCAAATGCAGAGAGATCAAGTGTGATTTCTTTTTGCTCGGTAGTCAAGGTTGTTAAAACTTTACCATTTAGGTCTAGAAGTTGAATTGAAAGAGCGATTGTTTTATTCAAAATAAGTTGAACTTGAGCACTTGTTGGGTTTGGTGCCACTGAACTTTCAAAGGCCAATGCATCAACTGCCAATACACCATCAACACCATCGCAGTTCTCGTCGATTGCATTGCCTTCAGCGTCAGCTGCACCCGGATTAATAGCGTTATTGCTGTCGTCGCAATCGCCTGTTTGGGTGGCATAACCGGCAATTGGCGTACAAGAAACCGTTGGATTACCAATACCGTAGCCATCGCTATCCCCATCAAAATAATAATTCAAGAAAGTCAAACCTTCATCCTCTTGGCCATTACAGTTGTTATCAACACCGTCACAAACTTCTGTAGCACCTGGATTGATCGCATTGTTGTTGTCATCACAATCGCCACCGACGGGTATGAGGTTCACCGGTGCTTGACAAAATAAAGTACCCGTTGCTTCATCTCCATAACCATCTTGATCGAAGTCAACATAATACATTGATGGTGCCGTAATATTTGCATCGTTGTCATTGCAATCACCACTTGTTAAAACATAACCTACTGGTTGTAGACAAGCAGTTTGAGAAACAGCAGCATTTCCGATTTGATCGTTATCAAGATCTTGATACCAAACAGTATTCGGATTGACCAATGCATCTGCATCGTTGCAATCAGTGTTATTAGCAACATATCCGGCAGGCGGATTACAAACGAGCGTGTCCAACGAGGCATTTCCAAAACCATCACCATCTTGATCAGCATAGTAAAGTTGCGGTGTAATTGTAATTTGATTTCCCCATACGGATACGTTGTCCATGCGCAAAGTCGATGTTGAAGTGGCTTGGTTAATCACATAAAAGCGGAAGGTAACGTTGGAAACATTAGAGAAAGCTGCAGGTAAAAGAACAGTATCTGCTAAAGCCACATTTCCATTCCATGAAGATGCAATTGTATCTATATCCGTTGCATAATTATCAAGGCTAGAACGAACAAAAATAGTTGGTGTACCACCAGTTGAGCTTGTTCTGTGATTCAATGCAAGTTTACCTAGATTGAGGTTAGTACAGTTGATGCCAGAAACAGTAAATTGATTGTATTGATTGAGATCAAGAACTGCAGTTGTGTTCCAGCCACTTCGGTTGAAAACACCACCACCTGCAGCACAAGCTGTTCCCTGTGCCTCAAAGTTTGAGAAAGATACGTTTGCAGGAGCATTGGTTGCAGCTACATCTTGAGTGGCACAATCTACTGTTGCAGCAAATTGATAGATTCCCAATTGAAGTGGAGCATCAAATCCGTTACAGTCTTCGTCGATGCCGTTTCCGGCGATATCTACCGCTCCGGGATGGATTTGATTATTGTTGTCGTTACAATCTGTTGAGTTGGTGACGTATCCGGCGATAGGATTACAACCAACCTGAGTCACGGCAGCATTTCCGTAACCATCGTTATCTAAATCTTGGTAATACGTAATGGAACCCACTAAATTAAGGTTCAATGTGAGTGTACTGTCACAACCGTGAATGTTTTGCAAGTTTTGGGTGTAGGTACCAGAGGTTGTATACGTTTGACCATTCAACGTGTAAGGACCACAATAGGTCACGTTTTGTGTAGAGGAAGTGGCATTATGAATCATTAAATTGAGGTTAATGATGGAATCACAACCAGCCGCATTGGCATTGGCTAACGTTTGAACGTAAGTACCTGAAGTAGTATAAGTTTGGCTGTTGAGTGTATAACTGTTACAAGCCATTGCCGAAATGGTATTGTATGTCACACAAGAACTTGCCGCACTTGGTGTTACTGATGCCCAGGTAGTTCCTACACGAATTTCATCAATTTCAAATGTCCCAATACCTGCTGATTGTCTTAAACAAAGTGCTAAAATGGGATTTGTTGGCCATCCTGAGGTTCCTCCAGAATTGACAACACCAGGCGTAGGCTCTGCTGCTCCAGGTATAGGATTGACCCATAGAGATGCTGTGATTGGGTCTCCAACGGCATTTGCAGTTGCTTTAGCAACAACCAGATAAGTGGTATTTGGATTAAACTCCTGGGTAATATAGGTTGGTGTTGCAGTAGTACCACCTGTAGTATTGAGCATTCCAAGTTTAAATTGTGTGGCAGTGGAACCAAGAGCAATATAGAGTCTTGGGATAAATATCTGAAACTGATTGGTTGAATTATTGGCCCCCAAGTGGATAAAATAACTACCTGTGGCATTCATGTTTGACAAATCAGTGACATTTAATAAAAAAGAAAAATAATACGTCGTGCCTGTTACTGAAACGGGCTTATTGATATCTTCAGCGTTTGAAGCTGACATACTGACTCGGTTACCAACCGATGAAGCCAAGCCTGGATAGGACAGACTATTACCACTACCTGAAGGTGTTGTAATTGCCGTGATTGCACCCGTTGTACCACTATGCGCAGTCCAGCCATTAGCTGTTGCTAAACCGGTAAAATTAAAAGATTCAAATGCTTGAGCAAATACATTGACGCTCAATACAGTAAGAAGAAAAAGTAGTCCTTTTTTCATATAAAATATTTTGAATTGTAAAATTAAGACTTTGTAAGTTAATTTACGGTAAGGATTATAAAAAGAAAGCAATAAAAAAGGGTGGACTAATGCCCACCCTTTATGATCAGTTAAAATGTAGAAGTATTATTCTGCGGCTTGCTCCGTAGCTGGACGCTCAGGACGTGGCAATAATACTTTGCGTGATAATTTCCATTTTTTCGTTTTAGGATCTTTACCGATCACTTTGAATGTCAGTACTTCACCTTCTTTAACGACATCTTCCATTTTTGCTGTTTTTTCCCAAGCAAATTCAGAGATGTGAATCAAACCATCTGTTCCAGGTACGATTTCTACGAAACAACCAAATTCTTTCACAGACTTCACTTTTCCTTCGTAAGTTGCGCCATCCTCAACCTGAGGAGGGAAAGCAATTTGACGGATCAAGCGGATGGCCTCTGCCATGTCGTCACCGTTGTTTGAAAGGATTTGAACACGACCTTCACCAGTTGGTAGTTCTTCAATGGTGATCGTTGTTTTCGTTTCTTTCTGTAATCCTTGAATGATTTTTCCTCCAGGTCCGATAATGGCGCCGATCATTTCGTTTGGCACGTTGAATGCTTCCAAACGAGGCGTTTGCGGCTTCATTTCAGTATTCGGAGTAGCGATTGTTTCGGTGATTTTACCCAAAATGTGTAAACGACCTGCGCGCGCTTGATCGAGTGCTTGCATCAGAATTTCGTACGGAAGGCCATCTACTTTGATGTCCATCTGACATGCAGTAATTCCTTTGGCTGTTCCGGTAACTTTGAAGTCCATGTCTCCGAGGTGATCTTCGTCACCGAGGATATCAGACAACACAGCAAATTTTCCTTCATCAGCAACTAATCCCATGGCAATACCAGATACTGGAGCCTTGATTGGCACACCTCCATCCATGAGTGCAAGTGTACCTGCACAAACCGTAGCCATAGAAGAAGAACCATTTGATTCTAAAATATCAGAAACAAGACGTACAGCATAAGCGTAGTCGTCTGGCATCACTGGTTTCAAGGCACGTAATGCCAAGTTTCCGTGACCAATTTCACGACGTGAAGTTCCGCGCAACGGCTTGGCTTCACCTGTTGAGAATGGTGGGAAGTTGTAGTGCAACAAGAATTTTTCAGTTCCTTGGAAAGTTGCTCCGTCAATGAGTTGCTCATCCATTTTACCACCTAGGGTTAGGGTAGTTAATGATTGTGTTTCACCACGTGTAAATACTGCAGAACCATGAACCATTGGCAAGTAATCAACCTCGGCCCAAATCGGACGAATTTCATCGAAGTTACGGCCATCCAAACGCTTGCGCTCATTGAGCATTACCCAACGAACTGCTTTTTTCTTCACTTCTGAGAAGTAAGGAGAAATAAATTTACCTTGCGTTTCGAGTTCTTCTTCTGTAAAGGCAGCTTTTACTTCTGCTTTGATGGCGTCAAATAATTCGGTGCGCTTTGCTTTGTTAGCTAAGCCCATGCGCGCCACATCTTTACACTTTTCCATTGCCAATTCATAAACACGCGCACGAACTGCTTCGTCGTGTGTTTCGTGTGAATATTCGCGTTTTGGATTGGCAGTCGGGATTTCAGCAGCGAGGTCAAGTTGGAACTGACACTGTTCTTTGATAGCTGCATGTGCCAATTTAATAACTTCGACCAATTCAGCTTCTGAAATTTCTTGCATTTCGCCTTCAACCATGTTGATGTCTTTGGCTGTACCAGCTATGATACAATCGATATCTGACTGGGCCATTTCAGCCATTGTAGGGTTGATGATGAACTCACCATTGATACGACCCACGCGTACTTCAGACATCGGGCCATTGAATGGAATGTCAGATACAGCGATGGCAGCTGAAGCAGCAAAACCACAAAGTGCATCGGGGTTATTTACACCGTCATAAGATAACAATTGAATCATCAATTGCACCTCTGCATGGTAATCGTCTGGGAAAAGCGGACGCAAAGCGCGGTCTACTAAACGCATCACTAAAATTTCAGTTTCAGAAGGACGTGCTTCACGACGGAAAAAACCACCTGGAAAACGACCTGCCGCTGCATATTTTTCACGGTAATCTACCGTTAGCGGAAGAAAATCAACTCCTTCTTTTGCTTCTGGTGCTGCAACAACAGTTGCAAGCAACATGGTGTCGCCCATGCGAACCACTACAGACCCATCGGCCTGTTTTGCCAATTTACCGGTTTCAACAGAAATTTCTTTCCCGCCGGTCATAATGGACTTTCTTGTTCCTATATTCATCTTTCGTTATTTACAAATTATTAAACAAAGAGGGGGCTTTCGATGTAATCGAAGCCCCCTCTCCCATAAATTTAACTGTGCTGATAAAAAATTAGCGACGAAGCCCTAATTCTTTGATCAATGCACGGTATTTCTCGATATCTTTTGCCTTTAAGTAATCTAAAAGGCTACGACGCTTACCAACTAAAAGTTGAAGTGCACGTTGTGTACCGTAATCTTTGCGGTTCTTCTTTAAGTGTTCAGTCAAGTGGCTGATACGAAAAGTGAACAATGCGATTTGGCCTTCTGTTGAACCTGTGTTGGCTTCAGAACCGCCGTGTTTTGCGAAGATTTCTTTCTTCTTTGCTGAATCTAAATACATGCTAATATTTGTGTAAATGATTATTATGTAGACTGATCACCTTGATCAATACGGGTGCAAAGATACAGGAATCTTTCTGAATCGCAATAGAATCCAAAATTAAACTTAACTTTGGGACGTTCTAAGGTGTTTGCTTGTCAAACTTAATAAGGAATCCGGTGTAATTCCGGAGCTGTATCTGCAGCTGTAAGTGCCTAAAATGCAATTCACTGCGTCACTGAGCAATTGGGAAGACGAATTGAAACGGGCATGAGCCAGAAGACTTGCCTTTGAACAGCGTGAAGACTTCAGATTAAAGTCGGTATCGCCGGGTCTATCATTGGCCTTGCTGCACCACTTTTTTCAATGTCATTGTTTAATTTCTAATTTTTTAACAAACATGAAAAAAGGATTATTTTTAGTAGGTCTATTGACCAGCTTACAACTGAGCGCACAAAACTACGTGCATCAAGTTCTCGTCGTTAACGAAGGTTATTTCGACTACCAAACCAATCAAATCTTAACACCTGTAACTATCGGTAGTTACAATCCGAGCAACCAACAATACGCTGTTGTAGATACACTCGAAAACATGCGTTTTGCCTCTGACCTCGTCATTGATGGCGCTTTTTACTATGTTGCCGCAGATAGTAAAATATTCAAATTCGACCTCAATACACATCAAGAACTCGCAAGTGTGAGTTGTCCTGGCGTTAGAAATTTAGCCATAGCAAACAATCGCCTGATTGCAACAAGAGGAGAATACCTCCAAACTTATAATTCTTATTTACACGTATACGACAAATCAAACTTACAACTCACTGCTGCCCTTGATACAATTGCAGGTCCAAAATGGGCTTGTCAGAACTTAGTAGTGGTGGGTAATACTGCTTATGTTGCAGTCAACAACGCATACGAATGGGGCAACGAAAAAGGCCTAATTGGGCAACTAGATATCAATACGCTACAATATGGCAATGAAATTGATTTAGGCCCAGAAGGTAAAAACCCCGACAACATGTTCTTGTTCAATAATGAACTGATCACCGTCAACAACAAAGATTGGTCCAGTGCTTCAGTGTCCAAAGTTTCTTTGAACGGTGTGGTCAATACGCAAAATTTGGCCAATGCAGTAACAGGTTGTGGAACATCTGCACTTCGCGATGACAAACTGGTTTATCAGCTATCTATGGAAAACACCCTCCATGATTACAATTTGATCAATATGTCTTGGTTGGGGCCTGTCAATGGCATTACCGAAAATTTCTATGACCTCGCTCAAGATCCAATTTCAGGCAATTTGTATGCCTCAAGCACCGATTTCTTCTCTACAGGCAAAGTTTTTGTCTTCGCCCCAGACAACACTGAATTAGACCAGTTTGATTCTGGAGTTTCTACTGGTACAATCGTTTTTGATGTCAGATCTTCAGCTGGTCTTACAGATTTAACATCGAACGTCTCTGTTGCACCTAACCCAAGCCAAGACATCATTCAAATCAGTGGACTTGCGCAAAACACACCGTACTTCATTGCAGATGCAACAGGAAAAATATTGCTTGAGGGTAATCACCCAGTTGTTTCCTTACAAAACCTAGCTGCGGGCGTTTACTACCTGCATGTCAATCAGCAAACGGTTAAAATCAGCAAACATTAAAACAAATCGCATTTCGAAAAAAAGGCCGCCACGAGAGCGGCCTTTTTTATGAATGTTTATCTTTGTTCCATGCAACAAATCCTCGATCACCAGCAAATACAGCAAAAAATCGTTCGCCTCGGGCATCAACTCCTTGAAGCGACCTTTGATCAAAAAGAAGTTTTTATTGGAGGTATTGCTGGCAATGGTTATATCCTTGCACAACAACTCAGTAGCATCCTGAGTACTAACAGCGACATGACAATCCATTGTTTTGAAATTCAACTCAATAAGGACGAACCTTGGAATGATCCCATTACCTTTAGCATCGAACAAAAAGCACTCAAGAACGGCTATATAGTGTTGGTTGACGACGTGATTAACAGTGGTAAAACCATGCAATATGCCCTCATGAAATTTTTAGAGCAAGCTACAAAATCGATCAAAACGGTTGTGCTTATTGATCGCCAGCATCGCCGCTACCCAATCAAAACCGATTACGCCGGCCTGAGCCTTTCAACCACCCTCAAGAACCACGTCGATGTTCAGTTCAAAGAAAATGCGTCACAAGTATTCTTATACTGATGGAAAGAATCACAGAATCTAGCTCCCTTTATGACCGCCTCGAGCAAATGTCTACATTAGAATTGCTCCAAGGTATCAACGAACAAGACCACGAAGTACCCCGAGCAATCGAAAAAATCATTCCAGAAATTCAACTATTTGTTGACACCTGTTTTGAGCGCATGCAGCAAGGCGGCCGATTGTTTTATATTGGTGCAGGTACCAGCGGCCGCTTAGGAATAGTTGACGCCAGCGAATGTCCTCCAACATTTGGTGTCGATCACGGACGCGTCATCGGCCTAATTGCAGGCGGGGACAACGCCATTCGCAAAGCCGTTGAATTTGCAGAAGATGACACCACACAAGGTTGGCAAGACATCTTAGCGCATCAACCAACACCACTTGATACCATTGTTGGAATAGCAGCATCCGGAACCACACCCTACGTAATTGGCGCGCTCAATGCTGCCAACCAAGCGGGGCTCCTGACCGCCGGCATCACGTGCAATCCGGGATCGCCATTGGCAGCTGTAGCACAAATCACCATGGCCCCGATTGTCGGTCCAGAATTTGTGACTGGCAGCACGCGCATGAAATCCGGAACCGCTCAAAAATTGGTGCTCAACATGATCTCTACCAGTCTCATGATCAAACTTGGTCATGTCAAAGGCAACAAAATGGTCGATATGCAGCTTAGTAACGAAAAACTCGTTGACCGCGGGGCAAAAATGGTTGCTAACGAACTGCAACTCGACCTCCAAACCTCCAAAGAACTCTTACTTCAATATGGCTCTGTGCGCAAAGCAGTAGAGGCGTATCAAAACAAATAACATGACCGCATTCGATCCAAACGGCGTAGGTATCGCCAATGGCAATATTTTTGGCTTCCCGTATACAGAACAAGAAGCTGAGCTCATCATAATTCCAGTTCCCTGGGATGCAACTGCCTCTTATGGCAAAGGGACCAGCAAGGGACCGCAAGCTATTTTGGAGGCTTCTACCCAACTAGATTTTTATCATCCTGAACTCGATAAAGCCTACGATACCAAGGTTTTCATGTCTCCGGTTTCTCAAGAATGGCTCGATATCAACGACCATTTGTGTACCCAAGGCTTGGAATACATTTCGTTTCTAGAAGAGCACGGTGAAGAACTCGCACAAAAACAATTTGGACATGTTTTAGATGCCATTAATGATGCCCACCGAGCACTTCGCGAAAACCTATTTGAACGTTGCAATAGCTTGCTTGAAGCAGGTAAAATACCTTGTGTGCTGGGTGGAGAACACTCTACCCCACTTGGCCTATTACAAGCACTTGACCAGCACTACACTGCTTTTGGAATTTTGCAAATCGATGCACACGCCGACTTACGTGATGCTTACGAAGGATTTGAGCAGTCCCATGCGAGCATCATGTTCAATGCGCTCCAAGAACTCAAACATCTGACACAACTCACCCAAGTGGGTATCCGTGATGTTTCTGAACGCGAAGTTCAACTTGCAGCAGCTCAGCAGAAGGTGACAACTTTCTATGATTGGCAGCTTAAAAACGACCAATATACTGGTCAAACTTGGGCTCAACAATGCGAGCAAATTATTGCCACACTTCCGCAAAATGTTTACATCTCGTTTGATATCGATGGTTTAAAACCAGAATTGTGCCCGCATACCGGAACACCTGTGGCAGGTGGTTTTGAGTTGCAAGAAGTCGCCTATTTGATATTTGCATTGGTCAAATCCGGAAGACACATTATTGGATTTGACCTCAATGAGGTTGCGCCCGGAACCGATGGCGACTGGGATGCCAACGTTGGTGCCAGAGCACTTTGGCACCTTGTTTGTGCAACTGAATTATCCAGAAGAAAACAACTATGATTAGAAAAAGCCCACAAATTTTTGGCGCTATAGGACTTGTCTCAGCTTCGCTTTCGCTCTTTAGCGTCTGGAATTTATTGCAATGGGATTTTCTCAATTGGGGCACCCAACTGTTCCTTTTTCCGTTTATCTGTGCCATTTGCGTCATGGGATTTTTCAGCAAAGCTGACCCTTCTTGGAGCAAGTATTTACTGTATGGTTTACTATTATGTCAAGTAGGCCTTTACTTTTATGTATTCAAATTTCAAGATCCTTACGCCCCACAGCTTTTATTACTATTATTACCAACCTTGCTCGCCATCCAAGTTTTGCTGGCCGGAAAGTTTTGGAGAAGGCAACATGGTCAAGGGCTACTCGCCAATAAATGGTTTATTGCGTTTTGTCTATTGACGCTTTTTGCTTTAGGTCTTGAAACCAAAGCTGCACTCTACTCAGAATTACAACTCCTGTATTTTGGCATGAGCCTTCAAACGTTGGGCGTTTTTTGGTTTTTTATACTAAGATTATTAGGTTCCAAATAATTGTTTTGGTGTTGAACTACTATTTTCAGAGTGCAACTCTGCCATAGCCCACTACCCGATCTTTCCAGTAAGCCGATGTTTCAATATCCGCAATAGAAATACCGACACTCGAGCTAGCATGAATCATTTGTTTCGGAGCACCTTTTTCACTGATTAAAATCCCGACATGATTGATTTCTCCACCATTGGAAAAGAAAACTAAATCACCATATTGTGCTTCTTCGGCAGTGATCTTTTGAGCAAAATTGTATTGTTCTACAGCTCTTCTTGGCAATATGATCCCTTGCTTTGCATAAACATAAGAGGTGAATCCGCTGCAATCAAAGCCTGAAGGGTCTGTACCGGCGGCTTTGTATGGAACACCTGCAAGTTGTGTTGCAGTATTTAAAAGCTGTTGAGTTTGCGCACTCCCGAGTTGCCGCCGCGCTGCGACGCGATCAGAAGGTTTTTCCATCCATTCGATCTCTAATGCGTGTTTTTTTGCCCAACGCGGATCTTTGGCCAATTCTTGAATGGCTAGCTGGCGGTATTTTAAAGGAGCCTTACTTTGGTCATAGGCCGGATTCATGAGAAGCTTACCCGCGCGGCGATAGACCATTTTGTAATATCCTTGATTGTAAAGTTGTTCGAGTTTTTCTAGGCGCGAATCTTGAGCTGATAAACGTGCGTTTATTGAAAAACAAAATAAAAGGAAGATGAAGTACTTACTTTTAATTGGCATAAAGCTTCCCATTCATAAAAACAACTGAGGTCTGGTTGGGTAAGCGCAGAAGTACTTTGTTTCCAAAAACATCAAATTCGGCATTCGGAAAATTGGTAAGTTCTTGGATTTTGCCATCGACAAGCGCTGAAACACCGCCAATGATATTGCGGTAAACCAAAACATTGTTTTTCAGCAAGTATGTTTGAGGTCGGTAAGTGGCTACTTGGATTCTTTGGTTGTTGCTGTAGGCAAATAGGTATGAATTTTCCATCCAAATACAAATGTCATCTTTGACATCCCAGAACTCTGAAGAAAAGTTGGAAAGAGCGGTTTTTTGGCCACCTTGGTAATGCCATAAGTTACCATTCATGTCTTCGTAAACCACAAAACCTCGGCCAGCTTTGTATGCTTTAATCGGAAAGGACTCAACTTCTTGAAAAACGCCGTTGTCAAAGACATAAAATGACTGGGTATAGGGGTCTTTGAAGCACATAACATCAGTCCCTAGTTGAAAATTGAGTTGCTCTTCGTTGTAGGTACCAATTTCAAATTTTTCACCACGCCAGTAGACAAAATAGGTATTGCTGTTGTCTTTGTAAACCACTAAGTTTTCTCCGATACTTGCGTTCATGGTGAGGCCATTAGTAATGGTTACTAGACTCTCGAGTTTTTTATTCCAATAGACGTTCAAAGATTGGTAACGGGTGTCTTCATATACGATGATGCTATCTTTGACAATGAATTCTCGACCAAAATTAGTGAGGGGCGTGAATTTACCGGCATCCCACATGCGCACACCATTGGCAATTTTATAAGCCATCAGGTGGTCTGATACTTGGTATTCGACATTTAATGTAGTGACATCGATGCGTTCTTTGCCGTCATAAAGCTTGAGGTTGCCACGGGTATCGATGTAGGCTACCACTTCATCACCCGCTTTGTAACTCACGATAGGCTGGATTTCTATTTGACGGAAGTAACCATCTTGAAACGAAACAAAGAAGTTATTAAAATCGAGGGTTGGCACAATTCCTTGGGCAAAAGTCAAAGTTGTTGACAATAAAAGAAGAATACCGCTTGTGAATTGTGGAAAGCTCATTACTCAAAATTACCAATTTTACTCCAATAAACGTATCTTCGTGCAGCTTATCTATAAAGACATGAAAAAAACGCTATTCATCGGCCTATTGCTCAGTTCCCTGACCAGTTGGGGCCAACAAAAAATCAACTATGTAGCCTATGATTTACCCAATGGCTTACATGTAATTTTACACGAAGAACATGCCACGCCAATTGTCGCGGTATCCGTGCTCTATCATGTGGGTTCTAAAAATGAAAACCCCAACAGAACAGGTTTTGCGCACTTCTTCGAACACTTGTTGTTTGAGGGCTCAGCGAACATTGAACGAGGAGAATACAGCGAACTTGTTGAAAAAAATGGCGGTACGCTCAATGCCAACACCTCACAAGACCGCACCTACTATTATGAAATCTTGCCTTCGAGTCAAACCGAATTAGGCTTGTGGCTCGAAAGTGAGCGCATGTTACACGCCAAGGTTGATATCAAAGGAATCGAAACTCAACGCAGTGTTGTGAAAGAAGAAAAAAGACAACGCGTTGACAACCAACCTTACGGCTCTTTCTTCACAGAAATATTCAAGCGTGTTTTCACAAGCCATCCTTATAACTGGGCGCCTATCGGCAGCATGGAGCACCTCGACGCAGCACAAGAAGAGGACTACATCAATTTCTACAAAACTTTTTATGTACCTTCTAATGCCACCCTATCCATCGCAGGAGACATCGATATTGCACAGACTAAAAAATGGATAGATCAATATTTTGGAAGCATCCCTAAGGGTCAGGCGATCAACCTTTACCGAGACTTCATTAGCTTGAGCGATGACGCTTTCAAAGCGCGTTACCAAGTCGAGAAGTCTAAATTTGATGCCAAAAATTTCATGGCAAGTACACAGCCTGACGCTAAGAAACTCATTGCTACCTATCTAGCCAAGCCTTGCACGATAGATCGTACCCAAAAAGACAGCAGCCCTATCAAAGGAGAAGTAAGAGACACCATCTATGACAACATTCAGTTACCAGCCATTTTCATGGGTTACAAGATGCCGGCACAAACACACCCAGATACCTATGCACTTGAATTTTTAAATGAAGTTTTATCTGGCGGAAGTTCTTCGCGTATCAATAAAGAAATTGTTGAAAAACGAGCACTGGCGCAATATGCATTTTCATTCAATTACGGACTCGAAGATGCAGGCATTGGTATTTTAGCGGCGATCATTCCACAAGAAATTGCCTTGGATACTGTTTTGAGTGCTTTTGATGCACAACTTACACGCATTCAGACTGAATTGATCAGCGAAGAAGAATTCCAAAAAGTACGCAACAAGTTTGAAAACGACATTGCGTCTAGTAATGCAAGTATTGCCGGAATTGCTGAAAATTTGGCAGATAATCATGTTTATTACGGCGATGCCAACCGTGTCAATACACTACTTGACAACTACATGAAAGTAAGTCGTGAAGACATTTTACGCGTTGCAAAAACTTACTTGAAACAAGACGCTCGCGTCATCCTTTATTACTTACCTAAAGAAAAATAAGCCCAATGAAAACTATCATACTGACACTCGCATTAGCAAGTACAGCACTTGTTCAGGCACAAATTGATCGTTCGAAGCGCCCAGAGGCTGCAGCGGCTCCCAAAATCAATATTCCAGCATCTCAGGTATTTACTACAGCTAACGGCATCACGGTTATATTATCTGAGAATCACAAAATCCCAAAAGTTTCAATTGAGTTCAGCTCAGGTTCTAGCCCAAGATTATTATCAGACAAAGCCGGGCTCGACGACTTCACCGGCGAATTACTGATGTCCGGAACACAAAATCGCAGTAAAGATCAACTCGACCGCGAGATTGATTTCATTGGCGCAAACCTCAGTGCAGGTGGCGATGGCATGTATTTGAGTTGCCTCACCAAACATTTGGATAAAGGCTTAGAGCTCATGACTGACATCATGTACAATGCGAGTTTTCCTGAAAGCGAAATTGAACGCCTCCGCAAGCAGAATTTATCAGGCCTGCAGTCTACAAAGGCAGATGCCGGACAAATGGCAAAAAACGCCACCAAAAAAATCAACTTCCCTGGGCATCCGTATGGTGAAATCATGACCGAAGAGAGCCTTAAAAATATCACCCGTGACGATATCGTAGCTCATTACAAAGCAAATTTCTCGCCTGCCGGATCCTATTTAGTCATTGTAGGGGATATCAATAGATCGCAAGCAGAGGCGTTGGTCAATCGTTATTTTTCCGCGTGGCAAGGTGCACCAGCATACAACACCACTTTAGGAAAAGGTCAGTTTGACAAAGGAAATCGTGTCATTTTCGTTAAAAAACCAGGTGCTGTTCAATCTGTAGTTTACGTTACTTTTCCTATAGATATCAAAACTGGCGATAAAAATCAATTGCCACTTACCGTTCTCAATGGTATTTTAGGTGGTGGTGGTTTTGGTACCCGTCTGATGCAAAATCTCCGTGAAGACAAAGCCTTTACTTATGGCTGCTACTCCTCTTTGAACATAACTGAAAATGGGTCATGGATGTCAGCCGGTGGTAATTTTAAAAATGCAGTAACCGATTCTGCCATTACTGAAATTTTGAAAGAATTTTCAAATATCATTGCAGCGGCGGTTACCGATGAAGAACTTTCCTTGACAAAAAATAACATGGCTGGAGGCTTTGCAAGATCTTTAGAGAGTCCGCAAACTATGGCACGTTTCGCGCTCAACACAATCAAATATAAGTTAGCCCCTGATTACTACCAAAACTATCTACAGCGTTTGGAGTCCATTACCAAAGAAGATATTTTGCGAATGGCCCAACAATATTTCACTGCCACTAACTGCCATATCATTGTGGTTGGTAATGAAGAAATTTTACCAAAACTTGTAAAATTTGATGCAGATGGGCGTATCGAAAAACTAGATGCTTTTGGCAACGAATTAAAAGACATCAAGCCTTCAGATATCGATGCTCAGACGCTCATCAATAAATACGCAATGGCGCTGACTGCTGCCAAAAATCCAAAAGAACTCAACAAAAAAGTGAAGGCATTGAAATCTTATGTAAGGGTTTCAGAACTCAGCAATGGACAAATGCCTTTTGCGCTCACAAGTACAGATTACTTTTGGTCCCCAACCAATGAAGCCAGTAAAATGGAAATGCCAGGCATGGTCATTCAAAAGTCTTATTTTGATGGCCAAAGTGGTTATAATTTCAGCATGCAAGGCGGACGCGAAGACCTCAAGCCAGAGCAGCTTGCCGCCAAAATAAAATCCAGTGGCTTCATTCCCGAACTAGGCTATCAAGCCAATGGTATGCAATATGAAATCAAAGGGATTGAAACCATTGATGACAAACCTTGCTATTTGCTGTACACCAACGACGGTACAGCAGAAAGTTTTGATTATTACGATGCCACTACCTACCTCAAATACAAATCGATCAATGTGCGCAAGGAAGGGGATCAAACGATAGAAACAGCCATTACCTACGACGATTACCAATTGGTGGATGGTTACCTTTTTGCCCAAAAATATACGATCAACATGGGTAAAATGTCTTTCAATGCTGTCGTAAAAAGTATTCAAGTTAATCCGAAAGAAGTTTTACCAAAAGATTTCTAAAAAAAACTTGGTTTCATTCAAAAGGGTCGCTAGTTGGTGACCCTTTTTTTTATATTTTTATTCTATGAAAATTAGCGCATTTTTTTACTTATTCCTTGTTTGTATAATCAATCAATTATATGCTCAAAACACGCTCGTTTCTAGTGGTCAATTTTTTGAAGGCGAGCCCTATTTAGCCATAGATCCCACAAATCCACAGCGTTTGGTTGCTGCCTGGATGGGCTTTCAATTGAATGAAAAAATAGTGATCAAAAGTGCGCGTTCAACAGATGGCGGCCTCACTTGGTCGGCTCCCATTTGGCAAGCGCATCAGCAGGCTGGCAATAGTAGTGCCGATGTCTCTTTGGCATTTGATGCGCAAGGAATTTTGTACATGGCCTACATTGACTACGACAACGTCAATTTTACCAATGGTGCTGTAGTTTGCAGAAAATCTGTAAATGCAGGCCAAAGCTGGGGGGCAGCAACCGTTGCTAGGCCCATTTCTAGCTGTCCGAATAAACTTTGCATTGACCGTCCCTGGATTGCTGTTGACCCGCTCACAGGCAGTGTTGTCATCACGAGTACAAATGCCAAGCAACCCGGAATTGTACAAGCACCTTTTCATCCTTACATGGCTGTCTCCTCAGATCAAGGTGCTACATTTAGCTTACAAGAACTTGACGCTGCACCTTATTTAGCTGGAAATGTCCTGAGTCAACCGCTACCCTCACCAGCATTTGCCAATAACGGAACTTTCATGGCGCTTTACCCGAGCTATGACCCAACACAGAGCATTTTACCCCGCATTATCGAAGTCAGCAAAACGGCACCCGCATCATTTTATAACTATGCTGTGGCTTTTCAAGGCGTCGGTTTTGGAAGTAGCAACGATAGCATTAAAAAAGGTCCGCATTTGGCAATAGATCCAAGTAATGCAAATAATGCTGTTTATACCTTCGCAACTGACGTTTTTGGAGACCCTGACATTGCCATGATTGAGAAAATCAATGGTATTTGGTCTGCACCAGTTCGGGTAAATAACGATATGCAAGCCAATGGCGCATTGCAAGACCTCGCTTGGGCCGATTACGATACTGACGGCGATATCGCTGTATGTTGGCGCGATCGCCGCAATGGGCTTGCAAACACCTATTCTAGCCCTACAGAAATAGTTTGTCGGATCAAAAGCCAAGGAACTTGGACCAATGAATTATTCATCAGCCCACAAATTTCACACGACTCCATTCTTCTAGAAAATGGTAATGACTTTCTGAATGTACAATTCCATCAAAATAAACTCTACACGATTTGGGGCGATGTACGCTCTGGTACTTTGAAAATATACCTCAATGTATTTGATCAACTCGATAGCACAAATATGGTTAGTGAAATCCCAACGCTGCCCAAAGTATTTCCTAATCCGAGCAGTGGCCTTTTTGAAATTCCTCTATATTTAACCCAACAATATTTTGAAATATTAGATACCAAAGGAACGCTCATTTTAAATGGCACGCTCTCTGAAAAACTCGATTTAAGTTCGTTCCCGAGTGGAATGTACTGGTTAAATGTAGCCGAAAATCAATTTCAATTGCTTAAAAATTGAAACAAGTGTTGATATCTTCAGCAACTCTTTTTCAAAAATAACGGTATCTTTGAAACATGAGTGATTTTATTGTTTCGGCGCGCAAATACCGTCCACAAACCTTTGATACAGTTGTGGGGCAGTTCGCCATTACCAATACGCTTAAAAATGCCATTAAAAATCAGCACTTAGCGCAAGCCTTTTTGTTTTGTGGCTCTCGTGGTGTCGGAAAAACTACCACCGCGCGCATCCTTGCCAAAACAATCAATTGTTTCAATCCTACTTCTGAAACCGAAGCTTGCGATACCTGTGATTCCTGCCAGTCTTTTCACACGGGCACTTCACTCAATATCTATGAACTTGATGCCGCCTCCAATAACTCTGTTGACGACATCCGCAATCTCATCGATCAAGTGCGCATTGCTCCGCAGCTTGGCACCCACAAAGTATATATCATAGATGAGGTCCATATGCTTTCGGCCTCGGCTTTCAATGCATTTTTAAAAACATTAGAAGAACCACCGAAGCACGCTATTTTCATTTTAGCAACCACTGAAAAACACAAAATCATCCCAACCATCTTATCGCGTTGCCAGATTTTTGATTTTCAAAGAATTCGTGTCAAAGACATCTCAGATCACCTCACTCAAATTGCCACAAAAGAAGGCGTATCTGCAGATCCAGAAGCACTACATCAAATAGCGCTCAAAGCCGATGGTGCCCTGCGCGATGCCCTCTCGATCTTTGATCAACTAGTGACTTTCTCAGGTTCTACCCTGACCTACCAAAATGTACTTGACAACCTCCACATCCTTGATTACGAATACTACTTCAAAGTCACCGATGCCGCTGAAAAAGAAGATATTTCTGCTGCCTTACTCATTTTAAATGATATCTACGAGAAAGGCTTTGACGGACATCATTTCGTGGTTGGTTTGGCCGAACATTTGCGCAACTTATTGGTCTGTAAAGATCCAAAAACTGCCACTTTACTCGAAGCTCCGGACGCCATCAAACAGCGCTATATTTCACAAGCCAACGAAATTGAAGGGCAACGCTTGCTAAGAGGCTTACAAGTTTTATCCAAAACCGATGTCTCCTACAAGTCATCAAAAAACCAAAGGTTGCTCATCGAAGTAGCTTTGATGCAGCTTTGTTCTCTCAAGCAAGAGCAAGAAAAAAAAAAGGACTAACGGAGCGCATTGACATCCTGCCATTTCCTAAGCAATCTTTACGAAAGTCAAATAAGACGAATAGCACCCAAAAAGAAAACGCATCTAGCTCCTCTGCAAATAATTCAACAAGTATAGTAGCTCAAAACACTGTTCAAACGCCTCCTCCTACGCTGACTAAACCACAAGGGCAAGTAAAAAGCAATATTATCTCCATCAGAGAAGTGCTCGAGAAGGAAAAGGAAAGCATCAATCAGCTCAATCAAGAAGATCTACCCAGAGAAGGTTTCCACCTTGATCACGTAAAAATGTACTGGAAGCAATATGCTTTTCAGCTCAAAGAAAACGGCATGGAAACGTTCTACAATGCCCTTATCAAACGAGATCCTATTCTAAAAAGTGAAGAAACCCTTGAACTTGTAGTAGACAACCTCGTGCAACAAAATTATATACAAACGCACCTGCTGGCATTTAAAGATTTCATGCGCAAACAACTGCGCAATTACCATCTGGACATCCAAATAACTTTATCTGAAGCAGGAGACGAAGAAGTTAAGTTTTTGACGGGCAAAGATAAATTTGCTGCTTTGGCTCGCAAAAACCCCAATTTACACACGCTCAAGAATCGTTTTAACCTAGACATCGACTATTGATTCCCTCCAATTGGCATTTACTTTCGAACGCTCCAGAGTTGCAACAACAAGTGCAATCATTCTTATTGTCGTGGCAACAAAACCTCCCTTTTGAATTCAAAAGTTCGGGCTCGACTGGGCAGCCTCAGATTTTTAAGTTCAGTAAAAATCAATTACTCGTTTCAGCTAAAGCAAGTGTTGAGGCGCTGCATTTAAATGCAGATACCAAAGCGCTGGTATGCTTACCCCTCAGCAGTGTTGGAGGCCTTATGCAATTAGCGCGCGCAATGGTTGCAGGATTCGAACTCTGGATTGACACACCTGCTGCACGCCCTTTGCGTCAATTTGATACGCCCATCAATTTCATTTCACTTGTTCCGACGCAACTTTCAGAAAGTCTGACCAATGAGGCTGCAAAATTGAAAACCATCCAACAAATCCTTATTGGTGGGGGGCCATTGACTACTGAACTCATAGATGCTTGCCTGGTGCAAAACATCCATCTTATTCAAAGCTATGGCATGACTGAAACCCTTTCTCATGTGGCATTGCGCCGCATTGATCGGCAAGACTTTCCTCCTTTTACAGCATTGAATGGTGTTCATTTTGAACAACAAAATCATTGCCTAATTATCCATTATCCAGACTTACAACCGGAACCTATAATCACCAATGATATCGTGCACCTGATCGATTCAAAGCATTTTGACTGGCTTGGTAGGGCCGATTTTGCAATCATTACCGGTGGCGCGAAGGTCCTGCCAGAATTGATCGAGCAAAAATTAAATCCATACATCAAGCAGCCATTTTTTGTCACTGGTGTGAAGGATGACAAATGGGGAGAGGTGGTCGGTTTAGTTTGCGAAGGAGCGCCTGTTGAACTTGAGATTACATGGGAACTCACAGGACTTCAGGTCGCCGAAAGACCAAAAAAGATTCTTTTTATCAAACAATTTAGCCGCAGCTCAACTTTAAAAATTCAGCGGCAAGCTACACTTGACCAAAGCAGTCATGAAGCCTGGAAATCCTTATAAAATATTAGGTATCAAGCCAGATGCAAGCCCTCAAGAAATCAGAAGGGCTTACCGAAGTTTGGTTAAAAAATACCACCCGGATAAAAATAAGCAAACGGGTGCCCAAGAAAAATTCATCGCTATTCAGGCTGCCTATGAACAAATACTTCATGGAAAGCCTAGTGTAACGCAAAGTAACGCTGATGTCAAAAGAAAAGAAAGTCAACAAGCCCAAGAAGATTCACAACAAAGGGCTGCCTACGATGCGTACCGAAAACAAGCCCGCGAAAAATATGCTGCACGCAAAGAAGCAGAAGAAGCCTATAAAGCCGCATACCTCAATAATTTGAAAACTTCCTGGAAAGGCAGGTGGCATCGAGCAGCGGCAGTCTTAGGACTTTGTTTGTTTTTGGTCGTTTGGGTTGATTTTTTCTTGTCGGAACAAACCGTTCGAATTTACCCTGAGAGCTATGGGCTTAAAACTTACCAAAGCATGAACGGGCACTTTGTGCAACTTTTCAAAAGTACTGACGACAGAAATTTTTGGGTAGCCGATTATTTTAGCCAAGAATTGATCAAATCCAATGCGATTCATACTGTTGAAACGCCGTGGCTGCATCAGGTGAAATCAATACAGCTACAAGACAAGCATTTTATTTTACGCACTCCTGTCCATTTCACATTCTATTGGGCACAGATTTGGGTGAGTTTGGTCTTTTTATTTCCGTTTGTAAGTTGGCGCTTTGCGAGTGCAGACATTATCTTTGTAGCAGGGTCCTATTTTTCAAGGTTTATGGTAGGGCCTTTTATTTTGTATTTCTTACTTACTGAACAAAGATGGTTACACCTCCTTAGCTTTGGCGCTCTATGAAAACTAAAAAAGAAAAGGCTCAATTTGTTGTCGACACCCTTGAACAACTTTTTCCGACAACTCCGATTCCGCTCGATCATTCTGACCCCTATACCTTACTCATTGCTGTGTTGCTTTCGGCCCAATGCACCGATGAACGCGTCAATCAAGTAACGCCAGCCTTGTTCAAATTAGCTAACAATCCTTTTGATATGGCAGCTGTTCCAACAGCGCAAATTCAAGCGATTATCAGACCTTGCGGGCTATCACCCAAAAAGGCTGCTGCCATAACTGCGTTGTCTCAAATATTAGTTCAACAATATAATGGGGAAGTACCGGCAAACTATGAAGCACTCGAGGCACTCCCTGGAGTAGGACACAAAACCGCATCTGTGGTGATGTCTCAGGCATTTGGATTTCCAGCTTTTCCTGTAGATACGCACATCCATCGACTCTTGACGCGTTGGGGTTTGACCTCCGGAAAAAACGTAGTTCAAACTGAAAAAGATGCCAAAGCTATTTTTGCAGAACATCTTTGGAACAAACTCCATTTACAAATCATTTTTTACGGACGTGCTTATTCACCTGCCCGTTCGCCAAAATTAGAGATTGATATCATTACCAGAACAATCGGAACTGCTGCCGCCAAGAAAGAATTGCGCTGATATCAACAATTGTTCAAAACCCTCCTTTACAACTTTTTTAAAACTCCTTTTTTTCAAATTATAATAAACAGCAGCCTTTCCCTATATTTGTTTTATGGAGAACCCGCAAAGCAATCGAACGCCAATTACACGTGTCAAGAACGCCCAACAAGCATTGGCTGAAATTGGCAGAATACCGCCTCAAGCAACTGACATTGAACAAGTTGTACTTGGCGCAATGATGCTTGAAAGCAAAGCCATAAACGATACAATTGATATTCTTTCTGAAAAAACTTTTTACGATGTCCGCCATCAGCACATCTTTAAAGCAATCAGAGCACTCTTTGCAGCAACCAACCCGATTGACTTAGTAACCGTTACGGCACAACTCCAAAAAAGCGGTGAACTTGAATTGGCTGGTGGTACACCCTATGTAGCTTCTTTAACTACTCGTGTTGCAAGTGCTGCCCACGTTCAGCATCATGCCCGTATTCTTGCAGAAAAATTCATCAAAAGAGAACTCATCAACGTCAGTTCAAAAATCATTCGTGATGCCTATGACGATACCCGAGATGTATTTGATTTGCTCAATGACGCTGAATCTGATTTATTCAGTATTGCAGAAAACAACATGTCTAAGCAAGTGGGCACGATGTCCTACATTGTGCAAGAAGCCATACACGAAATTGAATTGGCTTCCAAAAATGCCGACGGCGTTTCTGGTATTCCAACTGGCTTCCATGATCTCGACAAAGTAACTGCTGGTTGGCAGCGCTCAGACATGATCGTCTTGGCTGCCCGACCAGGTATGGGTAAAACGGCTTTTGTCCTTTCCATGGCCAGAAACACGGCTGTCGATTATGGCAAAGGGGTCGCTATCTTTTCGCTTGAGATGTCTTCGGTCCAATTGGTTAAACGTCTGATTGCCAGCGAGTCCAGATTACCCGCAGAAAAACTCAGAAAAGGGGACCTCAAAGAACATGAATTCCAACAATTACATACACGCATTGGTAAATTAGCCGAAGCACCTATCTACATTGACGACACTCCTGGTATCAATATATTTGACTTTCGCGCTAAGTGTCGCCGCTTGAAAGCGCAGTATAACATCGATCTAGTGATCATCGATTACCTGCAACTCATGAGCGCCAAAGATTCCAAGAGCGGAGGAAACCGAGAGCAAGAAATATCCACTATTTCGAGGTCGATCAAAGAGATTGCCAAAGAACTCAACGTTCCGATCATAGCCCTGAGTCAGCTGAGTCGTTCTGTTGAGACCCGAGGTGGTGACAAACGCCCTCTACTTTCCGACCTCCGCGAATCAGGAGCTATTGAACAAGATGCCGATATCGTATCCTTTATTTACCGTCCAGAATACTACGACATTACACAAGATCCAGACGGTAACTCAACACTAGGAACCGGTGAAATCATTATTGCAAAACACCGAAATGGTGCGCTTAAAAATGTCAGATTGCGCTTTGTGCCTGAATTTGCTCGCTTTGAAAACCTCGATGAAGTCGAAGGCCTTGACTTACCAAATCCGAATACCAATAGCCTCAATCAGTTCAATCAAGAGTTTGCTACCTACACCATCAAAAGCAAGATGGATGAAACTGAAGAGGATATTTTTAGCAAAGAAGATGGAGATGAAGATCCTTTCTAAAGTGCTGTTCTTTCTGTACTGTTGTTTTTTTACGAATCAATTATTTGCCAGTCAAATATTGGTCCCTATGGACGACACCCAAAAAAATCACCTAAAAGCCTACGGTATTGCTTACTGGACACTCGAAAATCAAATTACCATTGAGTGGTTGCTCAATTACCGCGGCGGCTCTTTTTTAATGCCACATCTGCGCAGCCTCGAAGAAGAACTTTTGCTGCGCAACGTGAGTTATCAAATTTTAGCCGATGGGCAGGTCAATCAAATCAAAGCCCAAATCAATGACCCAGAAGTCAATATGGAAGTCGTGCAGCTGGAAAAAGCACCAAAAATAGCAGTGTATACGCCCCCTAATAAACTTCCTTGGGATGACGCCGTTACACTAGTTTTGGAATACGCCGAAATCAAATACGATAAAATTTACGACTCCGCTATCGTCAATGGCATTTTACCTAAATACGATTGGCTGCACTTACACCACGAAGATTTCACGGGTCAGTACGGTAAATTTTATGGCTCAGCGCGCATGCAAAGTTGGTATCAACAAGATGTGGCGCGAACCGAAGCATCGGCTGCTAAATTAGGTTATGCCAGCACTGCCGCGCTGAAGCGCGCTGTTGCGGTCAATATTCGAAACTTTGTCATTGGTGGTGGATTTCTTTTTACCATGTGTTCCGGTACCGATTCCTTCGATATTGCATTGGCTGCTGAAAATGTAGACATCCAAGAATCCGTTTTTGATGGCACACCCTCGGATCCAAAGGCACAAGAAAAACTTGATTTCAACAGCACTTTCGCATTTCAGAATTTTCATATCATCAAAGATCCGATGGTTTATGAATATTCTGATATCGACGGCACAGACCTCCGGACACAAAGAATCATCAATGAAAAAAGTGATCAATTTACCTTATTTGATTTTTCAGCAAAATGGGATGTCGTACCAACAATGCTCACGCAATGCCATGTCGATGTGATAAACGGTTTCATGGGGCAAACAACCGATTTCCACAAAGAGTTCATCAAACCCAACGTCCTGATACTCGGTGAAAACAAAGCTGCTAATACTGCGCGCTATGTACACGGCGAGTTTGGCCAAGGCACCTGGACTTTCTACGGTGGCCATGACCCCGAAGACTACCAGCATTTAGTTGGCGACCCTCCTACAGACCTCAATTTGCACCCAAATTCACCTGGGTACCGCCTCATTTTAAACAACATCCTTTTTCCAGCAGCAAAAAAACAAAAGCGAAAAACATAGAATTATTCAATTCCGTGGCGTTTTTATATGATTTTTGCTTAAACTTGCAACGAATTTCCAATTGCCCAGTTCAGGGCCTGCTCTAAATTCAGCACTTAACTTACCATTGATGGATCTTAAAACATTAGAGAGTAAAAAAATCTCAGACCTCCGTGTCATTGCACAAAGTCTTGGCATCGACGCTGCATCCCTTAAAAAAAACGAAATCATTGCGGCCATCATGGGCGACAAAACCAAAGAAGCAGTTGCTGCCTCCGCAGAACCTAGCCCTAGTCAAGAAAACAACAGGCCAAAAAGGGCTCGAAAACCTCAAGCTGCCGTTGAAACGCAAGTCGTTGAAAAAGAAGTGGAACCAACGCTTGCAACCACCGCAAGTGAAGAAAGCTCATCAGAAACAGAAGCTGTTCAGGTGCCTAAGCAACACCCAAAACGAGACAAACAGCAACATCAACATCAAAGCAATTCAAACAATCCAAATAATCCGCGTTTTCAGCGTCGCAATGATCCAAACCATACCGATCAAGCAACGACAGAAAACACCAAGGAACAAACGACTCCTGAAACATTTAAAGAGGAACACTACGATTTAGTTGGAATTGTAACTGCAGAAGGAGTACTTGAAGTCATTCAAGACGGCTACGGTTTTTTACGCTCCTCTGATTATAACTACCTGCCCTCTCCAGATGATATCTATGTTTCACAGAATCAAATTAAATTATTTGGTCTCAAAACAGGCGATACCGTTAAAGGCACAATCAGACCACCACGCGAAGGAGAAAAATTCTTTCCCTTGGTCAAGGTAGAGTCCATCAATGGTCGTGACCCTTCCTACATCCGAGACCGAGTTCCTTTTCAATACTTGACTCCACTCTTCCCTTCCGAAAAATTCAAATTGACCGGCCATTCGCAAGAAACACTTTCTACACGTGTCATGGACTTATTTGCACCTATCGGTAAAGGACAGCGCGGTATGATTGTGGCTCAGCCTAAAACCGGAAAAACCATGTTGCTCAAGGATGTGGCCAATGCCATTGCTGCCAACCATCCTGAAACATACCTCATCGTATTGCTCATTGACGAGCGTCCTGAAGAGGTAACAGATATGGCGCGTTCAGTCAAAGCAGAAGTGATTGCTTCTACCTTCGATGAACCAGCTGAGCGCCATGTAAAAGTGGCCAATATGGTACTTGAAAAAGCAAAAAGAATGGTCGAGTGCGGACACGATGTCTGCATTTTGCTCGATTCAATTACTCGTTTGGCACGAGCTTACAACACTGTATCTCCTGCCTCTGGTAAAGTACTCTCGGGTGGTGTAGATGCAAACGCGCTGCACAAACCTAAAAGATTCTTTGGGTCTGCACGCAAAATTGAAAATGGCGGTTCTTTGTCCATACTTGCTACCGCACTTACTGAAACTGGCTCTAAAATGGATGAAGTCATCTTTGAAGAGTTCAAAGGAACCGGTAACATGGAGCTACAACTCGATCGTAAAATATCCAATCGACGCATTTACCCAGCAATTGACATCACTGCATCTGGTACACGTCGTGAAGATCTCCTTGTTGGTAAAGATGTACTACAACGCGTTTGGTTGTTGCGTAAATTCATTGCTGACATGAACCCTGTTGAAGCCATGGAATTCATGAAATCACACATGGAAAACACTTTATCCAACGAAGAATTCTTAGTTTCAATGAATAGCTAATGAAAAGTGCTTGGATATATGCGCTAGGTTTTGGGACTGCATTCATTGCCCTCAAACTATTGGCATTTGTGCTAGAGTGGCAATTACATGTAATCCAACCTTTTGTGTTACTCAATATGGCATTTTTAACTGCCAGTATTGCCTTATTCTTGTATTTCAAAAAGCGCACTGAAACAGAAAGTAATATCCTTACTGATATCAAAAACGGTCTTTCTGTGGGCTTACCGTATACGCTTCTTGTGAGCTTCTTCTTGTTCTTTTATTATAAAAACATTGACCCAAGTTTCAATGCACATAAATTGGCCCAAATAGAAGCCCAAATGGATAGCACAGCTGAAATTGCCCAGATTAGAAAAAGCAATCAGGCCCTTGAAAACAAAACTGATCAGGAAATCCGAAGCCTTGCCAAGCAAAATATGTCCATGATGTATAACCCACAATTTACACTAAGCGTGAGTTTGCTAGCATTGTTGGTTTACAGCACGCTCAATAGCCTCCTGATTGCTGTAATCTACAGAAAAGTTGTTTTCAAAAGTTAATATGATTGGGCAACTGCCTTACAGTTTTGCCACAATCTGAGCGCCCAAAGCATCATAATCGATGCCATCAAAGTTACCACTCGACATCATCAAGAGCACTTTGTTGTTCCAGTCCTGAGCATTGATAAAAGCTAAAACTGCTTGCGTAGACTCACAAACCAAGACTCCCCCTCCGAAACCCTCCGAAACTTCTTGACTAGACAACGCAGGAAGCTTTTTATGTGCCACTACTTCAGGACTAAAATATACCAACGCCTGATCAGCAGCAATCATTGCTCCTTGATAATGTGGTAAAAATGTCTTTTGCAGCGAACTAAAAGTGTGCAACTCCATGCAGGCAATGACCTCGCGATTTGGATACTGTTGTGCAACAGCTGCCGTGGTGGCTTTCAGCTTAGACGGCGAGTGCGCAAAATCTTTGAACATCACGAAACTTGAATGTTCAATGACTTTTTGGAGGCGCTTGCCTGCACCGGTAAAGTTGGTCATGGATGCCAAAAAATCAGCAGCTTTGATGCCAATTTGTTGCCCCACATACATCGCCCCCATTAAATTTTGCAAATTATGGGCGCCAAATATTTTCAAGTCATAGGTTTGACCCTCAAAAGTAAGGCGTGTGCCGTGCTCGGTGGGTACAAAATCAGGTGTGCCGTAAGGCTGTTTTTTACAATTGTTGGCTTGCTTAGCAAGGTCTTTGAGAACAGGATCTTCTTGATTGTAAACCAAGGCACCATTTGGCTCAATCAAGTCAATAAACTTGGCAAATTGAGCTACATAGTTTTCAAAAGTTGGAAAAACATTGATGTGATCCCAGGCTACGCCAGAAAGCAAGGCAATATGCGGATGGTATAAATGAAACTTAGGGCGACGATCAATCGGAGAACTCAAGTATTCATCACCTTCTAATATCATAATTGGCGCATTCTCAGTGAGTTTCACCATGCAATCATAGCCCTCAAGCTGAGCACCAACCATATAATCGACTTCGATGCCCAGTTGTGCAACAGCATGTAAGAGCATGGAAGTGATAGTGGTTTTACCATGACTCCCTCCAATGACAACTCTGGTTTTAGTTTTACTCTGTTCATAAAGGTATTCCGGATAACTGTATATCGGAAGACCCAAAGCCTTTGCCGCAAGCAGTTCTGGATTATCTTCACGCGCATGCATGCCAAGAATCACAGCGTCGAGATCTGGATGGATACGCGAGGCATCCCACCCCATCGAAGTAGGTAAAATATTTTGCTTTTGAAGTCTAGAATAGGATGGTTCAAAAATCTCGTCGTCTGAACCTGTAACCAACGCGCCTTTTCTAGCGAGGGCAATTGCGAGGTTATGCATGGCGCTTCCGCCAATTGCAATAAAATGAACTTGCATCAATCAATTATTTTTTAAGAACGCTTGCGCCCGTGGACTCATTGAACCAAATATATTCTGTGCATACTTGCCCATCTCGGGTAAAGTATGTCCGACCCGCCTCATCGGTGGTTTGTTCAAAAACGACACCGTGTCCGTTTGGATCAACCACTACCCGACGCACCACCACTTTGGTCACAAATCCTTCTTTATTCTTGATCTGGTAAGTCTTTTCTGTCATAGTGTTTGACGGGAAAAGCACGCCATTTTCATCCTTTAAATAATTAGGGGTCGTTTTAAGCTCTACCCTTGAGCCGGCCGTTTGCTGAATTTTTTGAAGTTGGGCAGCACTATTTTGCTCGGCTTGTTCAAGTTGCTGTTGTTTGGTGAAGGTTACTTCTTGCGTTTTTTGATTCAAGTCTTTTGACTTGTTCTCGGCCTCTTGCCCTTGACTTCTTGCTTGTAAATCTTTGATATTTTGAACCTCGTTGATGCGTTCAAGACCTGCCTGCTCAACGGCTTGTTGTTCTTTTAAGGCTTGTTGAGTTTGATAATCTTTGGCGTCTTTCCAAACTTGTAAATTAATTTCGTTGTCATGCTGGTGCCCTTCGGCTGTTGCATTACGCTGATTGATGGCAACCTCTGTTTGCTGCGCAACTTTGACTGACTGATCTTGCAATTGGTTTTGCGCTTGGTCGTTTTGTTTGGCCTGAATTTCTCGTGCAGTTCTGGTTTGATCTAACTGACCAGCTGTTTCATAGCTAGCAACCTCAGCTGCTTGCTGACTGAAGTAGTTTCTGTATTGGATATCTGTCGCAATAGCTTGCTGTTGGCGGTAAGGTGCCTCTTGAGCAGCCGTTCTGGTTTGATGAAGATCGTTAAAGGCTTGTGAGCCATCTGCTACTGCCTCACCTGGGGCACTCAGTTGAATGCCAGATGGTGTAGTTGCAATTTCGGCATCTTTGAGCAATGGTTTGGTAGGATTCAAGATGGTTTTCAGTGAATCTATCGATTTTTGTAAGCGCGGTAATTCGGAACCTTTTAGGTAGCTTTCCTGTTGCTTGCCAAAACTTTGCGCATCTTCCAATGCTTTGAGCGCTACTTGTTTGTCCTTGCCTTCTTTGAGCATGCGGTAAGCTCCTTCGTTTTTTGCTAGAAACTGACCCTTAAAGACAATCTTCTTTTGTAATTCAATGACCTCGGGTTCGTTCTTTCGACTCTCCATGGCAGGTGCTCCAAGTACTTTTTGCGCCATTGGCAATTGATCGTTTTCGTAATGCTCGTTCGCTTTGGCTAATTGACTTTGATAAACAGTAGAAAGGTTGTCTAGTTTATCTGTTACGAGTTTCATGCCATCTTGAAGCTTTTTGGAATACTGATCAATCAAGACTTGCTTGTGAAAAAGGGCAATGAGCTTATCTGCTTGTTTGTATTTCTCAAGGACATCCATGAGCTGTTTTTCAGTGACATTGCCTTTTAAACTTTTGAATTGAACATCGGCTGCTGTCAGGATTTTGTTGAGCTTGATCTCGGTGTCTTTGTCTTGTACCGTGTTTTTTATTTTCTGAAGTTCTTGTTCTACTCGTGGCTTCTCTTCAGGTTGAATTTTTTCAGCCTCAGTAAAGTATTGGGTTGCTAAGGTGGTATTGCCCTTACTGAGTGCGTTTTGAGCGTTATCCCAGGCTTTTTGAAATGCCGTTTGTTTGGCTTGCTTTTGCTTTTTCTCGTTCTGAAGATTTGTAATGGAAAGTTGTTCGGCCTGAACCGCACTATTACCAGGCAAAATCAGATTTGCTGCTTTGATTTTTTGTTCGGCTAAACTGAGGTCGCCGGAGGTTTTTGCCGCTTGTGCTTCGGCTAATAAGGCCGCTTGTTCGGACTTTTTGGCTGCTAATTCTTTTTCATCTTTGATGGTTTGTTGAATACTTGCCTTACGCGCACTGGCTTTGGCCTGAGTGGCATCAATGGCAAGAATTGAATCGTAAAATGGAAGTGCTTTTTCAAGTGAGCCAGGCACATCATATTTAGAAGCAACTAGTAGAAGGCGGTCAATTTTTTGCTGGTCTATGGCTTTCTGATACGCCACCTTTGCTTTGGCATCTGCCTCTTGCTGAACACTTACATTTGGTAAAAGTGCTTTGTCGTTTGCCGACCAAGTATATTGAGCCGTAGGTTGATTGGTTGCAAAACTGAGGTCAACGTTTGGCTTTAATTTGTACATATTAAAAACAGCTTGATCGAGTAATTGCAAGCCATATGCATTGGTTGTCAGACCTTTCATTTGAGTAAGATCCAGGGCAACATATTTAGTGAGGTAAGCGCCTTTGGTCAGGCGCAATTTGACATTGGCTCCTTGCTGTATGCGTGCAGAGGCATAGAAAACACCGCGTTCATCTGAAATTACTTTGGTCAAGACGGCATCTTGCTGCATGACATCAAGTGTGACACCATATAAGTTTTGCTGATCGAGTAAATCTTTGATTTGACCTTCAAAAACCACCAAAAAATCTCTTTGTGCCAAAGCCTGTAAAGACAGCAGAAGAAAGAAAAGGAAAACAACTCTGTTCATAGTTAACTTGACTTAAGCGAAACGACCATTTTAACGCAAATTGGTACATTTGTTTCAAAGACAAATTTGCTAAAAATCAGCGAGTAAAAAAAATGCTATCATTCAAACAACTGAGTTACTGGGAACAGGCATTGTACTTACATGACAACACCTTTGTGATTGTAGGCGCCGGAATCGTTGGCATGTCTACAGCTTTGTCTCTGAAACAACGATTTCCCCATGAGAAAATACTCATGCTAGAGCGGGGCTATTTACCCACCGGTGCCAGTACTAAAAATGCCGGCTTTGCCTGTTTTGGTAGCCCAACAGAGCTTCATGACGATTTACAGCAAATGCCAGCAACTGCCGTTTGGCAGACTGTTGAATTGCGCCTGAAAGGCTTGCAAATGTTGAAAGAAAGAATCAAACCAGCGCAAATGGCATGGAGGCCTTGTGGTTCTTGGGATTTGATTGGGAAACAGCATGAGCAATTAGATCAGGACTTTATTACTGAATTAAATCAAAATTTTGAACAATATTTTGGCTTAAAAAAAGTATTTACGATTGACCATCAAGCCCCTGAAAAATTTGGCTTTTCAGGTTTCCCATTGAGTTACTTCAATCAGTATGAAGGGAGTATCGAAACGCACTTACTGATTGATGCCTTGTTCAAACAATGCATTGCAGCCGACATCCATTTTTTGTTTGATACTTCACTCGAGGCATTTGAAAGTTCAGATCAAGAAGTTTTGGTCAGTACATCAAAAGGAGAACTCAGAACCCAGCACTTATTTATTTGTACAAATGGCTTTAGTCAAGCTTACTTCCCAAACGAACTCAGGCCCGCTCGGGCACAAGTTTGCATTACCAAACCAATGAAGCATCGCATTCAGGGTACTTTTCATAGTGAATCTGGCTATTATTATTTCCGCGATATCGGACCACGCATTTTATTAGGCGGTGGGCGCAACCTAGATTTTATTGGAGAAACCAGCACAGAATTTGAATTGAATCAACGCATACAAGAAAAACTTCAAGAAAAACTCGAGAACGAAATATTTCCGGGTCAAAAAGTGGCAATTGAAAGCCAATGGTCTGGGATCATGTGCGTCGGGGATCAAAAAAAACCGATCATTCGATCTTTGAACAAAAATGTACATGCAGGTGTTCGTATGGGAGGCATGGGTATTGCCATTGGTTCTGCAGTAGGTTTAGAACTGAGTAATTTGGTATAAAATGCAAGAAAAAGATTCACCACTTAAAGATTTTGTCAACCCAATTGACCCTGATAAAATTGCTGAAAATCCGCATCTTTTGCCCTATGCGCATCAGGTTGGTAGTGCTGTAATCAAGCCCGAAGATCAAGGGAAATTGAAAGGGCGAGCACTCAGTGCCATGAGCCAACAAACAGATATGCAACTCGATCAAATTTACGAGCAAATGCAACTTTTGGCCAAACAAGCTAAAAAACTACAAGACCGCAAAGAAATATCTGCTTTTATCTACCGGGCTGAAATGCGTTTTGAACCATTGATCAATCATACGTATCACCTTTATCTCAAGGCAGAATCGAATTACATGCTTTCCTTGATTGCGCCAGATGCATGGGGCCGCTCAGGCGCGCATCTTACTTTCATTGCTAGTGTCAAATTACTAGCGGATCATACTTGGGATGTTCTAACTCAAAATCCAGACTTCCAAATTACTGAGTTGCCTTCCTGACAAATAATAAGTGGTGTTCATCGGATAAGCCAGCATCAAACCGATATCCCATTTCATGAAATCCCTTGATTTGTTGCACTTCATTTAAATTGTTCTCGGCACACCATCTTGCCATTTTTCCTCTTGCCTGTTTCGAAAATACAGAAACGCTTTGGAGTTTGCCGTTTTTTAGCTCCTTGAAAATCGGTGTCACCATAATATTCTTCAAGTGTGCAGCTTGAATCAGGTCACTATATTCGCTACTTGCCAAATTGAGTATTATTTCATCTGGCCCAAGGACTTGGCTCAAGGCCTCCTCAATTTTGGGTCTCCAAAAGGCATACAACGAGTTGATTTTTTTGGGAAGTGTTATTTTTTGTGCCATCTCCAAACGGTACGGTGCAATGCCGTCTGTTGAACGCAACAAGCCATAAAGACCAGACAAAATGAACACATTTTGATTGAAATATTTGCGTGCCTTTTCATCAATACCGAGTACATCAATTGCTTTGAATGCTTCACCAATATAGGCATCAATTGCGGGTGTTAAGTGCAGTGAATTTGACAATTGTTGCCAATCACTTATCATTTGTCTGGTTTCAAGCGCTTTAGCAGCAGATAATTTCATTTTTTGCTGAAAATCCTTGAGAGACCATTTCGTTAATATTTTATGAAGGTCTTGCGCTTGCGCTAAATTCAAAGGAGACGTGCATTTATCTTGAGGGAGAATGCGCATTAATTTGGCCGGAGATAACAGAATTTTCATGGTTGACAAAGTTAATATGCTTATTGATTCTCGCTATAAATTATTAATTTAAGGGCCGTTAAACTGAAACTAAACTATGAAACAATTGCTCTTTATTCTTGTTTTGCTGAGCGCAAACCTTGCTTTCACACAAAACGCTGAATTTTACGGCTACGTGAGTCCAACTGTAGCTAAGCTCGTACCTGCACCAACCCAAAACAGCCCGGCAAAAGACATCGTTATTCCGAACTTCAAAGGAAGAGAACTCATTGAAAATGAAGTGCTCAATACACATCAGCCTGACTGGGTTTGGCAACAACACCAAACCACCAATAAAAGCGCGAGTGCAACAGTATTATGGCAAGTACAAGGCATAGGTAATGGCATTTCGCCACCAGACCCAACTGGAGAGGCAGATTCTTCGGTGTACATTCAAGGAACAAACGCCAATAGTGGTGGATCTTTTAAAATTTTCAATAAACAAACGGGGGCGGCAATTAGCGGTACGCTTGTCATGGCCAGCTTAGGTAGCCCGACTGTTACAGGCCTAGGCGACCCAGTTGTACTCTATTACAAAACTGCCAAAAGATGGATCATCACGCAGTTTTCTACTACGGCTCAAAAAAAGCTGTTGGTTTATGTTTCTCAAACCAGTGACCCACAAGGCGCCTATTATTTCTACCAATTTGCGTGTCCAAATTTCCCTGATTATCCAAAATGGAGTATCAGTGAATCTTCTGACGCATTATTGGCCACAACCAATGAAGGAGGGCCGCCTCGCGTTTATGCCATGAAGCTCAGTTCGCTTGTCAATGGCGCAACTTCGCCATTTTTTGGCGTACCAATTGGCTACACGCTCAATGGTTTTGGTTTTCAATCAATTACACCAGTAGACTTAGAAGGTGATCTTCCAGCACCAGCAGGTCAAAAACCACTTTTTGTCAGACACCGCGATGACGAAAAACACTCCAATGGTTCACCAGATAGCCCAACCAACGATTGGATTGAAATCTGGGAAATGACCATCAACTGGACCAATAATTCGGCAACCGTTTCCAAAATACAAGATGTAGCCATTGCAGAAATCGACTCAGACCTATGCGGCCTTACCAGCTTCTCTTGCATTTCACAACCAGGCACAACTGTCAAACTTGACCCGTTAAGAGAGTGCGTGATGTACAAAGCGCCTATGCGTGTCTTCAATGACCACCAAGCGATGGTGTTGTGCTTAGCAACAGATGTAGACGGTAATAACAGAGCTGGCGTTCGTTGGCTCGAATTGCGCAGGCCAACAGGCAGTACCGGAACCTGGACACTACATCAAGAAGGTACATATGCCCCTGGCACGACACTCAATCGCTGGATGCCTGCAATAAATATCGACAAACATGGGAATATCATGATGGCTTATTCTACATCAGGTACTACCGCACCAAATTATCCATCTATTCAAATGACAGGTCGCAAAGCATGTGATCCGCTTGGTCAAATGACAGTTCCAGAAACTGTGATCAAACAAGGCCTATCATCAAGAACCGCTAACACCCGCTGGGGTGACTACCACCACCTTTGCATTGACGATTTCGACGGCCAAACCTTCTATTACACTGGCGTGGTCATGAATTCAAATAATGCAATTGTGACCAACGTTTCAGCTTTCAAGATGAATCCTGACACCCTTGATTTGGCCATTATCAATGCATTTACCGTTCAAAACGGAGGCATTTGCGGTTCGAGCACCCAAGTTGGCCTTGTGCTCGAGAACCAAGGTATCAATGCTGTTGTCAATGGGCAATTTACTTATCAAGTTGGTAGTGCAACTGCTCAGAATATCAATTTCACGAGTGCACAATTATCGACAACAGGTGCTTTAGATACCATCTACTTCAATTTACAAGGGCTCGTTACAGGAAGCAATAATATTGTTTTCACTTTAACTGGTGTCAATGGCATTGGGCTCGATGAAAATGCGTGCAACGATGCTCATTTAACAAGTATTTTTGTCAACGGAAGTTCAAGCATAGTACTAGGTGCTGTTAGCATCAATCAAGTTGCTTCTTGTAATGCCAATGATGGCAGTGTCACCATTAATGCCAGCGGCGGTTTGGGTTTATTAAGCTATAGTTTAAATGGTGGCAGTACGCAAAATAGCAATGTTTTCAACGGCTTAGCCGCAGGGCTTTACAATTATGAGGTCTCCGATACAACAGGATGCTCGGTACTCGGAAGTTTTCAGATGCAAGCTGGTGTTGTCCTGAGTGCAAACGTACAACAAACAGTTTCCAATACCTGTGCCGGTGATCAGAATGCCACAATTGTTGTGAGCCCAACTGGAGGATCTGCACCATATAGCTACACCATCAATAATGGAGCTGACCAATCCAGCAATACATTTGCTAATCTTGGTGCAGGCACCTATACAATAGGTATCATTGATGCAAACGGTTGCTCTACTACCCTCACCTATGTCATTACTGAACCGAGCGCCGTGAATGTTGCCATGGTGCCAACAATGGTCAGTTGTTTTGGCGCCAACAACGGCAGCCTTCAGACCCAAGTTAGCGGCGGAACCACGCCCTATACCTACTACCTAAACAATGTGTTACAAAATGGAAGTGGTCCATACAGTAACCTTACTCCTGGATCATACGTTTTGGATGTTTTTGATGCCAACGGATGCCAACAAGCATTTACAAGTACGATCTCACAACCTAGTGCTTTATTACTCACAGCAACCACTACCGTTTCTAACGGAACAGACGGAACCATTGCTTTGAATGGCAGTGGAGGTAATTCTCCTTATACATTTTCAATTAATGGCATAAACTATTACAGCGGTTCCTTTTTCTCGAATCTGGCCGAAGGCACCTACAACTGCTCGGTGAAAGACAACAACGGGTGTATCACAACGCTTGAGGTGGTTGTCAATACTTCTTCCATACAAGAATTATCATTTACGATGAGCGAACTGTACCCGAACCCGAACAAAGGTAATTTTCAAATTACGGTTGGTGGCGTCAGCGGCTCAAGTGCAACAGCGCAAATCTTCAATCTTCAAGGACAACTCATTTCTACATTTGAACTCAAGGCCATAGACGGACAAATCAAACAAAATATTGAATTAAGTCCGAAGATAGCGGCTGGAACGTATTACCTTGGTATTTATGACGGCACGCACGGTGCTGTTTTGCAATTTGTAAAACAGTAAACCCTAGAATTCAAAGGTGGCGAGGTCGATTTCCTCGTCCACCTTTCCTAAACGACGTGTGATCACCCTACGCACTTCGTATGGCGTGCCGTAATACTGAAAAATCTGAACAGTTAATATCGCTTTCCCACTCAATAAAGGTCTATTGTTGCCATAATAATGCGCCTGAACGCGGTAAGTTCCTTTTGGCGCTTTTCTGATCAAGTATTCTTCAGGACCATAACCTTGGGTAAAATCATTAGAAATTCGCCCGCCATTTCGCGTATTTTGATACGAGAACATACACTTTTCGTCGTCGGGTTCGGTTACCCATAAATCGATATCTGTATCATCGGCATCCCAATTGAGTACCACACGTACATCGACTGGTAAGTTCACGATAAAGTT
The DNA here is from genome assembly GCA_046073985.1 of Flavobacteriales bacterium. GTDB lineage: Bacteria > Bacteroidota > Bacteroidia > Flavobacteriales_D > Crocinitomicaceae > UBA952. Next base: position 35,014 of record JBJTNI010000001.1, on the reverse strand, counting down.
AGTTGGAATGGCTTTGGTATCAATTTCTTTGGGGTGTAGAGCAACAAGATGATTGATTTCATTGAGTGCAATCAGATGAATGCCTTCAAAACGTACATCATAAGGTTGTTCTACTAGCTTCCATAAATAGTTAACGGCTTCATTATATTGTCCCATCTGAGCGAGGGCCAAAGCATAATCGCGCAATGACTGAGGTTCTTCAGGACGTAAGTCCAATACTTCCTTGAGCAACACCAATGCTAAACGACCTGATTTAAAGACCAATAATTTTTGTGCCACCACACGCAATAATTGGACATCATGGAGCTCCATTTCAGTTAAATTAGTCAAAACACGCACTGCGGTTTTGACATCGCCCTGGGCAGCAAAGAATTCAGCGACATCAATAAAAAACGAGGGTTGCGTGCTATATTTCTGCTTGAGCTTTATATATAAAGCATAAGTTTTATGTCTTGGAGTGCTGCGCAAAATTTTTAAATATGGGACCTTAGGATTCCACGGTGCGAGCGCAACAGTTGCTTGTGGGGTCCTACTTGTTGCAGTGCCATTGGTACTGGTAATTATTGGCTGAAAAGTTCCAAAACCTGAACTCAGATCAATGCCATCTTGAACCGAGCCATTAGACCAATAATAGGTAGCACTTGCACCTGCAATTGTGACGGAATTCAAGGTCAAGTTATCACTTCCTGGGTTCGCTGCAAAACCTACTTCTTGCTCTTCAATTACCGGTGGGGAAGTCTCTGATGGGGGTGGTGGCGGAGGTGTGGCCTCTTCTATTGGATTAGGGCCAATAGAGAAATTACTTTCAACTACCCTATCCGGTACTATTTTTTGTTTTTTTCGTTTTTTAGGTGACATCCAATACCAGCGTTGGTAAGCCTTCCAATCTTTACGGAGTTGCTTCAGGTGAACTTGTTTTGGATCAAGGCTGTGTTGCTTTTTCTGTTTGGCAAGTGCCGCATAATATGCTTTTTGTAAGGACGGTGGTGGAATAATTCTATGTTCAAGGTAGTCCTCAAGGGCATCGAGTACCAATAATGAAGTAGCCGAACTGGCTAAGCGAAATTTGACACCCAATGCTAAAATAGCTTCGTGGTTCTTTTGGGGTTGCGTTTCAAGTTGTGCTAATTTGGCCAGAGCCCAGCGCTTCACTTCAGACCTGCCAACAGTGATGTTACTGGCTAATTGAGCGATGTTAAGCTCTTTTTGTGCCAAAACATTTTGTGCATCCAGTCCAAATAAGGCAGTCAGTTTTTTACAAGAACGCGGCGCACGTATACTCAGCATTATTCTTTGTGTCTTGGGATCAAGGTTCGTAGAATAAAATTCCAAGGCACTAATTTGCTCTTTAAAGCCCAGAAAGCGCAAATATTGTCGTGTTAATTGAAGTAACCCTTGTTCGGGCTTGACTTGCTGTAGATCGATGACTTTCCCATTTGTTCGATTTGCTAAATCTTGAAGTAAGCCTTTATCGGCTTTATCACTATTCACGATCGGATATATTTTAACCTTACCTGCATTGTAATGAAACTTACCAAGCGTCTGAAGGCCATCCGTAAATAACAATACTTCTTCCCCTTTCATTCTTCCAAACTGCAAACAGGAGAGCGAAGAACCGCCGTCATATACAAGTCCGTTCATGTAAGAATTCAGACCTAATACTTTTCCGTTTTGAATGTCAAAAAACTTTTTTTCAAGAACTTCATGAGCAAATGAAATGAATTCAAGTCGTCCTTTAGGGATGCGCCGAAGATATGCCAACAACAACTCAATTTCTTTCTTTCGCGCCGGGGAATTGTCTCTTGAGGCAGATGCATCCCAGCATACTGTAAGTAAACGAGGAGCCTTCTTGGGTGCATATTTCAATGGCAAAGGCAAATTGGTACTAAAATAAATGGCACCACCTAATTCATTAGCTTGGGTTTGCACTTCTTGTGCCAACGGCAATTTGATTTGTATGGTCAAATCAAGAGCCTTTTTGTTAAAATTGTACGACCTGAGTACGACAGGCTTTCCTGCCTTGTAACTAAGCGCTTTATAACTAAAACGACCAAAGATATCGTTACTTATAAGCGGCAAGGCAAAATAAGCGTGCTCAGCATCCTGAACAAGCACCGAACTGACTTCAAAAATCAATTTTTTAGGTACGTTCGGGAGCAACGGAAATATGCGCATTCGAAAAGCATTGCCAGCCACCTGCTCAATTAGTCCAGGATCTATTCCTTTTCTTACTGTCGCTTCATAGGCGATACGCGCCTTTTTTTTCTCTACTGCCACAGCAGGACGCAGCTCTCCATTTACTTCCATTGAAAAGGCTGTCAGCGTTTGTCCTTGATTTAACAGGAGTTCAAATTCAGCCTCGAGCGTTTTAGCATGCGGATTAGTCACAACGAGTTCGTAACGTGTTCTCGCATACCCATTATCGAGGTAACTAAGAATTCGCAACGAATTATACTCTAAACGCAGACTGGAATCACCTTTAACTTTGAGCAACGGGACTTGAGTCTGCAACTTTCTGGGAAAGCCCGCCTTCTGCGGTATTCCTTTCTCCGATTTTAGCGCTTTATATGGATCTTGAACCTGATGCGGGTGAGCCGTGAGCCACCAACCAATTGCTATAAGCACCGCAAGAATCAGCCCGACTAGAATATTTTTTTTCATACGCATATAAAACGATAACGCAAACTAGACGATTATCCAACAAAAAAGCCGCTTTTACAAGCGGCTTTTTTTTAAAAAAAATAAATGTTTGCTAATTAAGCGCGTAAACGCTTAGAGAAGTCAATCAAGATCGGAGTTGCCACACAAAGTGATGAGTAGGTACCGATGACCACACCAACTAAGAGAGCAAATAAGAATCCTTTGATAGCAGGGCCGCCAAACAAGAACATGATCAAAACAACCACAAATAATATCATAGAGGTATTGAAAGTTCTTGAAAGCGTTCTGTTCAATGAAGCATTGATAATTTCTCCGTGGTTATCTTCAGGCTTACTGCGGCGGAGGTTCTCACGGATACGGTCAAATACAATAACGGTATCGTTCATTGAATAACCAATTACTGTAAGAATGGCTGCAATAAATGCTTGATTCACGTCTAGGGTAAATGGCAAATAACCATGCAACAAGGAGAAAATTGAGATCACGAAGAAAGCATCGTGAGCCAATCCTACGATTGCACCCAAAGAGTATTGCCAGTGACCAAAACGAATCAAGATGTAGGCAAAAATTGCAATGAGCGCAAGGGTAATTGCAATAGTAGATGAAGTCCAGAGTTCGCTTGAAATTGATGCTGAAATAGCACGAGACTCTAGTACTTTATAAGCGCCCATTTTGTCTTTACAAGCGTCAAGACCTGCGGTCAATTGAGCATTTACTTGATCGGTTGCGCCATCGTTGTTGAGCAAATAATTGGTTACGATTTCAACATTGTAATCGTTGGTTTTTGTTTTGAGGTCAATAGATGCTGTTTCACCTTTTTCAACAAAAACTTTAGACAATTCTTTGCGAATTACTTCGATATCAGCTTTCTTTTCAAATTTAACAGCAAAAGTTCTACCTCCTGTAAATTCAACACTTTGCTTTAAGCCACGCGTTGACAAGGCAACGATTCCGATAATTGTTACTGTGATAGAGAATACATAAAAATACTTGCGTTTTCCGATCCAGTCAAAATTGAAATTTTGGAAAAGGCCTTGTGAGTATTTTGTATTGAACCCTACTGTTTTTCCTTTTGCCAACCAAGTGTGTATTGCCAATTCGGCGATAACCATTGCAGAGAACAAGGAAGTAAAAATACCAATGATGAGGGTTGTTGCAAAAGACTCGATTTCTCCTGTTCCGAATACTTTCAAGATAATCGCAACTAAAAGGTGAGTAACGTTGGCATCGATGATCGAAGGAAGCGCCTTGCGAAAACCAGTGGTAATGGCTGTTTCTGTATCGGCACCTGCTGCTTGTTCTTCACGAACACGCTCGAAGATAAGGATGTTGGCATCAACGGCAGTACCAATTGTAAGAACGATACCGGCAATACCTGCAAGGGTAAGTACGGCTCCGAACGATGCAAGAGACCCGAAGATAAAGATGACGTTTGCGGTAAGGGCAATATTGGCAGCCAAACCAGCTCTACCGTAGTAGAACATCATGTACAAGAGAACTGCGATGAATGCTACACCAAAAGAAATAAGACCCGCTTGCGAGTTTTGTGCACCAATTGTTGGCCCAACTTTTTGAAGGTCTTTGATGACACATGGAACTGGTAGCGCACCACCGTTCAATAGACCAGCAAGATCTTCTGCTTCTTGGAAACTGAAACTTCCGGAAATTTGTGTGTTGCCATTCAGAATTGGATTGATCACACGTGGTGCACTATAAACCACGCTATCCATGGTGATGGCAATGATGCGGTCTTTGTTTTCTGTAGTCATACGACCCCATTCGTCGGCACCTTCGTTGGTCATGCCAAGGCTAACGATGATGCTGCCGTCTGTTTGATCGTAATCAACTTTGGCGCTACTGACGTGCTCTCCGCGAACGCGTGCCTTTCCTGTGTCAGGAACACGACAAGCATAAAGGAAATAAGCTGTTTTTTTCGATTTGTTATCGACGCTTTCAGGTTTTGCTGACCACATGAATTGGATGTCTTGTGGGAAGACTGACTTGATATCTTTGCGGCGTAAAATGGCATCGACAGCAGCTTTATCATTGGTGTTCACGTAACCAATTGCATAACCACCAACTGGAACAATGAGTTCAGAAAGTGATTTTTTGGAAGCCATAGCACCGGTTGAGGTGTTGGTAGTCGTTTTGTCTGCTGCAACTGCAGTGTCGTTTTGAACAGCTGTTGTGTCCGCAGTTGTATCGGCGGTAAGAGCTAATTGGTCAAGGCTAACTTCATTGAGTTTGCTCAAGCGAGTTGCTTCTTGCCATTGCATTTGAATTTGCTCTGGCATGTAGGTTTCAAAAAACTCAAGGTTTGCAGTAGAACGGATTTTGCGAGAAACGGTTTCTTCGTCTTGAACACCCGGTAGTTCAATGAACAAACGGTTGGTAGCGAGGTCACGTTGAATGTTTGGCTGTGCAACACCAAATTGATTGATACGGCGACCAATGATGTCTTCGATACCTTTCATAGAAGAAGCTACCAATTCGCGAAGGTAGTTTTCTACCTGAGCATCAGAAGTTTTGATACCGATGCCTTCTCCTTTGATGATATAGCTTAACGGCAGTGAGCCGTTTGCTTTCTTGTAAGCCGAAATGAACGTACCGATGAAATCACCACCGTTTGACGTGTATTGAGCAACAGCGTTGTCAAAAGGCTTTGTGAATTTTGGATCTGTGATGCTTTTGACGTGACCTTTGATGAGGTCTGGGTAAGAAATTTCAACAGTAACGCTCATACCTCCAACGAGGTCAAGACCAAATGCAAGTGACATTTTCTTTACTTCACCAAAAGTTGAACCTAGCACTGGATAGACAGGTTTCTCGCCTTTTTCACGAAGAATTTCGTTGATAAATGCTGCTCTTGCAAGCTCAACCGCTTCAGGATTATTGAAATCTACTGTTGTGTTGTTTGGCAAAATGGCGATACCACCAGTTGCCTTAGCTTCGTCACGAAGCATTTTAACTTTGAGGTCTGCCTCTTTAGCAGCTTTGGTTTCAACGTTACTGGCAACCCATGTAAATGAAAGTTGATAAACGCATACCGCAGTGAGAAGAATGGACAAGAACCAAAAAAATCCTTTTAAACGCATTTCTTGAATATTTGAATTTGAATTAAGGTTGCAAATATAGGATTTAGGATCCTTAAAGTCAAATAAAAAATCTATACAAACGCACTGAACTCTATTAAGGCGCTCGCGAAGTCTAGCCAAGCTTGATTTGTGTTTGTATTTTTTTGCGTCAAACCCAGATTGCAGCGAGCAATTTCACCTGTATCAAATAATGTTTTGATTTGATTAGCAAAGTGTTGATCCGTGGTTTGTTCAAGTTCAAAACCTTCGTTTTGTGCTCGTAAGCCTTCGGCCAAGCCCCCTACATTTGTACATAAAACCGCACGATTTTGCGCCAATGCCAATGCACGTACTCCTGATTGTGTTGCACTGAGGTAAGGAAGTACCACTAAATCAGCCGCTTGAAAATACTGAGACACCAACTCATTTGGGATGAACTCATTGAAAAAACGCCAATTTTGATTCTTGGATTCAGCAAGTGCTGCATGGTATATTGTGGCATCGCCGTATACCTCCCCTGCAATGAGCAATTGATAAGAGTCGTCGAGCAATGAAAAAGCTTGAATTAGTTCAAGCAAACCTTTGTAAGGTCTGATCAAGCCAAAAAACAAGACTGTCTTTTTCTTGGGATCCAAACCTAATTGTTGGCGGCAAGAGGCGGGGTCAAGATTGGTGTGGGCAACTTCATAAGGTGGATGAGCAATATGCTTGATCTTGGCTTCCGGATTGATTGCTAGAATATCCTTACCCACGGCCTCTGACAACACCACAAACCCGTCGTAATGCCTGATCATCAGGCGATTGAAAAAGCCATCAAAAAAGCGTTTTTCATGTGGATTTAAGTTATGAACGAGTGCAATTTTTTTGGTTTTCTTGGGAAGAAATACTGCCCAAAATGCCATCATTGGTGCAAAAAATGACATCCAGTAGCTCGTCACGAAAACATCGGGTTTTTCTTGGCGAAATAACCTAAGTGCTTTGAGGTAGGTCCAGGGATAGAAAGTGGAAACTACCCTTTGGAAAACGGGCGTTTTTTGCGCTGTTGGATCTATTTGTGAACTACCGGGAAATAGAAAATTGGGGTACTGTTGACGAAAGGTGTAGCCTTTGATATTTAACTTTTGTGACAATGCCTCAAAGGTGGCGCTGCTAAATTGTGCAATTCCGCCACGAAAAGGAGGTAAAGCAGAGAAAAACAACCACTTTTCTGAAGACTTTTGACTCATTGCAACGGTTCTATGTGTAATGCTTTACAACGTTCAAGATATGCCTGCGCATCTTTTTCAGAAAGCTCAAGGCCATCCAAATACAGTACTTTACGCAGCAAAGAACCGTCTTTATTAAAGGTGTATAACCAACCATGAAGCAAATCCTTGTCGTATTTCATGGTCGCAATTTTTTGGCCCGTGGCATTGTATTCTGTCCAAATACCTTGTTTGAGCCCTTTATCATAGGTTCCTTCTTGTTTTAGTTTTCCGTTGTAGTAGTACGTTTGATAAACACCATGAAGTTTACCTGCTTGGTAATTTGCCTTGCGTTCAACTTGTAATTTATGCTCCATTATTTGACCTTCCTTGTAATAGTAGACAGCCTTGCCGTTCAGCAGGTCATTTTTGTAATTTTCAGCACTGATTAACTCGCCTGATGGTGCGTAGTTATACCACAGTGAATCTTTCTTTTCTTGGTAATAAAAACCATCTGATAACAATTGTCCATTTTCAAAAAACAACAAAACTGCCGACTTATTCCCTTTTAATCCGTGCTCAATAATGGCTTTCTTGGAACCTGAGGGGAAATAGTAAGTAAATGTCCCGACCGGACGATCATCTTTGAAATTTCCTTCGTAGACCAAAACTGAAGAATTTGGGTAGGATTTTCGCCATGGACCCTGCTTCTTGCCTTTTGCATCGGTTTGATTGACCTGTGCCAAAAGCCCAAAAGACACAAATACAAAAAGAAATCCTGGTAGAAGGTGGCCGAATTTATTTTTCATGAGAATAATTGAGGAAGATCTGCTAAGCAATTTATGGATAAATCAGGAGTTTCAAGGGTGTTTTCTTGAGATTTAACTAGTACCGAAAACATCCCTAAGGCCTTTGCAAATTGGATATCTGAATCGGTATCGCCAACCATGATTGATTTTTCAAAATTGATGGATGGATATTGAGCCTGTAACTCGAGTGCCATTTGTGTATTTGGCTTCCTGCGAAATGGCGCTTCACCTTTTTTTTCAAAGGCCGCTTTTACTTCTTGTATTTGTAGTCCGTGGGCAGCCAGCGAATAACACATTTGTTGGTGCAGTTCTGAAAGGTCCTGTTCAGAGATCAAGCCTTTGGCTACACATTGTTGATTCGTGACCACAAAAATTTGTCCGAAAAGCCGACCAAATTGTGCAGCGGCATCGAGTAAACCCGAAGTGAAATGAAAATCGGCCCACCTTAAGATATAGCCATCAAAGTTGCGTTGGTTTATAACGCCGTCGCGGTCTAAAAAAAGCGTCCAGGAGTGATCTATTTTTGGCAAATGCTTCATAAACCCAAACGGCTGGCAACCAGGTAATGATTGCGCGTACTTGAATTGCGTCCGATGAGCTCAGAAACGAAACCTGCAAGAAAAAACTGCACCCCAATGATCATGGCCACGAGCGCCACAAAAAACTCTGAGCGTTCAGACAAGCGCTCAGCAGTGCGGTGAAAAAACAACTTGTCGATACCCATATAAAAGAACAATCCAAAACCAAGCAAGAACATGAGCACGCCTATTGCACCAAAAAAATGCATCGGCTTTTTACCAAATTTACCCATGAAGGCGACGGTCATGAGGTCAAGCGGACCGTTTAAAAAACGATTGAGACCAAATTTTGTCACACCGAATTTGCGGGCGCGGTGTTCTACTACTTTTTCGCCAATTTTATGAAATCCGGCATATTTTGCCAATGCAGGAATGTATCGGTGCATGTCTCCGTAAAGCTCAATGCTCTTGACTACAGCTGACTTATAGGCTTTGAGGCCACAATTGAAATCGTGAAGGTAAATACCGGTTATGCGTCTTGCCGCCCAGTTATATAGCTTGGTAGGAATGGTTTTAGAAAGCGGGTCATGGCGCACTTTTTTCCAACCAGAAACGACGTCGTAATCGGATTCAGTGATGAGTCGATACAATTCGGGGATTTCGTCAGGAGAATCTTGTAAATCGGCATCCATGGTAATGACTACATCGCCTACGGCAGCCTCAAAACCGACGTGAAGGGCAGCAGATTTGCCATAGTTTTTTTGAAAACAAATGGCTTTAACTCCGGGGTCAAGCGCAGCGAGGTTTTGAATGACTGCCCAAGAATTGTCTTTACTGCCGTCGTCAATGAATAAAATTTCATAACTCAGACCTTCTTTTTGCAAAACGCGTTGAAGCCAGCTGTGGAGCTCGGGTAAAGATTCGTCTTCATTGAAAAGAGGAATCACGACAGAAACTTGAATAGAATGCATGTAGTCCAAAGTTAATTCTTTTTTTAATTGGCTGCCTTCACCCACTTGATTGTCTGCATACCCACGTGAATGAAATAAATACCTACTGACAAATTACGGGTATCTATAAGTGCCGAAGTTGGCCCAACAAATTGTTGGTGCAGTACCGCTCCGGAACTGGACATCACGGTGACCAATTGCTCATTTTCTAAACCTCTGATCTGGATGGATTCGTTACCTGGGTTTGGAGCTATTTCCAAGAATGGAGTTATCGGGTCTTGCTGGCCAATCACAGGCTCGTTGGTGAGGCTAAAATGATCAAAAGCAGCCTCGGTGATATTCGGATTACCAGCGTAGTCAGCGGTTCTGATAAAGAGCTGCAAATTGCCTGTTAAGTCGAGCAAACCACTAAGCGGCCAACTTTTGTATTCCCACTGCATTGGCTGCCCTTGTGGGCCGATAATTTGCTCAAGAACAACCTCTTGCAGACCATTGCTTAGTGTGATCAAAAGCGTATCCGAAAAAGCACCCGGGCCATGGTAACAAAAGAAAGAACTTGCATAGTTCAGATGCGGCGTACTGAGCCCAGCAGCTGTAAAGACCGGAGAAATGAGTTGCGTAAAACCGTTGTCAACATCTGCTGCATCCGGATGTACTGTTGACCCAAGACCCGTATACATTGCGAGATCTTCACAGTCGAGCGCGACATCTGAATCCATGACCGTTTGCGTAGTGGCCATTGCTTTGCCTCGCTCCCACATACCTGTTTGGGCATTCCCAATCACAGACCATCCGAAATCAAAACTAAAATCATCGTAGAAGCCTTTTTCAAGGTAAAATGTAAGGTTTTGGGTGGATGCATTTATTGTAAGGGTAGTACATTTGGTGTGATATCCCCATTTACCCACAACGATATCATAAGCATCTTGGTAAAAGAGTGTTAGTGTTTCTAAACCCAAACCATTTGTGGTTCCGGTATGTGTAATTTGTGGATGTTTGAATGCAATTTTTGCATTGCTGATAGGCAAATTAGTTCCTGTTTCAAGCACTTGAACTTCCAATTGATAAGGAGGAATTGGTAGTAAATTGACATTCAAGGTGCTCTGTTGCCCTGTTACAAGATTCACGGTCAGTGTCTGCGGATAAAAACCGGGTTTATTGAAAGTAATGACATAAGAACCCGTTTGTGCAATGCCCGTTTTGTAAATTCCGAGGGTATTGGTTAATTCGGTCATCGGAGCACCTACCAGACTAACGCTTACGTGATCTAACTCAATGCCAGTCATTAAATTCTTTACCACACCAGTCAAACTTGCCGCAGGTGCGTAATTGACTTGCAAGATAAAAAGCCCTTTCGTAATGTCAGCAGCCACCGCTTTATCGGAAGGAAAGAATGGATATACACCCCAACAACCATCAAAGCCTGGTGTCTGACCCGGGTAAGTATCATAAGAACCGAGTTTGATCAGGTTTTCAGGATCATTGGCGTCGTGAAATACCACGCCGTCACTGTAATAACTGGTAATGAGGTAAGCACCCTTTACGTGCACATTGTGCGGAATCACTGAAGTCCCTTGTCCATTTTGAACGCGATCAAGCGCCGTGATTTGCTGCAGGTTGGAGATATCATAGGATGCAACATAGGCACCCGATATTTCATCGGTGGTATAAACAACCTGACCATTTGCACTTGGCCATATGTTATGGGTAAAAAAATTAGGGGTCGATTGGGTAGCCAAAAGCACCGGATTGGCTTTGTCGGCAACATTTAGGATACTGAAAAAACCATCGTAGATATGTGCAACATAAAGGGTGTCGTTGCGTTCAAAACCGTCATGGACATAAAATGGATCGTAGGTACCTACTTCAATGGGGGCCATCGGGTTGACGTTAAGATCAAGCATGATCACGCCACCATTGCCCCGATTGGCGCCAAAAATGTAGGCGTAACCCGTAGGGCTTGTGTAGCAAGTATGTGCACTTTGCCATGGGGCTGCCGCGGGCCCAGTATAAAACGTATAATTTAAGTTGACTGATTGTGGCAAGGGGCTCAAATCTATGATGAGAAGACCATCTTCTGCCTCAGTGGTGACATAAGCGTAATCTCCAAAAACACAAGGATCTCGCCAAATAGACTCAGAACCTGCTAACCAAAATACTTCTTGGGGCTGTGCGCCATTTGTGATGTTCACAATTGAGGTTCCTGTGGAAGTCCCGACAATGGCGTATTCATTGCCCAACTCATCGACATAACCCCAAACATCATTGAGGTTGGCACCATGCAGCGCTTGGTAGTCAATATGAGACAAAGAATCTATAGAAAATTGGCCCAAGACATGCAAATGCAGCATTGAAACCAAAAAGAGCAGCAAACTTTTTTTCATGATGCAATGAAACTTTGTATAAAAGTAAGCAATATCAAGCTACCTTCTGAGTAAGGTGCTGGTGTAAATTCTTGTGCCTGAGCGAACGCAAATCAAATAAGTACCCGATGCAAAATGACTGACATCCACAAAACTTTCAGCAAAGTTTGCACCGGCATTCATCTGCTCCTGATGCAGTACTCTACCACTGAGGTCCGTGATTTGTAGGTCCGCTTCGCCGTTGAGTTCACCATTGACTTCGATGGTAGTTAGGCCAACCCCCGGATTCGGATACACCTTGATTTGATCGGCTAACTCAATTTCTGGCACATCTAACGTGAATCCGACAGTAAAGTCGTAGCGATGATAACGTCCGAAATCGCCAGGGAAAAATTCGATGTAGCTCCCTCCTACCTTGCGTAAACGCATTTGGCCAGATGTTTCACCCTCGACTTGAGCCGAGTACCAAAATGCCAAGCCGTCGTGGTCGGTGTCTTCAATGATGATCGAATAACAGCCAGGAGCGAGGTCAAAGGTGTCTTTGTACTGCGTTGTATTTTGCAAATTATTGCGCTCAAATAGGACATTCCCTGCATGATCGAGCAACTGATAACTATTTTCAGCAGCTTTATTGTTGGTGGTAAGCCAAATGAAGAAAGGACCATCGATGCGTTCAGGAGCATCGTATTTGACTGTTTTTTTACTATTATAATCGTATTGATCAGGGCCAGGATTTCCATTGACATCTACTACCCAAGCGGTAAAGGTAAAGGAGCTGTCTTGTTCGTACCACCAGTTTTGATCCAAAACAGGTATTTCGACGATGGTTTGCTCTAAGAAACCCAAATTACCCGTCCATTGATAAGTAAGGTCAGCACCGAAATCGAGCCAACACTTAATGGTGCATGAGCTCAGTGTTTGTGCACCTGTATTTTTTAGGATAATTCTTGGATTTTGACAAGTAGGATTCCATTTTGAATAGTACTCGTAATTGTTCGGATTGAGTACATCGATGATAGCTGCATCATTTGTAAAATTAGGTGCACTGTATGAAATGAGGTCATAGGCTGCAATATAATTACCCCCAGCTTGCCCAGGATCAATAGTTGGAACTGCATTGATAGCATAATCTAAATGAACGGTATCTCCGGGCTGAACAAACGGAGTGAGTTCAAATTCAAATTCTTTGACCATATCTCCAGGACACCATCCTTCACGGGCATAAGGCCAAGTACCACCTTGCCCAATATTTGGATTGTCACCACATACCATAGCATCCCAGATGCTCCAATTAAAGCGTGGAATACCATCTACTTTGATCTGATGGCTATTATTGACCCACTCACAACAAGCCGCATCACCAACTTGTCCATGACCAGACATCCTTGTTTTTATTTTGAACATTTCAGCGGTATCACTAAGTACTACTGCTTTGTCGGGCAACACAAGATCAGCAGCCATTTGCCCGTAGTTATATGATTTGAAATCGGCCCAAATTGGCGCTCGATTGATGAGGTCGCGAGGCGGAATGCCTTCTATAAATGCAAACTTGAGATCAATTAATTCTTGGGTATTATGAGCCGCAAGATCGACTAGTCCATGCAAGTATTGCTGATAATCTGTAACGTCATAAACCCATGTAAAGCCATTTGGCCCGAGGTCAAATTGAATGCCGTAAGGCGTAATGTAACGTGCAATCTCTACGTCATGAATGATTTCAAATGGCGGATTATAAGCCACAATTCCTTGATTTTGCAAGTTGATGGTCGTTTGTATCGGGTTGCTAGAAAGGACTTGTCCGTTGAGGTCAAATTGTTGCAGCTGCCCCGCCGGAACACCAACGTAGGTCTGAACCAATTCTAAGTGTCTGTTGAGTGGCACTTGTTTGAAAACTACTATGGGTTCTTTGAGCTGCGGCTTGACATGTGTATGGTATTGCACTGAACTGCAGCTTCCTTGACCTAATTGCAAAAGTGGACGTTGATTGACGGTTTGTACACCAGCAACATAGGCAGTGCTCGCTTGAATCATGCCTGTGCTCGAAGGCATTAACAGTTCATCATGAATACTGAGGTCTTTGGCAAAAAGTTGTTCGTCAAAGTCGTGATAAAAAAGTAAATCGTTCCAATTCGGGTGAGTGTTGTTTATTTGGTTTTGGAAATGAGCGGCAATGGTGGTTTGGGAAAGGGCCGCCTGATATACTCTCAATTCATCAATAGTTCCTTTCCAACCTAAATTTTGATTGGAACTAAAACCCAAAACCATTCGATGGATGTAACCCATTTCTCTGGTTTTGTTAGAACCAGACAACCACAATTGTCCATTTTTGTAAATAAACATTTGCCCATTGGCTTGGTCTTTTACAAAGGCCCAATGCGTCCAAGTGTTGTCGAGTTCAGCAGGTGTCGCTGCCTGATTGATGCGGTCGTAACCTGTTTCGTCTCCGGCATCAAAATAAATATTGTTGTTACTCCAGGGCAAGTGAATATTCAAGATGCGGCGATTGGCGGTGTCGAGTGCTTCGATAAACGTAGAGTTCTGCCCTGCGTTGCCGTTGCCTTTTGCCCAAAATTCTATCGTAAATTGACCCCCAATTTCTTGATTAGCCAAAGAGGATATAGTGAATTTAGAACCATCAAATTCGAGTGCGCCATTTCTGGTTTGATAAGTCAATGACGGATGCGATGTATTTGGCTCCATAAGAAAAGTAAGGCCCTGAGCTGCTTCTAAATCATGAGCAAAAGAAAAGTCAATGAGCAGATTTGAGACGCCATCCCAGCTGAAGTCTTGGTAAAAAACAAAATCGTTCCAACCAAGTTGCAGCTGCCCTGCGCCAATTCTAGAGGCCTGATAAACTTCTGTAAAAGCACCTTCGTAAAAATTTGGAAGCGTTGCATTATTTACTGCCGCAATTTGTATGCGCGGTTGCCATAATTCACCAGCCGCAGCTAAATTGAGTTTCAAAGAGCTAATGGGGCCTGCTTGCATACCAGCTGCCAGCAATTCGGCTGCAGTAATCACGAACTGAAATTTACTGCCCTTATGATTGGTCTGAAACGGTAGCCCAGAAACCTGATTGCCTGTATTGATCGGGTAGTAATTGAGCGCGATGGCCTGACGCCCAAGCTCTTGAACCTGATACAAATCGGATTCTGTGTAAGGAAAGGGCTTGAATTGAATTTGGGCGGGTGCAGCACAATTGGCCAAGTACATTTGTCCGTTGATGGCCACTGAATCAAGTTGGCCGGTATGGTCAAAAACGCGCGTGTAAGTGAGGTAATCCCACTCGCCGCAATCATATTGATCCCAGGTAGTGAGTGGTGAACACTTGAGTTTATAGTACATGAGTACTTTTTCAAAACGTTGGGTATCGAGGCTAGCCGGAAACTGAAAATTCGCACGGCGCGTGGTGATTGTATCAAACGTAAAAGTTTGGACCCACGTGGTATCTTGGGCGATAGCGTGCACTGACGCAAGCGTCAGGAGGCAAAGGAATAGTTTTTTCATAGAAGCACTTGTGCCTCTAAGATACAAACTAATTCAGATTAACTGAAAAACAACTTCAGGGACAACCCGAGTGTTTCGCGAATTTGAGTGCGCTCAATGATGTAGTCAAGAAAGCCGTGCTCTAGCAAAAACTCGCTGGTTTGGAAACCTTCAGGGAGGTCACGGCCAATGGTTTCTTTGACAACGCGTGGGCCAGCAAAACCAATTAGGGCGCCTGGCTCCGCAATATTGATGTCTCCGAGCATTGCAAACGAAGCAGTTACGCCACCTGTCGTTGGGTCTGTGAGGTAAGAAATATAAGGCAACTTCTTTTCTGACAATTGCCCTAATTTGGCTGATACTTTGGCCATTTGCATGAGTGAAAAACCAGCCTCCATCATGCGTGCTCCGCCAGATTTAGAAATGATCATGAAACCAGCCTTGCTTTTAATGGCTTCGTCGATGGCACGGGCAATTTTTTCTCCCATGACAGAACCCATAGAGCCTCCGATAAAATTGAAATCCATGGCTGCAATCACAAAATCATGACCATGTAGTTTGCCTTTAGCGGTGCGAATAGCGTCTTTGAGACCCGTCGCTTTTTGAGTGGCCACCAAGCGGTCGGTATATTTTTTGGTATCTACAAATCCAAGGGGGTCTCCGGAAACAAGTTTGGCGTCGAGCTCTTTGTATTTGGCGTCGTCGAAAATGAGTTCAAAGTACTCTTGCGCACCTATTCTTTCATGATGCGAACAGCGGTCACATACGTAATTGTTGCGCTGTAAATCTTCGCTGGTGTAAAGCGTTTTACAGTTTGAACAGCGTACCCAGAGCCCTTCTGGAACTTCCATTTTCTCACTAGTTGAAGTAGTGATACCTTCTTTATTTCTTTTAAACCAAGCCATAGTTATGACAATGTATTGATATTGTTTAGATCGGCAAATGAGGTGCTGAGTCGGTTCACAAAAGTGAGTTCCCCCTCACGCAACCATTTGCGCGGATCGTAGTATTTTTTGTTAGGTTGGTCGTCGCCCTCAGGGTTTCCGATTTGGCTACGAAGATAAGCTATTTTTGTGGTAATGTAATCGCGCACACCTTCCGTGAATGCATATTGTAAATCTGTATCAATATTCATTTTAACCACACCGTATCCAATTGCTTCGCGAATTTCTTCAAGTGTTGAGCCAGAGCCACCGTGGAAAACGAAATCGACCGGATTGGGACCAGTTGCAAAATGTTGCATAATATAATCCTGTGAATTTTTGAGTATAATAGGCGTTAGCTGCACATTACCGGGCTTGTATACACCATGCACGTTTCCAAAAGAAGCAGCAATTGTAAAACGAGGCGAAATTTCCAAAAGCGTAGCGTAAGCCTGAGCCACCTCTTCTGGCTGTGTATAAAGTTTGGCGTTGTCAACCTCGGTGTTGTCTACACCGTCTTCCTCTCCTCCAGTGATCCCTAATTCAATTTCGAGGGTCATGCCCATAGCAGACATGCGGCGCAGGTATTGCTGACAAATTGCTAAGTTTTCAGCGAGTGGTTCTTCACTGAGGTCAATCATGTGCGAACTGAAAAGTGGCTTGCCCGTTTCTTTGAAAAATTGTTCGCCAGCATCTAGCAAACCGTCTATCCAAGGTAGTAATTTTTTGGCGCAGTGATCAGTGTGTAAGATAACTGTAGCTCCATAGGCTTCGGCTAAGGCATGAACGTGCTTGGCACCAGAAATGGCACCCAAAATTGCTGCTTTTTCGTCTTGGTTTGATAAGCCCTTGCCAGCAAAAAAATGCGAGCCGCCATTTGAAAATTGAATAATAACAGGTGCGTTGAGTTTTGCCGCTGTTTCCATGACGGCGTTTACAGTACTAGTACTAGTGACATTAATGGCGGGCAGTGCAAAGCCTTTTTGCTTGGCCAAGCTAAAAATTTCTTGGACCTCAGCGCCTGTAGCGACTCCTGGTTTGATCATGTTGTTGTTGTTTTGTTGATTGATGATGGGGCAAAATTAGAAATTATTGGCCACAAACAATATTTCTAAATGTTTAGCGTTAGATGCTTAAACTTTTAATTTGCCTATGGTTCAAAACAATTACTCCGAAACTTTACCACAAACTCAAGCCCTTTTGCCTCACCCGCGCGTCATCGATTTTCTCAAAATGTACAGCAAATCGCTAGAGGTCAAGAAAAGTAAAAACAGGGTCATTTTGCTCGGTAAAAACTAAAAAAAGCGCCTGTGGGCGCTTTTTTTTTGAGCATTAGTAACTCAGCTTTTATTGAATAAGTAGCCTAATATTTCAGCCACTAAATCAAGTGGGAGTTCTTCTTTTAAAGGAAATTGAACAGCACCCTTTGAATACTTAAATTTCCTTTGTTCAAACGCGGCCGTAAATGCTGCAATACCCTTAGCTCCTGGATACAAACCGATGTGCTTGGAATAACCAGCATAATGGATGAAATTCTTGCTATTTAGCTGAAATGTCGGGATGCCATAGGCCATTTTTTCAGTAAGCCCAGGCACTTGATCGCAAATAAACGCGTGCAATGCTTTGAGTTTATCTTGGGTATGAGCCGGGAACTGGGCAATATGTGCAGCGATTTCAGGATGCATGTGCTTAGTTTTGCTCGCAGTAACGCTTGAATTGGTCAAGAATGGCTTGCCAACCTTGTTGTTGAAGCTCGAGCGGGTTCTCAGTTTCAGGTTCAAAACGCTGTGCTAATATGGTTTGCTGACCATTTGAAGCAAATTTTACCTCTACTTTACGACCATCTTCAAGAGAGGAAGCAATCCATTCTTGCGGAACAATTGCAGTAAATGTAGCGATGAGGTTGAAACCAAAACTGCCGTCTTTGGCTTCCATTCTGTAGTTTGAGCGGCCGCCTTCTTTGAAATCTACTTCGGCAGACGGACAGCACCACGACTCATGGGCAAAATTCCAGTGAATAATGTGTTGCGCTTGGGTCCATTTTTCCCAAACTTGATCAAGTGAAGCGTGAATGGTGGCTTTTACTTCAATAAGTTGACGATTTTCCATAGCCCAAAGATAAGTCTTCAGCAGATAAATTGGTACTTTTGAATCATGGAATTTGAGCTGGTATCTGACTACAAACCAACGGGTGACCAACCCGAGGCCATCAGGCAGCTCGTTGCTGGCCTCCACGATGGCATGGGGCAGCAAACACTTCTTGGCGTAACAGGCAGTGGCAAAACCTTTACGGTCGCTAATGTCATCAAAGAAGTGCAAAGACCAACGCTCATCTTATCGCACAACAAAACACTTGCCGCACAACTTTATGGCGAATTCAAGCAGTTTTTCCCAAACAATGCCGTAGAGTATTTTGTGTCATACTATGACTATTACCAACCAGAGGCATTTATACCGTCAACCGGAACCTACATTGAAAAAGACCTCCAAATCAACGACGAAATTGAAAAATTGCGCTTGGCCGCTACCTCTGCCCTGCTCTCTGGGCGCCGCGATGTCATTGTGGTTGCGTCCGTGAGTTGCATTTATGGTATTGGTAATCCTACTGAATTCAAGAACAGTATTTTACACATACAAGTAGGGCAAACGATTGTACGCAATAAATTTTTATTCAGGCTTGTCGAAAATTTATACCAACGCGCTGGCACTACCGATTTCGAACGCGGGCAATTCAGGGTCAGTGGCGACACAATCGATATCTATTTGGCCTATGCTGACTACGCCCTTCGCATCGGTTTTTGGGGTGACGAAATTGAGCAAATCAGTGCCATTGACCCAGAAAGTGGTCAAGTACTTGAGCGCTTTCAAAACATTGATATTTTTCCGGCAAACTTATTTGTCTCGAGTCCAGAAAATACACGCCAAGCCATTTTGCAAATCCAAGACGACCTCGTAGAGCAAGTCGCAAACTTCAAAGCAGAAGGCAAACTTGAAGAAGCCAAAAGACTTGACGAACGCGTCAACTACGATCTCGAAATGATACGAGAACTGGGCTATTGTTCGGGCATCGAGAACTACTCTCGGTATTTTGACCGCCGAGAACCCGGCGAAAGACCATTCTGTTTACTCGATTACTTCCCAGACGATTTTCTTATGGTGATCGATGAAAGCCACGTTACGCTACCACAAGTGCGCGGCATGTATGCCGGAGACCGTGCGCGCAAGATCAATTTGGTTGACTACGGTTTTCGTTTACAGGCAGCCATTGACAACCGCCCGCTCAAGTTCGAAGAATTCGAAGGTTTTTTAAATAATGTCATTTACGTATCAGCCACACCCGCCGACTACGAAATACAGCAAGCTGAAGGCATCTTGGTCGAACAACTTATTAGGCCCACTGGCCTGCTTGACCCGATCATAGAAGTGCATCCTACCAAACACCAAATTGATCACCTCATCGAACAAATTGAACTGCGTAGGCAAGCTCAAGAGCGCATTTTGGTCACGACACTCACCAAGCGTATGGCCGAAGAACTTCAAAAATACCTCGATCGCTTAGGGATTCCGTGCCGCTATATTCATTCTGAAATTGATACCATAGAGCGTGTTGAAATTTTACGACAACTTAGGCTTGGTGTTTTTGATGTCTTGATCGGAGTCAATTTACTACGCGAGGGCCTCGATTTACCCGAGGTTTCTCTGGTAGCCATCCTAGATGCCGACAAAGAAGGTTTTCTACGCAACGAACGCTCATTGGTGCAAACTGTAGGGCGCGCCGCCCGAAACGTCAACGGTAAGGTGCTCATGTATGCCGATAAAATGACGCCCTCTATGCAGCGCACCATCGATGAAACCGCGCGCCGACGCCTGACACAAGAAGCCTACAACATAGCGCATAACCAAGTACCACAAGCCCTCCAAAAATCCAAAGACAAAATTCTGGAGTCAACAAAGGTTGCCGATGGCGATCAAACCACACGCCAAGTCAAAAACCTTCAAAAAGAACAACAACAAACCAATACCCCTCAGGCTTTTGTCAACCCTGAAGAGCGTGACAAAGAAATCAAGGCTCTAAAAAAACAAATGGAGCGCGCAGCCAAAGACCTCGACTTCATTGAAGCAGCGCGCATCCGCGACCTCATCAAAGCAATCGAAAAATCATAATATATGTCCAATAATAATGCACTCAGACAATTCAGAATCATGGCCATCGCCGAAGGATTTTCATGGCTTGGCCTATTGATCACGATGGCGCTAAAATACGGTTATGACATGCCAGAACCTAACAAATATGTAGGGTACATCCATGGCTTTTTATTTTTAATCTACTGTTTTTACATTGCCTATTTCCTTTTTGAAGAAAAATGGCCCTTTGTAAAATGTTTCATTCTGTTTATCACAGCATTTTTGCCATTTGGCACCTTCTGGGCAGAGCGCAAATATTTGAGATAAATTGCCTATCTTCAATTTCTAATTTTAAAATAATTAACCGTGAAACTGATCAAAAAAATCCTGTTCGGCCTACTCATTCTAATTGGTATTTTACTCGTGGTAGCCTTGTTTGTTCCTACTGAAACCATGGTGCGCCGCTCCATTACTATCAATCAAGAACAAGGTGCTGTATTTCATTATGTCAGCCAACTTAAAAACCAAACTAAATACGGTGTATGGTGGAAAGCCGACCCTAATATGAAAATCACGACAAAAGGCACAGATGGAAGCGTAGGCTTTGTGCATGCCTGGGATAGCAAAGACGAAAACGTGGGTGCAGGACAGCAAAAAATCACCTCGATCGATAGCAGTGCACGCAGCAGCAAGCTTGGCATCGAACTCAAATTCATCAGGCCCTTCGAAAGCGTTAATCCGTCTTATATACAGACCGATTTAGTCGCAGCCACGCAAACAAAGGTTACCTGGGCTATTACCAGCAAAATGCCATACCCACTCAACCTCATGGGAGCAATCATGAATATGGAAGAAATGTTAGGGAATGATCTGGAAAAAGGACTAAATAACCTAAAGGTGCTTCTTGAAAAGGAAGATTATTAACTTTGTTAAAAATTGTATTACATGTCTAATCATCTACTCAAAGGAAAACGCGGTATCATTTTTGGTGCCCTCAACAATCAAAGTATCGCTTGGAAAGTGGCACAAAGAGCCCATGAAGAAGGCGCAACTTTTGTACTTACCAATGCTCCTATTGCCATGCGCATGGGCGAAATCAACGAACTAGCAACAGAAACCGGTAGCCAAGTAATTCCAGCAGATGCAACCAGCCTCGAAGATCTCGAAAACTTGGTAGTCAAAGCACAAGAAATTCTTGGTGGCAAAATTGACTTCGTATTGCACTCAATAGGAATGTCTCCTAACGTGCGTAAAGGGAAACACTACACTGAAAACGACTACAACTACTATGGTCAAACCATGGATGTTTCGGCGATGTCTTTGCACAAAACCTTAGCTACGCTTTACAAACACGACGCCATGAACGAATGGGGCTCTGTTGTTGCACTATCTTATATCGCTGCACAACGCATCTTCCCTGACTACAACGACATGGCCGATGCCAAATCATTACTCGAATCAATCGCACGTTCTTTTGGTTACCACTATGGTATCAAAAAGAAAGTACGTGTCAATACCATTTCTCAATCACCAACTGTTACCACAGCAGGTCAAGGTATCAAAGGATTCACAGAGTTCATTAACTTCTCTGAGCAAATGTCGCCGCTCGGCAACGCAAGTGCCATTGCATGCGCAGACTACTGCATTAGCATGTTCTCAGACCTCACTAAATACGTCACCATGCAAAACCTCTTCCACGACGGAGGCTTCTCAAACACTGGCGTCACACAACAAGTCATTGAACGCTTCGGCGACGAATAAAATCAACAGATTCAAAACAAAAAAGGCCGCGCATGCGGCCTTTTTTGTTTTCAGTATAAAAAAAATGATCCCCATTTTTCCCTAAAATAATCCAACCCCCACCACCCCCTTTTCAGGTTTTTTTTCGTAATATCGGAGTAGACTACTTTTTGCGCAAACTGATTTTATTGAAACTGACAAACGACGACATTCAACGCATACGGCAGCAAGATGAACGGTATTTGGAAGTATTGTATCGCGATACCTTTCCTTTACTGATGTCTATTGCCGTGCGCTATAAAAATAACCACGAAGAGCAACTAACAGCTGTGCACAATGCTTTTTTGAAAATGATCAAATCGATCGATCAATTTCAATCGAGTAGTTCATTTGAAGCATGGTTGGCAAAAATTCTGCGCAACGAACTCATTGACGATTTCAGACGGACTCACAAAAAGTCTGCGCTACAATACACAGAACTAACCCATGACTTAGCCGATCCTACATTTGACATTCAAGACCTCGAAAATACACCTTCAGATCAACTGCTCAGGATGCTCAATGCACTTCCTGCGGCATCAAAAATAGTTTTCAATCTATATGCCATGGACGACTACAGCATTAAACAAATCAGTGAAATGCTAGATATTACCTCAGATACCGTAAAATGGCATCTCAAAACTGCACGTAAAAAATTACGGGCAAGCATCTCGAACCTCAAAATTCAAGACAATGAAATCGAGTAAGCATCCGTTTGATCAGCTTTTCAAACAAAAACTTCAAGAATTAACTTTTGAGGCAACAGCGGCAGACACCCCTGATTTTCTCAAAAAAAAATTGCCCAATAAGAAAAAACGAGTGCAAAAATCGTTGGGCAAACTCAGTATGTTATTTGCTGTGGTTGGTTCGTTTGCATTTTTACAACAAAAAATACAATACCGTAACGAAGTGCTTACTGCCAATGACATCAATCGAGAAAATGTCTCCTTTTTGAATCAAACAGAGGAGCAGCATTCTTCAGAAAATAGTGTATTGCAAATTACCGAACAGAGCCAAAAATTACAAGAAACGGCTACGCAAGAATTAGCGCAAGCAGGTGTAATTAGCCCTTCGGAAGATTCAGATTGGGAAAAACTCAAAACCAAGCAACTCAATTTGAAGGGAAACCTGAGTTTGTTCCGATTCAAAGTTGCACCAGCAATTGCAGATATCTTTGAATATGAAGGTGCGGCGTTGGTTGCTCAACAGGCTTCAACAGAAAAAACAGTAATTTGTGGACTCAATCAAGAAAAAAGCAAACTGGTCATAGCGCGCTCAAAGGTGGCCAACTTCAAAGCTGATAGTACTGCTACCGATGAACAACAAGGTGTATACAGACCAAGTGCGCTTGACGACGACGCCGTCATTCAATACAATGTTTTTGACAAACAATCTTTATACCGTAGGTTTCAGTCGGAATCTGTGCATTGGGGAAAAGTCAGAACTACTAAAATCATGAAACCAAGCCGTGAGAAAAAGGTGAAAAAGCCAAAGGCTCAAGATCCTAAAACTAATGCGCAAAAACAAAAAACACAAAAAAGTCAAGCACAAAAACCTAAAGCACAAGCTCCGAAAACTCCTGCTCCAAAAGCACCCGTAGAAAAATATACAGATGGCGTTACTTCAAGTGTGCACCAACATTCAACGAGGCAGTACATCGAGAAGCCCCAAGAATACAATTATTTTATTCAGGACGAAAACATCATTTTTATTAGTGACAACATCAATTATGTGCTCGTAATGGAGCCCGATGGCAATATTTTATCAAAGGCTCAGATTGAAATTACGAGCCCAAAGATGTATTATCTGGGCGAAAAAAGAGTCTATTTCGACCAACAAACTGGAAAAACTTATATCTGTATGGCAACCCTCTATCATTTCAATTTCTATGAACTAGAGGTAGCCAACGGACAAACGACACTGCTGTTTCAAATTGACGGTGTGTGGCCTAACCCCAACTTCAAAATCGATGCTGGGAATCTTACCTACACTTACAGAAATAAAAATATGTCAAGAAAGATGCATTAATCTTCTTTCCAATCCATTCTTGATTTCGTGTACGGGATATTTGCCTTTTCTAGCTCAGTCTGCAATGCTGCAATACGTTCGTAGTAGTCTTGAAGCTGAAAATAGAGGTTGTTATATTGCTGCTGAACCATTGCCAAATTGGAACGATGCGTCTGACTAACGGCAGTTGTATTTTCAGACAACTGG
Source organism: Flavobacteriales bacterium (assembly GCA_046073985.1). Taxonomy (GTDB): domain Bacteria; phylum Bacteroidota; class Bacteroidia; order Flavobacteriales_D; family Crocinitomicaceae; genus UBA952. The sequence goes on along the minus strand of JBJTNI010000001.1, from coordinate 10,928 downwards.
TAGTCAATCATGCCCAAACGACTCGTCAAAGATGGGATGGTTTCAAATTCATGTTTGGCACGTATGCCATCGCCATAAAGGATTTCATTGACTTGCGACTTCATGATTTTGAGCTTTCTGATTTCTGCAAGCAGTGCCATATTTGTGTTAGGATAAGACAAAACCGCTTTTTCAATGAGTTCTAGCTCTTGATTGGCCTCTTCAAATCGTTTTTCTTGACCACTCAACTTGCGATTCAACTCTGCTATTTCAGCTCTAAATGCATCGAGCGCTTTTGTGTCTTTGGCAAGCAAGGTTTGGTTGTTTAGGCCAACTACTTGGAAGCTGCGTTTGGCTACAAGGGTGTCCACGCTGCCGTTGTGCACAAGCACCACACTGAGTTGATACGCACCTGGCACCACAAGCGGCCCTCTGCCCCAACCTCCAATTGGGTTGGTACTTGTTTTGCGCAAATTCCAGTTTTGGCGTACGATGCCACTCTGTGCAGCACTACTCATTCTTCTAATTTCTGTGCCATTCGCATCTGAAATAATCCAGATGAATTTAGCTTCTTCGTCTAGTTCCTCGGCTTTGAGCGCTTCAAAACTTGGGTAACTCACGTCTTTTCCTTCTTTTTCAAGTTCTTTTTCTTTTTGCTGACGCGTGCTTTTTAAACCTTTAGGCACAACTTTTACGTGTAATGTAAAAGTGGCGCCAAAGCTCGGATTCTGAGCAGACCACAAATTATGCCCCTGGAAACCTGTTCCTTCCAAACCAAGTGGGTCTGCCTCGATGTAAAGCAGCGCATCTTTGATTGGGAAAAGGTAGGCTTTTTGATCAAGGTTTTCTTTGCTCAAATTGCGCAACGGACTGTAATTATCTAAGACATAAAATCCACGGCCAAAAGTAGCTGCAACGAGGTCGACTTCGCGTTCTTGAATGTCGAGGTCATAGACCGCAACGGTTGGCAAGCCACTTAGTTTGGTCCAATTGACACCCCCATCTGTGCTGAAATAAGCGCCAAATTCTGTCCCGACAAACAGTAAATTCTCTTGAACGGGGTCTTGTTTGAGGCAATAAACCGTTCCGCGTGTTGGTAAGTTTCCGGCAATACTGACCCAAGTTTTTCCTTTGTCAGCGCTTTTCAATAAGTAGGGCTTGAAATCGCCTTGGCGCTGCGCATTGAAACAGGCATAAACCACATTTTCTTGGTGTAATGAGGCAGTGAGCATATTGACACGCGTATTGAGTGGAATACCCGGGAATGTTTGGTATTTGGTCCAATTTTGGCCATCATTTTCGCTGACTTGAATAAGGCCGTCATCAGTACCTACATACAATAATCCTTTTTTGCGGGGCGATTCATCGAGCGCCACAACATTGCCGTAAATGGTGGTGGATGCATTTTTCATAACCGCATCGATGGTCCAGACCTGCCCCATTACTTCTATTTCATTGCGGTCAATTTGTTGGGTAAGATCTGGGCTGATGGTTTGCCAGTCATCTCCTTTATTAGTTGTTTTAAAGAGCTTATTAGCTGCAAAATACAAAGTGCTGGCATCGTGTTTCGAGACTATAAGTGGTGCGTCCCAATTCCAGCGATAAGCGGGCTCTCCGAGGGCTGGCATGGGTTGAATCGGCACTTTTTCTCCGGAAGCGCGGTCATAGCGCACCAACCAACCATATTGTGCTTGGGCATAGGTAATATTCGGATTTGACCAATCTGTAGCGGACTCAAAACCGTCGCCCCCATTGGTAATGAACCAATCTGTATTGAGAATGCCAGAAACGTTTTGGGTTGCTGATGGTCCGCCCATTGAATTGTTGTCTTGGGTTCCACCGTAGACATTGTAAAATGGCTTGGCGTTGTCAGTGGCAACTTTGTAAAATTGGATGATTGGCAAATTGCCAAAAAAGCTCCATTCTTTAGCATGGCTGTAGGTTTCATACAAACCGCCGTCACAACCCACTAACCAATGATTGGTGTTTTGCGGATCGATCCAAATGCAATGGTTATCGACGTGTTTGTTTTTCTCGCCGGTCTGAACAAATGATTTGCCGCCATCTGTACTGTGATGCATATAGGTGTCCATGGCAAAAACTTTATTGACATCTTTTGGGTCACAAAAAATTTCTTGATAGTAATTTCCACTTGTTGAAAAAGAGCCCTGTTTAGCCCAACTTTCTGCTTTGTTGGTACTTCGAAATACGCCGCCCTTGTCGTAACGTGCCTCAACAATAGCATAGACATAATTTGGATCAACAGTTGAGATGGCCAATCCGATGCGTCCCATGTCGCCTTTTGGCAAACCAGCATTGATTTCTTTCCAGGTAAGCCCGCCGTCTGTAGATTTATAAAGCCCGGACTCTGGGCCACCACCAATATAAGTAAACTCATGACGACGACGCTGGTGTGCTGCTGCAATTAAAATATCAGGATTAGTCGGATCAATGATCAGGTCGGAAATACCGGTGTTGTCTGACACAAACAAAGTGCGTGTCCAGGTCTTGCCGCCATCTGTAGTTTTGTAGACACCGCGCTCACCACCTGCACTCCAGAGAGGCCCATAGGCAGCCACCCAAACGATATTTTCGTTGGTCGGATGCACAATTATTTTACCAATGTGCTCTGAAGTCTTGAGCCCCATGTTTGTAAAGGATTTTCCGCCGTCTACAGACTTATAAACTCCGTCTCCATAGGAGGCAGAACGCTGGTTGTTATTTTCTCCAGAACCTACCCAAACCGTATTCGGGTTACTTGGTGCAAGTGTTACGCAAGCCAACGAGTAAGAACCATAGTTGTCGAAAATGGGCTCGAAGGTAATGCCATGATTATTTGTAAACCATAGGCCCCCAGCCGCAGCCGCAACATACCATGTGTCTTTATTTTGAGGGTGCACTGCGATATCAGCCACACGACCTGAAGTAAGCGCTGGGCCCAATAAACGAAAAGAAAGGCCAGATACCGTTCCGGCATCAAAAGGGACCTTTTCTGGGGTTGTTGTTTTCTTTTGAGCAAACAATGAACCGCTCACAAGGAGCATAAAGACAAGTAGGTTCTTCATGGATTTACAATTTTTTGCTAAAAATACGTTAAATTCGTGCAACCACAAATCGTAAATCAACGTCTTGTGGTTCAGGCTAAAGCTCCTCAATTATGCAAAAAATCATCCTTCTCAGTCTTTTTACATGTCTTGCAATCTTCAGCGCAACTGCTCAACAGACGCCTGTCCTTGCAGACTCACCTCTATACCAACAGCTCAAAGGATCTGGGCAACTCGGAACGGTTAACGTTGAAGCCAACACTTCTTATCAAATGCCCGTAGCAAGCGTAAAACCAGCGAGCTACAACAAAGCCAACGCCTGTGACTGCTACATCGAACCAGACTCCACCTATACCTTGGCCATGCAGCCCAACGACGACGGCTCTACTGGTATCATCCCGATTCCATTCACCTTCAACCTTTACGGCCAATCTTACAACAATATTTACATTAACAACAACGGAAACCTGACCTTCACAGGCCCGATGTCTACCTTCTCTGCCACGGCCTTTCCTTCTGTTGGCAACGGAATTGTAGCTCCGTTTTGGGGCGATGTCGACACTCGAAATGGCAATGGTCAAGTGCTTTACAAAATTACGCCGACAGCTGTTTATGTCAATTGGGTCGCAGTAGGTTACTACGCTTTTCACGGTGACAAACTCAATACTTTTCAGCTCATTATTACCAATGGCTCAGACCCTGTTATCGATGGTGGTAATGTTGCGTTTTGCTACCAAAACATGGACTGGACTACCGGCGATGCCTCTCAAGGAGTCAACGGATTTGGGGGTGTTCCTGCAACTGCTGGGGCCAACAAAGGCGATGGCCTGGCTTACTTTTTAATCTCTCGTTTTGATCACCCAGGTAACGACTTTGACGGCGCTCTAGGAAACCCTGATGGCATCGATTGGCTCGACTTCAAAAGTTTTGCTTTTGATGCTTCCAATGGCGGAAACATCCCGCCAATCCCTGAAGGAATCGCATCTTGCGATACATTTAAAATTTGTGCGCTCGGCGATTCCGCAGATTTCAGTATCAATTTCTTGTCGCCTGAAATCAATCAAAGCACCAGCATCACGTACTCAAACGGTGGGCTTACTACGCTGCAACAAATTTCCAATACACCAGGAAACACCGCAAATATTGTACTAAGAGCCGTAGGAAGCCTTGCCACAATGGGCACCTACAACATCACCGTTACTGCCACTGACAACAACGCCCCTACTCCGGGTGTAACAGCCCTCACCTTTGTGGTCGTCATCGACACCATTGTCAATAACCTTGACTCTGCTGCCCTTCTTACGGTTAATGCATGTGGAAGTATTGACCTGAGTGTAGCAAATGGGCCCTATGACAGCTACCTCTGGGACGACTTCACGGTCATGCCAACCAATACCATCAACAATTCTCAGATTTACGGCGTTACTGTCAGCAAAAATGGTTGTTACAAACACATCACTGACACCTTCACCGTGATCAATCCTTTACCTATCAATCTTCAGGGCCCGCTTGCATTTTGCCCGCCGGATACATCCGTGACGCTTACCATTCCGAATGCCGCAGTTTATTCTACGGTTAGTTGGGGGCTTACTAACCCTACACAAAACGCCCAATTTACCAATGCATTGGTCGCGGGTACCTACACCATTAACTTGCTCGATTCAGCAGGCTTGTGCAGTACAGATACAACATTTACTGTTTTTGGCACCAACGCCGCCACTATTTTTGACGACCAATTGCTGTGTCAAAATACCTTCCAAGTGAGCGGTACTGTTGCACCAGGCGGCACCTGGTCTGCATCATCTGCAAATGTGAGCTTTAGCAGTACCAGTAACCTCAATCCACTGATTACCCTGAGTGCACCCGGGACATACACTATATCTTTTACAGACAATACTTGCCAACAAACATTAAGTAGCATCCTGACCTTACCAATCAACCCAAGTATTTTTGCAGACACTGCGCTGTGCCAATTGAATTACCAAGTTAGCGGTACGCAAGTGGCTCCGCTGGGCGGCACCTGGACCTACACCAGTACCAGTGCCCAAAATAACCTGAGTTTTAGCCCAAATGCCAATGCCAACAATCCTTTGATTACGGCCAATAATTCTGGGGTCTACACGCTTACTTTCACCGATTCTGTGTGTCAGCACAGTGCAAGTGCTCAACTTGAATTGTATGTTCAGCCCTATATTCATATCGACAGCATTGGCTGTGACTACGCCGCACAAATCTCACAAACCATCAGTGCCCTTGGTGGTACCTGGAGTTGTCTGGATACCGCATTGCATTTTTCCAATATCCACGATATCAATCCAAGTATCACTACAGACTATGCTGGTGTTTACACACTTTATTTCCTTGATAGCGCTTGTGGTACTTTACTGACCGGCACCATCGAATTTCCTCCCTACATGTATCTTACCTTACTAGATACCAATATTTGTCAGGGAAGCACTTTTTCCTTAGACCCTTATTACCTCAATACTGCAAAAGACACCACGCTTTCTGCTTGGACACTCCAACCATCTTACACGCCTGTAATCAGTGCCACTTGGTCAGACGGCAGCACCGAAGAACCACGCCTCATTTCTAATGTTGGCAATTATATTTTCACCGTGGCCAACGCCTGCTATAGTTATTCAGATACGGCAACCATTGGTTTTAAACCTTGTGACATCTTTGCACCAAACGTCATTGTGCTCTCGTCAAATAGCGGTAACCATCAGTTCTTTGTGGAATACAGTGGCCTCAGTAGCTTTGAGTGTACCATTTTAAATCGTTGGGGCAATGTCATTTATAGTTATACAGACCCCGCTGGCGTTTGGGATGGCAAGACTTTCGACGGAGAAATTGTATCTGAAGGCACCTACTTCTACATGATCAAAGCGGTCTTTGAAGGAGATATACCTGTAGAAAAACACGGTTTTATCGAGGTGAAGCATTAACTTTGCCAAATGAAAACAGCCCGTGTTAGTTATTTAGGCGAACTCCGAACACAAGCCCAACACCTTGGATCAGGCACAACCATCATCACAGATGCGCCCCTAGACAACCACGGCAAGGCTGAAGCATTTTCTCCTACCGACCTCGTTGCTACGTCTTTAGCGTCGTGCATCATGACCATCATGGGCATCTATTGCCAGAGCAACGGCATCGAATTCAAAGCTGCCGAAGCAAGTGTTGAAAAACACATGGCAACGGCTCCTCGCCGGATCTCTAAAATTGTCATAGACCTCGACCTCAGTGGCAACAACTGGGACGAAACAACCAAGAAAAAAGTGATTGCAGCTGGCAAAGCATGCCCTGTAGCACACACCCTGGAGGGCAACGTTGACCTCGAAATTAATATCCACTAATGGAAAACAAGTATCCAAGAAACGAGCGTCCTGAGCGCTCAGATCGTAAAGAAAAGACCTACACCAGAAAAGAGCGCACCGATATCATTTTTGGTATCAGAGCTGTCCTAGAAGCAGTTCATGCTGGCCGTGAGCTCAATAAAATTCTTATTCAAAAAGGCATCAATAAAGAACTCTTTGAAGAATTACGCGCAGCACTTGCTGGCAAAAACTACTTTTTGCAATACGTCCCAAACCAGAAACTAGACTCCTTAACCAGCGGTAATCACCAAGGCGTAATCGCCATGATTCCGCCGATTTCTTACCAAGAAATTGAACCGCTTATTGATCAGTGGCTCGAGGAAGGTAAAAAACCAAGTGTTTTGGTACTTGACCGCATCACGGATGTCCGAAATTTTGGAGCCATTATCCGTAGCGCAGAATGCATGGGTGTCGATGCCATCTTGATCCCAAGTAAAGGATCTGCCCTTGCAACCGCAGATGCCATGAAAGCTTCTGCAGGTGCACTCAACCGCTTGCCTATTTGCAAAACAGAACAACTCAAGCAGTCTTTGTTTTACCTTCAACAATCAGGCCTACGTTTGGTAGCTTGTACCGAAAAAGCTTTGGTTCCGCTACACGAAACCAATCTCAGAGGAAGTGTGGCTATCATTATGGGTTCTGAAGAATCGGGCATCACCCAAGACCTCATCAATATGGCAGATATCAGTTGTAAAATTCCGATGAAAGGCGCTATTTCTTCCTTGAATGTCGGCGTCGCAACAGGAATGGTGCTTTATGAAAGAACGCGTCAAGAATTAGTAGGGTAAACTCAATTTTGGCACCAGTGTCAGCAGTTCTGTAAGCTGTTTGATGGTGTGCTCGTATCCATATGAATTTTTACCGCTAGGATCAAACCAAACGGCTTGCATACCTGCCCTTAATGCACCAGCTACATCGACATGGTAATCATCTCCAATCATGATGGCTTGCGCAGGTTTAGCGCCTGCTTGATTCATGGCGTAATTAAAAATAGCAGGCTCTGGTTTATTTTTACCTACAAATTCCGAGCAGACAATCACATCAAAAAAAGCACGGAGACCGCAATTTTCAAGTTTGATAAACTGAACTTCCTGAAAACCATTGGTAATGATATGCAAGTTATAGCCCATCTGCTGAAGCTCTTGTAGGGTTTCTATGGCTGCCGGGAACAAGGCTGTTTGCAGCGGCGAAATTTGCACGTAGGCATCGGACAAGCGCCTGACCAACGCCTCATCTTGGAGTTTAAAATGCTTGAGTGTTACGCGAAAACGCTCGTAACGGAGGTCGTCTTTTTTGATTTTTCCTTTACCATAAAGCTTCCAGAGATGTGCATTTTGATAAACATATTGCTGATGAAAATGCTCAAAACCACCAATGCGGGCCTCCAACTCTTCCTCAGCAAAAATTTGCTTGAGGGCATTTTCTGAATTTCGATCGAAATCCCAGAGGGTGCGATCGAGGTCAAAAAAAAGATGCACGTTAGAAAAGGGCATAACTAATGAGCGTCAGTATAAAAGCATTGAAAGCCAGACCGATTAGTACAAAACCAAAAGTCGATCGGTACTTCCCATAAAACTTAGCAGCTACGTAGCTGCCAATTGGTACAGAAAAAAGGAGCGGTGCAAAAAGCGTAATTCCATAAAAACCAAAGCGGTGTTTGATGTTCACGATGAATTTCTTGGTGCGGGTTACTTTGTGATAATTGATTGGCGTTTGCCCCGCAGCTAAGGCTGCTTCCTTTTTGATAATCCGGCGACGATGTATCATGCGCATTACAATTTCACTACCAAAATAAAAAACCGCTGAGGCAGTTGAAGCGCCTAAAAAAGATGCCAACCAAGTATGTTGAAAGGCCATTTCAAAGCCTTTGCCTGGCAAGGTAGACACCATGAATTTAACCATGGCTAAAAAAAAGATACTCCAGAATCCGATCCAGTTCATGTTGATTTTCCTTATTGTTTAATGCCGAATGCGAGGTCACCGGCATCTCCTAAGCCGGGAACGATATAAGATTTCGCCGTAAGTTCGGCATCAATGGCGCCAACCCAAATTTGGGTCGAGCTCGGTAATTTTGCACGCACAAACTCAAGGGCATCTGGCGTTGCAATGGCGCTCAGGATATGGATCTGACTCGGGGCGCCCTGTTTTCTGAGCGCCTGATAAACCGCAACCATTGAACTGCCTGTAGCCAACATGGGGTCAGAGATGATCCAAATTTTGCGATCGATATCAGGAACCGCCATGTATTCTACTTCTATTTCGAAGTCTTCGGGTGAGCTGTGTTTACGGTAAGCAGAAATGTAGGCGCTATCAGCATGATCAAAAGTGCGCAAAACCCCATCGTGCATGGCTAAGCCGGCGCGTAAAATAGTGAAAAGCACAGGCTGCTCGGCTAGCAGCGGCACTTGGGCAATGCCCAGCGGTGTTTGCACATCTTTGGTAATTGATGGTAGTGTTTTTGACATTTCGTAACTCAGAATTTCAGCAATTCTAGCTAAGTTATGCCGAAAACGCAAGCGGTCGTCTTGTACACCAACCGCCCTGATTTCAGAGAGGTATTGGCCTAAAATAGAACTTTGGAGTCCGATGTGATGTACCATCTTGATTTTTCTTTAAAATTACGTATTATTGGACGATTTTTAAATTTAAATTCCGCTCTATGCCTCAGCAACGCAAGGTTCTGTTTCTCATTATTATAGCAGCTTTGGGCTACTTTGTCGACATCTATGACCTCGTGCTATTTGGCGTTGTCAAGGCTGAAAGTTTAGCAACAATTATGCCTAATGCCACCGATGCTTTGCGTGCCTCGACAGGAAAATACTTATTCAATGTACAAATGTTAGGCATGCTATTGGGCGGGCTTCTTTGGGGCGTTCTTGGTGATAAAAGAGGGCGCTTGAAAGTACTTTTTGGGTCTATCCTACTCTACTCTTTGGCCAACATTCTCAATGCTTTTGTCACTGATATCCAGAGTTATACGGCCATTCGTTTGATTGCAGGTATAGGGCTAGCCGGAGAGCTAGGAGCTGGTATTACACTCATTAGCGAACTTATGCCCAAAGAAACTCGTGGATATGGCACCATGATTGTCGTTACTTTTGGTGCACTAGGTGCCGTAGCAGCCTCATTAGTTGGTGCAGAAGGCCAGGTTCTTGGCGCATTCATTGCTAAACTCAGCGGTTGGCAACCTGAAAATTGGCAGGTCGTCTATTTGATTGGCGGTAGCATGGGCTTGCTACTCTTGTTCTTGCGTGTTGGCGCACTGGAGTCTGGTTTTTTCTCGGAAATGCAAACCAATACCAATATTCGCAAAGGTCAACTTAAGCTCATTTTCGCAAAAAAAGAAAACCTCATCAAATACCTCCATTGCATCAGTATTGGCATCCCAATTTGGTACACCGTTGGTTTGTTGGTGATGAATTCAGCAGATAATTTCGGGCCCTTACTCGGTGTTTACGATATTTCAAATGGCAAGGCTGTCATGTATTGTTATTTAGGCCTCAGCGCCGGCGACCTTCTTGCTGGTTTTCTGAGTCAATGGCTCAAAAGCAGAAAAAAAGTTGTGCGCCTTTACCTCTTGTTTTCTTTGGCGATCACATTTGTATTTTTGGGCATTGTTCCGCAATACAACATCAGTGCAAGCACCTATTATTTCATGTGTTTTCTATTAGGTGCAGGCACCGGTTATTGGGCTATTTTTGTCACGATTGCCGCAGAGCAATTTGGTACCAATATCCGATCAACAACAGCTAATACCATACCTAATTTTGTGCGCGGTTCGGTAAATTTAGTCATGCTGGTTTTCGCGCTATTTGGTGCTTTTCACTGGAACGAAGGTTTGTCCGCTATGCTCACCGGACTCCTATTTATGAGCCTAGCCCTTTATAGCCTGAGTCAGTTAAAAGAAACGTTTGGCAAAGACCTCAACTATTTTGAAGTCTCGTAAGGCTTAAATTTTTTGAGAATAGTTCTCGAAGTCTTCGATGAGTTCTTGATCCACTTGGTTTGCGACGGTAATCGGAATGTAATCAACCACAACATTGGTTTTATCCAGTCCGAAATCTTCTGCAGGGCTCAAGCCTGTTGACTTCACAAAACGATAAGACTTCACACACAACTTTTCAAACGGAGTGAGTTGATTATCCATGGCAACTCTTGAATTGAGTACAATGAATTTGAAATCGACTTGATCAAGCTTTCCGCGTACACTCTGAAAAACACTTTGGCCGCTGAGCTCCCCTTTTTCAATCATTTTACAGTAAATCTTGCGCATCATGTACTCAATGCGGTGTTCTTCCTTGAAGCCCATTTGAAGCGTCACGTAATAACAGCGCTTGTCGATGATTTGATGCACAGAATAATGCACTCCCCATGGCTCGTTGAGGATATCTAGGTGTAAAAACCAAATAGTTCCAGCCTTGCGAGGCTTCTTATAAAACAAGGAATGGTAAACAGTTAAATCAAGCTTATTGGCAGAGTTAGAACGTGTTGGGAATACCAAATTCGTCGCTTCAAAATCAATATC